>JAGYJR010000015.1 GCA_018401995.1 Flavobacterium sp. | reverse complement strand
ATTTATGAAATACAAAACGACTGCTTCAAATCTTTTTTAACATTATACCTTATATATATTGTATGGATTTTATTAAAGGTTTATATTTGCACCTTATAAATTTTAAACAATGATAAAAGTTACTTTACCTGACGGGTCGGTTAAGGAGATGGCTCAAGGAGTTACTCCAATGGATGTTGCAAAAAGCATTAGTGAAGGATTGGCAAGAAACGTGATTTCTGCTTCCTATAATGGTACCACTATTGAAACGACGACGACCTTAACAACGGACGGTACACTTATATTATATACCTGGAATGACACAGCAGGCAAGAAAGCTTTTTGGCATTCGACTTCGCACGTGATGGCTCAGGCTTTGGAAGAATTATTCCCTGGTATTAAATTAACACTTGGCCCTGCGATTGATAATGGTTTCTATTATGATGTGGATTTTGGTGACCAAAGAATTACAGATGCCGATTTCAAAAAGATTGAAGACCGTGTATTAGAAATTTCGAGAGAGAAGCATGAATTTAAAATGCGTGCGGTTTCGAAAGCGGAAGCATTAGAGGTTTATAAAGATAATGAGTACAAAACCGAATTGATTTCGAATTTAGAAGATGGAACAATTACTTTTTGTGATCATTCGAATTTCTTTGATTTGTGTCGTGGTGGTCATATTCCGAATACAGGTATTATTAAAGCGATGAAGATTTTATCGGTAGCGGGCGCTTACTGGAGAGGTGATGAAAAAAATAAGCAGTTAACTCGTGTTTATGGAATTTCGTTCCCAAAACAAAAGGACTTAACCGACTACTTAGAATTATTAGAAGAAGCAAAACGTCGCGATCATAGAAAATTAGGAAAAGAATTGGATTTATTCCATTTTTCGCAAAAAGTAGGACAAGGTTTGCCTTTATGGTTGCCAAAAGGTGCTGCTTTAAGAGAGCGTTTAGAAAACTTTTTGAAAAAAGCACAAAAGAAAGCAGGTTATGAGCAAGTGGTAACGCCTCACATTGGAATGAAAGACTTGTATGTGACTTCTGGACACTATGCGAAATATGGAGCTGATAGCTTCCAACCAATTCATACTCCAGCGGAAGGCGAAGAGTTCTTGTTAAAACCTATGAACTGTCCGCACCACTGTGAAATTTATAATGCTAGACCTTGGTCTTACAAAGATTTACCGAAGCGTTATGCAGAATTTGGAACCGTATATCGTTATGAGCAATCGGGTGAATTGCACGGGTTGACTCGAGTTAGAGGATTTACTCAGGATGATGCGCATATTTTCTGTACTCCTGATCAATTGGATGCGGAGTTCAAAAATGTTATCGACTTGGTATTGTATGTTTTTGGTTCGTTAGGTTTTGAAAACTTTACGGCTCAAGTTTCAGTTCGTGATTTAGATAATCCGGATAAATATATAGGTAGCGTTGAAAACTGGGAAAAAGCTGAAAATGCAATTATCAGTGCAGCAAAAGATAAAGGATTAAATTATGTAATTGAAGCTGGAGAAGCGGCTTTCTATGGTCCTAAATTGGATTTCATGGTAAAAGATGCTTTGGGCAGAAGTTGGCAATTAGGAACCATTCAGGTAGATTACAATTTGCCAGAGCGTTTTGACTTGACTTACAAAGGAAGTGACAACGAATTGCACCGACCAGTAATGATTCACCGTGCGCCTTTTGGTTCGATGGAGCGTTTCATTGCCATTTTATTAGAACATACGGCTGGGAATTTCCCAATTTGGTTGATGCCTGAGCAAGCTATTATCCTGTCTTTGAGTGAAAAATATGAAAATTATGCTCAAAAAGTTTTAAATTTGCTAGAAAATCACGAAATTCGCGCCCTATTAGACAATAGAAACGAGACTATTGGTAAAAAAATTCGTGAAGCAGAGACTCAGAAGTTCCCATTCATGCTGATTGTGGGCGAAGAAGAAGAGAAAAATGGAACCATTTCGGTAAGACGTCATGGAGACGCTGGAAAGTCGAATCAATCGATGACTATTGAAGCATTTGCTGCTTTAGTTAACGAAGAAATAAACAAAACATTAAAACAATTTTAAGTTTAACTAAAATTTTAAAGCCATAGCAATTAGAAACAACAGAGGTTTCAAACCTCGCGAAGAGAAAAAAGACGCACATCGAACAAATAACGCAATTCGAGTGCCGGAAGTTCGTTTAGTAGGTGAAAACGTAGAAGTAGGCGTCTATAAAACGAGCGATGCTTTACGTATGGCTGAAGAGCAAGAATTGGATTTGGTAGAAATTTCTCCAAATGCCGCTCCGCCAGTATGTAAAATCATGGATTATGGTAAGTTCTTATACCAACAAAAGAAGCGTGAAAAAGAACTTAAAGCAAAATCTTCTCAAGTTGTCATAAAAGAGATTCGTTTTGGACCTCAAACTGATGAACACGATTATGAGTTCAAAAAGAAAAATGCTATAAAGTTTTTACAAGACGGTGCAAAATTGAAAGCGTTTGTATTCTTTAAAGGTCGTTCTATTATTTATAAAGAACAAGGTCAAATTCTATTGTTGCGTTTGGCACAAGAATTAGAAGAGTACGGAAAAGTAGAACAAATGCCAGTACTTGAAGGAAAGCGTATGATTATGTACCTTGCTTCAAAGAAAAAGAACAAATAATACCAACGGTATTAAAACATATTGAACTTGTATAGCAAGTTCGTAAAGACAGTAAGTAAGATAAATTAAATACAGGAAGAAAATGCCTAAAATGAAAACAAAATCTAGTGCTAAGAAACGATTCAAAGTTACTGGTTCTGGAAAGATCAAAAGAAAACACGCTTTTAAGAGTCACATTTTGACTAAAAAATCTAAGAAGCGTAAGTTAGCTTTAACTCATTCTACTTTGGTTCACAAAACAGATGAGAGAAGCATTAAACAACAATTGAACTTGATTTAAGCCCCACCCCATCCCTCCCCAAAGGAGAGGGTGACAAAAGGAATATTTCAAACATGTTGTTTGGTTACAAATTAATTAATAACCCTGGAGTGGGCTTAACGAAGTAAAAAGTACAAAGTACAAAGTAAAAAGTACTGAGTTTAGAAGTGTTGAAAAACCGCCTTACTACAAAAAACATTTAAAATTATGCCAAGAGCAAAAAACAGAGTAGCTTCAAGAGCTAGAAGAAAAAAAATAATGAAACAAGCCAAAGGTTTCTTTGGTAGACGTAAAAACGTTTGGACAGTAGCTAAAAACGCGGTAGAAAAAGCAATGGTTTATGCTTACCGTGATAGAAAGCAAAAGAAAAGAAATTTCCGTGCTTTATGGATTATGCGTATTAACGCTGGTGCAAGATTACACGGAATGAGCTATTCGCAATTCATGGGTAAAGTAAAAGCTAACAATATCGAATTGAACCGTAAAGTTCTTGCTGATTTAGCGATGAATCACTCAGAAGCTTTCGCAGCTATTGTAAATAAAATTAAATAACGTTTGTCAAACCAATTTATCTTACTTATATAGAAAACCCCGATGAAAATCGGGTTTTTTTGTTTTTAGCTTTAGCAAGTACTACACTATTTTATTCTGATTGTGGATACGGAATGCAATTCCGCGCTATCGGGTCATAGTGGCGTCTATTGTGAGGTATTGCCTATTAATCTATTATTACTTTCATATTTTATAATAAGAAGTAATTGACTAAAAAATAATTCTATTTCCAAAATTAATTGTTCAATAAATTCATTTTCTATTTTTACTAAAAAAAAATTATCCTCAAATTCATTAAAAGTTAAACCATTGAATCTACGAATATTTTTATATTGCTTAATATTTAAAATATTATTTTGATGAACAATTATATTTCTAATTATCATTTGACATTTGAGAGATATAAAAAACTTTTCTATGCTTATAATATTTAACTCTGAAAAACATCTCAATATTCTCCAATAATCTGAAGTATAGGAATTGCTCTTTTTTGATGAAATATTAATTTTAAAATCTTTTTTTATTTTTTCTGTAAGTATTTTTAGTTTATTCTCAAAAATTGCGAATGCATAAATTATTAATGATGATTTTTGCACCATATCTAGCTCTAATACAATTTGTTCATCTATTCCATATGAATGTTGTATAAAATGAGACAAATCCTCTTGACTTAAATCTTTATTATCTTCTTTAAGTCGCGAAATTTTTTCTTCTAAATCAAAATAAATTTCATCATAAGCATTTTTATTAATTTCATGCAATTTTCTCAATGCTTCAAGTGAATTATCAATTTCATATTTAATCCAATTAAACTCATTCCATTTAGGAAAATTATTTAAATCAAAATGAATACTTTTTTTTGTCATAAAAATTAAATCAAAAATAATTAATTAACGTGATGGAGAATTTGCAACTTAAAACTGTGTAATTATTAGATTGAAAAATTTGAAAACAATAAAGCTCATATAAAATCAGATTTTAATAAAAACATATACTTTAAAATGCATTATTAATCAAATTTTCTTTTTTATTCAGACTATCTTTAAACTTAAGTTCATCTTCAATTCTTTTTTGTTCTTCTTTTAAACTTTTAGTTAAATAATTAGCTGATTTTCTCTTTATGAAATTTATATCAGAATAAGTAATATGCTGACTATTCCCTTCTGAATTTGACTCTGTATATGATATAATTACATCCTGAAAAGCCCAAAAAGATTCATGAACAAACGAGCAATTAAAATCATAATAAGGTTTTCCATATTTTGAGGAAAGTAAACCAAAATGATTATAATCAGGATGAGAAAATGGGCTATCAAGATTAATTTCAACCAATCGATCATTTTCAAAAACAGGTGTTACTTCAAAATATTGCTTCCTATCTTTTACTGTTTTATTTACCAAAGGAAACCATAAACTTTCTGTATTCTTTTTTAATGTCCCATCCTGAATATACATTAATGTCAATTCATCAAATTCTAATGAATTCATTCCAAATCTATAATCCAAAAAAATTTTATTCAATTTTATCTTACTTCCAATTTTTATTATTAAGCTATCTTTTTTACTATTGCATTCTACATAAACTTCATCACTTTCAAAATTCTTAACTTCTTTTTTACAACTGATATAAGTAAATACCAACAAAAAGAATACTATACTTTTTTTTATTTTTTTCATTTTATAAAATATTTAGTTAATTTCTGTATCGAATATATAAAAATATTTTCATTAGTCAATTTTAGTCTAAAAATCTGTTTATTAATATCAGTTTGCTTCGATGTAATCAATTTCTAAAGGAAATACTAAATCAAACTAAAGTTTAATTTTAATTGATTTTATTAAAGTTCTTCTAAACTATGAGTTATAGTTTTAACATATGAAAACTAATAAAGTTTCCATAACTTTGCAATTTACTAGATTTTCTTCAACTATATTCAACAATAACAAAACGCATTTCTTTCTCGTTGATTTTAATTTCAAAACATTACCTTTACACCAAATTATTTCACTTTGACTACCACTAAAACTTCAGGCTTTCATCCGAATAACAAGCACCACGGAAACTACGATTTCAAAACTTTAATAAAGGTAAATCCTGAGTTGGAGCCGTTTGTTGCGATGAATTCATTTGGTACAGACACAATAGCTTTTGCAAATCCTGATGCGGTGAAAGCGTTGAACAAAGCCTTGTTAATGCATTTTTATGGTTTGAAAAATTGGGATATTCCAAAAGGATTTCTTTGTCCGCCTATTCCAGGTCGAGCGGAATACATCCATCGCGCAGCGGATGTTTTGGAAGCTACTTTTGGTACTTTACAAACCAAACATCGAATTCAGGTTTTAGACATTGGAACGGGAGCCAATTGCATTTATCCTATTATTGGAGTTTCGGAATACGATTGGAAATTTGTTGGAAGTGAAATTGACAAAGAAGCGTTTCTATCGGCAAAAAACAATATCAATTCCAATCAGAAACTGCGTGAAAATGTAGTGTTGCGCTTGCAAACTTCTAAAAGAGCTATTTTTAAAAATATCATCCAACCTGAAGATAAATTTGACCTTACGATTTGTAATCCGCCGTTTCATAGTTCCAAAGAAGACGCGAATAAAGGCACCATACGAAAGAATAAAAACTTAGGCATTTCAGACGACAAAAAACCAACATTGAATTTTGGTGGCGTGAACTCCGAACTTTGGTGCGAAAGTGGCGAATTGGCTTTTATTACCAATATGATTTATGAAAGCGTGCATTTTAAAGCTCAAGTGAAATGGTTTTCTACTTTGGTTTCAAAAAAAGACAATGTAAAACCGTTACTTTCTCACTTGAAAAAAGTAAAAGCTACCTACCAAATCACAGAAATGCAACACGGAAATAAAGTGAGTCGGATTTTGTTTTGGAGGTTTTAGTTGTATTTATTTTCGATTAATTTTAGACTTTTCATAACCAATTATACAAATTGCAAATTCCATTTTCTATATAATTAAAAATACCCCAAATAGTATTTCACTTTTTGGGGTATTTTAAAATTACTGACTTTTTATTTATACAAATAAATAAATAAACCTATTGAAAATAAAAGTGCATAAATTATGAATAGCAATATTTCTAATCTCTTATCTTCAGAAAATTTCATTATTGTTTGATAAGTTTATGGTTGGTTGAAATTCCATTTAGATTTGTAAACATATCTCCTAAACCTAATTGACTTGCAACATTAGATCCCCAAAACCATAAAGAACCAGTAGTTTTAGTGGCTAATGTAGGATAAACTCCTGCAGAAACTTTTTGCCAATCGGTAGCAATTCCTACTTGTATTGGTGTGTTTCTATCTACAGTTTCCCATGAGCAGAACGCGAAAGGATTCTCGCACTAGTGGGGGTCTAGAATTGACGAACTGCACGAACATAAGCGTTAGAAAACTTATTAGTGTAGCTAATACCACCAACAGTACCAGTAAAATTAAAGTACCATGCTTCACCGCTATTCGCTTCTGTAGAACTCCAATAACCATTGTTAACAAAACCACCAATATTTCCTAATCCGAGTGCATTTCCCTGTCCAATGTTACTATGCATCAATTTCAATTCATGGACAGATGGTAAGTACCATTCAAGAAAATTCCCACCCAAATTTAATTCACGACATAAACGTGCCGGATATAAAATCGTGTTTCCGAAAGCATTACAAATAATTGCTGTATTTCCAAGGCCAGCACCAACGCCGCTAGCTGCAGCATTAACTAAAGAATATGAATTAAACCAGGCCATAGGAGTAGCAGATTGGTCTGTAGGAGCTGCAATTAAACCATGACAACCTGTTGAGTCTAAATAAAAGATGATTCCACCTAGATGACTATCTCCAATAGCTAGACCACAATTGCCCGTGTATGCAGGTCCTTGTGGCCCCGTAGCACCATCATTTCCTGCTGGACCTTGTGGGCCTTGTGGGCCTTGTGGACCAGGTATTGAACTTCCAGAAGTTTTGGCATACATAGCAAATGGAACACTTAATAACTGGCTTGTTCCTGTAATGGTGTAATTTGTGCCTCCTGTTGGGTCGGTTTCCGTTTTAATAAAATAAGGACCATTTTCCCAAACTATTGCTGAAAAAGTACCACTTACAACAGTCCCACTTCCAATTTCTAAACTGACCAAACCGTTTGTGTTAGATGTAGGTGTTTGTGTTTCAGTATAAACAGAAGAACCATTTACAGCACCTTGCAAAATGGAGATTTGCATTCCTACAGGTGATGAACTAACTAAGTTATTACTTCCGTCTCTAACCACTGCTTGATAGCTCATTTTTTCTGGCGCTTGAGCAAATACGCTTACTGTAAGCATTATTCCTGCTATTAAAGTGTATAATTTTTTCATAATTTCTATTTTTTTATAATTTTAAATGATTGAACTTTTTTGTTTTCTTGGTTAACAACATTAATAAAGTAAGTAGCAGACGACAAACTTGCTGTATTTATTTGCGTTTGCTGTGCCGTTACTTGCCCGTTGCTTAATAATTTTCCTTGCATGTCAAATAGTTGATACGATAAATTTTCATTATTGTAATCTCTTATTTGCAAGGTTAAATTATCAGCAGTAGGATTAGGAAATATCGAAAGAGAAATGTTTATTTCGGTTTCTTTTATTCCTAATGTGAAAATTTCATAGGCTTGTTGAACGCCTTGGCTTACTGTGCCTGAAGCATTAGTATTTGTAGTATAAACTATTTGCCCTACGCTGTAAGCAACAGTTCCTCCGGTGCCTGTGGCATCTCCACCTGTGGAAGTTGGGCTTTCTTGTGCATGCAATCCTCCTAAACCTAAGAGGAGAAATGCAATGCTTGCAATTACATTTTTGTGTTTCATATGTTATCTGTTTTAAATTTAAAGAGATATTATTTATGCGCTTTTCTAATGAACGCTAACTTAGAAACAAGAAAGAAAGGATTATTAGAATCCCTCCATCCTGCAATAATAAAACCATCACAACCTAGAATACGAACAGCACTTTGCACATTAGTTCCTTTAAACCAATATTCAATTGTTAATTCGGCACCATTAGTTAATGCGTTACCAATATTTGCTGGTAAAATTATATCGTTATCAACGCCATCAAAATTTAAATGAGTTCCTTGCTGTGCAGTAACAACTATTTGGATTAGAAAAAATCCTATTAAATAGTAAAGTTTTAGTTTCATAAAAATTCAGGTTTTATGAAACGAATGTATTTATTATTTTAACTTAACTTTAAGAAATGTTGTGATCTGCAGATTTTTGTAGGTGAATGGTAATTACAACTCTAAATTTAAACTTCTAGAAATAGGAATTTCAAAATTATCTATAAAAATAGAAGTTGCTTTTTTTGAGGTTATTTTAGTTTTATTTATGATGTATGAGCGATGAATTTTAATAAAATTTGAGTCGTTCAAATCTTTTAAAAAAGCATTTAGCGATTTTCTTATGGTATATTTTTTTGTTTTAGTTTGAATTTCTATATAAATATCATCACTCTTGACAAAAAGAATATCATTTAAATTAAGTTTTACCACTTCAAGACCAGCTTTGAAAGTTATTGTATTTGATTTTAACTGATAAATACACAATTGAATTGCGGCTATTAAATCGTTCTTTTTTATTGGTTTGGTTAAATAGGATTCTGGATTGGTTTCAAGTGCTTGATTCATTAATTCATAATCATACTGACCTGTTAAATAAATTACTTTAGCCTTAGTATTTTTAGCTAGTTCAATTCCCGAATTTATTCCATTTAAATTAATATCCATTAAAATAATCTCTGGAAGAAAATGATTAATTAAATGAAGTGCTTCCTCTTTATCGTTTGCCATACTTATATTATTAAAAGATTCTTCTTCTAATAATTCTTTAATATATTCTGCAATAATAATCTCATCCTCAATAATTAAAATTTTAACATTACGCATATAAATATTTTTTACTTTTTATTATTTAATATGTTGTTTAAATGAAAAGGAAAAACCTTTAGAAACAGTAATCTTATATTCTAGTTTTAATTGACGGCATAATTTATCAACTAATTTTGGTTTGATACTACTTTCTAATTTTTGATTACCGTTATCTGAATAATTAAAATACATTTCATTGTTATGAACTTTTAATTCAAATCGTATTTCTTTATTATCTTGATTTTTAAATGCATGTTTAATAGAATTAATATACAATTCTGTTAATAAAAGCCCAAAATACATGGCATTATCAGTTGATATTTTAAGTTCATCAACATAAAAATGAGATGAAATGTTATTTTCATTAAAAAGGGTATTGAAGTTAAAATAAATATCATTCAAATATTTATATACATTTATTTTAGACACTTCTTTACTTTTGTATAGATGTCTATGCAATGTAGCTATTGCATCTACTTTTGAAAGTATTTCATTAATTTCAACTTGTTCGACAAATGAGGGATTTTTTAATTTTATCTGTAATTAGAATTGTAATTAATTGTAAGTTATTATTAATTCTATGATTTGCTTCACTAAGTAAAAATTTATTATCATTTGAGAGATTTGTTAAAACTTTATTTTGAATTCTAGATTTATTTAAAAAGTAAAATAATACAGCAACTCCAATTAAACTTAGTAAAAAGATTATTAAAAATAAAGCCAATCTTTTCTTATTATTACTAATTTGAATGTTTTTTAATTTAATTTCGGTTTCTTTTTCTTGAATCTCTTTTTCTTTATTTGCAATATTAAATTTCTTTTCAATTTCAGTAAGCTTAGTACTCACTAAATCTGCATTTGATTCAAAAAATGAATCATGTGATTTAGATTTATAGTAAAATGCTTTTTTATAATCACCAATGTTATAATAAGAACTACTTAACTTTTCATATAAATTATAAATTTGTTCTAAGTTTTTATTTTTTTCTGCTAATGGTAAAATATTTTCTAATAATTTGATAGATTGTTTTATATCGTTTAACTCTCTATAATACACAGTTGCAAGATTCATGTGTATATCAATGTTTGAAACTATCAATTTATTTCTTTCTGCATAATCTAAAGCTTCTTGAAATTTTTTCAACCCTATTTTTGGATTTCCGTGATGATATTCTATATGTGCAAGTTCGTTAAGTGTGTAAGCTATAATATCTTTATCTACAACATTATTTTCAAGTTTGAGAATTTCATTTCCTAATTCTACAACAATTTTTAAAGTATCTATTGATGTACATAAATGGTCATAAATTCCCATTTTTCGATTAAGAGAATAGGCTTTTATATCGTAATTTTTAACCTTTTCAATTCCAAATAAATCAATTTTTTTTAAATAACTTAGAGACTCTTTCTTTTTAAGAGCAAACCTAAATAGTTCTGCTTTTAAGGCATACGTATAAATTAAACTATCGTTTACACTTCGCTTTAAAAAATCTTTCTCTGATAAATCTAAATAATAATAACTACTATCTATTCTATTGTTATTCTTTAGAATTTGAGCATACAATAAATTTAGTTTAGAATTAATTTTATTACTCTTTTTAAGAACCTTTTGTATTACTATAGAAGCTGAATCAATTTTACTTCTATTTAAAAAATCTTGTGCCTTTTTATATACAACATCTTGAGAAAACATTGAAGTGGTGAAAAACAAAAAAAAGAATATGATTTTTCTCATAATTAAAAAATAGACAATCCGGTTTTGGTAGTTAATAGTTCCAAAGCATGCATTCCTAATTCTGAATTGCCTTTTTTGTTCAGTTTCGGACTCCAAGTGGCAACTGTGAAATGATTGGGTAATAACGCTACAATTCCACCGCCGATTCCACTTTTTCCAGGTAAACCCACTTTATAGGTGAATTCGCCAGATTCGTCATAGAAGCCACAGGTTTGCATTACAGCATTTAATCTTTTGGCTTGACTTGGCGTTAAAATGGAAATGCCTTCGCGGGTTTTTCCTTCATTGGCAAAGCAATAAAACGCATGAGCCAATTCTTTACAAGTCATTTCAATAGCACATTGGTGGAAATAAAAATCTAAAACATCCTCAACCTTATTTTCGATATTGCCAAAAGATTTCAAAAAATTTGCCAATGCAGCATTTCTAAAACCTGTATTTTTCTCTGAAAGTGCTACTTTTGGATTGTAATCAATAGTGTTATTTCCTGAAAGTATTCGTACAAATTCTAGAAAATCTTTCTTGGGATTTTGCAAATTGGAAATCAAAATATCAGCAATCACAATAGCTCCAGCATTAATAAATGGATTTCTAGGTTTCCCTTTTTCATATTCCAATTGCACCAAAGAATTGAACGGATTTCCCGAAGGTTCTACCCCAACTCGTTCCCATACTTTTTCTCCCAAAAAAGTAAATGCAAACGCTACTGATAAGGCTTTCGAAATACTTTGAATTGAAAATTTTTCATTGCTATCACCAACACCAAAGTCTTCTCCATCTAATGTAGTTAAGTGAATTCCAAATTTATCAGGCGAAACCGTTGCTAATTCTGGAATAGTAGTAGCAATTGTTCCATTGGAAGGAAGCGCAAGCGATGCTGCGAAAATTTCGCTTAGAATAACATCATAATTCATAGGAAAAACGATTAGGTTTTTTGTTTCTTTTTTCGAGCGGCTGGAAACAAAACGTTGTTTAAAATTAAGCGATAACCAGGAGAATTTGGGTGTAAATCTAAAACCGTAGGCGCATCACCTACTCTATGTTGGTAATCCTCTGGATCGTGACCGCCGTAAAACGTAAACATTCCTTTTCCTTTAGTACCATGAATATAACGCGATTCACCATTGATTTTATTTTCTCCCAAACGCAGTACGTTACTTTTAATTCTCTCTTCGTTGAAAGCGGTGGTTTGTCCCATGAACCCTTTTACTAATTGCGTATGATTTTGACATAACATCGTTGGAATTGGATCCCATTTTGCAGAAAAATCCATTAACGTAAAGTAGTCTTTCTCGAAGGGAATTATTCTAGATTCTCTATCTTTAGTGGTATCAATGTCGGAAAACTCATAAACCGTTGGACTCCTTTCCAATATAAAGTCTTTGAATGCAAAGGAATTGTTGTAATCAATTTTACTTTGGTAATTAGGTTCGCTGTCGTCACCGTCAAACATGGGTTCGCAAATATCAACACCTTCGGCAGCTAGAGCAATATCAAAACTATCAGTTGCTGAGCACATGGCAAACATGAATCCGCCACCAATCACGTAATCCCTAATTTTTAACGCTACGGCTAATTTAGCCTCTGAAACTTTATTGTAACCCAATCTTTTAGCTAGGATTTCAGCTTCTTTTTTTTGTTCAATATACCAAGGTGCTGTTCTGTAAGCTCCGAAAAACTTACCGTATTGTCCTGTGAAATCTTCGTGATGCAAATGCAACCAATCGTATAAAAGCAATTGGTCACTTAAAATTTCTTCATCATAAATGGTTGTAAATGGAATTTCGGCGTAAGTTAATACCAATGTTACTGCGTCGTCCCAAGGTTGTTTCCCTTTTGGTGTATAAACGGCAATTTTGGGTGCTTTTTCTAGAACAACCGCTTCCATATTTTGTGATGGCGAACTAATTTCTTCCAAAATTCCGTTAGCAGTAGCATCGGAAAGAATTTCGAAAGTAACGCCTCTAATTTGACATTCTTTTCTTAGTTCTGGTGTATCAGGCAACAAAAAAGAACCGCCACGATAATTCAATAACCAAGTTGCCTTGTAATCTTTATTTAGCGCCCAATAGGATATTCCATAAGCTTTTAGGTGATTTTTCTGTCCTTCAGCTTCCATGGGCAAAAGTACAAATGATGCTTTTGAATAAAATGAAAGAAACAAAAAACAAATTACTATATATTTTTTCATTGAAAGCAGTGTATTTTATTCAAAGATAAAAGAAAATAGTGAGACGCAATAAAAAAAAATCCACTGAAAAGTGGATTGCAATTAATTAAAAAGGAACATCGGAATCGTCGTCATCAAATGAACCTGAATTCATATTGCTACCAAAAGCTTCGTTTGGTGTTGGTAAATTTGGGGTAATAAACGGATTGGTGTCGTCTAAATTCATTTTAGATGGCAATGCATCAAATGGCGAACCAAAATCATCTAAGTTATCGAACTTACCTAAGTTCCCAATAAATTTCAATCGAATGTTATCTAATCCACCATTACGGTGTTTTGCAATGATAAACTCGGCTTGACCTTGTGTTGGTGAGCGTTCTTCATCATCCCATTCATCAATTTTGTAATATTCTGGTCGGTAAATAAACGATACGATATCGGCATCTTGCTCAATAGCTCCTGATTCCCTCAAATCGGAAAGTAACGGACGCTTACTGGAACCACGAGTTTCAACCGCACGCGATAACTGTGAAAGTGCAATCACTGGAACATTCAATTCCTTTGCTAATGCTTTCAAGTTTCTAGAAATAGTTGAAATTTCTTGCTCTCTATTTC
Organism: Flavobacterium sp.; assembly: GCA_018401995.1. GTDB lineage: Bacteria > Bacteroidota > Bacteroidia > Flavobacteriales > Flavobacteriaceae > Flavobacterium. The sequence goes on along the minus strand of JAGYJR010000015.1, from coordinate 35,867 downwards.
CGCCACCTTTTCCATTTCCACCAGCTGTCATTAATTGCAAATAATCAATTACAATCATTTTAATTCCATATTGTGAAGCTAAACGACGGGCTTTGGCACGTAAATCAAAAATGGATAGTGATGGTGTATCATCAATATATAAAGGCGCTTTTTCTAAATCTTTTACTTTTATAGAAAGTTGCTCCCATTCGTGTTTTTCTAATTTTCCAGTACGTAATTTTTCAGAAGACAATCCTGTTTCAGAGGAAATCAAACGCGTAATTAGCTGAACAGATGACATCTCTAAAGAGAAAAATGCAACTGGTGCACCGAAATCAATAGCCATATTTCTCGCCATTGAAAGTGTAAATGCAGTTTTTCCCATACCTGGACGAGCTGCCACAATAATTAAATCGGATGGTTGCCAACCCGAAGTCAATTTATCCAAATCATGAAAACCTGTAGGAACTCCACTCAAACCTTCTTTACCTGCAATTTCTTCGATACGTTTTTTGGCCTGAATTACTAAACTTTGAGCCGTTTCCGAACTTCGTTTGATATTTCCTTGCGTAACTTCGTATAATTTGGATTCCGCTTTATCTAATAAATCAAACACATCAGTAGTTTCATCATATGATTCCTCAATAATTTCATTCGAAATTTTAATCAAACTACGTTGTATAAACTTTTGAAGAATAATGCGCGAATGAAATTCAATATGAGCCGAAGATGATATCTTTTGAGTTAGTTGAATCAGATAAAAATCACCGCCAGCTAAATCCAGTTTGGCATTCTTCTTTAATTGAGAGGAAACGGTTAATAAGTCAATAGGTTGCGTATCGTTGAAAAGTTCAACAATTGCTTCAAAAATATGCTTGTGAGCTTCTTTGTAAAAAGCATCCGGTTGCAAGATATCAATTACCTCATCTACCCCTTTTTTATCAATCATCATGGCTCCCAATACAGCTTCCTCAAGGTCTACTGCTTGTGGTGGTAGCTTTCCTTTTTCAAGGCTAATGAGCGTAGATTTATCTACTTTATAAGGATTAATATTTTTGATGTTTTCCATGTTGCTAAGGTAACTAAATTTTAAAACAATTTGGGTTTATTTGTCAATACCAAACTGTTAAAAACCTGTTGATAACTGATTTTCAATTGTTAATAAGTCAAAAAAAATCCGAAACGGTAAGGCTTCGGACTTTTAAAATTGGAAAGCGTGAATTTAGTCTTTAAATTCACCCATATTACTGTATTTGTCCATGCGTTGCGCAACTAAGTCTTTTGTTGATAACTCTTTTAATTCGTTGAATGCTTTAATAATATATTCTTCAACAGATTTAAAAGTTGTTTCTCTATCGTAGTGTGCTCCACCTAATGGTTCAGGAATGATATCGTCAATTAGATTTTGTTTCTTCATGTCGAATGAAGTCAACTTCAATGCTTCAGCTGCTTGCTCTTTGTATTCCCAACTTCTCCACAAAATAGACGAACAAGATTCAGGAGAGATTACGGAATACCATGTGTTTTCCAACATAAAAACGCGGTTACCAACACCAATTCCTAATGCACCTCCAGAAGCACCTTCGCCTACAATAATGGTGATAATTGGCACTTGTAAACGACACATTTCAAAAATATTTCTTGCAATAGCTTCACCTTGTCCACGTTCTTCTGCTTCTAAACCTGGATAAGCACCTGGAGTATCAACTAAAGTAATAACCGGAATACCGAATTTTTCAGCCATTTTCATCAAACGAAGGGCTTTTCTGTACCCTTCAGGATTAGCCATTCCAAAATTTCTGTATTGTCTAGTTTTGGTATTGTATCCTTTTTGTTGCCCGATAACCATAAACGATTGGCCATTGATTTTACCCAAACCACCAACCATCGCTTTATCATCTTTCACGCCTCTATCTCCAAATAACTCTAAGAAAGTATCACCAAACAAAGCATTGATATAATCCATTGTATATGGACGATTAGGATGACGCGACAATTGTACACGTTGCCAAGCTGTAAGATTTTTATAGATTTTTTTCTTAGTTTCTTCTAGTTTTTTCTCAATCTGTTTGCATGTATTGGTTACGTCAACATCTGACTCCTGACCAATCACAACACATTTATCTAACTGATCTTCAAGTTCTTTTATTGGTAATTCAAAATCTAAATATTCCATAAAAATGTATTCGTTAGTTAAGTTTGTTAGGACAAAGATAAAATTTTCATTTTATATCTTTTACACTAATTCGTTTTTAGTTGCTACTTTTTTATAATTCTTTATTATTCCATTCAAAATCACAGTGGCCAAAATGATAGCTGCTCCCACATAAAAGCTTGGCGACATTTTTTCTTTATCTGCAAAAATTAATACGGCTAAAATAATTCCGTAAACCGGTTCTAGATTGATGGTTAGCATTACTGTATACGGACTCAAAAACTTCATTACCTTAACAGAAGCAATAAAAGCATAAGCCGTACAAACTGAAGCTAAAAGCAATAACCAACCCAAATCGGACATTGAAATTTGGAAAAATGAAGCTGTAAATTCACCTGAAAAAAGTAAAAATACACTCAAAAAAAGTACGCCACCACTCAATTCATAAAAAGAAATGGTTGTAGCGTTATATTCTTTGGCAAATTTCCCATTGATTACAGAAAAAAGCGCCGATAAAAAAGCCGATGAAAGTGCCAAAATAATTCCCGTAACATATTGCATATCCACATTGAAGATGATATACAATCCGCCAACTACAATTAATCCAAATACAATTTCGTACCAAACTACTTTCTTACCAAACAAAAGCGGTTCAATTAATGACGTAAAAAAAGCACCCGTTGACAGACAAGCTAAAGTTACAGACACATTGGAAACCTTGATTGCCTTGAAAAATGTAAACCAATGCAACATAATAATTAATCCTGCAAATAGAAAAGCAAGTAGCGTTTTTCTTGGAACTTGCAGTGGAATATTCTTGATTTTAATGTATACTAAAATAAATACAACTGCTAAAGTCATACGCCACCAAACCAATGGCAAAGCATCCAATGAAATTAAAGCGCCAATAATGGCAGTAAAACCCCAAATGAATACAATCAAATGCAGGTGTAAATAACTTTTAATATTATCGTTTGGCATTGCGAAGTAAATAAAAAGCTAAAAATCCGAATACTATATTAGGAAACCAAACGGCAATTAAAGGCGAAATACTTGATTTTTCAGCCATAGTTCCAAAAACTTTATCAAAGAAAATAAAGGTAAATGCAATAACAATTCCAATGGCTAAATTCATTCCCATTCCGCCTCGTCGCTTCATGGAAGAAACTGCAACTGCTATTATGGTTAAAATAAATGCCGAAATTGGTAAACTAAATTTTTTATAAAAAACTACTAAATAGGTATTAATATTCGCATTCCCTTTGGCTTTCTCTTTTTGAATAAATTTATATAATTCTCCAATTGTCATCGTTTCTGCCACGTATACAACTGGAGTTAAATCGTCGGGTTCAAAATTAAAATCCATGATTTCTTTTTCAGAAGATTCTAATTGGTCATTTAACTGTCCGACGGTTCTTTTCGTAAAAGTATAAAGTGCATATTTTTTAGTTTCCTCGTTGTATTTAATTCGATTGGCTTCGATTTTAAACTCCAATTGATTGCCTTTAAATTTTTCATAAACAAAATTAAATCCTGTTTTTGAAAGGTAATTGTAATTACTTACATAAATAAATTCATCTTTCCCAATTTGCCTAAAAATATCTGAGGTTTCTCTAGTTTGTGCATTTCCTTTTAGATTTTGGTAACGAAAATCATTAAATCCTTTGCTAGCTTTTGGAACTAAGAAAAAACCCATTACTAATGCAAAAACGGAAACAATTGTAGCACCAATCAAATACGGTTTTAAAAACCTTTGGTACGAAATACCAGAACTTAAAATAGCGATAATTTCTGTATTATTAGCCAATTTGGAAGTAAACCAAATTACCGATAAAAATAAAAAGATTGGAAATAACAAATTAGCAAAATACACCGTAAAATCGCCATAATAAATGAGAATATCCATTAATGGCACTTTCTTCTCTATCATTTTATTTACCTTTTCAGAAACGTCAATTACTATTCCAATTGGTATAAATAGCAACAACATCACTGAAAAAGTGGCAAGATATCGTTTTAGTATGTATTTATCTATTAATTTCATTTTTAAATTTTCGAGTTTCAAGTTTCAGGTTTCAAGTTTTATTAGTCCTGTCATTCCGAGCTTGCTAGGAATCCCCTAACCTTAGGCAAATAGCTAAACAAAGTTTAGCAAAAACACCCATCACCAAACACCTTTCACCCATCAACTTTAAAGTCTCTGACTCATTTGAACCACCATTTTATCTTTCCATTCTCTGAATGTTCCAGCTAAAATTTGCTTTCTTGCTTCACGAACCAACCACATGTAAAAACCTAGATTATGAATGGTAGCAATTTGTTTTCCTAAGAATTCATTGGCTGCAAATAAATGTCTAAGATACGCTTTTGAATATTCTGTATCAACCCAAGTGTGGCCCATTTCGTCAATTGGCGAAAAATCAGCTTCCCACTTTTTATTTTTCATATTGATAGTTCCATGAGCGGTAAACAGCATTCCGTTTCTGGCGTTACGCGTTGGCATCACACAATCAAACATATCAATTCCTAATGCAATGTTTTCTAATATATTAATTGGAGTTCCTACACCCATTAAATACCTTGGCTTATCTTCAGGTAAAATAGCAGTTACAACTTCCGTCATTGCATACATTTCTTCCGCAGGTTCACCAACTGATAAACCTCCAATAGCATTTCCTTGAGCACCAACACTGGCAATATATTCCGCTGATTGTGCTCTTAAATCTTTATAGGTACTTCCTTGAACAATTGGAAAAAAAGTTTGCTCGTATCCGTATTTAAATGGCAAAGTTTCCAAATGATTAATACAACGGTCTAGCCAACGGTGCGTCATGTGCATCGAACGTTTCGCATAACGATAATCACATGGATACGGCGTACATTCGTCGAATGCCATGATAATATCAGCACCAATAGTTCTTTGAATTTCCATTACATTTTCAGGTGAAAAGAAATGATAGGAACCATCAATATGCGATTTGAATTTCACACCTTCTTCTTTAATTTTTCTATTCGAAGAAAGTGAATATACTTGATACCCTCCAGAATCGGTTAAGATATTTCTATCCCAATTCATGAATTTATGTAAACCTCCAGCGGCTTCTAAAATTTTAGTTTGTGGTCGAAGGTATAAATGATACGTATTTCCTAAAATAATATCGGGATTGATATCTTCTTTTAATTCTCTTTGATGAACTCCTTTTACAGAAGCAACAGTACCAACTGGCATGAAAATAGGGGTTTCAATAACGCCGTGGTCGGTAGTTATTTTTCCTGCTCTGGCTTTACTTTTTGGGTCTTTGGTAATTAAATCAAACTTCATATTGTGCATTTACGAAACGCAAAGATAATTGAAATTAGAAATTAGAAATTAGAATTTGGAATTATTTATGAAATTCAGTAAAATTCAAAATCGGTTTACTTTCTCCTTGTTCACTTTTTACTTTTCACTTTTTACTTTTTACTTTTCACTTTTTACTTTTTACTTTTTACTTTTTACTTTTTACTTTTTACAATCAACAATCTTAATAACTTATAATAAAATGATTTGTAGCGACAAAAAAATAGAATTACTTTTGCATGCAATTAACACATATATCTTTTATAATGTCTAACACGCAACAACTACAAGATTTTACAACACAAGTTCGAAGAGATATTCTTCGTATGGTTCATGCCGTAAATTCAGGTCACCCAGGAGGTTCTTTGGGATGTGCTGAATTTTTGGTTACCCTTTACCAAGACGTTATGAAACGTAACGAAGGTTTTGATATGAACGGAATTGGTGAAGATTTATTTTTCTTATCAAACGGTCATATTTCGCCTGTTTTTTACAGTGTTTTAGCCAGAAGCGGTTACTTTTCTGTAGCAGAATTAGCAACATTCAGAAAATTAAATTCTAGACTACAAGGTCACCCAACGACTCACGAAGGTTTACCTGGAATTAGAATGGCATCGGGTTCGTTAGGACAAGGTTTATCGGTTGCAATTGGTGCGGCGCAAGCTAAGAAATTGAACAACGATAACCATTTGGTTTTTGCTCTTTTAGGTGATGGTGAATTACAAGAAGGTCAAAACTGGGAAGCGATTATGTATGCTTCTGCAAAAAAAGTAGATAATTTAATTGCAACAATCGACTTAAACGGAAAACAAATTGATGGAACTACAGACGAAGTTCTAGCTATGGGAAGCGTAAAAGCGAAGTTTGAAGCATTCGATTGGATTGTATTAGAAATCGCAGCAGGAAACAATATTGACGCTATTAAAGCTGGTTTAACTGAAGCAAAATCAAAATCAGGTAACGGAAAACCGGTTTGTATTTTATTGCATACCGAAATGGGTAACGGTGTTGATTTTATGATGCACACACACGCTTGGCACGGAAAAGCGCCAAATGATGAGCAATTAGCAAATGCATTAGAACAAAATGTTGAAACTTTAGGAGACTATTAATCAGTAATCAGTGTTCAGTTACAAGTATTCAGTAGAATACCATTAAATTTAAAAACAAATGAAAAAATATATCAACCAAGGCAGCAAAGATACCCGTTCAGGATTTGGAGCTGGAATGACTGAATTAGGTCAAAAAAACGAAAACGTAGTAGCACTTTGTGCGGATTTAATTGGATCATTAAAATTTGATGATTTCAAGAAAAACCACCCAGAGCGTTTCTTCCAAATTGGAATTGCAGAAGCGAATATGATTGGAATTGCAGCAGGATTAACGATTGGTGGAAAAATTCCTTTCACAGGAACTTTCGCTAATTTTTCTACTGGAAGAGTGTATGACCAAATTCGTCAATCGGTAGCGTATTCGGATAAGAATGTGAAGATTTGTGCTTCTCATGCTGGATTAACGCTAGGAGAAGACGGAGCAACACACCAAATCTTAGAAGACATTGGTTTAATGAAAATGTTGCCTGGAATGACGGTAATTAATACGTGCGATTACAACCAAACCAAAGCTGCAACAATTGCTTTAGCTGATCATCATGGTCCAGCGTATTTGCGTTTTGGTCGTCCTGTAGTGCCTAACTTTATGCCAGCTGACGAACCTTTCGTAATTGGAAAAGCGATTCTATTAAATGAAGGAACTGATGTTACGATTATTGCAACCGGACATTTAGTATGGGAAGCTTTGGTAGCGGCAGAAGCTTTAGAAGCAAAAGGAATTTCAGCTGAAGTAATCAATATTCACACGATTAAACCATTAGACGAAGAAGCGATTTTAAAATCGGTGAAGAAAACAGGTTGTGTGGTTACAGCGGAAGAGCATAACATCATTGGTGGTTTAGGAGAAAGCGTTTCTAGAACATTGGTTCAAAACCATTTGGTACCACAAGAATTTGTAGCGGTTAATGACAGCTTTGGAGAAAGTGGCACACCAGACCAATTAATGGAAAAATACAAGCTAAACAATCAAGCGATTGTGGAAGCAGTAGAAAAAGTGATTAAAAGAAAGTAAATCATTTTACATATTATAATTTCAAAATCCTCAATAGCTTGATATTGAGGATTTTTTTATATTTGCAACTTATAAGCCATGAATATGAATTGGAAAGCCAAAACGTTACTACACAAAGGAAGTCCTAGAATTGCGATTTACTTTGAAAAAAATGCAGCCTTAATTGCCCGAATAAAAACTTTTGAAGATGCTCGATGGAGTGCTTCAAATAAATATTGGCATTTGCCTGACACCGAAGCGAACCGATTGCATTTTAACCTTCCATTAGCGCATACTTTAGTTCCAAATGCTGAAGGAATTGCAAGCATTGAAACATTCAAAAGATATCTTTTATCAAAACGCTACAGCCCAAATACGATTAACACGTATAGCGAAGCTTTAAAATCGTTTTTAACGTTTTGCAACACCAAAGCTGTAAAAGACATTACTAACGAAGATGTAATTTTATACAACAATGATTATATTTTAAAGCATAATTTATCTTCATCGTATCAAAATCAGATTGTGAATGCAATTAAATTATACTTTAAAATAGTAAAAGAAACGGCAATTGATATTGACAAAATACATCGTCCGAAACGAGAAAAGGTATTGCCTAATGTTTTGAGTAAGGAGGAAGTTAAAGCAATTCTCTCTGCACATAATAATTTAAAACACAAAGTGATGCTTTCTATGATTTACAGTTGCGGACTTAGAAGAAGTGAATTATTAAATTTAAAACCAAATGATATTGACTCCAAAAGAAATATAGTAATTATTAGACAATCAAAAGGCAAAAAAGATAGAATTACTCCATTAAGCCCAAAAATATTAGAAATGCTACGAGACTATTATTTAGAAAACAAACCAAGAACTTGGCTATTTGAAGGACAAAACAAAGGAGAACAATATTCAGAACAAAGCTTACAAAGTGTTTTAAAACAAGCTTTACAAAAGGCTAAAATTACTAAACCCGTAACCTTACATTGGTTACGTCATAGTTATGCTACCCATTTACTTGAAAGTGGAACCGATTTAAGATACATTCAAGAATTATTAGGCCATAATAGCAGTAAAACTACTGAAATTTACACGCATGTAAGCACAAAAAGCATTCAACAAATTAAAAGTCCATTTGATGAATTGTAATAATTTTTATATATTTACAATTGAAATAATGTATGATGTTTATCATACATATCTACCCAAAAATAGAGAGATATGTATGACGCAGTCATACATATAAACAAGTTAGCAGATATTTTACCTAAAAACACGAAAAATGAAATCAAAAAACATATTTATATTTTCTATAATTCTTTTATTAAGTAACATAGTACTTAGTCAAGAAAAGAAATTTAATATTGAAGAATGTAAAAAAATAGACAGAAATGAGTTTATTGAAATTCAAAAAACAAATCCGAAAATTATAATCAAGTCTATATTCGAAAATGGTAAACCATACACGAAAAAAGAAATGGATTCTTTAATAAAAAATTCAAAAATTCAAAATTACACACAGATTTTTTTAAAAGACACAATTAATAATGAACTTGTGATTTTAAATAAAGAATTGACTAAAGAAGAAATTAAAAATAAAGAAACTGAACAAAAAAGAAAAATAAAAGCTGAAAAAGAATACAGAAATGAATTAGACGGTTCTAAATTAGAAGAACTAAATCTAGAAGATATTAATGGTGTGAAATTTAACCTTGAAAATTTAAAAGGGAAAGTTATTGTGCTAAATTTTTGGTTTACGCAATGTAAACCTTGTGTAGCTGAATTTCCCGAATTAAATAATATAAAAGAAAAATATAAAAATCAAGATGTTGAATTTTTTGCAGTTACTTGGAATAATAAAGAAACCATTGAAAAATTTTTATTAAATCATAAACTCGATTTTAATATTATTCCGAATGGTAAATTAATTATAGATAAATTTAAAATACCTCATTATCCCTACAATATAGTGATTGATAAAAATGGAAAGGTTGAATATATCAATGATGTTTTAGTATTGAACGTATTAAAAAAATTGGATAATAAAGTAAGCGAACTATTAAAAAAATAAAAAAACATCTGCTAACAAGCGTTTGGCAAGATTGCGAATTTTGTGGTAAATTCACGTTTACATTTCGCAAGAAATTTTATCTTTAACAGAAAATAATCAGTTCCGAAGTTCGCAACCTCGCCAAGCGCCGGAACGTTAGCAGAAATATAAAAAAAAGTATATTTATGAATTTTAAGATTTTTTTTCACTACATAAGTTACTTGCAATATCCACTAATGTTGATCGGACTATATTTCGCTCTGAAACCATACTTGCAAGGAATGGAACAATTAAAACAAAATCCAAATTTGATTTTCCAAAGCTTAAATACTGTTTTGATTTTTATTGGGCTAAGTGTTAGTTTTTCTTCATTACAAGACACTTCCAAAACTCAAAATAAGGTTTCTGAAAAAATTTGGCAAGACCCTGTAAAAGGTAAAATTATGATTTTTCTAATATCTTTTATGATTCTATTTTTTCTGATATTTGGATTAATTGGATACTATATTCTGGATATTGGAATATTAAAAGATTTATCAATAGGTCTTATAATTTTGGGTTTAGGAATGTTTGGTCTTTTAAAGGCAGCAATTGAAATGTTTGAAAATCATAGAATAGATAAAAAAACAGAAATAAAAAATGCATAAACGGCATTAATACACTAGTTGATAAAACGTTACATATAAAAAATAATGAAAAAAATAATCCTAATAACATTTATTTTAATAGGTCATTTAACATATTCTCAAGATTGGGATTTTGAAAAACCTGATTACAAGAAAATTGAGAAAAATATCCAAATGGAGAAATCAAATCTGTTTTACAAAACTTTGATGAATAGATTTCAACAAGCGGATTCTACAATGACTTTAGAGGAGAAGAGACACTTATATTATGGTTATATTTTTGATGAGAATTATTCGCCTTACTCCCGTTCTAGTTATAGAGACAGCTTAAGAGTTGTGGTTCAAAAAGAAGAAATAGATAGTTTGGATTTAAATAAAATAATTGTTTTTACTAATGAAATGCTTTTAAAAAATCCATTTGATTTAAATGCCATAAATTATCAACTATATTCATTAGAACAATTAGGAAATAATGAATCTTTTGAGAAAAGAATGATCCAATTACGAATTATTGTAGATGCTTTGATGAGTTCAGGGAATGGAAAAAGCAAAAAAAAAGCCTTTTATGTGATTTACACCTCACATGAATATGATTTATTAAATATACTTGGATTTCAATTTGGAGGTTCTCAAAGTTTAATTGAACATTACGATTATTTAACTATTACTGAAAATGAAGCCAAATTAGAAGGTTTGTACTTTGATGTTAGTCCATGTTTAAATTCGTTGACGAAAATGCTTAAAAAATAATAAAGCTGTTTATGGCTACTCGCCATTTTTAGAGTCTAAGGGAAAACTATCCCACTTCTTTAATCCCTTTAGTAAAAATCCATTTCATGAAAATCTTTTCGCCATCAGCGGTTTTCATGTATTGAAATTTTGGTGATAAAATCAAAGAAACCATAAAGGCAGTTCCGGCAATCCAAAATCCTTGCAAATTAGTGAAATTCATAATCAACAAATAAGCAGGAATATAAAAAGCAGAAAATCCGAAAAAGTTGTATAAAAAGGCTTTGGTTTTTTTAGCTAACATAAGTCAAAGTTTTAGTTTTCATTTTGGATTTGAAATTTGGTGCGTTTACTTCCGGCGTACATTTCGTATTTTACAAATCGAGCTTCTAACTTTCCGTTGAATAACTTAATTTTTCTACTTGGTTTTAACCCAACAAACTTCAACGCTTCTAAATTGGCAGTAATAAACCAAGCATTCGTATTCGGATAACTTTGTTTCAACGTATCTCCAATTTCTCTGTAAAAACGTTCCAAGTCAATATCCAAACGCTCGCCATACGGCGGATTAAACACCATGTGCAACGGTCCTTCGGTAGTTTTTTCAGATTCGAAGAAATTCGCTTGTTTTATGGTAATATATTCGTCTAAATTAGCATTTTTAATATTGTCTTTCGCTTTGGCAACAGCACTTGGCGCTTTGTCATAACCTGTAATGGTGTAATGAAATTCACGCGTTTTCTTCAATAACGATTCCAATACTTTATCAAACAATTCGCTGTCCCAATCGCTCCATTTTTCAAAAGCAAATTCTTTTCGGTTGATATTCGCCGGAATATTACAAGCAATCATCGCAGCTTCTGCCAAAATGGTACCACTTCCACACATAGGATCTAAAAAATGTGATTGTCCATCCCAACCTGATAACAACAACATCCCTGCTGCCAAAACTTCATTGATTGGTGCAATATTTGTAGCCGATTTATAGCCTCTACGGTGCAACGATTCGCCAGAAGTATCTAAAGAAACTGTACAAACATCACGATCAATGTGAATATGCAAACGCACATCTGGAAAATCCTTGTCAATATTTGGTCTTTTGCCTGTTTTATCACGAAATTGGTCTACCACAGCATCTTTCGATTTTAAAGCCACAAACTGACTGTGATTGAAATGCTCCGAATGCAACGTCGTTTCAAAAACAAACGTTTGGTGTTCGTTCATATACTCTGACCAATCAATTTTCATCATGCCATCGTACAAACTTTTGTCATTATACGCTTTAAATGTTTTGATTGGTTTTAATATTTTGATAGCCGTTCGTAAGGCCAAATTGGCTTTGTACATAAAACCTTTGTCGCCAACAAATGAAACTACTCGAGTACCCAATTCTACTTGCTGAGCGCCTAATTGCGTTAATTCTTTCGCTAAAAGTTCTTCGAAGCCAAAAAAGGTTTTGGCCACCATTTTAAAATTTTCCATGCTTCAAATTCAAGTTCCATTACAAAATTCAATTGCCAATGCAATAATTCGTAATCTTGTGCAAAAATACATTAAATTTGCCACTTGAAAGAAATGAAATCAGAATAATGTCAGTAACTAACAATAAACCAGAAACCATAACCAACCAACCAACTTCAACTTGGTTTGCCTCTTGGTTTGATACGCCATATTACCATATCTTATACAAAGACCGTGATTATACAGAAGCACAATTGTTTATGGACAATCTCACGCAGTATTTGAACTTACCTGAAGAAGCAAAAATTCTAGATTTGGCTTGCGGAAAAGGTCGCCATGCGATTTATTTGAATTCGTTAGGTTATGATGTTACTGGTGCTGATTTATCTGAAAACAGCATTAAAGAAGCGAGTCAGTTTGCCAATGAAAAACTGCATTTCAAAGTGCACGATATGCGCGAAACTTGCGATGAAAAATACGATGCTATTTTCAATTTGTTTACCAGTTTTGGTTACTTCGAAAATGACGCCGATAACTTCAAGACTCTAAAAGCGATTCACAACAGTTTAACCGAAACAGGATTTGCATGTATCGATTTTATGAATGTGGATTATGTGTTGGAAAATCTAGTTCCTGAAGAAATTAAAACGGTGGAAGGCATTAATTTTCATCTGAAACGTTATTTAAAAGACGGACATATTTTCAAAGAGATTACTTTTGAAGCTGATGGTCAAAATTTTCATTTTACCGAAAAAGTGCAAGCTTTACGATTAGAAGATTTTGAACAAATGATGGAAGAAGCAGGCATTTATTTATTGGATATTTTTGGCGATTACAAATTGCGAAAATTCTACAAAAACCAATCCGAACGTTTAATCATGCTATTTAAATAATGCAATATATTATTACTTTTTTCGCTGTAATTGCAGGTTTTTTGATTGCTTTGTTCTTAAAACCTCAAAAAAAGAAAAACATTAAATTGCTATTGGCATTTAGTGGCGCTTTCTTGTTGTCGCTAACGGTTTTGCACTTATTACCCGAATTGTTTCAAGAAGGACATCACCACCATCACGAAGGCGAACACGAAGACCTTTTGCCCGTTGGACTGTTCATCATGATTGGAATTTTATTCCAAATTGTTTTAGAATTCTTTTCCAAAGGTGCCGAACATGGTCACGTTCACATTCATACGGATAAAAACGACGAATTGCATCATATTCCTTGGTTATTGTTCGTTAGCTTGTGTTTGCATGCATTATTGGAAGGTTTTCCTATCCAAGAAAATACGAATTTAGCCTATGGAATTGCCGTGCATCACTTTCCAATTGCCATTATTTTAACTTTATTTTTTGTGAATGCCAAAATGGAAAAGAAAATGATTTTCGGTTTTATGTTTGCTTTTGCTTTGATGACGCCACTAGGAACTTTTTTAGCCGAACAAATGCATTTTGCCCAACATTATTCTAAAGAAATTTCAGCAGTTGTAGTTGGGATTTTATTTCATATTTCATCCACCATTATTTTTGAAAGCAACGAAGGACACAAATTCAATTTGGCAAAAATCACCATGATTGTATTGGGATTTTTATTGGCTTTTTTCATGGAAATGGGACATTCGCATTAGTGAGACCAATTTTGAATATAAAAATTTAAACAATTAAGAATTCTTCATTTTTCAATTTCTTTATTTCTAAAAATTTCACTTTGTGAGGAACTTTTTTTCCTTTATCTTTGGTTAAGATTTAACAACCCATGAACTTCATTAAAACCACCGAACAAGCTTCCAAATATGAACATTTAGAACAAATGTCGGTTATTGATTTGTTGGCGAATATCAACAACGAAGACAAAAGCGTTCCGTTGGCTGTAGAAAAAGCTTTACCGCAAATTGAAACCGTTGTAACTGCTGTTGTGGAAAAAATGAAATTAGGTGGTCGTTTGTTTTACATTGGCGCAGGAACTTCGGGTCGATTAGGAATTGTAGATGCTTCGGAATGTCCGCCAACGTTTGGTGTTCCTTTTGATTTAGTCATTGGAATTATTGCTGGTGGCGATACAGCCATAAGAAAAGCCGTAGAATTTGCCGAAGATGACACCAAACAAGCATGGAAAGATTTACAAGAATGGAATATTAATGCAAATGATGTAGTCGTTGGAATTGCTGCTTCAGGAACAACGCCATATGTTATTGGCGGTTTGGAAACTTGCAATTTGAATGGAATCACAACCGCTTGCATCACTTGCAATGCTGGAAGTCCGCTAGCTTTGACAGCTAAATTTCCAATTGAAGTCGTTGTGGGGCCAGAATTCGTGACAGGAAGTTCGCGAATGAAAGCTGGAACGGCTCAGAAATTGGTATTGAACATGATTTCAACAGCAACCATGATACAATTGGGCAAAGTAAAAGGCAATAAAATGATCGATATGCAATTGAGCAATACCAAATTAATCGATCGCGGTACCAAAATGATTATGGAAGAAACAGGAATTTCATATGAAGCAGCCGAACAACTTTTAAAAGAAAAAGGCAGTGTGAGAGCTGCTGTTAATGATTATAAAAACCAATAAACTAACCAAAACATCCAATATGAAAACATTATTTTTTACTATCAGCTTACTTTTTACAAGTTTACTTTTTTCGCAACAAATTAGAACGGAAGACAATAAATTTTATGTGAACGATTCATTAGTTTACAAACATGATGTTAAGAAAATTTTAATGGCAAATCCAGAAGCTTTGAATATGTACAACAAAGCAAAAACAAGACAATCTTGGGGCGGAATTTTACTAGCAACTGGAATTGGTTTGTGTGTAGCTGATGCCGCTATGGGCTTAACTACTGAAAACAAAACATATCCAACAGTAATTTCTGTAGCAGGTATAGTAGTAGCAGGTATTTCTATTCCAATTTTAAGTGGAAATCGCGACCGTGTTGCCAAAAGTATTGACTTGTACAACGAAACAGCACCAAAAGACAAGAATAAATTGGGCTACAATTACGATATGAAAATCATCACCAATCAAAATGGCGTTGGCGTAAACATCCGATTCTAAATGGCTACCAATAGAAAAATACTTTTAAAAGGAATTCAATATTTAGCAGGCGCTTTACCCACTTTGTTTATTGGTCCAGTTATTATTAATAGTGCATTTAAAAACAAAGAAAATCCATTGTATCCTTATATTTTAGGATTAGGAATTATAATATGCGGTTTTGCTATGTTCCTAATTTTTAAAGGAATAAATACCATTATTAAAAGTTTGTTTGATGGTGATAAGCAATAAAAGGTCAAGTTCAAGTTCAAAAATCAACAACAAACAATAAACCATTAACTTTAAACTTGAAACCTCAAACTTGAAACAAAACTTAAAACCATGAAATTCAATCTACAACATACATTTTACATTTTACTTTCAACTTTACTACTAACTTCTTGTTACAACCAAGAGCGCAATTGTAAAGACTATAAAACTGGAAAATTTTCCTTCGAACAAGAAATCGAAGGCAAACTAGAAACTTCCATCTTTGAACGAAATGATTCCTTACAAATTGAAACCTTCCGAGGAAAAACTGATTCATCATCTGTGCGTTGGGTTAATGATTGTGAATTTATTTTGCAAAACATCAAGCCCAAAAACAGAGAAGAAAAAAAAGGAATTCATATCAAAATTTTAACCACAACTGCTGATTCGTATACGTTTGAATACTCATTTGTTGGGGATTTAAACAAGCAAAAAGGAATAGCGAAACGCATTCAATAAATTTAATATCATTTATGGAAGTATTTTTAAGTTTAGATGCTTGGGTAGCACTTCTTACCCTAACTTTTCTAGAAATCGTTCTAGGAATTGATAACATTATTTTCATTTCAATTGTTACCGGGAAATTACCTGAAGAAAAACGCAAAAAAGCAACCCGAATTGGTTTATTTCTAGCTATGTTTATGCGAATAGCATTGCTATTTGGAATTACTTTACTAATTGCAATGAAAGCGCCTTTTTTCAGCGTAGATTGGGGATGGTTCAAAGCTAGTTTTACAGGACAAGCAGTTATTTTACTAGTTGGAGGAATTTTCTTAATTTATAAAAGTACCAAAGAAATTCACGAAAAAGTAGATCATAAAGGCGAAGAAGAACTTGCTTTAAAACCAAGTGGTGCAAAAACATTTGGAAGTGTGTTATTTCAAATTTTAATGATTGACATTATTTTCTCCGTTGATAGTATTTTAACAGCAGTGGGTATGACAAATGGCGTAGAGGGAGCACTTACCATTATGATTACTGCAGTTGTCATTTCGGTTGGTGTCATGATGCTATTTGCGGTTCCTGTTGGGAATTTCGTTAATAAAAACCCATCTATTCAAATTTTGGGATTGGCATTTTTAATCTTAATTGGTTTTATGTTAACTACCGAAAGCATGCACTTGTCACATGCGGTATTGGCAGGAGAAGAAATTGGTGCTGTTCCAAAAGGCTATTTGTATTTTGCGATTGCTTTTTCACTCGGTGTGGAATTTTTGAATATGAAAATGCGAAAGAAAAGCTAATTATAACGTTACAAAAAAATGTCCCAGTAATTTGGGACATTTTTATTTTCAAATTATGTTTACGACAACCCCGTAATCACACCATTGTTATCAATATCTATTCGTTCTGCATTAGGAACTGCAGGTAAACCAGGCATTCGCATTACATCACCTAAAAGTGGCACTACAAAACCAGCACCTGAAGAAATTTCAAATTCACGAACCGTAATATCAAAATTCGAAGGACGACCAATTAACTTTTCGTTATCCGAAAAACTTGCTGGCGTTTTCGCCATACAAATTGAAAAATGATTAAAACCTAAGTCGTTTATCATCTTTAATTGTGCTTTCGATTTTGGAGAAAACTCTACCGAATTCGCACCATAAATCGTTTTGGCTACTACATTAATTTTATGTTCAATACTATCCGAAGGTTGATATAATGGTTGATAATTAGCTGTTCCTTTTTCAATTTCTTCTACTACTTTTTGCGCCACTTCAGCCGAACCTTTTCCGCCATGAGCAAAAGCGGTACTTACAATTGCAGTAACACCTTTAGTTGCACACAATTCTTTCAATTTATCATATTCCGCTTGTGTATCATCTGGAAAAGCATTGATACAAACCACAGGGTTTAATCCAAATTGTTGCATGTTTTCAATGTGTTTTTCCAAATTGCAGAAGCCTTTTTCAATAGCGCTTACGTTTTCCGTTTTAAAATCTTCCGCTGTTAATCCTGCATGATGTTTAATCGCTCTAATTGTTGCTACTAAAACCACCGCATCGGGTTTCAAACCACTTTGTTCACATTTGATATGTAAAAACTTTTCCGCACCTAAATCAGCACCAAAACCTGCTTCTGTTACTACGTAATCTCCAAGCGACAATCCCATTTTGGTAGCAATAGCTGTATTAGTTCCTTGCGCAATACTGGCAAACGGTCCACCGTGTAAAATCGCTGGATTTCCGTCGATAGTTTGAACCAAATTAGGCTTAATTGCATCTTTCAATAAAGTTGCCATGGCTCCTACTACACTTAAATCGCGAGCAAAAATAGCTTTTCCATCTAACGTTTTTCCAACGAATATATTTCCTAATCGGAATTTCAAATCTTCTAAATCTTTTGCTAAACATAAAATCGCCATCACTTCTGAAGCGGGTGTAATATTAAAACCATCTTCTCGCATAGTACCATTCGCTTTCGCTCCTACTCCAATAATAATCTGACGCAACGAACGGTCGTTCATGTCCATCACACGTTTCCATGCAATGGATTTTGGATCAAGATTTAAAGAATATTTCGTGTTTTGTAAATTGTTATCAATCACCGCTGAAAGCAAGTTATTCGCTTTTTCTATCGCTGAAAAATCACCTGTAAAATGCAAATTGATGTCTTCCATTGGCAACACTTGCACATAACCTCCACCAGCCGCGCCACCTTTTAAACCAAAAACGGGTCCAAGCGAAGGTTCACGTAAAACCGCAATCGCTTTTTTTCCAATATAATTCAAACCATCTGTCAAACCGATGGACATGGTAGTTTTCCCTTCACCATATTTTGTTGGCGACATGGCAGAAACTAATATTAGTTTGCCTTTTGGGTTTTCTTGTTGTAAGTGTAATGGTAATTTGGCTTTGTACTTGCCATAGTATTCTAAATCGTCTTCTTCAATATTGATTTTTTTTGCGATTTCTTTTATGTGAGACATAGTTGCGTTTTGTGCAATTTCAATGTCTGATGGAAATGTTGACATGTTGTTGTGTTTTAATTTAGAGCGAAATTAAATGTTTTATTTGAGATGAAAAATGATAAAAATCAATAATCTCAACTTGTTCTACTATTATTCTTAACAAGCTTTGCGGTTTCATTAGCTAATCCAATAGTAGCAATAGTTCCACTATTAAATTTTAAGAAATCATTTTCGATACCATCGCTAAAAATGACACCATTATTTGGCATTAATGATTCAATTACCAAGTTGTTTTGTCCTTTCAACAAACCAGCTGTTATTCCAATCTGTGTTTTTATACTTTGAAAAGGTTCTCTAACCGCAAATAACAAATCACTCTCTTTTAACTTTGGTCGCTTAAGTTTTATATTTTTTTCAAACATACCTGCTACTCCATAAGCCATATTAAAAACAGAACTTAACCATCCAGTAGATCCAGCTTGTGTCGAAACTAATATACCACTTGAAGAATGTTCTTCCGTTAAGTTGTTGAATGAAATTTTATATCTAGCTGAAACATGTGAAGAGGTACCAATAAACAAATCATTAAAAGCTAATATTTTTTGCCCGTCATTAAGTGATGCTTCAGCAAAACGCATAGTTTGATAGTTAAAAGTATTATTCAAAACACTCTCAATCCCATAAATAAAATTTGAAGAATCAAACGGTAATAACACACCATCATATCGTGAGACATCAGGATTAACTGCAATCATTGGAACTCCTTTTGAATATTTAGCCGTATTAGCCACAAGACCATCTTGACCAATTACAACAATTACATTCTTTTCAGAAAAAATATAATTTGGTAAAAAAGTTCTTTCCACAACTTTATTCTTCAGAGTTGAAGCAAGTTGCTTTTGAATTTTTTCTAACGAATGATGAAAAACATCATGTTCAACAACATAATCTTCAAAATTTCCACCAAGACGTTCAATATAAAATTTTGCTTGATCTCTTGTGTTGAATCGCTCAATTAATGTTTCAAGACGTGTTTTATTCTTAACAATGATTGCATATTCTACACTCATTTTTTACTAGTCTTGTCGTTCAAAATGGATTCTAATAACTCAGGACTAATATTTAAATTACCTATCTTATCTGCATTTTCTGCCAATTGTCTAAATGCTAATGAAATATTGAATTTTGGATCTGGATTATTATTTAGAGCAGTTAATATTTTCCAATCAATATCCTTATAAGGTTTCAAAGTTGTTTCAATTACGTAACCTTGAGTTTCTGCTTCTTTTTTATCATTTGCTGTTCTTTGCTCAATTAATTGTTTTCTTTGGTTTTCAACTGCAATATCAGCGTCTAGTTGCATTTCTCGTAATTTTCTATCATTTTCGGCTCTTTGAACATCCGATTCCATTTTCTTTTCTTCGATTTGCTTTTGTTTTTCTTCGACTGCAATTTCAGTATTTAATTCAGATTCTTTAATTTTTCTTTCTTGTTCCACAGCGAAATTTCTACGTTCATAAATGGCTTGATCAGCTTCTTGTTGAAGTTTTTCTCTAGTTTCTGTTTCTAGAGCTCTAGCCATTTCTGGTGATGCTTGAATCGATAAAATACTAGCGCTCAAAATTTCAATTCCAAGCATATTTATCGCTTGAGAAGTTTTTAAACCGTCTAAAATGTTTACTTCAATTTTTTTTGCAGAACGAATAGCTTCTTTCAAAGATATTCCATGAATAAAAGAAGCTGTAGCAGTTTGAGCTTCATTAATAATTCTTTGATTCAATTTTTCAATATCATTTTTTTTATAAAAACCATCATCAGTAACTGTAAAATCTAAATTATCAGAAAGTGTTTTGGGATTCCCAATTTTATAACTGATTTGTCCTTGAATAGAAACGGATTGATAATCATTTGTTGTTTCACTAAATATAAATGGCAAATCATTACTTCCCATAGGAATAGCAACAATTGAACTATTTGGTGAAAAATAGAAAAAGGATAAGCCACGACCTTCTCTTTTTATGTTTCCATTTACATAATGAAGAACATATGTCATTGAATCAAATTTTATATGCTTTATACCAAACATCTGAATTATTTTTTTTTAATTAGTTTTATATATTATTCCAAAGACAACGTAATTTGTCCGTCTTCTTCTAAATCTGTTTTGATATCGTCAGAAAGATTTTCTTCATTATTTACTTCAATTTTTTCTGGCTCAATTTCTTCAGGTTCTTCAAAAGGTAACGAATCTAATAAATTGATTTGCTTGATTTTATCTGTAGTTAATTGATTTCCTAACGCTTTGATTCCTTTTACCGCAATGAACTGTTCCAAATCAACCACTTGGTTTTCTTTTTGAACGCCTTTCACTTTAGCAAAAATAACCTCAGCAACTGGACGCCAATCGGTTGAAACAATTTCCAATTGCGATTTCTCATGTTCTGAAATAAAAATTTCTTCCTTATTTTCATTTTCAATCAAGAAGCGTTTCACATAATAACGTTCCTTTTCGCCATCAAAATAAATAGCCGAAACGGGTTTGTTTGGTTTCCATTTTTCCAATACGATCATGTCTTCCTCAAAATGCGTAGTTAACTCTGGAATTATGGTTTTTAGTTTTCCTGACTGATTGACTACCAATAAACGATCATTAGGTTTAAATTCACCGAGCAACTCTCCTCTTCCATCTACATTCAAACGTTGCACCGTATCATCAAACCAAATTTTTCTCGGACGTAAAGTAGAAATTCCTTTTTCCTTTAACTCGATTTTTTTGATAGGATATTTGGTAACTGTATTTCCTTTGGAACCTCGACCTTTGATCATGATATCTGCAAAATCAACATCCCATTTCAGTTTCTTCACACTTCCTACTTGACGTAATAAAATAGTTACCACTTCAGCTTCACCATTTGGATTTGCCGAAAAATACAAGACTTGAGAACCTGCTTTTTCTTGCGTTAAATCATATTCTTTGTCTCTTGTAACTCCGGAAACATTGAAACGTTTGATAAATGTGGCTCCATTTTTACCATCACGATACATCATGTTATAAATGGTTCGTTTGTCATTTTTATCAAAAACAGCAATATGAATGATGTCTTTTCCAATGAACTTTTTATCATCTACTTTCGTAATGACCATTTTTCCATCGCGAAGGAACACAATAATATCATCAATATCGGAACAATCAGCTACATATTCGTCTTTTTTCAAGCTCGTCCCAATGAATCCTTCTTCTCTATTAACGTATAACTTCGTATTTCTTAGAACTACTTTTGTTGCCTCAATCGTATCGAAACTTCTTAATTCGGTTTGACGTTCGCGACCTTTTCCGTATTTGTCTTTTAGTTTTTGGAAGAAATCAATCGTATAATCAATAATATGATCCAAATGATATTTCACTTGTTCCATTTCGGCTTCCAATTTCGAAATCGCTTCATCCGCTTTATCCGAATCGAAACGCGTAATACGAATCATTGGAATTTGCGTCAATTTTTGCAAATCATCATCGTTAATTTCACGAACAAATGATTTTAAAAATGGCTCAAATCTGTCATACATATATTTGTACAACGATTCTCTGTCGGAATACAATTTGAAGTCGATATACATTTCTTCACGAATGAAAATCTTTTCTAACGTTGAGAAATGCCATTTATTTTCTAATTCGTCTAACTGAATTTCTAATTCACGTTTCAGCAAATCAACCGTTCGGTTAGTCGAAATTTTCAACATATCAGAAACCCCAATAAACAAAGGTTTGTGGTTTTCAATCACACAACCTAAAGGCGCAACCGAAGTTTCACAAGCTGTGAACGCATACAAAGCATCAATAGTTTTATCAGGTGAAACACCCGCTGGTAAATGAATTAAAATTTCAACCTCAGCAGCTGTGTTGTCTTCAATTTTCTTGATTTTGATTTTCCCTTTTTCGTTGGCTTTCAAAATACTATCAATCAAGGTTGACGTATTGGTTGAAAACGGAATTTGGGTAATCACCAAAGTCGATTTATCCAACTGACTAATTTTAGCACGAACTCTAACACGTCCGCCGCGCATTCCATCATTGTAATTGGAAACGTCAGCAATACCAGCAGTTGGAAAATCAGGAAATAAGGAAAAAGGTTTCCCTTTTAATATTTTGATAGACGAATCAATTAGTTCGTTAAAGTTGTGAGGTAACACTTTGGTCGATAAACCTACGGCAATACCTTCTGCACCTTGTGCTAACAACAATGGAAACTTCACTGGAAGATTAATTGGTTCCGCACGACGACCGTCATACGACATTCCCCATTCGGTAATTTTTGGCGAATACAACACATCGTGACCAAATTTTGAAATTCGGGCTTCGATGTAACGGGATGCTGCTGCACTATCTCCTGTTAAGATATTTCCCCAGTTTCCTTGCATGTCGATGATTAGGTCTTTTTGCCCAATTTGCACCATAGCGTCACCAATACTTGCATCTCCGTGAGGGTGATACTGCATGGTGTGCCCAACGATATTTGCCACTTTATTGTAACGCCCATCATCTAGCTCTTTCATAGAATGCATAATACGACGTTGCACCGGTTTAAAACCGTCTTCAATCGCAGGAACTGCACGTTCTAGAATTACATACGAAGCATAGTCCAAAAACCAATCTTTGTACATTCCTGTAACTTTGGTAATGGTGTCTTCTGGGTTTTCGTTGTTTTCGTAAAAATGATGTCCTGTTGAAACGTGAATATCGTCAAAACCTTCTTCGTTTGTGGATTGGTCTTGACTGTCTAAATTTTCGTCTTCGTTTGGAATGATGTTATCTTCTTCTTCGTTCATTTTTATGCTGAATTATTTTCAGTATGTTTTTAAATTCAAAATCGCTGCTCACTATAAACTGAACACTGAATACTACTATTTCTCTACTACATCCAATTCCACTTTCAAATTGTTAATGATAAACTCTTGGCGGTCTGGCGTATTTTTACCCATGTAGAACTCTAACAAGGTTTCAATTGAAGTGGCTTTGTCTAACATTACTGGATCTAATCGAATGTCTTCTCCGATAAAATGCTTGAACTCATCTGGCGAAATTTCTCCTAATCCTTTGAATCGGGTGATTTCTGGTTTTGGTTTTAGCTTTTCAATGGCAGCTATTCGTTCGTCTTCGCTGTAACAATAAATCGTTTCTTTTTTATTTCGCACACGGAACAATGGTGTTTGTAAAATATACAAATGACCGTCTTTAATCAACTCAGGGAAAAACTGTAAGAAAAACGTAATCAACAATAAGCGAATGTGCATACCATCGACATCGGCATCGGTTGCAATTACGATATTGTTGTAACGCAAATCGCCCATATCTTCTTCGATGTTAAGTGCGGCTTGTAACAAGTTGAATTCTTCGTTTTCGTATACAATTTTTTTCGACATTCCATAGGAATTCAAAGGCTTACCACGTAAACTGAAAACCGCTTGTGTATTGACATCACGACTTTTAGTAATCGAGCCCGAAGCCGAATCTCCCTCGGTAATAAAAAGCGTACTTTCTAAGCTTCTTGGATTTTTTGCATCGGTTAAATGCACACGACAATCGCGTAATTTCTTATTGTGAAGACTTGCTTTTTTAGCTCGGTCTTTGGCTAATTTTCTAATTCCTGAAAGTTCTTTACGTTCGCGTTCGGCTTGTAAAATCTTACGCAATAACGCATCGGCAACTTCTGGATTTTTATGTAAAAAATTATCTAACTTCGTTTTGATGAAATCATTTACAAACGATCGCACCGAAGGACCATTCGGACCAATATCGGTAGAACCTAATTTGGTTTTAGTTTGCGATTCGAAAACTGGCTCTTCTACCTTAACCGAAACCGCCGAAACAATCGATTTACGAATATCAGAAGCTTCAAAAGGTTTGTTGTAAAACTCTTTGATGGTTTTTACAATAGCTTCACGAAAAGCACCTAAATGCGTTCCTCCTTGTGTTGTGTTTTGTCCGTTTACAAACGAATGGTATTCTTCTGAATATTGCGATTTACTGTGCGTGATGGCTATTTCGATATCATCCCCTTCTAAGTGAATGATTGGATATACCATATCGTCTTCGGCAATATTTTCTTCTAATAAATCTTTTAATCCAAACTCAGAAACATATTTTTCGCCATTGTAATAAATCGTTAATCCACGATTTAAATAGCAATAATTTTTAAGCATCTTAATGATATACTCATTTCGATACTTATAATTTTTGAAGATGGCTTCGTCAGCAACGAAGGAAACTTTTGTTCCTTTACGTTTTGTTGTTTCTTGAACGTCTTCTTCAAGCGTAAGGTTTCCAGCTGAGAATTCGGCTGCTTTTTGTTGGTTATCACGAACCGATTCTACTCGGAAATAATTCGAAAGTGCATTTACCGCTTTTGTTCCAACACCATTTAAACCAACGGATTTTTTAAAGGCTTTGGAATCGTATTTTCCTCCAGTGTTCATTTTGGAAACTACATCAACTACTTTTCCCAATGGAATGCCTCGACCGTAATCGCGAACGGTTACCAATTTATCTTTGATAGTGACTTCAATGGTTTTTCCGGCACCCATAACGAATTCATCGATACAGTTGTCCATTACTTCCTTCAACAGAATGTAAATACCATCATCAGGCGAAGAACCATCACCTAGTTTTCCGATATACATTCCCGGTCGCATACGGATGTGTTCTTTCCAATCGAGCGAACGTATGTTGTCTTCGGTATATTGATTTTGCTCTAACATAGACAGAATTTGGATTTTGTGCTAATATAATGGAAATAGCTCAATTTTAAAAGTAGAACTTTGATAACTTATTGACATATTTATCAAACAAAAAAACCGCCAAAATCATTCAGCGGTTCTCTCTATTTTCTAACTTTTAATCTCTATTTTCTAGAATTACACATTGAAACGGAAATGCATAACATCACCATCTTTTACAATGTATTCTTTTCCTTCTACTCTTAATTTTCCGGCTTCTTTTACTTTTGCTTCTGAACCAAAGTTGGAATAATCTTCAAAAGCAATAACCTCAGCACGGATGAATCCTTTTTCGAAATCGGTATGGATTACTCCAGCTGCTTTTGGTGCCGTATCGCCAATTTTGATAGTCCAAGCGCGAACTTCTTTTACTCCAGCTGTGAAATACGTTTGTAAGTTCAATAATTTATAAGCCGCGCGAATTAACACTGCCGAACCTGGTTCTGTTAAGCCCATATCTTGTAAGAACATTTGACGTTCTTCATAGCTTTCTAATTCGGTGATATCGGCTTCTGCTCCTACTGAAAGGATGATTACTTCCGCATTTTCATCTTTTACCAATTCACGTACTTGGTCTACATATTTGTTTCCGTTTACTGCTGATGCTTCGTCTACGTTACAAACATATAAAACTGGTTTTGTCGTGATTAATTGAAATTCTTCCATCATCTCCACCTCATCTTGATTTTGAGGAACAACCGTACGAGCCGATTTTCCTGCTAATAAAGTTTCACGAATTCTATCTAATAATGCTTTTTCAGCTTGAGCTTCTTTATTTCCAGTTTTGGCAGCACGATTGGTTTTTTCCAAACGTTTTTCAACTGTTTCTAAGTCTTTTAATTGCAATTCGATATCGATGGTTTCTTTATCGCGAATTGGATTTACATTACCATCAACGTGTACGATATTATCGTTATCAAAACAACGTAAAACGTGAATAATAGCGTTACATTCTCTAATATTTCCTAAGAATTGATTTCCTAAACCTTCGCCTTTACTTGCTCCTTTTACCAAACCTGCAATATCTACGATATCTACTGTTGCCATTTGAACACGCTCTGGTTTAACCAATTCCTCTAAACGAGCAATACGTGGATCTGGAACGTTTACTACTCCAATATTGGGTTCAATAGTACAAAACGGGAAGTTTGCACTTTGCGCCTTAGCATTTGATAAACAATTAAATAAAGTTGATTTTCCAACATTGGGTAATCCTACAATTCCTGCTTTCATATCTATTTTGATATTTTTTTTATTAAGTGATATGTAACGCAAAGCGTTTCATTATGAATGTATTTTTAAAAGTGTGCAAATATAGTTTATATAATTGAAAGTTTCAACAGGAAATCAAAAGGTAAAAACCATATAATTCATTCATCTTCTTTAGCCAAAAAATCTATTACCGCTTTTTCCTCAGCTGTAGCAAGTAAGCCTGAATCATTATCCCAATAATTACTAAAAACCGTTGTTTTTTTATTAATCAGTGATTTATCTTTGAAAACATTATGTGAATCGTATTCGAATAATTTTTTGTCGAAATTGGTTACTACCATGTGATTTCTTACTTCTATTCTTCGGTTTTCTTTTTTAAATTTCTTCTCAAAACCAATAACTTCTTTAGAATTGGCTAGGTAATAAATTCCATCTTCCATTCGAAAAACATTACGAAATTCTAATTTAAAAACCTTGCTACTAGACATAAAAGCAGCTTTCAATTCATCTAAACGACTTGGAGTAACTACCGAAGTTATTTCCATAATTAACCGTTTTTCGGTGTCATAAACCACATTGAATTCAGACAAAATTCCTTTTGCTTTATCTAATGGCATAATTCGAATTCGCAAATAAGCATCATTAGGAAGATACGTTTTTATCTGAAAATCATAATTTTTCTTTGCTCTATTGGTTAAAACCTCATCCAAATATTTGAATTGGTAATAATTCTCGATAATGTTATTTAAATCATATCCTAACAAATTAGCATCTATATCTCCATCCAATAAACCAACTGCACGATTTTGTTCTACCAATATATCTGACTTTACGTTCTTTACATTTCCCAAAACCTGAAAATTCAACAAACCATCATTGAAATAAACCATTTTGTCATTTTTCTTGTAAAATTCACGCAAATAAATTTTTAAATTTATAGGAATGGTCAGTTGGTTTTTTGATTTCTCTACCAATTGCTTCAAAATTTCCTGAGGATGTTCTCGCGTTAGAATGACTTCTTCTAATTGTTGGGTTACAGGTTCTAAGTAAACAATATTTTCTTTTTTATTCAACGTTGAAAACTTGACGATGTAAGTTCTATAAGAAGAATGCACAAACTCTAAATCAGATGGTTTTGTGAGATGTAAAATAGCTTTTCCTTCGGCATTGGTAAGAAAACCTTGTTTGGTTTTAATTGCTGTTATGGTTACTTCATCTATGGGTAAATCGGTTTCAAAATCTTTGACAATTATAGTGATGTCCAAATTTTGCGCTACGGCAATTTGAAGTATAAAAAAGAATAATAGTGTAAATTTATGCATCATAAAATCAAGCTATTACATTCCAAATTTATTAAATTTAATTGAAATGAACAATTATTCTTATTAAAAACAAAAAAGAGTGCCAATTAGCACTCTCAAATAAATTTGTAAAAAAACAAGTTACTCGTTATGTAAAAAAGCTTGTCTGTTTAAAAGCGTTTCTTCGCTTTCCACATGATTATCATCTGGAACACAACAATCTACTGGGCAAACCGCAGCACATTGTGGCTCTTCATGGAAACCTTTACATTCAGTACATTTTCCAGGTACAATATAATAAATATCATCTGAAACTGGCGTTTGAGCCGCATCTGCATCTACTTCAGTTCCATCAGGTAAAATAATTTTTCCACTTAAACGGGTGCCGTCTTTCCAGCGCCAATCGTCAGCACCTTCATATATTGCCGTATTTGGACATTCAGGCTCGCAAGCACCACAGTTAATACATTCGTCTGTTATAATAATTGCCATTTCTTTAAGTTTAATTGTTTAAAAGTTTAATTGTTTAAAAGTTGAGACTTTAATTAATTTAAACTTTTGGCTAATGCCTTTTCACTTCATATCTTTGTGCAAAAATACAACGTATACTAAATATAAACAAGATACAAATGTTACAAAGTGAAATAAAATCGAGTTTTGTTGAATTAGGCAACTTCTTACGCCAATTTTCTTCTGAAAACTATACCAAAAACACTACGGTTTTACACAACGATTTGTATTTTGAGCCAATGGCAGATTTAATCGAACTATCGCAATCGCATAACGGTTGGTTTACACCGGAAAATGTCACTTTTTCATTAAAATCTTGGGCTGAAGCTTTAACGGAATCTAATTTAAACACTTGGTTAGCGCCGTATTCATTCGTTGAAAAAGAAAAAAACATCGGGCTAATTTTAGCAGGAAATATTCCGCTTGTTGGTTTTCATGATTTACTTTCAGTTTTGATTTCCGGACATAAAGCTTTGGTAAAAACATCTTCTAATGACCAACATTTATTGAAATTTTTAGTTCAATACCTAATCGCTCTAGACCAAAGATTTAGCGAAAAAATAACATTTGTTGAAGGAAAATTAGAAGGTTTTGATGCAGTTATTGCCACTGGGAGCAACAACACCGCTCGCTATTTTGAGTATTATTTTAGTTCAAAACCCAATATCATCCGTAAAAACAGAAATTCTGTTGCTATTTTAACTGGAAATGAATCGCATGAAGATTTAGTGCTTTTAGGAGAAGATATTTTACGTTATTTTGGATTAGGTTGCAGAAATGTATCCAAACTTTTCGTGCCAAAAAACTACAATTTTGATGCTTTTTTTCAAGCTATTTTCGAATACCAAGACATTATCAAATACGAAAAATATGCCAACAATTACGACTACAACAAAGCCGTTTATCTGATGAGTAATTACAAATTATTAGATAATGGATTTTTAACTTTAAGAGAAGATGTTAGTTATTCATCACCAATTTCTAGTGTATTTTATGAATTTTATGAAGATGTAGCATCATTGAAAAATCGTCTTCAAACCGAACACGAGCAAATTCAATGTGTTGTTTCCAATGGACTAACCGAAAACAGCATCCCATTTGGGCAAACCCAACAACCCAAACTTTGGGATTATGCTGATAATTTGGACACTTTGGCGTTTTTAACCAAAATCTAAGTTGGAAATCAAAAAAATAAAGCCGAAAAAATATACAATTGTTAATAACATGGCTTAATTATTAATAAATTCTAACTGAATTTTCCTGAAAGAATTACGAAATTTGCGGTTTAAACAACACACTAACAACCTTTCGTAATGAAAAAACACAACTACAGTGCTGGACCTTGCATTCTTCCACAAGAAGTTTTTGAAAAATCAGCACAAGCAATTTTAAATTTTAATGATTCTGGTTTATCACTTCTAGAAATCTCACATCGTAGCAAAGATTTTGTTGCTGTAATGGAAGAAGCTAGAGCTTTAGTTCTTGAATTATTAGGTTTAGAAGGAAAAGGCTATCAAGCTTTATTTTTATCTGGTGGTGCCAGTTTGGAATTTTTAATGGTTCCTTACAATCTAATGAAAACCAACGGAAAAGCAGCTTATTTAGACACGGGAACTTGGGCAAGCGGCGCAATTAAAGAAGCCAAACACTTTGGAGAAACTCTTGTAGTGGCTTCCTCAAAACCAGAGAATTACAATTTTATTCCAAAGAATTACAGCATTCCAACAGATGCCGATTATTTTCATTGCACCAGTAACAATACCATCTTTGGTACGCAAATGCAATCGTTTCCAAAAACCAATGTACCACTAGTTTGCGACATGAGTTCGGATATTTTTTCTCGCGTATTAGATTTTTCGCAATTTGATTTGATTTATGCAGGTGCTCAGAAAAATATGGGGCCAGCTGGAACAACATTGGTAGTAATCAAAGAAGAAATTTTAGGAAAAACAGGAAGAACTATTCCAAATATGCTCGATTACCAACAACATATTGCCAAAGAAAGCATGTACAATACGCCACCGGTATTTCCTATTTATGCTTCCTTATTAACTTTGCAATGGTTGAAAAATTTAGGCGGAATTGCAGCCATCGAAAAAATCAACAATCAAAAAGCGGCATTATTATACAACGAAATCGACAGTAATCCTTTATTTGAAGGAACAGCAGCCAAAGAAGATAGAAGTAAAATGAACGCTACTTTTATACTGAAAGATGAGTCACACCAAGAACAATTTGATAAACTATGGAAAGAAGCTGGCATTTCAGGTTTAACAGGACATCGCTCTGTTGGTGGCTATAGAGCTTCCATGTATAATGCACTTCCTTTAGAAAGTGTACAAGTATTAGTAAATGTAATGCAAGAACTGAAAAACAGTATTCAGTAAGCAGTCGCAGTTCACAGTAACAACAAACTATAAACAATAAACTCAAAAAATGAAAGTATTAGCAAACGACGGCATTTCAAAAAGCGGTATTAAAGCTCTAGAAAAAGGCGGTTTTGAAGTCATAACAACCAAAGTAGCACAAGAACAAGTAGCCAATTTTATCAACACACATCAAGTAGCCGTACTTTTAGTACGAAGCGCAACCAAAGTAAGACAAGACATCATTGACAATTGTCCAAGTTTAAAAATTATTGGTCGCGGTGGCGTTGGAATGGATAATATTGATGTGGATTATGCAAGAAAAAAAGGAATTCACGTAATTAATACTCCCGCAGCTTCTTCAGAAAGTGTAGCGGAATTGGTTTTTGCGCATTTATTTTCTGGCGTTCGTTTTTTACATGATGCCAATAGAAACATGCCGTTAGAAGGCGATTCGAACTTCGAAGGATTGAAAAAAGCGTATGCCAATGGAATTGAATTGCGAGGAAAAACTATTGGAATTATTGGTTTTGGTAGAATTGGACAAGCAGTTGCTAAAATGGCATTAGGATTAGGAATGAAAGTGATTGCTGCAGATAAATATGTAAGTGAAGCTGTAATTCGAGTAGATTTTTATAACGGTCAGTTCATCAATGTAGATATTGTTACCGAATCTTTGGAAGATGTTTTCAAACATTCGGATTTTATTACTTTACATGTTCCTGCACAAGACGGTTACATTATTGGAAAAGAAGAATTTGACATTATGAAAGATGAAGTTGGAATAGTAAATTGTGCGCGTGGTGGTGTGATAGACGAAGTAGCATTAGTGGAAGCTTTAGATGCTGGAAAAGTACTTTTTGCAGGTTTAGATGTTTTTGAAAACGAACCTAATCCAGAAATTCAAATCTTGATGCATTCAAAAATTTCATTAACTCCACATATTGGTGCAGCAACTTTAGAAGCACAAGATAGAATTGGCACAGAATTAGCTAGTCAGATAATTAGTTTGTTAAAAAACAATTAATTTATTACTTTTATAAACAAAAACAAAACAAATATGTTAGAACAATTATTAGATTTAGCAAAACAGTATGGTAATGATGCTGTTGTAAAAAACAACGCTATTCCAAATGAGAAAAATGAAGAGGTGATTCAAGAAACTGGAAAATCAATGTTATCTGGATTACAAGAAATGGCAACAGAAGGAAATCTAGGCGATTTGGCTGGATTATTATCTGGAAAGTCAAAATTAGACAGTAGTAATCCTGTAATTAAGCAATTAACTGAAAAAGTATCCGGTAGTTTGGGTAACAAATTTAACTTACCAACAGAAACTTCAAATGGGGTTGCTAATAATATGATTCCTCAAATTTTAGGTGGATTATTAAACAAAGCTAAAGACCCAAATCAAAAAGGATTCAATATTGAAGATTTAGTGGGTTCTATTTCTGGTGGAAAAGGTGGCGATTTGATGGATATGGTAACTAAATATGGTGGCGCGTTCGGATTAGACCAAAACGGAGATGGAAAAGTAGATATGCAAGATGCCATTTCTGCTTTGAGTGGTAATGCTAAATCAAAAAAAGGCGGACTAGGTGGTTTACTAGGCGGACTTTTCGGAAAAAAGTAATACTTAAAACATAAATACGTTAAAGCATCGGCAAATGTCGGTGCTTTTTTTTATCTTTACTAATTGAAAATCTGTTTAAAATGAAGTGGTATTTTGGAATAGTAGGATTGATATTTGGATTATTCTTGAGTTGTAATGCTTCTCAGGCCAATAAAATATTTACCGAAAATGAAAATCCAAATAACGATACCATTCGTATATCGAATGAAGAGTTGGAATACGAAATTATTATTTTCGATCCTGGTTTTAATGCTTGGCTCAGAAGTAACGCTAGACCAAGAGGATATTATTCTCAATCGTATTTAGAGGCTAGAAATAGAGCATGGGTGATAGAATGGAATGCAAGAGCAAATTTACCGTTGCAAAATAGAAATCTATACGAAATGCAAATTGATTATAATGCAAATACGAATTATGGTTATGAAGTTAATTATTTACTTTTTAACTATTTAGTATACTTTCAACAGAAAAACAATGTAAATTTAGGAGGTTTTTCTCCCAGAATATAATACCATGAATAAATTAAAACAACGTTGGAACATAACTTCTAACTGGCAACTTACTACAATATTAGTTGTATTTGCAATTACGGGCTCTACTGCCGCTTATTTATCAAAACCTGTTACATCATTATTAGGAATAACAAAAGAAAATCTATCACTTTGGTTATATTGGCCTTTTAGATTATTAATCATATTCCCTGTTTATCAGGTTTTACTGGTTTTAATTGGAGCCATTCTAGGTCAATTTGAGTTCTTTTGGAACTTTGAAAAGAAAATGCTAGACCGAATGAAATTAGGTTTTATTTCCAATTATATAGATTCAAAATTAAAAAGGGAGTCATAAACTCCCTTTTTTTAGTCTTCTTTCTTGAAGATATATTGGTAAATCCAGGTCAATGTGAATGTTGGGATAACATCTGTAAAAGGAATGATTTCTTCAAGAAAACCAATTACACCAGCTACTTTCCCAGTATAACCTTTATACATTGCTACTAATAGGAAACCCGAAATGGGTGCCCAAACTACATCTAAAGTTTCTGCAATTCCAGGAATCAAATACGATAACATTCCTATAAAATCAAACAAAATTCCTAAAATCAATTTAGCTGTTTTGTTACTAGTTTGTTTTTTGATAAGCACTTTATTGGTATTCATTTTATTCTATTTAGTACTTCAAATAATACAAAAGTAATGCCAAATTATGAACGTTGAATCAATTTATAAAAATCATCTCTAAACTCTTTTTGGTTAAAAACACCACCATATTGCAAAGTAGACGTAAAACTAGATTCGTCTTTTATTCCTCTACTCGATACACACAAATGTTCGGCTTCCATCACTATCATCACATTATCAGTTTCTAGAACCGTTTTTAATTCGTTGAAAATTTGCATCACCATACGTTCTTGCACTTGCGGCCTTCTAGCATAATAATCTACAATACGATTCAACTTAGACAAGCCAATAACTTTTCCCGAAGAAACATAACCTACATGAGCTTTTCCAACAATTGGTAAAAAATGATGTTCGCATGTTGAATTAAAACTAATATTTGCTTCTACCAACATTTTATCATAATGATACGAATTATCGAAAACAGATACTTTGGGTTTATTCGCAGGATTTAAGCCTGAGAAAATTTCCTGAACAAACATTTTAGCTACACGATGGGGCGTTCCTTTCAAACTATCATCGTTTAAATCCAATCCTAACTCGTTCATTATAATTTCAAAATGATGCTCAATAACATCCATCTTTTCACTATCTGTTCGGTCGAAAGCGTCTGGTCGTAATGGTGTTTCAGATGATGTCATTTGGTGATTATCTCCAATAATGTCAAAAATCTCTTTTTCAATAGTAGTATTCATAGCAATTTTTCCCTCTATTTTAGTTTTGATGTATAATATTTTCTTAATTTTTCTAACTTTGGTGCAATTACCATTCGGCAATAACCCTGACTTGAATTCAAGTTGTAATAATTTTGGTGATAATCCTCTGCAATGTAAAACTTAGTTGCCGATGACACTTTTGTTACCACAGAACGATCATACAATTTTTCTTTTTCTAACAATTGAATATAGTTCTCTGCACTTTCTTTTTGTGCTAACGAATGATAAAATATTTCACTACGATATTGTGTCCCAACGTCAGCACCTTGGCGATTTAATGTCGTTGGATCATGTGTTCCAAAAAATATTTCCAATAAATCTTCATAAGCAATTTCACTCGGATTATAAGTAATTTGAATGGCTTCAGCATGACCCGTAGTTCCAGAAGAAATGTCTTTATAAGTTGGATTAGCAGTTTTTCCACCAATGTAGCCTGAAACTACTTTTTCAACGCCTTTAACTTCTAAAAATACCGCTTCTGTACACCAGAAACAGCCACCAGCAAATGTGGCAATCGCTTTATTTTGCTCCATAACTATTGGAATTGGTTCTTGATAAGGTTCTGATACAAATTTTCGCTCTTTGGCAGTACAAGCCGAAAAGAAAAAAACCGAAAAAAACAAATGGACTATTTTCATGTGTTTATTTTTTTGTTTAACAAATATACAAAATAATTAAACAAAATAACTTTTTTAACTATTTATTATCATTTATAAACGATTTTAAAAAGAGAAAGGATTTAAAAATAACCAAAAACTTTGTTTCTTTGTACAAATTGTTAAAGATGATACGGGTAACGAATTTACACAAACACTACGGAGAACTTGAAGTTTTAAAAGGAATCAATTTACACATTCAAAAAGGTGAAATTGTTGCTATAGTAGGTGCTTCTGGTGCTGGAAAAACGACTTTGTTGCAAATTTTAGGCACGTTAGATCATCCAACTCCTTCAACAAATACCGCTTTAACAATCAACGGAACTAATATTTTAGAATTAAAAGACAGCTCACTTTCCAAGTTTCGTAATTTAAATTTAGGATTTATTTTTCAATTTCACCAATTATTACCAGAATTTACAGCTTTAGAAAATGTTTGTATTCCTGGCTTTATTGCTAACCGTCCAAAAGATGAAGTAGAAATAGAAGCCATCAAACTATTGGAATATTTAGGATTAGGACATCGAATTGGACATAAACCTAACGAACTTTCTGGAGGTGAACAACAACGAGTGGCAGTAGCAAGAGCTTTAATAAACAAACCAGCCGTAATTTTTGCCGATGAACCTTCTGGAAATTTAGATACAACTTCAGCAGAAAATTTGCACCAATTATTTTTCAAACTACGAGATGAATTGGGACATACTTTTATAATTGTAACACACAACGAAACTTTTGCTAACATGGCGGATAGAAAGTTAGTTATGAAAGATGGAAATATAGTATAAAATTCCAAATTTAAAATTCCAACTATTGAATTGCCGCCTAAAAGTTCCAATTAATAAAAATCAATTATTCCTTATAGT
>JAGYJR010000014.1 GCA_018401995.1 Flavobacterium sp. | reverse complement strand
GCTTATCTGCAAGATTGTCTGCCGAGAAATCGGCAGACGAGAACTTTCTACTAAATATTTACTTATCTCAGTATGTTAAAATATTGTAGCCCCTCCTAACCTCCCCAAAGGGGAGGAAGAGAGTGTCGGAACTCTCCCCCTTCGGGGGAGCTGGAGGGGGCTTAAAATTTAAGGTGGTTATTGCGGCGGGGCTCACCTCTTCCCATTCCGAACAGAGAAGTTAAGCCCGCCTGCGCAGATGGTACTGCAATCCTGTGGGAGAGTATGTCGCCGCCTTTCTTTTGAAAAGCCCTATCATAACTGATAGGGCTTTTTTGTTACCAATATGCGTCCCTACGGGACTGAAACAACAAATCCCAGCTTAACGGTTGGGTTTTTTTTGTTTTAAATACTGAAAAATGATGTTTTTGAATTTTATAAGGATACTGTTGCTTTGTCTGAACCTAGTGTAAACTAATCCAATGTTTTGTTTTAATTTTTATATCACGCGATGGGAATCGCGTGAGAGTGGGGTAAATATTAATATTTTACATTTAAATATAATTTATTTTTATAGTTATACTCAACATCATTCATTTTGAAACTTCTTTCAGTACTTCCAGCAGTTTTTTTCATAATTTCATCTAAACTAGAACCAAATACATATTCAAATAATGTCATTTTTATACCTCCTTCATTAGCCAACTCAAAAACATCACCATTTATTACCATGCAAAACCTATCCATAATAAAAAAAAAGAACTTATCTTCAAAATGAAATGGCAAATCTGAAGTTGTAGTATGTTTAATTTCATATTCTTTTTTCAAAATTAA
The DNA here is from genome assembly GCA_018401995.1 of Flavobacterium sp. Taxonomy (GTDB): domain Bacteria; phylum Bacteroidota; class Bacteroidia; order Flavobacteriales; family Flavobacteriaceae; genus Flavobacterium. Next base: position 50,077 of record JAGYJR010000014.1, on the reverse strand, counting down.
CTGATTATCGATATAGAATAAATTGTCTTTGTAATTTTTGTATATTTTTTCAAAATTAATATCTTTAATGTTAATATCATAAATCAGTTTATTCTTATATGAGATCATTATATTTTGTTCTGACACATTAGTTGTGAAGTCAATATAAGAAATAAGATTTTCACCTTTTTTATAATTCAGAACTTCATTTTTAAATTTTAAGATTGGTATTGAAATTATTTTTAATTCTGAGATGTCTCCATCATATAATAATTCATAAATATCATTTTTTTTATTTAGATCTTTTTTAATTTTAACATTACATTGTATTAATTTTTTTACATAAATATTTGCTTGTTCTAAATAAGCTTGCTTATCAAAGCTAATATTTAATGTGTCACCTTTCATTTGTGCATTAATACTTATTGAAAAGAAAAGTAGTAATATTAAATGTGTTTCATTTTTTATTTAGAAATATTTACGAACGGATTTATATTGTATTTTGCTTGTAAAGATATATAAATCATCTCTTGTGCTTGAATCCAATTACTTAGTTTTTAATTTTATTTTAAAGTTTAAGTAATTTATAAATTATTTCCAATAAATTTCAACTGAAAACCAAACCCCGCGTTAGGGATAGTAGCATTTGTTTGAGCTCTTACTTAAAATGCTTAAGGATTTTAAGTAAAGCGATTGCGGATAGCCCGGCCTGTAATGGCAAGGCACGAAGCCAACAGGAACGCCCAAAAAAATCCAACTCTTGTGAAGTTGGATGTTATTATTACTCTTTTAAAAAGTTAGCTATGTGTTGGATTACTTTTTTATCGCCTAGTATTTTTCGGTGTCCTAATTCTTTTGTTAGAATTAATTGGCTGTTTTTTAAGTGTTTGTGAATGTTTTCTCCTGCGGTGTATGGAACGTCTTCATCGTCTTTGTCATGGATTACTAAGGCTGGAATGCTAATATTTTCAGCAGCTTTATAAGAGGAGTAATTCTCCATTTCTTCGTTGTATTTTTTCTCGAAGATGGCTTTCATTTTTTCACCGATTAATGGTTTTAATTCTAGCTTTTTTATGAAATCGGATACAATGTCGTTTACGCTATCACCGCTTCCTACTAAAACTAATTTATTCACTTGAAGTCCTTGTTTTACTGCGTTGAGTATGGACATACTTCCCAAAGAGTGCCCAATAGCAAATTCAAATGGACCATATTTTTTGTCGATTTCTAAGATGCTTTCTATGAATTCTATCATCAAGGTTTGTTTTCCTGGTGATTTTCCGTGTGCTGGTGCGTCGAAACTGATGGTGCTGTATCCCATTTCAAGCATTCTATCTGCTATTTTTACTAATTGTGTACCGCGACCGCTCCAACCGTGAACTAATAGCACTTTTTTTGGTGCATTTCCATAGGAATACGTCATTATTTTTTTATCGATTGATGGAATGTGTAAGACTTCTTGAGTAGAATTTTTATCCATTTCGCTTTCACGTTTGGGTAGTTTGTATTTAATTGGTGTTGTAAATAAGGTTTTAGCAAAAGTTACCGTAAGTGATGTTGATATTGCTTGTAAGGCTTTGGCAGTATATTTTATTCCTGAAGGAATTTCGGAAACGTTTTTTGTTCTTTTTAAAGAAGGCATGATGGTAATTTTTAAGCGAAATTACCGTTATTTACTCAAATGGTGTATTAATCTTTTCTTAAAAAGTTAATTCCATTTGATTTTAGTTTGTCAATTAATGAGTAAATTTGTACCAATAAAACAATTCTTTTATGAATATTAAGTCAAAATTTTTATCCATTCTTTTACTAGTATTGGTGTTTAGCTGTGCTAAAAATCCATTTACAGGGGAACGTACTATGGCTTTGGTGCCAAACAGCCAGATTTTTCCGTCAGCTTTTCAACAATACAATCAGTTTTTATCTGAAAATAAAGTGGTCACTGGAACTGCTGATGCAAAACGTATTGAGAATATTGGGTTGAAAATTAAAACAGCATCGGAGCGTTGGTTAAATGCGAATGGTCATTCAGACTATTTACAAGGTTATGCATGGGAATATAAATTGGTTGATAGTAAAGAAGTGAATGCTTGGTGTATGCCTGGTGGAAAAATCGTTTTTTACACGGGTATTTTACCAATTTGTAAAGATGATGCAGGAATTGCCGCTGTAATGGGGCACGAAGTAGCGCATGCTTTAGCAAATCATGGACAGCAAAGAATGAGCGCTGGATTACTACAGCAATTAGGAGCTGTAGGAACACAAGTTGCAGTTGGTAATAAAGACCCGCAAACGCAAGCTTTGATTATGCAAGCGTATGGGGTTGGTTCTCAAGTAGGTGGTATGTTGCCTTTTAGTAGAAAGCATGAAACAGAAGCCGATAGGATTGGACTGGTTTTAATGGCTATTGCTGGTTACGATCCAGTTAATGCGGTTTATGTTTGGGAACGTATGTCGGCAGCTTCTGGAGGTCAAGCGCCACCAGAAATTTTAAGTACGCATCCAAGCAATGAATCACGTATAAAAGATTTGACAGCTTTAGTTCCACAAGCGAAAGCGGAAGCTGCAAAATTTGGTGTTGTATTTAAGTAAATCGCAAAAAAAATTATATCTTCGAAGCTGCTCAATTAAGGGCAGCTTTTTTATTTATTTTATGGCAAATTTAGAAAAAGGAAGTGCAAAACTTTTAAATGCTTGGGCGTTTTATGATTGGGCTAATTCGGTGTATGCGTTAGTTATTTCATCATCTATTTTTCCTTTGTATTATGGTGCGTTGTTTCGTGCTAAAGGAATTGATTCTATAGCGTTATTTGGTTTCGATATTCGTAGTGAATCGATAATTAGTTACACTACTGCATTAGGTTTTATTATTATTGCGATACTTTCTCCATTATTATCCGGAATTGCCGATTATATGGGAAATAAGAAGTTTTTCTTGAAATTTTTCTGTTACATGGGCGCCATTTCGTGTATGTTGTTGTTCTTTTTTCAATTGGAAAATATTTATTTCGGACTTTTAACGTATATGACGGCTTTAATTGGTTTTTGGGGAAGTTTGGTTTTCTATAATTCCTATTTGCCTGATATTGCTTATCCAGAGCAACAAGACCGAATTAGTGCTAAAGGTTACGGATTGGGATACATTGGAAGTGTAGTTTTATTGGTAATAAATTTAGCTATGGTAATGTTAGTGCCAGACGAGCATAAATTGCAAATGATGCGTTATTCCTTTTTATTAGTGGGAGTTTGGTGGATAGGATTTAGCCAATATTCCTATTACTATCTGCCAGACACCAAAAACGGAAATAAACTCCAAAAAAATATCATCTTCAATGGTTTTAAAGAATTACGAAAAGTTTGGCTCCAAATTAAAGATTTGCAATCGTTGAAACGTTATTTAGGTGCATTCTTTGTTTATAGTATGGCTGTGCAAACGGTAATGATTATTGCTGCCTATTTTGGAGAAAAAGAAGTAGCTTGGGGAAGTGATGCTAACAGAACTACTGGATTAATTTTGAGTATATTGTTAATTCAATTAATTGCTGTTTTTGGAGCTTGGGCAACTTCTAAGGCTTCAGCCAAATTTGGAAATATTAAAGTATTGATGTTCATTAATTTTTTATGGATTATCATTTGTGTTTATGCTTATTTTGTGGTTACTCCCAATGATTTCTATATTGCAGCTGCTTCGGTTGGATTAGTTATGGGTGGGATTCAATCGCTTTCACGTTCTACATATTCCAAATTAATTCCTGAAAATACAATTGATACCACTTCATTCTTCAGTTTTTATGATGTGGCTGAAAAAATTGGAATTGTGATTGGGATGTTTTTATATGGTTACATTACAGATATCACTGGAAAAGCACAAAATGCAATTTTATTTTTGGTTGTGTTTTTTGTGGTAGGATTCTTTTTACTATCAAGGGTGAAAAAATAAATTATTGCATATATTTGGAAAAAATATTAAAAAATGAAAAATATATTTTATGTAGCGATAATGCTATTTATGTCAATTACTTTTGTTTCATGTGATAATGTTGAACCCCTAGATCCAGCTTTATTAAGTTCTGATAATGGAAATACAGGAGGCGGTAATACTGGAGGTGGTAATACAGGAGGTGGTAATACAGGAGGAACTGGTTCAACAACAGCTGATTATTGGCCAACAGCAATTAATAATGTTTGGCATATGGAACGTGATGGTGTATTACTTGATCCAATTAAAATTGTTGGTACAGGAACTTTTAGTGGTGCCTTATACTATAAATTTGCTCCACAATCCGGTTCAGGAACATCATCTTCTGGAAGTGCAACTAATTGGTTGAACAAGAGTAATGGTGTATATAAATTGAAGACCGATGATATCAATATCAATGCTGGTGGAATGACAGGAACTCAAACGGGTTATGAATATATCATTTTAAAAGATAATTTAAATGTTGGACAAACTTGGAATGGTACTTATTCTCAAACTACTACATATCCAGGTATTGCTACCATAACTATGAATACAACTTACACAGGAACTATCTTAGCTAAAAATGTTACCGAAGTTGTGGATGGAGTAACATATAACAATGTAATTAAAGTAAGAATGAATCAAACAGCATCTTCTGCAGGTATTCCACCAACTGAAGTAATTACTGAAGCGTGGTATGCTAAAGGTGTTGGTCCGATTAAGTCAACAACAAGCTCAGGAGGGGTCAATTATATATCTATTTTAGTAGATTATACACTTTTCTAGATGAACACAATCCCGAACTAACCTTCGGGATTTTTTTATGGCATAAATCTTGAACTTAATTAGTTCCAATTTATTAGGATTTATTTATGATGTTGTGAATCAGTGTTTTGAATAAAATCCAATACATTTGTGAATTGAATTAATGACAAAATGACTTATTTTAAAATATGCCAAATCAAAAAATACTTACACTAGACAATCTGTCACTTCAGGAGATTCAATCGGATGCTGAATTAATTCCGTTATTGACGCCAGAAGATGAAGAAGAAATGAATAATGAAGCCTTACCAGGCGATTTACCTATTTTACCTTTACGAAATACGGTTCTTTTTCCTGGAGTAGTTATTCCAATTACTGCTGGAAGAGATAAATCCATAAAATTGATTAATGATGCTAACGCAGCCGGAAAAGTTATCGGTGTAGTGGCTCAAATTGATGAAGGTGTTGAAGAGCCAACACCAGCTGATGTGCATCACATTGGTACTGTTGCCCAAATCATCCGAGTACTGAAAATGCCTGATGGCAATATTACGGTAATTCTTCAAGGAAAAAAGCGCTTTGAAATTGATACATTTACACAAGAAGAACCGTATTTAAAAGCAACAGTAAAAGAGTTTGAAGAAATTCGTCCTGAGAAAAAGGATGTTGAATTTCATACTATTGTAGAATCTATCAAAGATTTAGCAATTGAAATTATCAAAGAGAGTCCAAATATTCCAACGGAAGCTACTTTTGCTATTAAAAATATTGAAAGTTCACCGTTCTTAATCAACTTTGTTTCTTCCAATATGAATTTATCGGTTGCAGACAAACAAGGATTATTGTCGATTAATAATTTGAAAGATAGAGCTTTAGATACTTTACGTTTCATGAATTTGGAAATGCAGAAATTGGAATTGAAAAACGATATTCAATCCAAAGTGCGTTTCGATTTAGACCAACAACAACGTGAGTATTTCTTGCAGCAACAAATGAAAACCATTCAAGAAGAATTGGGTGGTGTTTCGTATGAAGCTGAAATTGAAGAAATGCGTCAGAAAGCGAAAACTAAAAAATGGGATGATAAAGTAGCCCAACATTTTGAGAAAGAAGTTTCTAAATTGCAACGTACCAATCCAAATTCGCCTGATTTTGGTGTGCAACGCAATTATATTGAACTGTTTTTAGAATTGCCTTGGAACGAATATACCAAAGATAAATTCGATTTAAAACGCGCTCAAAAAATCTTAGATCGCGATCATTTCGGATTGGAAGACGTAAAAAAACGCATCATCGAACATTTGGCAGTTTTGAAATTGCGAAACGACATGAAATCACCTATTTTGTGTTTGTATGGACCTCCAGGAGTTGGTAAAACTTCCATTGGAAAGTCGATTGCAGAAGCTTTGGGAAGAGAATATGTTCGCGTTTCGTTAGGTGGAATGCGTGATGAAGCGGAAATTCGTGGTCATAGAAAAACTTATATTGGTGCAATGCCAGGAAGAATTATCCAAAGTATAAAAAAAGCGAAAACATCCAATCCTGTCTTTGTTTTAGATGAAATTGATAAATTATCGAGTAGTTTCAATGGTGATCCATCGTCTGCTTTGTTAGAAGTTTTGGATCCAGAACAAAATTCAGAATTCCATGATAATTTCTTGGAAATTGGATTTGATTTATCAAAAGTGATGTTTGTGGCAACTTCCAATAGTTTATCGAGCATTCAACCCGCGCTTCGTGACAGAATGGAAATCATCAATATGTCGGGATATACGATTGAAGAAAAGGTTGAAATTGCTAGAAGACATTTGGTGCCAAAACAATTAAAAGAACACGGTTTAACCGAAGAACATTTGCAAATTGGTAAAAAGCAATTGGAAAAAGTGGTGGTTGGTTACACTAGAGAATCGGGTGTTCGTGGTTTAGATAAAAAGATTGCCCAATTGGTTCGTCATGCTGCGAAATCGATTGCAATGGAAGAACCGTATAATGTAAAAGTTTCGGATGAAGATATTGTTTCTATTTTGAAAGCACCAAGAATGGAGCGCGATAAATATGAAGACAATGATGTGGCTGGAGTAGTAACTGGTTTAGCTTGGACATCGGTTGGTGGTGATATTTTATTTATTGAATCTACTATTTCCAAAGGAAAAGGAACTATGACAATGACAGGAAATTTAGGAACTGTGATGAAAGAATCCGTAACTATTGCATTGGAATACATTAAATCTAATTCGGAAAAATTAGGAATTAATCCAGAAGTTTTATCGACCAATAATATTCACATTCACGTACCAGAAGGAGCAACACCAAAAGACGGACCAAGTGCCGGAATTGCAATGCTAACTTCTATGGTTTCTACTTATACACAAAAGAAAGTGAAGAAGCATCTTGCGATGACTGGCGAAATTACCTTACGTGGAAAAGTATTACCTGTAGGCGGGATCAAAGAAAAAATTCTAGCTGCCAAAAGAGCGAATATTAAAGAAATTATTTTGTGTCATGAAAACAAACGTGATATCGAGGAAATCAAGCCGGAATATGTAAAAGGATTGAAATTCCATTACGTAGATAAAATGAGCGAAGTAATTGAAATTGCGATTTTAAATCAGAAAGTAAAAGACGCAAAAAAACTAAACTAAGCGTTTCAATCGTAAATAGAATTCCGACTAGTGTAAATTAGTCGGAATTTGTTTTTAATATAGATGATATAATTTTATCTTCGCATCAGCGTTATAGCTTTGACACTTATTTTAAAAATGCTAAGAAAACTTGTAGTACTTTTTCTGTTATTCGTTACCACTACTCATTTTGGACAAATAGGAGGTAAGTACGTATACCAATTTTTGAACTTAGCACAATCACCTCGTCAAGCGGCTTTGGGCGGAAAAGTCCTTACTGTTGTTGATTTTGATGTCAATCAAGCTTTTTATAATCCTGCGACTATTAATCAAGAAATGAGCAACCGACTTTCGGTTAATTATGGTAGTTATTTCGGTGAAGTTTCTTATGGAACAGCTGCTTATGCTTACACTTGGGACAGACATTTACAAACGTTTCACGCTGGAGTAAGTTATATCAATTACGGAACTTTTGAAGGACGAGATGAATTAGGGAATTTAACCTCTGATTTTACGGGAAGTGAAGCAGCATTATCGTTAGGTTATGCTTATAATATTCCTTGGACCAATATGTATGTTGGTGCCAATGTAAAGCTGATTTCGTCTACTTTAGAAACCTATAATTCTTGGGGAGCAGCAACAGATATTGGGTTTTTATATATTGATGATAAAAATGATATTAATTACGCGATTTCTGTTCGGAATTTAGGATTTCAAATCAAACCTTACGATAATGTAAATGAGAAATTGCCCTTGTCTATTGATGCCGGAATTTCGCAATTAATGGAACATGTTCCTATTCGTTGGCATGTTACATTAGAAAATTTACAACAATGGAATATTGCCTTCTCAAATCCTAATAGAGCAGAAGGTAGTTTAGATGGTAGTTCTAATGAAGAGAAAGTGTCTTTTTTTAATAATGCACTACGTCATTTAATTTTAGGTGCTGAGTTATTTCCAGAAAAAGGTTTCAATTTACGATTGGGATACAATTTCAGACGAGGCGAAGAATTACGAATTGTGGACCAAAGAAACTTCTCAGGAATTTCAGTTGGTGTTGGTATACGTTTTGGAAAAGTAAAATTTGATTATTCCTATTCTAGATATACAGTGGCTGCCAATACTAGTTTGTTTGGTTTAATGATTGATTTGGATAGAGATAGAGGTTATTAGAAGATTAAAAACATGAAAAAAATTACCATAGCAATAGACGGATTTTCGTCAACAGGAAAAAGTACGTTAGCCAAACAATTAGCGACAAAATTAGGTTATGTTTATGTGGATACTGGAGCTATGTATCGTGCGGTGACTTATTTCATGATGCAAAACGGATGGATTACTGAAAACACTTTGGATAAAGAAGCTATTGTGGAAGCATTACCAAATGTAAAACTACATTTTCAGTTCAATGCCGAATTGGGTTTTGCAGAAATGTATTTGAATGGCGTTTGTGTGGAGCAAGAAATTCGTACTTTAGAAGTGTCAAGATTTGTGAGTAAAATTGCTGAAATTTCAGAAGTCAGAGCTAAATTAGTGGAGCAACAACAAGAAATGGGTAAAGAAAAAGCCATTGTAATGGACGGAAGAGACATTGGAACAGTTGTTTTTCCAGATGCGGAACTGAAATTATTTATGACAGCTTCTGCAGAAACTCGTGCTAAAAGACGATTTGATGAATTGGTAGAAAAAGGTCAACACGTCACTTTCGCAGAAGTTTTGCAAAATGTCCAAGAACGTGATTATATCGATACCAACCGTGAAGATTCGCCTTTGGTTAAAGCTTCGAATGCTATTGAAATCGATAATTCTTCCATGAGTAAAACAGAGCAATTTGAATTGGTTTTACAAATGGTTCAAGATGTTGTAAAAAGCTAAAATATGAACACAAAACTCCAGTTAAATCTACTTAATTTTTTACAGTTTTTTATTTGGGGTTGTTGGTTGATAACCATTGGTTCTTATTTGTTTCAATTGGGTTGGTCTCCTAGTCAGTTTGGTTATATTTATGCTACTATTGGAATTTCAGCTATTGGATTTCCTGCGTTTTTTGGTTACTTGACTGATCGTTATTTTAGTTTAATAAAAGTGTATCGGGCACTGCATTTGAGTGCTGCGCTTTTGATGTTGCTTTTACCTTCCATTTTAAATCCTGCTTTGTTTTTTTGGGTTTTGTTGTTGTATATGATTGCTTATATGGCATCTATTCCTATGTTAGTTAGCTTTTGTTATTCCAAATTAAATGAAGAGAATTACAATGTTAAGTCGGTTTATCCCAAAATTAGAGTTTGGGGTTCTATCGGATTTATTTTGGCGCTTTGGTTGGTTAGTTTATCAGGTAATGAAACTTCGGTGTATCAATTTTATTTGTCGAGTTTGGCTTCGTTGGTACTTTTTGCAGTAACTTTTTTTATTTCCGAAACGCCAAGAATTAAACCCAAAGTTGCGTTTTCTTTCCAAAAAGCCTTCGGATTACATGTTTTTCAAGCCATTACTAATAAAGAAGTATATTACTTTTTCGGATTTGCCTTTTTCTTTGGAATTGCTTTAATTGTTTCCAATGGCTATACCAATCCCTTTTTGCATGACATCAAAACAACGATTTCCAATCCAGAAGCTATTTTGGTGAAATATCCTGCCATTGTGGTTTCGGTTTCGCAAATTGCGGAAGTCTTTTTTATATTGTTGATGCCGTTTGTTTTGAAGCGACTTTCAATTCCTATAATTGTATTATTAAGTTTTATAGCTTGGACAATAAAATTCCTTTTGTTGTCTTTGGTGTCGCCTGAAAATAGTTTGTTTTTGGTATTGATGTCATGTGTTTTTTATGGAATGGCATTTAACTTTTTTCTTATAGCTGGTTCTATTTATCTAGATGAAAACACGGTTAAAGAATACCGCGGCAGCATGCAAGGTTTTTTTGTAATGGTAGTTAATGGTTTTGGAGCCTTATTTGGAAGTTTTACAAGTGGTTTGTTGATAGATGCTTTTTTCACAACAAATGCAACAAAAGATTGGCCACCCATTTGGTTGTTTTTTGCGGTTCTATTATTTCTCATTGTGGTTTTATATTTCCTTTTACTTTGGAAGAAAAAAACACGGAAAGTAAGTGTTTAAATTTCAATAAGTTTTTGTAAATTAAAAATATAATAGTACCTTTGCACACCTTTTGGCAGAGACGAGTTTCCATTAGGAATCAATTAATTATGTAAACAACTTCTGTTGTTTTTAAACTGCATAAGAAACTCATTAAAAACGCAGGATACAAATTTTTAATCAGCATGTCTGAAATTAACAAAACACAAGAAGAATTTTTAGCGAGTTTTAACTGGCACAATTACCAAGAAGGTATCGATCCAGTTGATGAAAAAAACTTACAAGAGTTTGAAGATTTAGTATCTAAAACTTTTATTTCTACAGATGATCAAGATGTAGTAGAAGGAGTAGTAGTAAGAATTACAGATAGAGACGCTATCGTTGATATCAACGCTAAATCAGAAGGTGTAATTTCTTTAAACGAATTTCGTTACAACCCTAACTTAAAAGTAGGTGATAAAGTAGAAGTACTTATCGATGTTCGTGAAGATAGAACAGGTCAATTAGTATTATCGCACAGAAAAGCTAGAACAATCAAAGCATGGGATAGAGTTATCGCTGCTCATGATACTGGTGAAATCGTTAACGGTTTCGTGAAGTGTAGAACTAAAGGTGGTATGATTGTAGATGTTTTCGGAATTGAAGCATTCTTACCAGGTTCTCAAATTGATGTAAAACCAATTCGTGATTACGATCAATATGTGAACAAAACTATGGAATTCAAAGTAGTTAAAATTAACCACGAATTCAAAAACGTAGTAGTTTCTCATAAAGCGCTTATTGAAGCAGATATTGAAGAACAGAAAAAAGAAATTATTGGTCAATTAGAAAAAGGACAAGTATTAGAAGGTGTTGTTAAAAACATTACTTCTTACGGTGTATTCATTGACTTAGGTGGTGTAGATGGATTAATCCATATTACTGACTTATCTTGGTCAAGAATCAATCACCCAAGCGAAGTTCTTGAATTAGACCAAAAATTAAACGTTGTAATCCTTGATTTCGATGATGAGAAAACAAGAATTCAATTAGGTTTAAAACAATTAAACGCTCATCCTTGGGATGCTTTGAATGCTGACTTGAAAGTTGGAGATAAAGTAAAAGGTAAAGTAGTTGTTTTAGCTGATTACGGTGCTTTCATCGAAGTAGCTGAAGGTGTTGAAGGTTTAATTCACGTTTCTGAAATGTCATGGTCTACTCACTTAAGAAGTGCGCAAGATTTTATGAAAATTGGTGACGAAGTAGAGGCTGTTGTTTTAACTCTTGATAGAGAAGAAAGAAAAATGTCTTTAGGTATCAAACAAATGACACAAGATCCATGGACTGATATCACTGCTAAATACCCAGTAGGTTCTAAACACACTGGAATCGTTAGAAACTTCACAAACTTCGGAATTTTCGTAGAATTAGAAGAAGGAATCGACGGTTTAGTATATATCTCTGATTTATCTTGGACTAAGAAAATCAAACATCCATCAGAATTTGTAAATGTTGGTGATAAATTAGACGTAGTTGTTTTAGAATTAGACGTTGAAGGTCGTAAATTATCTTTAGGTCACAAACAAACTACTGCTAATCCTTGGGATAAATACGAAGATGGTTTTGCTGTTGGAACAATTCACAACGGAACAATCGGAGAAATTGTTGACAAAGGTGCTACAGTTGAATTCGGAGAAGATATCGTTGCTTTCATTCCAACTCGTCACTTAGAAAAAGAAGACGGAAAGAAATTGAAAAAAGGTGATACAGCTGACTTCAAAGTAATTGAATTTAATAAAGAATTCAAAAGAGTAGTTGCTTCTCATACAGCAATTTTCCGTGAAGAAGAAGAAAAAGTAGTTAAAGAAGCTGCAACTTCAACTTCATCTAATAACAATGCTGAGAAATCTACTTTAGGTGATATCGACGCTTTAGCTGAATTAAAAGCAAGAATGGATAAAGGAGAATAATTCTTAATCCTAGTAAATAATTAAGTCCTGACAATCGTCAGGACTTTTTTTGTGCTTTATTTTTTTATCTCAACTATATATCGTAATATTGCAATATATAAATATAGGAAATGGGAGCAACAAAATCAGATTTTTTTTCAGACCAGCAGAATGAAATGGCACAATTACTAAAAGCATTGGCGCATCCTGCTAGAATTGCTATTGTTGAATATTTATTGAACGTAGATTCTTGTATATGTGGCGATATTGTAAATGAATTGCCTTTGGCACAACCAACGGTTTCACAACATTTAAAAGAACTGAAAAATGCTAATATTATTCAAGGAACAATAGAAGGAACTTCAATTTGTTATTGTTTAAATCCAAAAACAATTACGCTTTTAGAAGAATTTTTTGGTGGAATTTCCAATAAACTGAATAACAAATGCTGTTAAATTTTCAAAAATTATTATTAAAACATTCTATAAAATGAAACTATCAGAAATTAAAAACAAGTTAAAAGAATTGACTACTATAGGTTTTCAATTACCTAATGGGGAATTTGTTCCCAACCATTTTCATGTTACTGAAGTGGGTATCGTAAGCAAACATTTCATTGATTGTGGTGGAACAGTTCGAAGAGAAGAGAAAATTAATTTTCAATTATGGGAAGCTAATGATTATGACCATCGTTTGCATCCAGAAAAGCTGTTACATATTATTGAACTTTCTGAAAAGACGTTGGCTTTACCTGATGCTGAAATTGAGGTGGAATATCAAATGCCAAATACTATTGGTAAATTTAATTTGGATTTCAATGGTGAATATTTTCAGCTGGAATCACAACTTACCGATTGTTTAGCCAAAGATAAATGCGGTATTCCAACAGAAAAGCCAAAAGTCAAAATTGGGGAATGGAAACCAAAAGAAACGTCTTGCTGTACACCAGAATCAGGATGTTGTTAAGGTTTGAATAAAAAATCATAGTGTACTTTGTGCTTTCTTAGTGTCTCGAAGTTTCGGGATTGTGGTTAAAAAATATAATATGTCAGAAAAAAAAGAACATTGGGAGAAAGTATTTGCTACTAAGCAAGAAACAGAGGTGAGTTGGTACCAACAAAAGCCAACAACATCTATCAACTTTTTTGTTGAAAATCAAATTCCAAAAAATGCTAAAATTATTGACATTGGTGGCGGTGATAGCTATTTGATTGATAACTTATTGGAATTAAGTTATACCAACTTACATCTATTAGATATTTCTGAAAATGCAATCAACCGAATTAAAAAGAGGTTAGGAGAGAAGGCTGACCATGTAACATTTATTGTTACTGATGTTTTGGATTTTCAACCTGAAATTAGTTTTGATGTATGGCATGATAGAGCGAGTTTCCATTTTTTAACCAATGAAACGGAGATTTCTAAATATAAATCTTTAGTTACCAATGCAATGCATCCAAATGGTTTACTTTTTATGGGAACTTTTTCTGAAAATGGACCATTAAAATGTAGCGGATTGGAAATTACACAATATTCAGAAGCAAAATTTGAAACTATTTTTCAACCTGAATTTTCAAAAGTAAACTGTTTTACCGAAAACCATCAAACCCCATTCGATACTATTCAACATTTTATTTTTTGTGAATTTAAAAAGAAATAAAAAAATAATTAAATCATAGTTATGTTCGAAAACTTATCTAATACTATAAAATCTGTTACTGAAATTCCTGTCTCAGAGGAAAGAAAAGCAATTTTAAATGCTTTGGTAGAGTACATTCAAAACAAAGTAGATAATCACGAAGAAGTACGATTGAACTTCATTTGTACTCATAATTCTAGAAGAAGTCATTTGTCGCAAATTTGGGCACAAACAATGGCTTTTCATTTTGGAATTAAAAATGTATTTTGTTATTCTGGCGGTACGGAAGCAACAGCCATGTTTCCAAAAGTTGGAGAAACATTACAAAAACAAGGATTTCAAATTGAAAAGTTAAGTGATAAAAAAAATCCAGTTTACGCGGTTAAATTTAACGAGAACGAACATTCACTAATTTGTTTTTCAAAAGTTTTTGATGCTTTATTTAATCCGCAATCACAATTTGCTGCTATAATGACTTGTTCACAGGCTGACGAAGGTTGTCCTTTTATTGCAGGTGCTGAAAAGCGTTTGCCAATTCGTTATGACGATCCAAAAGCTTTTGATGGAACCGAATTTATGAATGCCAAATACGCAGAACGAAGTTTTGAAATTGCTTCTGAAATGCATTATGTGTTCTCTCAAATAAAATAAAAAAAACGCTCAATAAAATTGAGCGTTTCGTTTTTTATGAACTAAGATTATTCTTTAATAATTTTGATTGTTTGTTGTTGGCTTTCACTTTCTAATACAACTAAGTAAATTCCACTATTCAGCTGACTTAAATCGATAGAATTAGTTGTTGAATTAAAGCTCTTTTCTGCTACTAATTGTCCTAAAACACTAAATACACTAACTTTTGAAAGTGAGATATTATCTAAGTTCAAAATATCCTTAACCGGATTTGGATAATATAGTAAATCAGCAAAAGCATTTGTTGGCGTTGCTAAAGTGGTATTAATCGTGAATCGGTAAGGTGTTTGATAATTAGTATTAGTTGGATTGGTGCTTACAATTCGTAAGAAATAGTCGCCTGCAGTTAAAACTCTGGTAAAATCAATTGTACTACCAGAATTATTTTGAGAAGCTCCAACTGGATTTCCAGCACTATCTAAAATCGTAGCATTCATTGAACTTGTAACAATGCTAGTAACGTTTACAGTTGCGTCATAAGTGTTGTCAACAGTAAATTTAAAAAAGTCATTATCTGCACCAACTGGACTTTGAATTGTTGTAAAGCCTGTATATTCTTTATTAGTTTGAACATCATAAGCTAGTTGTCTAACGTTTGGTTCGTCCAAGCCTTGCATCATTTGGTAGTAATATCCTGGTAATTCTGTATGATTTTCCAATAAATCATAACCTGAATTATAAAGAAAAACTTTAGTTGGATAAGTCAATCCAGTTAAATAAGTATCCATTCTTGATTGCGGTTCTTCAACAACTCCATCTGTAGTAATATTTGAACCAAAAAAGTTGGTGATTCTACCAATAACAGTTGAATAATCAATTAAATGATCTATTGGTTTGGCATTTAAACCTACAATATTTTCACCTAAAATGCCATTACAATTTATATCAATGTTATAAAAGTCTGGACCAGTTAAGTGCTCATCCATATTTGAAGAATTATTGATTTCTGGACCTCCAAAAAGGAATCTACCTTGATCTCCACTATAATAGTAAGTAATTTTTAAATCTCTAATAGCTTCACTTCGCGTGTCAATTCCAGCAAACCAACCCAATCCTGAATCACTAGCGTTACTTCCGCCGTGTGGTGTGCCAAGTGTTAGTAATTTTGCAACATGATGGTAATTATCGGCTTGCCAATTTTCAGGATTTTGAATGTATTGTCTAGAAGCCAATCCGCCCATACTATGACCAACTAAAATAACTTTATTTTTTCCAGTAATTTGCATGACACGTTCAACAGCGCGCTTTACAGCAAGTCCTTGTTTGTAAATTGCAGATTGGTTACTTAATGCATCGCTACCAATAGAGCCATCCGTATTCACATTGAAGTTAACAGAGTAATAATCACCATTTTGTATGGTAGTTTCAAATGCTGCTATATCAGCGCCAGAAGTTGGGAAAAAGTTTAAATTGGTTGTGGCATTGTTTCCATCTGCATTCAAGCAAAAATCAAATCTACCTCCAAATTGCCATCCGTATTGACTGTTGTAATAATTGAATGAATCATTCCAAGTTTCCGAGCTTGAATTTAAGCCGTGAATAAAAATCATTGGATAAGGTAATTTGCTTTCGAATGAATTTTCAACATTGGGAGTTCTTAAACTAACGATTAAAGTATCTCCAAAATTCTGATAAAACTCATATGATGCTGGTCTTGGTTTAAATTGAAGTTCGTCATTTTGACCAAAAACATTGAAAAACATGAAAAAAGTTAGCAAAAATGCTGCAAAAGTAGTTTTATTCATAAATAAACTATTTATATTTTGATGCAATATATAAATAAATTGTTAAATTACTAGGAATGCATATAATATTTTTATTCAAATCTTTTAGAATAAAAAAAGCTCTATGTAATTCAACATAAAGCTCTTAATTTATCTTTTATAGAATAATTATTTATCTATAGAACCTAAAACACGTTTCATAAAATCATTTAGTGCGGTTTTCTTATCAGCGCCATCTTTAACCATTTTATGAACTTCCAATGCACCATACATATTGGAAATTAATTCGCCAATTACATCTAGTTCTTCATCTTTTAAAGAAGGAACTTCACAAAGATTCTCCAAAACTTCTATTGTTTCTACAATGTAGTCTTGGTCATTCTCTTCTATGAATTGGGTTAATTGTTTGATTACGGGTAATTTCATTTCTTATTTTGTTTATGGTTTGTTGTTAATTGTTTTTGGTTTTCTTGGATAAAAGAATTTCAACCATAAACTATAAACTAAAGAACCTCATTAACCAATTCCGCTAAAACTTCAGCTTTATTAGTTTGTGTTTGATTCACCAAAACGCCATTTTTAAAAGTAGCAAATGTTGGTAAATTGTCCACTTTTGCTAATTTTCTAGATTCTGGAAATTGTTCTGCATCAACCATTAAAAAAGGAATAGCTTCGTTTTGTGACGCCATCATTTTAAATTTTGGTTTCATAATACGACAATTACCACACCATGATGCTGAATATTGTACTACAACTGTTTCGTTGTTTGCAATAATTTCTTACAAATTATCTTGTTCTATTTCTGTAAACATGATTTATAAATTTCAATTACAAGGGCAAGAACAAGTTCAAAATTAATATCTATAACAATTTGAACTTGAACTTGAACTTGAATTTGTTATTGAATTAATTTGCTGCTAAGTATGCTGCAGTTGAATTTCTATCAGCGTTCATTGCTTCTTTCCTTCTTCCCAGTTTGCTGGACAAACTTCACCTTAGTTTGAACGTGAGTATATGCATCTATTAATCTTAAGTATTCGTTTTACGTTTCTTCTTAATGGCATATCGTTAACACTTTCGTGGAAAATTTTTCCTAGTTTCGTGGATTAGGTAAGTCGCTCTAAAAGTTACGTTTGAACCTTCTGGGCATTTCATCATTTACTTGATTGTAAACCCATTCTGCATCAAAATATCTGAAAAGCAGCAGCTAAGTTTTGGTAGCATCAGCCAAAAGTGGATAAGTTACTCCTTCAATTCCACTGTTGTTTTTTGCTGTATTTAACCATGCAAAAATGTAATTTCGTTAGTATCGCAAGAAGCACCAATTACCATAGTATTTCTTTTTCAAACTCTTGTAAAGCTGCTTGAAAAGCGGTAATTCTGTTGGACAAACGAAAGTGAAATCTTTGGATACCAAAATAAAATTACTTTTTTGTTGTTGTTTACTGCTTCTTCTAAAACGTTAATTCTGTTGTCACCCATGAAAGAGATTGCGGTCTACTGTAATGTTTGGGAATTTTTTCCAACTAATGCCATGATTTTGTGAATAAATGTTATTATTGTTTTCAAGTTGCAAAATTACTGGAAATTTCAGCCAATTCAATAACAAGTTAATGGTAATTTCTATTAAATTATAAGTAAAATTGATAGTGATTTTTGGTTTACAAATCAAAGATATTGGCATAAAAACCTCCAATATCAATTGAAGGTTCTTTTAATTGAGCGTTTTTATTAAGGGCAAATCAAAGCAATCTGCGTTCATGACTTTTACCCAAGTATGAATGGAAATCATTAACGAATTTCTCTTTGTTGTCGTCTTGTGCATATACTTCCGCATAAGCACGAAGAATTGAATTTGAACCAAAGATTAAATCTACACGTGTTGCAGTCCATTTAGTAACACCGTTTTTCTGTTTTTACGATGTTGTATAGATTATCACCGACAGGTTTCCAGCTGTAATTCATATCAGTTAGATTCACGAAGAAATCATTGGTTAAAACACCTTCTTTATCCAGGAAAAACTCCCGTGTTTTGTTCCGCCAAAATTAGTTCCTTGTAAAACATGCATTCTCCGATTAAAGTTACTATTCTCTGGAAGCAGTTAATCCCACACTGTGCTTTGTCTAGCATTAATTCTTCAGGTTCTACTACATATTTTGCTTTCATGAAGTTTCTAAAGGCATCATTTGTTGGTTCTAAAACTTCGAATGATTCTACATCGGTCATTTCTTGTGAAGCATCGCCTCTTCCAGCGTGGAATGGAACTTTAACAGTAAATCCACCTTCTTTAGCTGCTTGTTCAATTGCGGCACTTCCTCCTAAAACTATTAAATCAGCCAAACTAACTTTAGATAAACCAGCTTGAATTCTCAACCAATTTATTTAAAACCTTTTGTAATCGTTCCGGTTCGTTGCTAACTCCAATTTCTTTGTGGTTCTAATCGGATTCTTGCTCCATTAGCGCCACCCTGAAATCGGAACCTCTGAAAGTTCTTGCGCTGTCCCAAGCGGTATTGATTAATTCCGTTCTAGTTAATCCCGAATTCAATAATTTTACTTTTAAATCTTCAATTTCTGAATCAGTCAGGGTATATTCTACTGTTGGAACTGGATCTTGCCAAATTAATTCTTCTTTGCGCATCAGCACCTAAATAACGAGAACTTGACCAAATCTCGGTGTGTTAATTTGAACCAAGCTCTTGCGAAAAAACATCTGAAAAGTAAGCAGGATCTTGTAAAAACGCTCTGAAATTTCGCGGTAAGCAGGATCCATTTTCATCGCCATATCCGCATCTGTCATAATTGATTTCTTCTACCGAAGGATTGTGAGCGTCAATTGGTTTGTCTTCTTCTTTGATATTAATTGTTCCCATTGCCAAGCACCAGCTGGACTTTCTTAATTCCCACCGAGTTTAACAATAAGTGGAAATATTCATTATCCCAACGTGTTGGATGTGTTGTCCAAGAACCTTCTAAACCACTAGTTACAGCATTTGCAATTCACTCACCATTTGGGTTTAACCAACCAAAACCTTGGTTCCCCACCTGCACCAGCTTGTAAAGGTTCTGGACCTAATGTTGAAGGTCGCCATTTCCATGTGCTTTTCCAACAGTGTGACCACCGGCAGTTAAAGCATGGTTCTTCCATCGTTCATTGCCATTCTTTGAAAAGTAATGCGTACATCATGAGCTGTTTTCTAATGGATCAGGGTTTGTTGTCAACGCCTTCAGGATTTACGTAGATTAATCCCATCATTACAGCTGCCAATGGGTTTTCTAAATCTCTTTCTCCTGAATATCTTGTTCCTTCTCCTCCTGATGCGGCTAACCATTCTTCGGCTCCCCAATAAATATCTTTTTCAGGATGCCAAATGTCTTCACGACCACCAGCAAACTGAAAGTTTTTAAACCCATGGATTCGTAAGCCATATTTCCTGCCAAAATCATTAAATCAGCCCAAGAAATTTTGTTTCCATATTTCTTTTGATTGGCCAAAGTAATCGTCTTGCTTTGTCTAAATTTCCATTATCTGGCCAACTGTTTAGTGGAGCAAATCTTAAGTTTCCTGTTCGAGCCACCACGACCATCTGAAATTCTGTACGTTCCCAGCTGAGTGCCATGCCATACGGATAAAAAGTCCCCATAATGACTCCCAATCGGCTGGCCACCAATCTTGGCTGTCGGTCATTAAGTTTTTTGGGATTTTAAGGCTTCTAAATTTAGTTTTTTAAATTCTTCAGCATAATTGAAGTTTTCTCCCAAAGGGTTAGTTTTGGTATCATGTTGGTGCAAAATATCTAAATTTAAAGCTTTTGGCCACCAATCGTGATTTTTTACACCATCACTTAAGCTTTTTTGGTTTTGATGAAATGGGCATTTGCTGATGTCATTTGAATGTTCCATAGAATAGTAAATTTTTAAAGATTGTGTTATTTTATTGTAATATGTTTATTTGAATGAATTTTCTTTTGCTAATTTACAAATAAAAAAACCATTACCTTGTTAAAGTAATGGTTAAATTTTATACAAAAATAGATTTTATCTATGTAAAACTATTTTTCGATATTAGAAGCTAATTGTTTGATTTTAATGTTGAATGCTGCGAAAATTAATGTCATTATTGGGCTTATCAAATTAAAGAAGGCATACGGTAACAATTCAAAAGTTCCAACGCCTAAAGTTCCAGCGTGATAGGCTCCACAAGTATTCCATGGGATTAATACCGAAGTTACTGTACCTGAGTCTTCGATGGTTCTACTTAAGTTTTCAGGAGCCAATCCTTTATCCTTATATGCCTGAGCAAACATTTTACCTGGAACAACAATGGCTAAATATTGGTCAGAAGCCGTAATATTTAAAGCCAAACAACTTCCTACGGTTGAAGCAAATAATCCGAATGTAGATTTGGCTAATTTCAATAAGGATTGGCTAATGCATGATAAAGCACCAATGGCATCCATAATACCACCAAAAACCATCGCACATAAAATTAACCAAATAGTTCCTAGCATTTTTTCCATTCCTCCTGAAGTAAATAAATCGGCTAGTGTAGTGTTTTCAGTTGGAATGACTGATTTTGTTGTAATTGCATTCATGATACCTTTGTAAGCACTTGTGAAATTCATTTCTGTAGCCCCTGAAAGCATTAAAACAATATTGGGTTGAAAAATTAAAGCAAATGCGCCTCCTAATAAAGTACCAATCAACAAAGCAATTAAAGGTTCGGTTTTCTTTACAATTAATCCAATGACTACTACCGGAACTATAAATAACCATAAACTCACATTAAATGAAGCTTTAATATCTGCGAGAAGTGAAGCCGTTTCAACCGTTCCTTCTGCATCAAAAGTTAAACCTAAAATCACAAACAAAATAAATGTTATTATGTATGTTGGAATAGTAGTTAATGTCATATAACGAATGTGTGTAAACAAATCTGTTCCGGCCATAGCAGGAGCTAAGTTAGTTGTGTCAGACATTGGTGATAATTTATCTCCAAAATAAGCACCAGAAATAACAGCGCCTGCAATCATTCCTTTGTCAAAACCTAAAGCACCACCAATTCCAATAAGCGCAATACCAACTGTTGCAGAAGTTGTCCAAGAACTTCCAGTAGCAATTGAAATGACAGAACAAATGATTAAAGTAGCAGGTAAAAATATCGCCGGACTCAAAATTTGTAAACCATAATAAATCATAGAGGGAATCACACCGCTGATTAACCAAGTTCCAGCTAAAGCACCAACCATTAATAGAATGAAAATGGCTCCAGCTGTAGATTTTACATTTTCAGCAACTTCATCCATCATGCTTTTGTAACTGGTTTTATTTTTAAAACCAATAATTGCAGCAACTGCAGCACCTAAAAGTAATACAAATTGATTACTCCCGCCCAAAGCACTATCACCAAAAACAAAAACGTTAAAGGCTAGCATTCCAATTAAAGCCACTACAGGAATTAAGGCTTCCCAAAGTTGTAATTCTTTATTTTGTTTGATTTCTGTATCCATTTACATTTGTTTGAAGCCGCAATATAGAAAAAGGAAATTGGTTCTACAAGATTTCACAAAAGTTCGATTCATTATCTTTTTCTAAAAGTATCTCGTATAATGTCTTCAGGAAAAACCACAACACTTTCGTGACCATTTTTCCCAATAGCAGCTACACCAAAAAAGTAATTATCGATTACGATTCCATCTAATTCAAAATTATCTACATTACCAACAAAACGACTAAATTCCCATTGCGGTGCGGTAGTGTTGCGCCAATAAATTTTATAACCTATTATTGAAGAGTCATCGCTTTTCTTCCAACGTAATTTTACATTTGGTTCAACAATTCCACCAATTAAAACATTGGTTGGTGCTGGGGGAGCCCAAGCTAAAGAAGCTAAATTAATGGCGTTAACAGCGGTAAGTTTTTTTGCATAACCAAAATTTACACCTTCAAAAACATCACCATATTTGATGCCGTTTTCGGTTCTTAAATTTTGATGTTGGCGGTTGTAATTTTCATTGGTTTCCATAATTCGAATTCCTGCAAAACCTAAATCATTGAACGGACGATGGTGACCACCTCTCCCAAAGCGATCCAATCTATAAATTAGCATTGGATTCATTTCGGGCATATACGTTTTAGTGATTTTCTCTACATATCGTGCCAATTGTCTTGAGTTACCATCTACTTCACCACCATAAAAACGTCTTAAATTTCGGGTTCTTTCTGATTCATTTGCAGGCGTTGGTTCAGAAAAAATTCGAAAGGAACGATTATCAATTACACCATTAACTCCTTCAATATTACCAATCATATCATTATTCAATACACCAATTATTTCCCAATTGTTTTTCTTAGCAAATTCAGCTAATCCTTTTCCACCAAATAATCCTTGTTCTTCACCTGATAAACCAACATAAATAATACTACTTTCAAATTGGTACTGACTCAAAACGCGAGCCGCTTCAATTGTTCCTGCCATTCCTGAGGCATTATCATTAGCGCCCGGTGCATCTCCAGTGTAATCCATAGTATCTGAATTTCGGCTGTCAATATCGCCACTCATGATGATGAATCGGTTGGGATATTTAGTTCCGCGTTGAATGGCTACTACATTGACAATCCATGTGTCTTTTGGAACGCGTTCACCATCATTTGTCGTTACAAAATCTTTTTGATAGAAAACTTCCAAACAAGTATTGCAGTTTTTTGAAATTACATCAAATTCATTTTTTATCCATCGTCTGGCAGCTCCAATGCCTCTTTTATTCGAAATGGTATCGCTAAACGTGTTTCTTGTTCCAAAATTGGCCAATTTGATGATGTCATTTTTGATTTGCTCTTCAGAAACTTTATCTATAATTTCGTAGATTCTAGCATCTGTTTGAGCCTTGCATACGAACGAACTGATAATAAAAATCAGTAGGAATACATTTTTTTTCATAACTTTCTTTTCTTTCAAAGATAAAAAAAAACCGCTTAAAGCGGTTTCTCTTGAAAATATTTGAATTTTATAAAATCCCTAACTCTTTCATACATTGTTTCATCATTTGATACGTTCTTTCAATATCATTGTCTAAACCAATTGAAAAACGTATTAATCCATCAGTCAAGCCCATTTCTGCTTGTTCTTCTAACGGAATTTCAGAAGAAGTTGAAGTTCCTGGAGCACTGAATAATGTTTTATAGAATCCTAAACTTACTGCTAAGTAACCTAAGTTTCTTTCTTGCATTAATTCCATTAAAGCATTAGCTTTATCCAAAGTTCCCACGTCAATTGTCATCATTCCTCCAAAACCGTATTCTGGATTAATCATAGTTTTGTATATTTCATGACTTGGGTGACTTGCCAAACCTGGGTAAACGGTTTTAATTCCGTCAGCTTCAAATTTGTTTGCCAAATACATTGCATTGTGGCTGTGTTGTTTCATTCTAATGTGTAATGTTCTTAAGTTCTTCATTACAGAAGCTGAACGTAAACTATCCATTGTTGGACCTAATAACATACTCGCGCCATCGTTTACATTTTTCAAACTGTTGATGAACTCTTGAGAAGCACAAACTACACCACCAACCGTATCGCTACTTCCGTTGATGTATTTGGTTAAGGAATGAATCACGATATCAGCACCTAATTTTGCTGGAGCAACTGATAAAGGTGAAAATGTATTATCGACTACTAATTTGATATTGTGTTTTTTAGCAATTTTTGCCAATGAAGCAATGTCAGCAACTTCTAATAACGGATTACTTACCGTTTCGCAGTATAAAACTTTGGTATTTGGAGTGATTGCAGCTTCTACGATATCTAATTTGGTAATGTCAACAAAGGTAGTTTTGATGCCCATTCTTGGTACGAAATTTTTCAAGAAAGCATACGTTCCTCCATAAATAGTTCTACTTGAAACAATATGATCTCCATTACCACATAACTGTAAAAGAGTAGGAGTGATAGCACCCATACCAGAAGCAGCTACGTTTGCCGATTCTGTACCTTCCATTGCTGCCAATGCTTTATCTAAATATAAATTACTTGGCGATGAATGACGCGAATATAAATAACAACCTTCAGCATTTCCTTCAAACGTATCGAACATGGTTTTTGCTGATAAGAAAGTATACGTTGAACTATCTGAAATCGATGGGTTTACACCACCAAATTCTCCAAAATATTGTAAATCTTGGATGTTGTCTGCAGGATTGAATTTTTCCATAACTTTGAAGTTTAGTTGTTTAATTGAAATCAAAATTCGGAAATGCTAAATTAATTTTCAATAGATTGATTTAAAATTAGATTTTTATTCATTAAATTTGCTTGGTGTTAGATTTTTAATCTATAAATAATCTAAAATCTAACAATAAACAACAAACCATAAACTAGAAATACATGGACGCAATAGATAAAAAGTTATTAGGTTTACTACAAGACGATACCAAAAAAACAACCAAAGAGCTTTCAATGGTTTTGAATCTTTCGGTAACTGCTGTTTATGAAAGAATCAAAAAATTGGAACGTGAAGGTGTCATAAAAAAATATGTAGCGCTTTTAGATGCAAAAAAAGTAGAAAAAGCATTCGTGGTTTTTTGTCATATTAAACTAGTCCAACATACCAAAGATTTTATTACCACTTTTGAAAATGAAGTCATGCAACTCAAAGAAGTTTTAGAGTGTTTTCACGTAAGTGGCGATTACGATTATATTTTGAAAGTTGCAGTACAAGATATGGAAGCTTTCCGTGAATTTATGGTGACTAAATTAACTAGTTTACAGCACATTGGAAGCACACATAGTTCTTTTGTGATTGGTGAAGTTAAAAATACTACGGCTTTTACATTGTAATAAAAAAAGTTAAATGGTTTTTAGTTTAGAAGTTTACTGATTTTATTCAATAAATTAAATAAAACACAGCTAAATTGACTATTTTTTTGTATATTGTAGAATGTTGTTTCATATAAAAGAAACTTATAAACATTTAGCAACTTTAAAATACAATATTATGAAGAAGATAGGAATTTGGATTGACAAAAGAGAAGCTAAAATTATTTCCATTGAATCAGGAAATGAGCGGATTGACACAATTGAGTCTGAAGTAGAAGAGTTTCGTCCACTTGGAGGAAGTGGAACTAGAGTAAAAGGCGGTCCACAAGACGTGATTCAGGACAGTAAATTTTTAGAAAGAGAAAAACGTCAGTTAGCAGATTATTTTAAGAGAATCATTTCTTTT
This sequence comes from Flavobacterium sp., assembly GCA_018401995.1. Lineage (GTDB taxonomy): Bacteria > Bacteroidota > Bacteroidia > Flavobacteriales > Flavobacteriaceae > Flavobacterium. Next base: position 24,455 of record JAGYJR010000014.1, on the reverse strand, counting down.
ATAAAAGATGCAGACGCTGTTGTTATATTCGGACCAGCTCAAACAGGTGATAAATTACACAAGGAATTAGTAGCACAAAAACTATATACGTTTGAAAGTTTAGCTGTTGAAAAAGCAGATAGTTTAACAGAGAATCAAGTAATAGCATGGGTTAGAGATTATTATGCTTCTAGATAATGTTAATATAACTTTTTAAACCTTTTAGTAGTAATTCCAAAAAAACAAATTTGACTTTGTTTTTTTGGAATTCCACCTATAATAATTTACCAAAAAAGTAACAAATAATTAATTCAAAAAGCCTTACTTTTGTATCCGAATTTAAGTCAAACAACAAACTTTATATAAAATCATGAGTCAATTTGATGTAACCATTATAGGTTCTGGACCTGGAGGATATGTTTCGGCTATCCGTTGTGCCCAATTAGGTTTTAAAACTGCAATTATTGAAAAATATGCCACTCTTGGAGGAACATGTTTAAATGTAGGATGTATTCCATCGAAAGCATTATTAGCATCTTCTCATCATTACGAAGAGTTACAGCATTTTGCAGACCACGGAATTGAAGTTTCAGGTGAGGTAAAAGTGAATTTAGAGAAAATGATTGCTCGTAAACAAGCAGTTGTGGATCAAACTTCAGGTGGTGTAAAATTCTTAATGGATAAAAATAACATCACAGTTTTCAATGGAGTAGGTTCGTTTGAAAGCGCTACTTCTGTAAAAGTGACTAAAGCAGATGGTTCTTCGGAAATCATCGAATCTAAAAATATTATTATTGCTACAGGTTCTAAACCTTCCAACTTACCTTTTATCCAATTAGATAAAGACAGAATTATCACTTCAACTGAAGCTTTGAAACTGAAAGAAGTTCCAAAACACTTAGTAATTATTGGTGGTGGTGTTATCGGAATCGAATTAGGTCAAGTCTATTTACGTTTAGGAGCACAAGTTTCTGTAGTGGAATTCATGGACAGAATCATTCCAGGAATGGATGGGGCGCTATCAAAAGAATTGACTAAAGTGTTGAAAAAACAAGGAATGAAATTCTACACGTCTCATAAAGTTCAATCCGTAGAAAGAGCTGGTGATGTAGTAACCGTAAAAGCTGAAAACGCAAAAGGAGAAATCATCACATTAGAAGGCGATTATTCCTTAGTTTCTGTGGGTCGTCGTCCTTATACGGATGGCTTAAATGCGGATAAAGCTGGTGTAAAAGTTACAGAAAGAGGAATGGTTGAAGTAAACGATCATTTACAAACTTCGGTTGCTAACATTTATGCAATTGGTGACGTAGTTCGTGGAGCTATGTTAGCTCACAAAGCGGAAGAAGAAGGAGTTATGGTTGCTGAAATTTTAGCAGGACAAAAACCGCATATCGATTATAATTTAATTCCAGGAGTGGTTTATACTTGGCCTGAAGTTGCCGCTGTTGGAAAAACAGAAGAGCAATTAAAAGCAGATGGTGTAGCTTATAAAGCAGGAAGTTTCCCATTCAAAGCATTAGGAAGAGCTAGAGCAGGAGGTGACACTGACGGATTTGTAAAAATCTTAGCCGATGCTAAAACTGATGAGGTTTTAGGCGTTCACATGATTGGAGCAAGATGCGCTGATTTAATTGCAGAAGCAGTTACTGCTATGGAATTCAGAGCAAGTGCAGAAGATATTTCAAGAATGTCTCACGCACACCCAACGTTTGCAGAAGCTATCAAAGAAGCAGCATTAGCCGCAACAGATAATAGAGCATTACACGTTTAGTAAATAATTATCAAATTTTAAATCCCAAATTCCAAATTCCAATGGAGTTTGGGATTTTTGTTTTGTTTTAAAAATGGTGAGGAGTTAAGAATAGCTTTTTTGGGTTGGTTTTTAACGGTCTCGGCTATGAGTAGTGACGTGATAAAATTACTTAGTTTTCGTTTCTAAATTTAACTTCGTTTAATGAAACCAACTTCGAGTTTAATAATTAGTAGCCATCAACTATATAAATTGTAGTACAAAGTTTTTATTTCCATCTATTTTTAATTACTTGACTTTTAATTGCTCTTAAAAGATAATAGCGTCTTTCTTCTTTAATTCCTGTTCCAAATGAAATTCGTTTTTTCCCTTCAAGAACAATTGCACTTCCTTGACTTCCTGGGTAACGTATATTTGCTTGTTTCTCTTTTATTTTTTCAATATCACTCCATAAAAAACTTTTAACCGATCCAATACTTCCTATTCCTGTAAATATTTTCCCGCCTTTACTATCCAGTGTTAATTCAACTTTCCCCCATATCGCCATTAGTGCAATACTCCAAAAAATTATTGAACCAATTAAAAAAGGTATTCCAAAAAGTGATTGAAATAAGTCAAATTTTCCACTTATTAGTTGAGTACCATATATTCCTCCTATTGAACCTCCGGACCAAATTAACATAAATGGAACTAAAAAAAATGCAATTGGTGAACGTGTTGATGCTCCTATAATTGTTTTATTAAAGTCGGATTTGTACCAAGCACCATCAGGCGGATTATTAATATTAAATCCATCATCAATATAGTCTTCTATATTGTCAGAAATTTTAAAAATATTATCACATTTATTACATTGTGCAATATCTGTTTGAATATTAATATTCACTTTATCAATTTCTGATTTACAATTTGGACACTTCATTTTTTAAATTTTGTACAACGTTAGGCTGCTAAAAGAAGTGGAGACGAACCAAGACCAAGCCAAAACAAATATAACGCAAACTTTTGAATTTTCGGAGAAAATTCGGAAGTATGCCCTTGCATAAGCCATTTATTTTAACTGTTGTTAGCTGTTTTTTTTAATTGTATAAAATTCGTCTCAGTGTTCCGTAATCTCCGTTATGTCCAAAATTTAATGTATTTGCTTTTGTTCCAATTATAATATTTTGTTGACAACTAAAACATATTTTTGCGATTCCAATAATTTCACCTTTTCTTTTAAATATCAGAATATCTCTATATACAGGAGCACATGCAAAAGCATAATCGTCACTAATATTTTTTTCAACAAAAACTTTATTAATAGATTTAAATTTATCACTTTCAATTTTCTTGTATACGAATCCAACATCTTTTATCTGTTTTAGAAAGGCTGTATCTCCAATATTTTCAGGAGTTTCACCAAGAATTATCTCATATTTAAGTTTGTCAATATTTGATTTTTCTCTATTTCGAATAAGCTCAATAGCTCTGCCTTCTTCAAAATCAATATTATAAAAGTCAATTTCATCAAAGTCAAAAAAAACATTTCCTTTTCCCGTTTGTTTATTTTTCTGAGCAATATTTTCTTCAATGTTGTTCGAATTTTTTATTTCTGTTTTACAACTTATTGTTGCAATATAAAAAAAGATTAAAATGAATAACTTCATACGGATTCGGATTTTCTTAAAATAACAGCTAACTTGTATATATGTTTGACAAAATCAGACTTATCTATCCAATTTTGGGTGTATAGGTATGACAAATGTCTATTTTATCTTTTTTCAAAAATAATAAAAAAATCTAATACAATATTAGTCGCTAGACAATCTTATAAACAAAAAACCACCGGTTTCCCGATGGTTTATTTCTTACTTTTTCAAAAACTTCTTATATCCAAAGAATCCCAATAAACCAATCAAAACAAATGGCCAAAGCACCACTACAAAAGAAATAATATGTTCTAACATAAACCAACCGGTTTTTATACTGTCCCAAATTTGTAATCCAATATTTGGTCGGTAAGCGTTGATGCTTTTTTCATTAGCTACCATTTCTTGTTTGATGCTTTCGTCTTGGTAAATGTTTAGCGTTAAGGTGCTAAAGTTTACTTGGTCTTGAAGCGATAAATTCTGCAATTTTGAAGCATCATTTTGTTCTTTTTTAGCATCTAAATTTTCTTCCGCTTTTACCACTTGATTCAGTTTCTTTCCTTTGGAATCAATTGCATTTTCCAAACGTTTTTCAGAAGAATTGCTTCTTTTTTGCACTAATTCATTGGATATCATTTGTAAGGAAACATCATTAGCTTTGATAATGCGATAATCTAAAAAATGAATTTGCTTCGCAATGGTTTTAATCACGGTATCCATTTTTGTATTCGGAACGCGAATCGTGATGTTGTTATCCACTTTATATTTTGTTGTCACTAACGTGCTATCCTGACTCACTTTGGTGCGGTCTTCACTGTGAATGTTGCTCTGTAGATGGGTATACGTTACAAACCCGCCAAATTTGGTTGTTGCATCTTCAATCGCATAAGTCGATTTGGTGACATTCTTGACTTTGAATTTTACATCGGCGGTTCTAACAAATTTTCGATTGCTGTTTTTATCAACAACAGCTGCTGAAGAGGAAACAGCATTTGCATTGCTTTCTTCACTATCTATAATTGAATACAAAACTTCATTTGATTCCATAGAATCGTCTTCTACGTATTCCTTACAAGATAAAACTAAGCCAAGAGCTAGCAAAGTCAGTACGATTTTGGTGTTTTTGTTCATAAAAATTCATTTTTAAGTTATTGATTAATTGTTTTTAATACGTGTAGTTTTAGAATCAATACAAATGAATTTTTAATTGGTTAGTTGTAAAGGCAAGAATAAAAATCGTGCCAAATTTTAACATTTGAACCATTTTCCAACAACTATTTTTTTGTTGTACTTTTACGAAGTAAATTTTCCAATTTGAGAACAGTAATTACAAAAGATATTTCGCCCTTTCCCGACTTTAAAAACCAACTTTTACATTGGGCTAACCAACACCGAGAAGTTGTTTTTTTAGATTCGAATCAGTATCATCAAAAGTATTCGAGTTATGATGCGGTTTTGGCGGTGGATGCATTTACTTCGATTAAAACCGATTACGAAAACGCGTTTCAAGATTTGTACCAATACCAAAGCCAAACAAAAGATTGGTTGTTCGGTTATTTATCATACGATCTAAAAAACGATACCGAAGATTTACATTCTAACAATTTCGACGGATTAGAATTTCCCGATTTGTTTTTCTTCCAACCTAAAAAGTTATTTCTAATTAAAGAAAATGAAGTTGAAATTCAATATTTACGATTATGCGATGACGAAATAGAAACCGATTTCGATGAAATACTTTCAATAACAACCATCACCCATCATCCATCATCCATCAATATAAAACAAAGAATCTCAAAAGAAAATTACCTTTCCAAAGTTTCCAAAATGCTCGAACACATTCATCGTGGCGATATTTACGAGGCGAATTTCTGCATGGAATTCTATGCCGAAAACGCCCAAATTGAACCTTTGGAAATTTACCAAAAGCTCAACGCTATTTCCGAACCACCATTTGCCTTGTACTTTAAGAATAATGTTCAGTATTTACTTTCTGCTTCACCCGAACGTTATTTGCGAAAAGAAGGAACTAAAGTCATTTCCCAACCCATAAAAGGAACTGCAAAACGAAGTGATGATTCCGTTTTAGACGAACAATTAAAAATAGATTTAGCTAAAAACGAAAAAGAGCGTTCCGAAAATATCATGATTGTCGATTTAGTTCGAAATGATTTATCGCACACCGCTACAAAAGGAAGTGTTCAAGTAGAAGAATTGTGCCAAGTTTACTCGTTCAAACAAGTGCATCAAATGATTTCAACAATAGTTTCCGAAGTAGAAAATACAACGTCGCCAGTTGAAATAATACGAACAACTTTTCCAATGGGAAGCATGACTGGTGCACCTAAAATTTCAGCTATGCAAATCATTGAAGCATTAGAAGAAACCAAGCGCGGTTTATACAGTGGAGCAGTAGGTTATTTCACTCCAACTGGCGATTTTGATTTCAATGTCGTAATTCGAAGTATTTTGTATAATGCTAAAAATCAGTATTTGTCGTTTTCTGTTGGAAGTGCTGTAACTTCTCAGGCTATTCCAGAAATGGAGTATGAAGAGTGTTTATTGAAGTCAAAAGCGATGTTTGAAGTGCTGCAATCCAAATAATTCCTTATTTTTGGTCATGCTAATAAAATTTCAGAATCATTTAAACTCTAATTTCACCCATCTAAAAGACAAGAAATTGCTTTTAGCGGTTAGTGGTGGCTTGGATAGTATGGTTTTGATGCATTTGTTTCAAGAATTAAGATACTCAATTGGAATAGCTCATTGTAATTTTCAATTGCGTGGAAAGGAAAGTGATGAAGATGAAAACTTTGTAAAATTACAAGCTGAGAAACTCCAAATTCCAATTTTTAGCATCCAATTTGAAACCGAAAAATTTGCTAACGACAATAAACTATCCATTCAATTAGCGGCTCGAAAGTTACGCTATGATTGGTTTTACCAAATTTTGGAACAAGAAAATTATGGTTATTTGTTAACAGCGCATCATTTGGATGACCAATTAGAAACGTTTTTAATCAACCTTTCTCGCGGCACAGGAATTGAAGGATTGACAGGAATTCCTGCTACAAATGATAAAATTATGCGTCCGTTGTTGCCTTTTTCTCGAGAAGAAATTTTGGCTTTTGCTGTAGAAAATTTACTTTCTTGGCGAGAAGATTCGAGTAATGCTTCCACCAAATACCTTCGTAATAAAATCAGACATGAAGTTATTCCGATTTTAAAAACTTTGAATCCCAATTTTCTTCCAACTTTCGAAAACACATTGGAACATTTGAATCAAGTCAATGCTTTGGTAAATGATGCTTCAAAAAACACTTATGATTTGGTAGTAAAACAATTGGATGACCAACATATATTCGATATCCCGAAATTATTGGAATTACCCAATTACAAAGCGTATTTGTACCAATGGCTTAAAGATTTTGGCTTCACCGCTTGGAACGATATTTATGATTTAGTCAACGCAAATTCAGGGAAACAGATTTATTCGGAAACCCATGTTTTGTTGAAAGATAGAAATCGCTTGTTGCTTTTTGAGAAAAGAGACAATCATAACGCTGAAATCTATTTTGTTAAGGATTTGAGTAGTAAAGTTAATATTCCCTTAAAACTTAGCTTTTGTAAAGTAGCAAACATTTCAAATGTAAATGCAAATTGTATATTTGTAGATGAAAATCAGCTAAAATTGCCATTAGTAATCAGAAAACGGCAAGAAGGCGACGTTTTTTATCCAGCAGGAATGATTGGAAAAAAGAAGTTGAGTAAGTTTTTTAAAGATGAAAAATATTCGCTTCTTGATAAGCAAAATCAATGGTTGTTGTGTTCCAATGACGAAATTGTTTGGGTAATTGGAAAACGCGCCGATCAAAGATTTTTAACCAACGAAAACACCAAAAATTACATAAAGATAACCTTAGAATAATGAGAAAATATTTTGCCTTAATCGCCTTATTTCTGACTATTATTGGAAATGCCCAAATTTTAAATCCTGTTCAATGGAAAACTAAAGTAGTTCAAAAATCAGCTACTGAATTTGAATTGGTAATGGATGCAACCATTCAATTTGAATGGCATATGTTTTCACAATTTACGCCTGACGGAGGTTCGTTGCCAACACTTTTCGAATACAAAAATCAGAAAGGCAACTACCAATTAGTAGGCAAAACAACCGAAAGTAAATACAAAAAAGTCTACAACGATATTTTTGAGGTTGATGAATATATGTTTGAAAATTCGGCGCAATTCAAGCAAATTGTTAAGGTAACCAATGCCGATTTGAAAGAAATTAAAGTGTATGTTGAATACCAAGTTTGTAAAGAACAATGTATTCAACAAGATGAAACGTTTACGTTTAAATTGCCTGAAATTAAGGTAGAAACTGTTGAAGAAGTAACAACTCCAAATCCAACGATTTTAGATACAGTTTCCAATACAACAGAAGTGTATCAGACAACAAAAACGGAGAAAACGCAAGAAGTTCCCGTAAAAAAAATAAAGAGAGAAGAAAAGAAAACCGATAAATGGAACTTGTTTTTAATCACTTTATTGGCTGGGATTTTGGTAACATTTACACCTTGTGTGTTTCCAATGATTCCAATGACCGTGAGTTTTTTCTTGAAGCAAAGTGCTAAAGGTGATAAAACTAAGGGCAGAATGAATGCTTTAATGTATGGCTTTTTTATTATTGCGATTTACGTTTTAATTTCTTTGCCATTTCATATCTTCCAAAGTTTGAGTCCGGATATTTTTTATGAAATTTCTACCAATGTCTATTTGAATATTTTCTTCTTTGTCATTTTCGTAATCTTTGCAATTTCGTTCTTAGGCGCATTTGAGATAACTATTCCATCAAGTTTAGCTAATAAAGTGGATAATGCTTCCAATTATGGAGGTTTCATCGGTATTTTCTTCATGGCATTAACATTAATTATTGTATCGTTTTCTTGTACGGGTCCAGCCTTAGGATTAGTTATTGGAAGTGTTTTATCGACAGATGGTGGAGCGACTTTATTAACGATTGCGATGTTAGGATTTGGTTTTGGATTGGCATTACCGTTTATGTTATTTGCTTTATTCCCAAGCATGATGGGCAATTTACCAAAATCAGGCGGATGGTTAAATACCGTGAAAGTAGTTTTTGGATTTATTGAATTAGCATTGGCATTCAAATTTTTATCGATGGCTGATTTAGTAATGGATTGGCATTTATTAGAAAGAGAAACATTCATTGCAATTTGGATTGCGATTTTTGGAGGTTTGGCGTTGTATTTATTTGGAAAAATTTCATTGCCACACGATAGTCCATTGTCGAATATTTCCGTTGGAAGATTGTTATTAGGATTGTTATCATTAGCATTTACGGTGTATTTGATTCCTGGTTTATGGGGCGCACCATTGAACGTAATTTCTGGTTTTCCACCACCAATGTCTTATAGTGAAAGTCCGTATGGAGTAGGAAATTCTAAAGGCGGAAACAACAATACAACTGCTTTACCAGAACATGCTCATTATGGACCACATGATATAGTAGCATTTCATGATTACCAACACGGTTTAGATTTCGCCAAAAAAGTTGGGAAACCTGTTTTAATTGATTTCACTGGTGTTACTTGTGTGAATTGCCGTAGAATGGAAGAATTGGTTTGGGCAAAACCTGAAATTTTAAAGCTTTTGAAAGAAGAAGTAGTGTTGGTTTCTTTATATGTAGACGACAAAAAAGAATTACCCAAAGACCAACAATACGTTTCACCCGTAACTGGAAAAGAAATCACGACTTACGGAAAAAAATGGAGTGATTTTGGAATTTCAAGATACCAAGCCAATGTGCAACCGTATTATGTTTTAATGGGACATGATGAAGAGAATCTAAATACTCCAGTGGGTTACACACCAGATGTAGCGGAATACAAAAAATGGTTAGAGGAGGGAATTGGGAGTTTTAAGAAGTAGGGCGTTTTATAAATTTAAATTCCACTAATTAACATAAAAAATTGCGTTAATTAGTGGAATTCTTTTTTAATCCCCCGCTCCCGCGCGAATCCTTTTGCGTGGTTCTATAAATTAAAAACTGTTTTTATTATATTTGATAAAAAAACAGATATGAGTAGAAATTATAAATTACATAACCCAGCAGTGTACACTTTAAAAGAGGCTATCGAGATTCATCAAACGATAAGTGGATCAGTAATTGAAATTGTAAAATTTTATAAATTCAAACCTAATGGGAAAAAATAAATTAATTATATTACTACTAATTTTTGTAAATCTAAGTTGTGTTTTTAATAAAGAAAAAAAATTTATATTCTATTCAGATGAAAAAATAATAGAATTAAAAAATTATAACATTTATAATAGTTATGGAGTGATATTTGTTTCGGTTGATGAAGAATTTTACAAGAAAAACTTACTTAATAAGAAAGTTGATTCTGTGTTTTATGTGACTCAAGATACAATTGTTAAAGCTTGTATGATAAAGAATTCTTGGAGAGAAAAATTCTGTAATTTTAATATTGGAGTTAATTTTAATAATGAACTAAAAGTTGATTATTATGAAAAAAACAAGGAATTTCGTTTTTTAATTGGACAAGAAAATAAAGTTCATTATATAATAAAAGATGAAAAAGTAAAAATTCATAAAATAGAGAATCTAAATCTATAATCAAGTAAATTTAAATAAGTTTGAAATCCCCGCTCCCTCGCAAATCCTTTCGCGTGGTTCTATAAATTAAAAACTGTTCCCACAACGATAACGCAGATTTGCAATCCGTGCCCCACACCATCCGCAACCATTTTAAAATAAACGGTTCCATTTAAGGAACTGGTTAAATAAGAAAAGCCAACGTTAAGTGGGCTTTGTTGTATTTATAAGTTACAATTTTTCTATTTTATCAGGGTTCTGATGGGTGTTAAAAACGGCGTTTAAAAAAACGGTTTTAGTAGGTTCATCTACTAAAAAGAAAGCTATAAAAGGAAATTTTTTAAAAGGTAAATATCGATAATTACTATCATGAAAAGGATAAAAAGGATGTTTTTGTAAATCTTTATACGTTTTCTTGTAATCATTTAAAAAGTCAAGCGCTACTTTTTTACTAACTTCTTCGGCGTAATAATTTACTGCATCATCAATGTTTTTGATTGCTATAGGCGAAACAATAACCTTATAAGCCATATTTGTTTTTTAAATCGGTATAAACAACATCAGCGTCTTTGTAGTGTTTTTTATCTAAACCTATTTGACTATCTAATACTTTTTGTTGTTCACTGGATAAAACAAATGTTTTTTCTTTAGAAATTTCAAACTTAATTTTTAAAGCTATCATAAACGCTTTTATAGCTTCTATTTGAGCATCATCTTTTGCGTGTAGCGTTATATTAATAGATTCCATCGCTTATATTTTTAGTAGAAAATGACAATTTTATCAAAGTTACAAATAAAATTAAAAGATAGTAATTAAAAAAGTAAAATAGTAACTTTAGAACAGTTGAGATTTTGGTATTAAAATTAAGAATTTCAATCCCCATCTTCCAAATCAAAGATTTCTTCCACAGCTTTCTCAAAATACTTGGCTAGTTTTAAAGCTAATACTGTTGAAGGCACATATTTTCCTTTCTCCATAGCGTTGATGGTTTGTCGGCTCACGGAGATTTGTTTGGCCAATTCTTCTTGCGATATGTTTTTTATCGCTCGTAAGATTTTTAAATTATTCTTCATCGCTATTCAGTTTATTGAATTTGTAAATCATGTAATGGAAGCGAACAATAAAAAATAGGAGCGAAGAGATCAAAAAGAAAATCATCGCATTGAAGTATACCATGCCAAAAACAAATAAAGTGGTAATCATCATCATGATGATATTAAAATAAGTTGCCCAAACCAAACTGGTATAACGAATGTGTGTAATCATTTCATCTTCGTTTTTTGTTTTGGCGAAACCTACAATTAATCCGCCTATTAAACAGACAACTAAAAGAACTTCATCGAGCATGGCGTTTTTAGTCATTTTAAAAAAGCCGTTGTCTGATTTAAAGATAGTGCCGTCATCATAAATAGCAAATGTATTTATCTCAAAATAATTATCCATTGATTCACCTGAAATCCAAAAATAACCAGTTATTACAATTGGAAGTACAAAAAGGAACCACCCCAATGTTTTCCAAGAATTCGGAAATAAGAAATTTGTCTTCATTGTTTTAGTTTTTATAATTATTTTCAAATGTAAAGTAAATTTTACATATTGACAAATAAATTTTACTAAAAGTAAAGAGAAGCATACTTATTCAATTGTTTTCTCGATATAATCTGAATTTAAAAGATACAACGCGCCCATGTATTGCAGTTTGAATGAAATTAAACTTCCAATAGTGTATTCTCTGGTAGTTGAAGAAATATCAATCACCATCATATCGGAACTAGCATCTACAATAGTAATGTTTTCATCTTCTGTAATTAAATATTGCGGTTGCATATCGAGTAATCCTAAATCTAAAATAGCTCTTAGCGAAGTTTTACTTAAATCAGTATTGGCATCAATTTCATAAGTATTTCCTGCTACATTTTCACCAAGTTCACCTACTGGATTATCCGGTTTTTCTGTTATTTCAATTATTTCAGCATAGAGTTTAAAAACATCGTTGTGCATACCTTTAATAGTTTCTCCAGTAAATAAATCTTTACCAAAAAATAAGGCTTCACCAATTCGGAAATGATTCACCGCCATTGGTCGAGCATTTTGCAACAACAAAGGAACCGCAACTGAAGTTCCACCAGAAACCCATGGAATTTCTACATTGAATTTGGCTTCAATCAATTGTTTGTATAAACTCAACTGAATCAGCTTGTCTTGTGTTGGCATCACGCCGCTCAAACAATTTAAATTAGTTCCAATTCCGCTAATTGTAATATTAGGTAAGCTGAAAACTTGTTGGTAAAACTGGATTAATTCTTCTCCCAAAACGCCTTCTCGCAAGTCGCCCATTTCAATCATAATGATGATTTTGTGGGTTTTGTTTTGTTTTAAAGCTTCTTTTGAAAGCATTTGAATAGTGTATATTTCGGTGTTAAAACTTACATCCGCAAATTCAACAATTTTTTCAATATTTCTTTTTGATGGTGGTTTTATGTAAACCGTTTGTATCGTTTCGTCAAGTTTTTTAACTTTCTTTAAATTGCTAATTCTGGAATCGTGAATTTCTGTAACGCCCAATTTTATTAGTTCTTTCAAATAAATTGTATTGCCACAAAGCAATTTGGAAACTACACCCCAAGTGATATTTCTTTCTTTAAAAAGTTGGTCTAAAAAAATGTAATTTTCTTGTAATTTCGTTCTGTAAAGTTTTAAAAATGCCATTTTTCTTTATTTGGTTAAACGCATTTCTAAGTATTTATTAGTAAAACCCAAACTTTCGTAAAGTTTTCTTGCTGGATTTTCAGGTTCTACATGAAGCGCAATCGACCCTTCAACTGTATCAATAGCTTTTTGCATTAATTTTTTTCCGTAACCTTTTCCTCTGAAAGTACCATCAACTGCAATATAAACCAAAATATTTTCTGGAATAAAATCACTCATTCCCGTTTTGTTTATGATGGTAATTCCAACAATAGTTTCATTTTCTTTACCAATGATGATTACGCCGCCTTTTTCAGGATGCATTACGTAATCGATACATTTTTGAATAGCTGATTTTTCATCGCCATAAGCTTCTAAATGGGTAAATAAGAAATTGACAATGGTGTTTGATAATTCGTTTGAAAGTGGTGTTTTGGCATCAATTAATGTAAAGTTCATAATAAGTATTTTATTCGTTTTATTGCAACGAACGTTTGTAAATTATTTTCGGAAGGATTTTCCAATGATAAGGTGTAAACCTTAATAAAGTCATGAATTTGACTTTCAGAAATAGAATGCAAAGTTACAAAAAATATATTTAATGGTTTAATTGTTTGATTTGTAACAGTTTGAATAAATTTGGAAGTCACATTTTTTTTTCTATATTTGTACCAATATTAGCCATTTAAAAAGTATAAGCCATGTTAGTAAAAGTATTCGGAAGCGCCGTTTTTGGCGTTGAAGCTACTACCATTACGGTAGAAGTAAACACAGAAAAAGGAATCGGGTATCACTTAGTTGGACTTCCAGATTCCGCGATAAAAGAGAGCAGTTTTCGTATTGCTGCTGCACTTAAAAACAATTCCTATCAATTTCCCGGAAAAAAAATCATTGTAAACATGGCTCCCGCCGATTTGCGAAAAGAAGGTTCTGCTTACGATTTAACCATTGCCGTTGGAATTTTAGCCGCTTCATCCCAAATTACTTCCAAAGAAATTGAAAATTATGTCATTATGGGCGAATTGTCTTTGGACGGAAATTTGCAACCCATAAAAGGCGCATTATCCATTGCAATTAAAGCTAAAGAAGAAGGTTTTAAAGGGGTTTTAATTCCAATACAAAACGTGAAAGAAGCCGCTATTGTTGAAGGTTTAGACGTTTATGGAATTACCAATGTTACCGAAGTCATCGATTTTTTTGAAGGAAGAGGCAATTTAGTACCAACGGTAATTGATACTACGGAAGAATTTTCAAAAACTTTAGATTTTCCAGAACACGATTTTGCGGATGTCAAAGGACAAGAATCCATCAAACGTTGTATGGAAATTGCTGCAGCTGGCGGTCATAACATTATTTTAATTGGTCCTCCAGGTTCAGGAAAAACCATGATTGCCAAACGATTACCGAGTATTTTACCACCAATGACCATGAGAGAAGCATTGGAAACTACCAAAATTCATTCCGTAGCAGGAAAAACTAAAGATGTTGGGTTGATGGCGCAACGCCCGTTTCGAAGTCCGCATCATACTGCCAGTTCGGTTTCTTTGGTTGGTGGAGGAAGTTATCCGCAACCTGGTGAAATTTCATTGGCACATAATGGCGTTTTGTTTTTAGATGAATTACCCGAATTTAAAAGAGAAGTTCTAGAAGTCATGCGCCAACCATTGGAAGACAGAGAAGTTACGATTTCTCGTGCCAAATTTACGATAACGTATCCATCGTCATTTATGTTGGTTGCAAGTATGAATCCTAGTCCAGGCGGATATTTCAATGATCCCAATGCTCCTGTAAGTTCTTCGCCTATGGAAATGCAACGCTATTTAAGTAAAATATCGGGACCGTTATTGGATAGAATTGACATTCACATTGAAGTTACTCCAGTTCCCTTTGAAAAACTGACAGAAACCAGAAAAGCGGAAAGCAGTGTTGAAATTAGAAAACGAGTGACCAAAGCTAGAGAAATTCAATCGGCACGTTTTGAACATTTGGATTATATCCATTACAATGCGCAAATGAGTAGCAAATTAATTCGTGAGTTTTGTGTTTTGGATGACATTTCTTTACAATTATTGAAAACAGCAATGGAACGCTTAAATTTATCAGCAAGAGCTTACGACAGAATTTTAAAAGTTTCTAGAACTATTGCCGATTTAGAAGCTTCAGAAAATATACAATCGCATCATATTGCGGAGGCAATTCAGTATCGTAGTTTGGATAGAGAAGGTTGGTTAGGGTAGTAAAAATCAGTATTGAATTCTTCTCAAAATTCGGGAAGAATTCAATTATTTAAAAAATACCTTCATTTTCTTCAGCTGGAATCCATTTTTTGTTGCTGTTCAATTTGAAAGAGCCAATATGCTGTTTATCCCATTGGTCAGAACGAATTAAGGAAAGGAAATTAGAACCGTCTTTAGCTAAATACAAATGATATACTTCGCCAATAATGGGTTCGAAAGAATATTTGGCATTATACAAGATTTCGTTCCATTCGTATTCTTGCAGAAGTTTTTCGTATTCTGCTTTCAGTTCTTGGAATTTACTTGCTAATTCTTTGTTCACGTTTGTTATACCAACTTTTTTCCAATGAACAACATTATCAATTGAAATCACTGGTGCTCCAACATTGGTAGCATAAGGTAAAACACTTGCATTGTATCCATTTTCTTCAGAAAACACTACATTATCAGGAATTTTATTTTTCATGTTATCTTTTTGAAATTTTATTGTTTGTTATGGCTCTTTGCAGTTTGCATTTGAATCGGTCAATTCCTTCCACTCGTTTGGCTGCGTGTTTAGTATTACAGTTTTCCACTCTTTCACGCCATAATTTGTAACTGCTGAATTTCAGTTCTTTTTTCATTAACTTTTTAACATCAGCTTCGTTCAAATTGAATTGAAATTTTATGGCATCAAATGGTGTTCTGTCTTCCCAAGCCATTTCAATTATTCTGTCTATTTCTATATCTGTAAAAGTTCTATTCGTTGAGTTTTTCATTTGTTTAATAAAAATTAAAAATGATTAAACAAAACTACAAAAATAATTTAAGGTATAATGATTTTACAAAAGAAATTTTTTCCAATATCTTGCTCCGTAACTGCAAAATATTTCTTCCATTGGGTTGATTTTTCTTGTCGCTATTAGGCAAATGTTATCTTCGTCGTCAAGTGAGATTTTGGCATTATTTTTTAGTCCATTTTTACCAAAAGCCTGAGCATCATTAGCATATTTGGCAAAACAAGTTACATTCATGGAATCCATTATAGTACCATCTAACATGTTGATGAAGTAGCGGTCATTTCCTTCTGAACTTCTTTTTTGGGCTTCATTTGCAGTTAAAATTTCACCTTTAAACAAAGAAATTACTTCGTTAGGATAAATTGTAATGGCTGTAAACAAACCTTTACCAGCATTTTTAAGTTGGGAATCTTGAATGTATAAATAATCAGATTCTGGAGCTTCGATTTTCAAAATCACAATTCTTCAAGAGAAAAGGTATCGCCGGCTTTAACATCGCCAGTTCTGAAACCTTTTAAAAACCAACGCATACGTTGCTCGGAAGTTCCGTGTGTAAAACTTTCTTGGTCTACATAACCTTGCGTTCTTTTTTGGATGTTATCATCACCCACAGAACTAGCAGCGCTTAATGCTACTTTTATATCTTCTTCGTTAATTTCTAGATAATCTTTGGCATGATGCGCCCAAAGTCCGGCATAGAAATCTGCTTGTAATTCCATAGCAATGTACATTTTTTTGCCTTCAGCGGTATTTTGTCTTTTAAGAGCATTCACTTTTTGTAAAATTCCCAATTGATTTTGTACGTGATGTCCAATCTCGTGAGCAATTACATAAGCTATGGCAAATTCGCCTTCTTTGGCACCAAATCTGGTTTGTAGAATTTCAAAAAAATCCAAATCCATATACACTTTATTATCGCCCGTGCAATAAAAAGGACCAGAACCACTTTGTGCTTTACCGCAAGCAGAATTTACCTCACCACGAAATAATACTAGCGTTGATTTTTGGTATTCAAGACCATTTTCAGTAAAGATTCTAGTCCAAACATCCTCAGTATTGGTTAGTACTACATCAACCATTTTTCCTAAATCTTGATCTCTTTCTGTTAGAACGTAGCCACTTTCTTGTTGTACTGTAGTAGTATTAAATTGTTCTAGAATAGGAGCAAGTTGTTGTCCTGTTTCGCCTCCAAAAATATTCATTAATAGGATAATAATCCCAATTAATCCACCACCAGCTACTACTTTTCCACCTGAGGACATTGCTCTTCTGTCTTCTACATTTCCTGATTGTTTTTTACCTTGCCATTTCATGATGTAAGTTTTTTTATTATGATATTATACAGATTGCCAAATTGAATTGTTTGGTAAATCTGCTATAAATGTAATAATTTCTTTAGTAACTGGATGTGTCAAAACTAATTTTCTAGCATGCAGATGAATCCCGCCATCAGGATTACTGCGGTCAAAACCATATTTTAAATCGCCTTTAATTGGACAACCAATTGCTTGTAGTTGCGCTCTAATTTGATGATGTCTTCCCGTGTGTAAATCAATTTCCAGGACGAAATAATTATCTAGTTTTTTGATGATTTTGTAAGTCAAACTTGCTTTTTTACTATCAGGAACTTCTTTAGTATGCGCTTTTGAAGTATTATTTTTCGGATTTCTTTTCAGGAAATGGACTAAAGTATCGGTTTCTTTTGGTGGTTGGTTTTTTACAACTGCCCAATATGTTTTCTGAGTTTCCCTGTTTTTGAAGGTTTCATTCAATCGTGTAAGTGCTTTGGAAGTTTTAGCAAAAACAACAATTCCGGTTGTTGGACGATCCAAACGATGCACAACTCCCAAAAAAACTTCTCCAGGTTTGTTGTATTTTTCTTTTAAATAGGCTTTAATCACATCCGAAAGCGGTTCATCGCCCGTTTTATCGCCTTGAACAATATCGCCTACGCGTTTGTTGATCACAATAATGTGATTGTCTTCGTGAATGACTTGAAGATTGTCTTTGGTAGAAATAATTTTATTCAAAATGAGTGATTAAAATTTGTTGACCATTTTTTCACTGAACACTTTCTTCTCCCGATAGCTATCGAGACTGAATACTCATTAATACTGTTCATTAGCATTAGGAAAATCAACTGATTTCACATCGTCAACGTATTGTCCAATGGCTTTGCTCATATCTTCATACAAGTTCATGTAGCGACGTAAAAATCTTGGACTAAATTCGTGAGTCATGCCAATCATATCGTGTAATACCAGAACTTGTCCGTCAACTCCGCTTCCTGCTCCAATTCCAATTACTGGAATAGCAATACTTTCAGCTACTTTTTGTGCTAAATGTGCTGGTATTTTTTCTAAAACAATGGCAAAACAGCCAATTTTTTCCAACATTTTAGCATCTTCAATTAATAATTCTGCTTCTTCTTCTGCTTTGGCTCTCACTGTGTAAGTTCCAAATTTATAAATGGATTGTGGGGTTAAACCTAAATGTCCCATTACTGGAATTCCCGCTTGAAGAATTTTTTTTATGGATTCCTTAATTTCTTTTCCACCTTCCAATTTTACTGCGTGTCCACCGCTTTCTTTCATCACACGAATCGCAGAACGCAAGGCTTCTTTTGAATCCGATTGATAACTTCCAAAGGGTAAATCTACAACAACTAAAGCTCTAGTAGCTGCTCTAACCACACTTGAAGCGTGATAAATCATTTGGTCTAAAGTAATTGGAAGTGTAGTTTCATGTCCAGCCATAACATTACTAGCGGAATCACCAACTAATATTACGTCAACTCCAGCAGTATCTACAATTTTTGCCATTGTAAAATCATAAGCGGTTAACATAGAGATTTTTTCCCCATTGGCTTTCATTTCAATTAGGGTTTTGGTTGTAATTCTTTTGTAATCTTTTTTAGCGACAGACATTTTAATTCGATTTATTGTAACAAAATTAGGTTTTATCTACTTATTGGAAAAACAAAAGATGAAGAATTTACTTGTAATTGCCGTTTTATTGCTTTCAGGTGTAGTTTTTTCTCAGGAAAATTCGCCAAAAGTAACTATTGAAGCATTTTTTACTGCTTTTCACCAAAAAGACAGCGTTGCCTTAAAGGCATTTTGTCATAAAGATATCCGTTTGCAAACAGTTGCCAATACCAAAAGTGGAACCCAATTAAAATCAGATAAGCTGGAAGATTTTTTGAAGTCAATTGCTTCCATACCAAATGGGTTGAAGATTTACGAGAAATTATTGGATTATAAAGTAACTATTGATGGCGATTTAGCACATGTTTGGACACCTTATGAATTTTACGTGAATGATACATTGAGTCACATTGGTGCCAATTCTTTTACATTGGTAAGAGAAAATAACAAATGGTTAATTGTACATTTGATTGATACGCGAAGATAGAAAAATTAAGAATGAAACAGATTTGGCTGTATAGTGTAGTGTTTTTGTCATTTTTAGGAAATGCTCAAGAAAAAGATTCTTTAACAATTAAAGTTTCGGGTTACTTAGAAACTTATTATGCATATGATTTTAGTAATCCAATCACCGATGCTAAACTTCCATTTATGTACAATTACAACCGTCACAATGAGTTTAATGTGAATAACGGATTAATTCGTACGCATTTACAATACGGAAATACTTATGCATCAATTGCACTTCATGCGGGAACTTATGTGCAAGATAATTACGCATCAGAAGATATTAAGTTAATTAGTGAAGCATTTGTAGGTATGTATTTGACAGATGCAAAAAAATCATCAATAGAAGTTGGAATTATGCCAAGTTACATTGGTTTTGAGTCGGCAATTTCTAATTCAAATTTGACATTGACACGTTCTTTATTGGCTGAAAATTCGCCTTATTTTATGACCGGCGTCAAGTATAATTATGTACCAAACGACAAATGGAGTTTTTCGGGATTAGTAACCAATGGTTGGCAACGCATCAATAAACCACAAAAAGATGTTACACCAGCATTTGGAACACAAATTGTTTATAAACCTTCTGAAAAATCCACTTTGAATTGGAGCACATTCATTGGAAAAGAATTCTATGGAACCGAATTAGGAATGCGTTATTTCAGTAATTTATATTGGGATAATCAATGGAATTCAAAATGGCGAACTATTTTAGGATTTGATTTTGGAATTCAAGATAGTTCTTCGCAAAATGATACACATTTGTATTGGATGAGTCCTGCTTTAATTGCACAATATTCGATAAATACAAAATGGCAAACTGCTGTTCGAGTAGAATATTATCAAGATGAAGATAATGTAATCATAGCCACTTCTGATGCATTTAAAACATCTGGATTTTCTTGGAATTTTGATTATTTACCCAATTCAAAAGTAAAACTCAGAACCGAAGCACGATATTTAGATGCTAAAAACCCTATTTTCAATGATAATAAATCGAATAATTTCTTTCTTACAACGAGTTTAAGTTTTGAGTTTTGATGAATTTCGAGTCAATTAGATAGCTAACGAAAGAGCCAATTAAATAGCAAATCAAATCTGACCAAAGAAAGCCTTGACCCAAAACGTATTTTCCGAAAGTAGTTTTTCGAAGCGATATTAGCCAATCGTATGTCAACAGTTGAGAAATTTCAATCAAGAAGCAAAACGATAGACTTAAAACGAAAATGGTTTTTAATTTCCAATTTATAAAAAGGAATCGCATTCCGAAATAAATCAGAATTGCATACAAGATATCACCAATAAATAAAGGAAATACATTTATTTTTCTTGAACCAATGCCAAGAAACACAATAAAAATAGTTAGTAAAAAATATTGAAATCTTCCGCTTTGCATTAACAATCTGCTAAACCAACAGCAACAGCTAGTCCTCCTTCCGAAGTTTCTTTGTAGCGTGTGTTCATGTCTTTTGCGGTTTCCCACATGGTACTTACTACTTTATCTAATGGGACTTTTACATTCTTTGCATCGGTTTCTAGTGCTAATTCTGCTGCATTTATGGCTTTAATGGCACCCATCGTATTGCGTTCAATACATGGAATTTGAACCAAACCACCAATTGGGTCACAAGTCAAACCTAGATGATGTTCCATAGCAATTTCTGCCGCTACCATTACTTGATCTGGCGTTCCGCCCATAGCTTCACATA
The DNA here is from genome assembly GCA_018401995.1 of Flavobacterium sp. Lineage (GTDB taxonomy): Bacteria > Bacteroidota > Bacteroidia > Flavobacteriales > Flavobacteriaceae > Flavobacterium. The sequence continues at coordinate 3,601 of JAGYJR010000014.1, read as the reverse complement.
AAGCTGCTGCTGCCATGGCACTTGAAACACCAATTTCCGCCTGACAACCGCCCATTGCTGCAGAAATAGTAGCTCCTTTTTTAAAGATACTTCCAATTTCACTCGCTGTCATCAAAAATTGTTTGATTTGCTCTTCGTTGGCTTCATGATTTTCAATTACCAAATAATACATCAAAACAGCTGGAATAACTCCGGCACTTCCATTGGTTGGAGCAGTAACCACTCTTCCTAAAGAAGCATTTACTTCATTCACAGAAAGCGCAAAACAGCTAACCCATTTTAAAATCTGACGAAATTTAACTTCGGTTTGGCGGATAATTTGCATCCAAGAATACGGATTGTCATAAGGTAAAACGCCAATTAAGTTTTTGTGCATGTCATACGCTCTACGTCTTACGTTTAGTCCGCCAGGTAAAGTGCCTTCTGTGTGACAACCGATGTACATGCATTCCAACATAGTATCCCAAATACGCATTAGTTCATTGTGAATTTCAGTTTCATTACGTAAGGATTTTTCGTTTTCGTAGACAATTTCCCAAACTTTTTTATTCTCTTTGGTGCAATATGTTAATAATTCAGACGCTTTATCAACAGGATAAGGGAAAGTACTTGTTTTTTCTTCAGATGAAGTTGAATTTTCTGTTTCTTCTTTTACTACAAATCCGCCACCTATTGAATAAAAAATACTTTCATAAGTAGTTTCGGAAGTATAAACAGTAAATTTTAAACCATTGGCATGGAAAGGTAAAAAATCACGATTAAAAATAATGTCAGAATCAATATTAAAAGGAATAAGAATTTCGTTGCCTAAAAAAATTTCTTTTTTATTCTTGATAGCTGAAATGATAACATCAATGCTTTCAACGGGAATGTATTCAGGATCTGCACCGCTTAATCCTAACATCACAGCTAAATCGGTAGCATGACCTTTACCTGTTAAGGATAAGGAGCCATATAAATCCACGGTAACTCTATTGATATTATCAATAAGATTTTGGGCTCTAATTTCTGCCAAAAATTGTTCAGCAGCACGCCAAGGCCCTAAGGTGTGCGAACTCGAAGGTCCAACACCAATTTTTAACATATCAAAAACTGAAATACTTTCCATACCTAAAAAGAATTATTAGCAAATATAGCTTAGAATTTATGAAATATGAAAAAGGCATACAAGATTTTAACTAATAGTATTTAAAACTAGCCACTAAGTTCGTTTTTTTTATTTTTAATTCCCTCTAAAAATGTCAATATGTCATGATTTTGATTTAAAAACTGACAATTTTTTATGATATTTTGTGTTGGCATAATGATTGAATTAAAGAAAGCAAGTTTTAAAATTGAAATAAAACACACACAATAAATTAAGATTAAAAATTATGAGTAAGATTATTGGAATCGATTTAGGTACTACCAACTCTTGTGTTTCTGTAATGGAAGGTGGAGAGCCAGTAGTAATTGCAAATGCAGAAGGAAAAAGAACAACACCTTCAGTAATCGCATTTGTAGAAGGAGGAGAAATTAAAGTAGGTGATCCAGCAAAAAGACAAGCAGTAACTAACCCAACAAAAACGATTGCTTCTATCAAACGTTTTATGGGGAACAAATATTCTGAAAGTGCTAAGGAAGCATCAACTGTTGCCTACAAAGTAGTTAAAGGAGACAATGACACACCACGTGTTGATATTGATGGTCGTTTATATACACCACAAGAATTGTCTGCAATGACTTTACAAAAAATGAAAAAAACAGCTGAAGATTATTTAGGTCATTCAGTTTCTGAAGCGGTGATTACTGTTCCAGCTTATTTTAACGACGCACAACGTCAAGCTACAAAAGAAGCAGGAGAAATTGCTGGTTTAAAAGTAATGCGTATTATCAATGAGCCAACAGCAGCAGCTTTAGCTTATGGATTAGACAAACAAGGAAAAGACCAAAAAATTGCAGTTTACGATTTAGGTGGTGGTACATTTGATATTTCTATCTTAGAATTAGGAGACGGAGTTTTCGAAGTATTATCAACAAATGGAGATACACACTTAGGTGGAGATGATTTTGATCAAGTAATTATCGATTGGTTAGCTAACGAATTCAATGCTACAGAAGGTGTTGATTTACGTAAAGACCCAATGGCATTACAACGTTTAAAAGAAGCAGCTGAAAAAGCTAAAATTGAGTTGTCATCATCTGCTCAAACAGAAATCAACTTACCTTATGTGACGGCTACGGCTTCAGGACCAAAACACTTAGTGCAAACATTAACTAGAGCAAAATTTGAGCAATTAGCTGAAACTTTAGTAAGACGTTCTATGGAACCGGTTGCTAAAGCATTAAAAGATGCTGGTTTATCTACTTCTGATATTGATGAGGTAATTTTAGTAGGAGGTTCAACACGTATTCCTGTTATTCAAGAGCAAGTAGAGAAATTCTTTGGTAAAAAACCATCAAAAGGAGTAAATCCTGATGAAGTTGTAGCCATTGGAGCTGCTATTCAAGGTGGAGTTTTAACTGGTGAAGTAAAAGACGTATTATTATTAGACGTTACGCCACTTTCATTAGGTATCGAAACTATGGGAAGTGTAATGACTAAATTAATTGAGTCTAACACTACAATTCCAACAAGAAAATCTCAAGTTTTCTCAACAGCTGCAGATAACCAACCATCGGTAGAAATCCACGTTTTACAAGGAGAAAGACCAATGGCAAATGATAACAAAACAATTGGACGTTTCCATTTAGATGGTATTCCACCAGCACCAAGAGGTGTTCCTCAAATTGAAGTAACGTTTGATATTGATGCTAATGGTATCATCAAAGTATCTGCTACTGATAAAGGAACTGGAAAATCTCATGATATTCGTATCGAAGCTTCTTCAGGTTTAACTCCAGAAGAAATTGAGAAAATGAAAAAAGACGCTGAAATGAATGCAGAAGCAGACAAATTAGCAAAAGAAAAAGCAGATAAATTAAACGAAGCTGATTCTATGATTTTCCAAACAGAAAAACAATTAGGTGAGTTTGGTGATAAATTATCAGAAGCTAATAAAGGAGCAATTGAAAGTGCTTTAAATGAATTAAAAGCAGCTTACGAAACTAAAGATGTTGCAACGATTACTCCAGCTTTAGATAAAATCAACGAAGCATGGAAAAATGCATCAGAAGAAATGTACAAAGCACAAGCTGAAGGTGGCGCTCAACAAGCAGAACCTCAAGCTAACGCTTCTGGAGATCAAACACAAGATGTAGATTTCGAAGAAGTGAAATAAAGTACGAAGTTTTAAGTACAAAGTAATATGTTAAAACCGAATCATTTTTGATTCGGTTTTTTTTATTTGGTGTTTCAAGTTTTTTTGTACATTGTGATATTCAAAAACTTATAAAATGAAAAAAATACTAATTGTTGCTATTGTATCGTTAACTGGATTGCTTGCAACCGCCCAAAAATCAAAGAAAACAGTAACTCCCAAAAATGAAGTTTTAGTAACTTTAGATAATGTTTCAGCTGAAATTATGGTTCAAAATAAAATTAGAAAATTGGTTTTATTTGTAAAGAATGAGACACAAACCGACACTTTACTAATAAAACAATTACCTGATGCAAAATATA
>JAGYJR010000013.1 GCA_018401995.1 Flavobacterium sp. | reverse complement strand
GTGTCTTAAATTAAGTGCCACTTCTAAAATAATATCGTGTTTTCAAATCTTTAATCAAACCACAACAGAAGATGTAAAGATATCAGAAATGAAAGAATATCGTGTTTTCAAATCTTTAATCAAACCACAACATCAGGCGCTGAACAAATTACAGATGGAGTAATATCGTGTTTTCAAATCTTTAATCAAACCACAACGAGTTGGGTGTATTCTAATTTCTTTGTCTTAATATCGTGTTTTCAAATCTTTAATCAAACCACAACATAAAGCGGATGCAATTCTAAATCAATATCAATATCGTGTTTTCAAATCTTTAATCAAACCACAACATTTCGGTCAATAACTCCTGTAAATTGTTGAATATCGTGTTTTCAAATCTTTAATCAAACCACAACTAATTCAGCGTCTAAGTTTGGAAATTGTGAATATCGTGTTTTCAAATCTTTAATCAAACCACAACGATGATGTTTTAAAGAACTTTAATTTTGAGAATATCGTGTTTTCAAATCTTTAATCAAACCACAACGATACAGCTTGGACATTGTTTGATGTTTAAAATATCGTGTTTTCAAATCTTTAATCAAACCACAACGATGCTATTATAGCTAACAAATTAGCAGACAATATCGTGTTTTCAAATCTTTAATCAAACCACAACGGAGTGAGCTATCGCCGAAACTCCGTTGTGGTTTGAGCTGTTTAAGAATTTGAAAGTTTTATGTCAATGAATTTTTTTCAAAATTATAACTTTTCAATTTTTCCTGAAACTGAAATTTTTACTTTGATTGGAGTAAATGTAAACCATCCAGTTTTTCCTTCGCCAAAACCTCTAATTTGTTTATAATCATTGTCAGTAACAGTAGAAGATTTATGCATTCTGAAAAAATAATCTCCTGAAGTCAATTTCTGAACTCTATACAAATGCTCTTTTAAAACTTCATAATCAGGATTTTCCCAATTGATTTCATCTTCGTTTAAGCCTAATAAAAACATGTCGTTAATATGTAACGTAGTCACAATTTCTTTACCATCAAGAGGTAATTGATAAGCGGATTGACCTGTTCTTTTTCTTTCTACAACCGTCCAAAAAGTAACTACTTCTTCTTTTAGGTTTCCTTTTTCATCTTTGTAAATTAATACGTGATGATTATTTCTTGGATTTACCCATTGGTTTACTTTATCTTTCAGTTTTTCAGCACCACCAATATTTTCTTTCATTCTTACTTTTAGAACTGGAACAGGAGCACCATTTTTATTGGGTAAAAAGATTTGTGGTTGTTTTACTCCATTTTCATCCACTACAAAAAAAGTATTGACTGGAATATTTCCTTTTACAAATCCACCTAATTCTTGGATTCTTTTTCTGATTAAAAGTTTGATTGATTCATCTACTACTTTTTCTAATTGTTTTTCTGTAGTTAATGATTCTATCGATTTTCTAACATGAAAAGCTTCTTCTCCATTAAAGGTTCGTTTCCCGTAAACGGTTTCTTTATGTAATTGTCCGCGAGCGGCAACTCCAACATTTGCGTGAGTTTTTCCATTTTTTTCACACTTATGTGTTCTAACGGTAATATCGTTTGAAACTTTTTTGTGCGAAACTAGTATTTTATCTACAGCAACTTCCGCATCTTTTCTGAAAGTTTCCCAAGGTAATGGAAAGTTTTTTAATTCTGAATTTCTGTTATAACGATTCCATTTTGATAATTCTTGAACATAAGAAACTTTAGTACAAGCCATTACTAATGCATCAATTGCATGATGACGGTGATCTTCTCTTGTTTTTTCATTCTCATCATTTAAAATATTATTCATTCCCCATTTTTGACGTAAGTTGGAAGTAGCTTGACCTGGAGAAACAATTACATTCTTACAAATTCTCGATAAATAGTTTTTTGCCTCTTTACTTATATATCTTGTATCATTTAATTGACGAGACGAAAAATCATCATCAAATTTAATCTGAACAAAACGCTTGAATTTTTGATACGCATTTGGATATTCTTTGGTATCTGAAAATAATTTTAAAGCTCTTTCTTTAATAGCTGACCAATTGGTTTCATCATTACCATAAAATTCAAAAGGTGTTTTATCTCCTTTTTTACGGTTTTCGTCTGCATAGCAAAGTGTTTTATTTGAAAAACTATCATTTAACGAACGACTCCAAGGATGAATATGTTCAATTTGAACTTCGCCAGAAAATAATTGAGTTACAGAAATAGGTTTTCCTGTATAAGGACAGGTTTTTTTACATTCTTCCCACAATTTATAAAGTAAAATATTGTCATGAGTATTTCTCACATCATTTTCACGAAGTCTATCTTTTATTCTGTCATTTTCTTTTTCTAATCTTTTTTGTTCTTTTCTTATTTTGTTGCGTTGCGATTTCGAAATTTTTAAATCACGAGCCATTTCCACTTTGATTTCATCAATCTTACCGTGTTCGTCAATTAATTCGTTTACTAATTTTCGCAATTCAAATAAAGCTGTAATTACAATTGGATTTCGAATGGTTTGTATTTCTTTGTCAGCTTCTTTTCCAACTGGTAATCTTTCTAATAATTCAGCAGCATCAATAGTAGCAGAATGATGATATAATTTACGTAATTGATTGTCTGAAATATTGTAATCATTTCTAAGAATATCTTTGATAATATCAATAAATCCGCCTTTAGTTTTGGAGCGAACAATTCCCTCAACATTATCAATTAAATAATTTCTTTTCTCATCTGATAATTTCTCCCATTCGGAACCAAAAACATTTTTAATTCCACCAATTACAACCGCAACGTCATAGGTAAAACCTAATTTTAAAAATGGTAGAATATTTGAAATCGCTTTTCTACTCAAACTGGAATAACCATCTTTAAGATTGAATTTTGCAATAGACTCTGCTTGTTCTTCAGTAAAATTCCAATTTTTAATAGCATATTCTTTTAGATTGGATTTACTATCGAAGAAATATAATGCATGCCAAATATCTTCTTGTTCTTTTTCGGTAAACTCAAACCATTTTTTGCCAAAATACTTTTTATTGGATAAGTTAGAAATTGTGTGAGTTCCTACAATTTTATCATCATCCTTATAATTGAATTTAAACTCGGCACTTTCTTTTCCAATTGCTTTTCTAATTTTCTTAAATTCTGGCTTTTCATTAGCATATAAAAACTCAACTATCTTTTCTTTTTCTTCTTGAGAAATTTTTCTTCCATTATATTCCACAGTATTCACCCATTGCCAAACTCTAAATTGCTCAAATGGAATGGCGCTAATTGGACATTTCGTTTTGTTAGTTTCAAAAGAACAATTTCCAACCAAATGTTTTTGCGAACGTAATGGACGTTGATGAAATAAAATTCCATCTTCTTTGTAGCCATCTAATTTTCTTCCACCAAATAAGGTTTTTAATTCTTCCGTAAATTGGGCATGAAATTGTGATTGCTTATTCCAAATCAATTCAAATTCATCCACATACATTTTTCGAGTAGTGTAACGGTTTCGAATTCGCTCTAAACCATTTTGAAAAGGCTGGTTTTCTTTTGGATAAATTTCAAATAAATAAGAACCTAATGTTTTATCTTGAATGTTTTGTTGTGTTTCAGTAATTCCAATTTTACCTTCTTTTGGATTTCCTTTGAAAATAGCACCATCATCACTTCCGCCTTTTCTACTGTTACTTAAAAATCCACGTCTTTGAATTAAGTGATAAAAAATTCTACCAATTTCTTCTAGTGACAATTTTTCATTTAAAGCTTTTTGACGTAATTCATAAGGATTTAAAGCAAACCAATTCGCTAATTTTTCAGATGGAAATTCTTTAGTTTTCTTCCAATCTTCAAAATCATTGGCAACCATTGGACACATTTTATTTTCAGCAAGTGCTTTTAATAAAATTTTCTTTCTTAATTTTCTTCTGAAGAATTGTCTACGAACACCTCTTGCACCAGTTCGGCTTGCATTTTTAGAAATTTCATTATCTCCGTCACCAAGATTTTCAACTCCCATTGGGAATATTCTACTCCCAACACCTAAAATTTTATTTTGGTCATCATTTATTAATGCCCACCCAATACTATTCGTTCCTAAATCTAATCCTAAAATTTTTGCCATTTTGTATCGCTTTAAAATCAATTTATAAAAATAAGAAAAAGAAAATTAGTACAATTACGGAAATCCGTAAACTATATAAAAAAAAATTTATTATATTTGTATCTGATTAAACTTTCAAATCTTTAATCTTATCACAATAAGGCTATATGCCGTAGATGAAAATCTTTAGTCCTGCTTCGGTGGGACTTTTTTTATTTGTATTTTTGCAATAAATAAAATCCCATGAAACCCATTACATTCTTAGGCAAATTATATCTTATTCCAACCACTTTAGGCGAAATGAATCCTGAAGATGTAATGCCGCAAACTATTAAAAGAAGTATCGATTTCATTGACGATTACATTGTGGAAAACGACAAAACCGCAAGAAAATTCATAAAGAGCATTGCTCCTGATAAAAAACAAGCCGAATTACGACTTTCATTATTAAACAAACACACTGAAGTTGCTGATTATCAAAACATGATTCAGCCGCTTTTAGAAGGAAGAAATGTAGGATTAATGAGTGAAGCGGGTTGTCCTGGTGTAGCTGATCCTGGAGCTGTAATAGTAAAATTAGCTCATGAAAAAGGAATCCAAGTGGTACCATTAGTAGGGCCAAGTTCTATTTTATTAGCCATAATGGCTAGCGGAATGAATGGTCAAAGTTTTACTTTTAACGGTTATTTACCCATTGATGCTAGCGAAAAGAAAAGCACCTTAAAACAATTGGAACGCATTTCTTTCGAGAAAAATCAGTCGCAATTATTTATTGAAACGCCGTATCGAAACAATAAAATTTTTGAAGATATGTTGGCTACACTTCAACCTAACACACATATCTGTGTAGCTTGTGATATCACCTTACCAACAGAATTCATAAAAACGCTAACAGTAAACGACTGGAAAAAAAACAAGGTCGACTTACATAAGCGACCTTGCATTTTTATTATCCATAAATTTTAATTACAACTCGTGTAATTTTTAGTCTAAAAGTACTTTTGCATTGGCATCCGCTTCAATGTGCGAAACGTCATAGCCTTTAAATAATTTAATGTAACTTCTTAAACTAGTTCCAAAACCGTCTTTAAATCCGTTAGAACCATTACTTCTTAAGTACTTTTTAACTGAACCAGCTCCCGCTAAATGCGCTGCTGCTAACAATCCTGATTCTGTAATTTGAACGCCATTGATTACTTTACCAGAATACTTTTCGATTTCTTTACGAAGCTCCCATTTGTTTTTTTCTAATAAAGCTCTGAACGCTTTATCTTGCCACTCGGCATTTCTTAAGAACTCTTGAAAATCGTAAATACCTACAGTACGCAACGTACTTCTTCCAAATTGATATTTACCCATGTAACCATAAGGATTTACTAAATGTATCATCCCTCTTGATTCTCTGTAGGCCATTGCTTGTTTAAAACCAGCATAAGTTTTTCCTACATAAGGAACAGTTACTCTATTATTCACTGTTACTTCAATTTCTTCTTCATTAGTGGAAACGCTGTAATTAATTACTTCGCCATCTTCTAGATGAAAACCTTCTAATTTTTCTGCTTTAAACGAGTTAAACCCAGTTGAAACCAATAATATTAAAAGTGTTACTCCTAATAAATAAGAACTTTTTTTTATCATAATTTTTGTTTTCTCAGCGCCTGTCACTCATCTGAAATTAGCGGAGCAAAGATACAAAAAATATTATAGTATTGATTTACAGTGTGTTAAATTTTTCTAAAAGTAAACAAAGTGCCCTTTAAGTCCATTAAACTCATGGAGTTGTAGCGTTGGTGCAGGCACCTTAATGGTGTTAAAAACGCTAAAAATCGTTTTCAAAAAATGGGATTTGGTTTCAATTTTCGTTAAATCAACATCCAAACTCAACAAGAATTGACGATAGGCTTTTTGATTGTAACCATTTAAGTTGGCTTCAGTAGTATTTCCATACAACATTCCTGTTGCGCTGTGTCCAATAGCTACATTGAGCCATTTAGGAAAAAAATCACTTTTAGTGAATGCATGCAAATTGAAAGACAACCAATAGGTTTGTCCGTTGTAGTCTTTCAAGATTTGTTCTTGAAACGAACTTCCCAATGTTTCTGGGCGTTGTGTTGCAAATTTCGTTTGATGAAAAGAGAATTTTGGAATAATGCGTTGCTCGTTCCAAAGTAATTCTTGTCCAATATATAATCCAGTTCCTGACGCGTTTGCTAGCATGTCGCCCCAAGAGAAACCCCATTCTTGTGAAAATCCATCGAAAACTTCTACGGCTGTTAAAAATGTAAATCCTATTCCAGCACCATAAATCAATTGTTCTTTTTGACTAGCACCACTCCATTGCAACAACTCTGCTCCTGCTCTACCCAAATGATAAGTGGAATAAAAATGTCCAATTTTATCCATTTGTTTCCATTGGTCGTTGTCGTTGATGACATGGAAATTCGATTGCGGATAATCTTTGTACCAAATTTGATGCAAACCCACTAATGTAGCTCCCAAAACCACTGATTCGCCAATATAAACAGTATTTCTTCGTGGTTTATTTAATGAGTCTGACGGTTTGAAAAAAGAAGTAGAAAGACTATCGGATTGTGCATTTGCCCAAAAGCTTCCAAATAATCCAATAGTTAGCCCCATAACCCTGATGGTAGTGGAAATCTTTTTGTGAAATGATTCCATTTCACAAAAAATTGTAACGGACAGCAGGAAAATGGACTGCTGGCACACACAGACGATTCGTTTCAAAAAATTAACGTTCAATTCCTAGTTTATTAACCCATTCGCTATATTTTTTAGCGTTGATTTGGTGTTGGGCATAATTTGCGGCAAATTCGTGATATCCTGGGCGTTCTGGACTAGCGCAGAAATATAAATAATCGTGTTTTGGCGCATTTAAAACGGCATCAATAGCAGAAATATCAGGCATTGCGATTAATCCAGGCGGCAAACCTGTATTCAAATACGTATTGTATGGCGAATTGATTTTTAAGTCGTTATAAAAAACGCGTTTGATGATTTGGTCAAAATTCCCCGATTCTTTTTTGATGGCAAAAATAACCGTTGGATCAGCTTGTAACGGCATTCCAGTTGCTAAACGGTTTAAGTAAACGCCGGCAACCGTTGGTCTTTCGCTGACTTTTGCAGTTTCTTTGTGAACAATTGCAGCTAAAATAGCTACTTGGACCGGAGTTAAACCTTTAGCTTCGGCTTTTGCTAAACGCTCGTGATTCCAGAATTTTTGGTATTCTTTCGCTAATTTATCCGCTACTTTTTGAGCGGATGTATTCCAATAAAACTCATACGTATTAGGAATAAAAAGCGCTAAAGCGGCTTCTTTGTTCAAATTATTATTAGCTAAAAAGGTGGAATCGGTAAATGCGGTTTCGAAACTTTCAACGCTTGGTTCTAATTGAGCGGAAAGACGAACAGCTAAATCGTTGATGGTTTCTTGGTTATTGAAAGCTACTTTCACAGGAATATTGGCATACATAGCTCGAAGTAAGGCAAACGAATTACTTCCTTTTTTTAGCAAATATTTTCCTGGTTTTGGTGTGTAATTTCTTTTTTGAGCTACAAAATCAAACTTATCGATATCGGTTACAAAGGGTTTTACTTCTTCCAAAACCATTTCGTAAGTAGCATCCGTTGGAATATACACATAGACTTCATTTTGATTGAAGCTTGTGTTTGCAGTAAATGCCATGTAATACAAATAAGCGGAAATAGCCAAGGCAACAAATACGCCTGAAACCGCTACTAAAGTGAAGATTTTTTTTGCGTTCAAAATTTAAGAATTTGGGTTAATCAATTGCACAAGCCACTCGTCTTTATAGGAATTTCCAACTTTATTCCATTGTTTTTTAATTCCTATTGTTTCGAAGCCAAATTTAGCAAAAAGTGCCAAACTAACTTCATTTTCTGAACTAATATTTGCGTAGAGTTGGTGCAACTGCAAATGTGTGAAAGCATAAGCAATTACAAGTTCTAAAGCCTCAGAACCAAAACCTTTATGACGACTTTCGGGATTTTGAAGTAAAATTCCAATGCCAGCACGAAGATTTTTTGGATCAAAATCAAACAAATCAATCAATCCCAAAGTATTTTTCGATTCTTTTTCACAAATTACCAAACGCAATTGCTTGGCTTCGTAAATATCTTGGTGTGCATTTTCCAAATATTGTTTGATTAAAAACCGACTATATGGTGTTTGGGTATGACTAATTTCCCAAATGGATTCGTCGTTTTCTATGTTGTAGATAAACTCTAAATCTTCGGGTTCGAGTGCTCTTAAGTAAATATGTTGGCCTTGTAATGTCATAGATTAAATTGAAATTTCCCCTTCAAACACAAAAGTAGCTGGTCCAATCAAAAACACATTGGAATACACACCATTTTCTTCTTCAAAACTTACCGCTAACTCGCCGCCTTCTACTTGAATTTGGATAGTTTTTGCTTCTGTTTTCTTCGTTTTATGCATAGCTATAGCTACTGCTGTTGCGCCAGTTCCGCAAGACAAGGTTTCATCTTCCACGCCTCTTTCGTAGGTACGAACTGCAAATTTGTCAGTGGCTAATTGGTTAACAAAATTAACGTTACTTCCTGTATTGCCATACAAATCAGAATAACGAATTTTGGCACCTTCGGTTTTTACATCAAGTGCTTTTAAATTTTCTACCAAAGTTACATGATGTGGTGAACCTGTATTCAAAAACGAATAATCAGGATTCACTTGAATTTTATCGACTGCAATCATTTGTAAAGAAACCTTATTATTGGAATCAATGGTTGCAAAATGATAACCATCTACGGCTTCAAATTCTGCTCTTTCTGAAATTACGCCTAATTGTTTTGCGAAAGCCACCAAACAACGACCACCATTGCCACACATCGAACTTTCATTACCATCCGAATTGTAATACACCATTCTAAAATCATATTGTGGATGATTTTCTAGCAAAATCAAACCGTCAGCACCAATGCCAAATTTTCTGTCGCACAGATGAGCAATGAGTTTGGTATTATTTTTGGAGAAAATATTTTGTCGGTTATCAATCATAACAAAATCGTTTCCAGTGCCTTGGTATTTGTAAAAGGGTAGCTTCATAATTGCAAATTCTAGCGCAAAAGTACGAATATTAATAAGATGTTAAACATTGTTAATCGCGCGTTAAAGTGATTTTTTGTTAAATTTTAGTGTGTAATTTTATAATTAGTAAAAACGAAAAAATATGAAGAAGTTAGGAAGTTTATTTTTTATTTCGCTTTTAAGTGGCGGAATTACTTTAGGAGCCTATAAGTTATTTTTTGAGCCAAAAACTACCAATGGCATCACCACGGTTGCTCCTAATTATTCAAGAAATGTGAATCTTGGAGCGGAAGCAATCGATTTTACATCGGCAGCTGAAAACACAGTTCATACGGTAGTTCACGTAAAAAATGTAACCGTTTCTCGAATGCCATCTAATCCAATATTGGAATATTTTTATGGGTATCGTGGTAATCAAGAGCAAACGCAAATTGGAACAGGTTCGGGTGTAATTATTTCAGAAGATGGTTACATTGTGACTAATAATCACGTGATTCAAAATGCAACAGAGCTAGAAATAACGATGAACAATAACAAATCGTACAAAGCTAAACTCATTGGAACGGATTCGAAAATGGATATTGCACTATTAAAAGTAGACACTGATGAAAAATTACCTTACATTACTTTCGGTGATTCAGACAATATTAAAGTTGGAGAATGGGTTTTAGCAGTTGGAAATCCGTATAATTTAAATTCAACGGTAACCGCTGGTATTGTTTCTGCCAAAGCACGAGATTTAAGCAACGAAGGATTACAATCGTTTATTCAAACGGATGCAGCAGTGAATCCAGGAAATAGTGGAGGCGCATTGGTTAATACTCGTGGCGAATTGATTGGAATAAACACCATGATTTCTTCGCCAACAGGAAGTTATGCTGGTTATTCGTTTGCTGTTCCTTCTAATGTCACTAGAAAAATCATTGAAGATTTAATGGTGTTTGGCAATGTGCAACGCGGAGTTTTGGGTGTTGAAGGTAGAGAATTAAATAGTACCTTTTCAAAAGAAATAGGCATTAATGAAACACAAGGTTTTTACGTTGGAAATGTAACAAAAAAATCAGGTGCAGAAAAAGCAGGAATTGAAAAGGGCGATATAATTGTAGCCATTGACAACAAAGATGTTAAAAGTTTTTCCGATTTGACTTTACATTTAAGTACCAAAAGGCCAAACGATTTTGTTGAAGTTACTATTCTAAGAGATGGCAAAACCAAGAACATTTCTGTTCAACTAACAAAAAAAGAACTTTTAAATTACGAGTTTAACGGAATTGAATTTGAAGATATTGATGTCAATGATAAAAAACGATTCAATTTGAAAGAAGGAATAAAAATAAAGAAATTGAATAATCCAGATTATATTGAATATGCAGAATCATTGGAAGGAGCAATTATTTTAAGTGTAGATGGTGTAAAAGCAAAAGATGTGGAAACCATTTCGAATTATTTATCAAGAAAAGAAAACTCAAAAGCGCGTTACCAAATAATTACACAAAGTGGACAACGCTACAATATAATTATGTAATAACTAACAAAAGTAGCAAACCAGTCTTCACCGACTGGTTTTTTTATACAAAAAATTTCCCTAAAACATTATAAATCTTTACTTTTACACCTTCAAACAACACTTTATACAAACTACTTCATGAGTAACACTGTTTTATACGAGAAAGAACTTGCTTTTCAAGCAGATAGAAGAAAGGCTTGCGTTGAATTTATTAAAATCATAAGTGATTTATGGTATGACAAATCAATCGAATTAATTCTTTTTAGAAATCAATTAATTGACAGAAATGTAAGTGATATCATCAATTTACATGAATATGCTGGTGAATTTGTTCAAAAACCAATTAATGTATTTGATTCAGTAGAAATTGCACAAGCGATTCAAAGTTTAGATTTACCACCAGCACGAATTGATATTGGTAAATTAACTTACGAATTCCATTTAGAAGACGATAAATACAATGATGCTACTGCTTTTGTAATCGACAAATTAAAGCATGCAAAAGAATATACAGAAATCAAACCTAAAGACGTAGTGCTTTATGGTTTTGGTAGAATTGGTCGTTTATTGGCTCGTGAAATGATGAGTAAAATTGGTAAAGGTCAACAATTACGTTTAAGAGCTATTGTAACTAGAGATAAAAGTGATGCGGTTTTATTAGAAAAAAGAGCTTCTTTATTGCGTTATGATTCGGTTCATGGTGATTTTGAAGGTTCTGTTCATGCAGATCCAGAGAACAATGCTTTAATTATCAATGGAACAACCGTTTACATTATTACTGCAAATGGTCCAGAAGAAATAGATTACACGCAATATGGTATTGAAGATGCTTTAGTAATTGATAACACAGGAGCATTTACAACCGAAGAAGCTTTGAGTCGTCATTTAACATCAAAAGGAACTTCAAAAGTATTATTAACAGCACCTGGAAAAGGTGTTCCGAATATCGTTTACGGAGTAAATCATGAAGATTACAACCCTGATAATGTAAATATTTTCTCGGCAGCTTCATGTACGACCAATGCAATTACGCCTGTTCTAGCTGCAATGGAAGAAACTTTGGGTGTTGTAAAAGGACATTTAGAAACAATACATGCGTATACCAATGACCAAAACTTGGTAGACAACATGCACAAAAAATACCGTCGTGGTAGAGCAGCCGCTTTAAACATGGTAATCACCGAAACTGGTGCAGGAAGTGCTGTTGCTAAAGCCTTACCAAGCTTAGCTGGAAAATTAACTTCTAACGCCATTCGTGTTCCAGTTCCAAATGGTTCATTAGTGGTTTTAAATTTAGAAGTTAACAAAACTACCACTAGAGAAGAATTGAATGCAATTATGAAAAAATATGCATTGGAAGGTAATTTAGTAGAGCAAATCAAATATTCTTTAAACAATGAATTGGTTTCTTCAGATATCGTAGGAACATCAGCTCCTGCAATTTTTGATAGTAATGCAACCATCGTTTCTGCTGATGGCAAAAACGTAGTAATGTATGTATGGTACGATAACGAATATGGTTATAGCCAACAAGTAATTCGTTTAGCAAAATACATTTCTAAAGTAAGAAGATACATGTACTACTAGTAGTCATAAAAACAACAATTAACAAATCCGTCTTGAGCAATTGAGACGGATTTTGTATTTTTACAAAAAGCCAATCATGAACTTACAACCTTTTTTAGAAAACGATACTGTCCAACTTATTCCTTTACAAGCTTCCGATTTTGAAGCGCTGTATCAAGTGGCTTCTGATCCTTTGATTTGGGAGCAACATCCCAATAAAAACCGCTACCAAAGAACCGTTTTTCAAAACTTTTTTGATGGCGCTTTACTTTCTAAAGGAGCATTTATTATTAAGGATAAAGAAACCAATGCAATCATTGGAAGTACCCGTTTTTACGATTGGAATTCTGAAGAAAAAAGCATTTTAATTGGCTATACTTTTTACGGGAGAAATTATTGGGGTTCAAAGTACAATCCAATAATAAAGAAAATGATGTTAGATTATGCTTTTCAATTTGTTGATCATGTATATTTTCATGTTGGTGCAGAAAATATTCGTTCGCAAATTGCAATGGAACGACTTGGAGTAAAAAAAGTAAGAGAAATTGCCGTAGCTTATCACGGTGAACCCGAAAAACTCAATTTCGAATATATGATTTCAAAAAGTGAATGGTTATAAAAGAAAAAAATGCGTTTGCTTATCACAAACGCATTTTTATTGGAATAAAAATAAAATTATGCTGAACCAGCTGCAATTAAGTTCAATGCTGAACCAGCCACAAACCAACCAATTTGACTATCATTATAGGTATGATTTGCCATGATAACATCTTTTGAACCATCAGCATGCACAAACTCTAATGTTAGCGGTTTTCCTGGAGCAAACTCGGTTAAATCTAAGAAATTGATGGTATCATCTTCTTGAACTTTATCGTAATCCGCTTCATTGGCAAAAGTTAAGGCTAACATTCCTTGTTTCTTTAAGTTGGTTTCATGAATTCTAGCAAATGATTTTACTAAAACTGCTTTCACACCTAAGAAACGAGGTTCCATAGCCGCATGCTCACGCGATGAACCTTCACCGTAGTTATGGTCACCTACAACAATTGATGGAATACCAGCTGCTTTGTACGCTCTTTGTACTTTTGGCACTTCATCATAAGCACCAGTCAATTGATTTTTTACGGAATTTGTTTTTCTGTTGAAAGCATTATCCGCACCAATTAACATGTTATTTGAAATATTATCCAAGTGACCACGGAAACGCAACCAAGGTCCAGCCATCGAAATATGGTCTGTAGTACATTTTCCGAAAGCTTTAATTAGCAATTTAGCACCCGTAATATTTTTTTCATCCCAAGGTTGGAATGGTTCTAATAATTGCAAACGATCAGACGTTGGCGAAACCGCAACTTGAACAGACGAACCGTCTTCAGCCGGCGCTTGAAATCCTGGGTCTTCTACATCAAAACCTTTGGTTGGCAATTCATCACCATAAGGTGTATTTAATTTTACCGCTTCGCCTTTATCGTTGATTAAAGTATCGGTTATTGGGTTAAAATCCAAACGACCTGAAATTGCCAAAGCCGCAACCATTTCTGGAGACGTTACAAAAGCATGAGTATTAGGATTACCGTCAGCACGTTTAGAGAAATTTCTATTAAACGAATGAACGATTGTATTTTTTTCTTGTTTATCAGCGCCTTCTCTATCCCATTGTCCGATACAAGGTCCGCAAGCATTGGTAAATACTTTGGTTCCCATTTTTTCGAAATCAGCAATGATTCCATCTCTTTCGATGGTATAGCGAATCTGTTCCGAACCTGGATTAATTCCAAATTCTGCTTTTGGTGTAATTCCGTGAGCCACCGCTTGTCTAACAATTGAAGCCGCACGCGACATATCTTCATAAGAAGAATTAGTACAAGAACCAATTAATCCCCACTCTACTTTAATTGGCCAACCGTTTGCAGCAGCTTCCTCTTTCATTTTAGAAACTGGCGTTCCTCTATCTGGAGTAAATGGCCCGTTAATATGTGGTTCTAATTCTGAAAGATTGATTTCAATTAATTGATCGAAATAATTTGCCGGATTAGCATAAACATCAGCATCCGCAGTTAAATAAGCCGCTACTTTATCAGCAGCATTTACCACATCTTGACGACCTGTTGCTGCTAAATATCTTCTCATAGAATCATCATAACCAAAAGTTGAAGTGGTTGCTCCAATTTCAGCCCCCATATTACAAATAGTTCCTTTTCCTGTACATGACATCGATTCTGCACCTTCTCCGAAATATTCTACTATTGCACCCGTTCCACCTTTTACAGTTAAGATATCGGCAACTTTCAAGATAACATCTTTTGGAGCAGTCCAACCGCTTAATTTTCCTGTCAATTTTACACCAATTAATTTTGGAAATTTTAATTCCCAAGACATTCCTGACATTACATCAACAGCATCAGCACCGCCAACACCGATGGCTAACATTCCTAAACCACCTGCATTTACTGTATGTGAATCGGTTCCAATCATCAAACCGCCTGGAAAAGCGTAATTTTCTAAAACAATTTGGTGAATAATTCCTGAACCTGGTTTCCAAAATCCAATACCGTATTTGTTAGATACTGATGATAAAAAATCGAAAACTTCTTTTGATTGTTTGTTTGCCAATTCTAAATCTTGTTTTGCACCGTTTTTTGCAAGAATTAAGTGATCACAATGAACTGTTGTTGGTACAGCTACTGTCTTCTTTCCAGCGTGCATAAATTGTAGTAAAGCCATTTGCGCAGTTGCATCTTGACATGCTACTCGATCTGGAGCAAAATCAACATAATCTTTTCCTCTTGTAAAGGCTTGCGTTGGCATTCCTTCCCATAAATGCGAATACAAAATTTTCTCAGACAAAGTAAGTGGACGACCAACTAACTCGCGAGCTTTATCTACTCTTGCAGCCATTTTTTCGTACACTTTTTCAATCATTTCAATATCAAAAGCCATAATGTTATATTTTTAAATTTCTTTAAGCCTCTAATTTACGAAAAATCGAACAGATATAAGCAAAAAAGCCTGAGTAATTACTCAGGCTTTTAATTTTAATCGTATTAAATTAGTTTATCCTACTAATAATTTGTGTGATGGAGCAAACTTAGTTAGGTTAATTCCTTCTACAGCTTGTTTGTATTCTTCAATAGAAGGCGTTCTTCCTAAAACAGTAGATAAAACTACCACTGGAGTTGAGGACAACAAAGATTCTCCTTTTTTCTCTGCAGAATCTTCTACTACACGACCTTGGAACAAACGTGTTGATGTTGCCATAACCGTATCTCCCTTAGACGCTTTTTCTTGATTCCCCATACAAAGGTTACAACCTGGACGCTCTAAATACAACATATTTTCGTATTCAGTTCGAGCCGCAGCTTTTGGTGCGTTATCATCAAATTCGAAACCTGAATATTTTTGTAATACTTCCCAGTCGCCTTCTGCTTTTAATTCGTCAACGATATTGTATGTTGGAGGCGCAACAACTAAAGGAGCTTTAAATTCCACTTTACCTTGTTGTTTCTCAATATTTTTCAACATTTGAGCTAATATTTTCATATCTCCTTTATGAACCATACAAGAACCGATGAATCCTAAATCTACTTTTTTATCACCTCCGTAGAAAGAAAGTGGACGAATCGTATCGTGAGTATATCGTTTAGAAACATCTTTGTTATTTACATCTGGATCAGCGATCATTGGTTCAGCGATTTGATCTAAATCTACTTCAACTTCTGCATAGTATTTTGCATTAGCATCTGGACGTAAAGCTGGTTTTTCACCTGAACGGATTTCTGCAATACGTTGGTTGGCTTTATCAATTAATCCTTGAAGCACTTGGTTTTTATTATCCATGCCCTTATCAATCATAATTTGGATTCTTGATTTGGCAATCTCTAATGATTCGATTAACGTTTCATCTTCAGAAATACAAATTGAAGCTTTTGCTTTCATTTCAGCGGTCCAATCTGTAAATGTAAACGCTTGATCCGCTGTTAATGTGCCTAAATGTACTTCAATAATTCTTCCTTGGAATACGTTTTCTCCTCCAAATTTATGTAACATTTGCGCTTGTGTAGCATGAACTACATCACGGAAATCCATGTAACTTGCCATAGTTCCTTTGAAAGTAACTTTTACTGATTCTGGAATTGGCATTGAAGCTTCACCTGTAGCTAAAGCAAGTGCAACTGTTCCTGAATCTGCACCAAAAGCAACTCCTTTAGACATTCTGGTATGTGAATCACCACCAATAATGATAGCCCACTCATCAACAGTAATATCATTTAATACTTTGTGTATTACATCGGTCATAGCATGATAAACGCCTTTTGGATCACGTGCTGTGATTAAACCGAAATCATTCATGAATTGCATTAACTTTGGAATATTAGCTTGTGCTTTTTTATCCCAAACTGAAGCTGTATGACAACCTGATTGATATGCTCCGTCTACAATTGGAGAAATTACCGTAGCAGCCATCGATTCTAATTCTTGAGCCGTCATTAAACCCGTAGTATCTTGAGAACCTACAATATTTACTGTAACTCGAACATCAGAACCTGCGTGTAATGCTTTTTTAGAAAGTGTTCCAACTGCATTTCTATTGAAGATTTTTTCAACTGCTGTTAAACCTTGTCCTTCAACTGAAACTTCTTTTGAAGGTGCGTAAACTAATGGCGCTTCAATTCCAAGCGTTTTAGCTGCAAACGTTTGGATTTTTTTACCAAAAACGATAGCATAAGAACCACCAGCTTTGATAAACTCCATTTTTTGTGGTGTAAAAGATCTTGAAATATCAATCAATTCTTTGTCACCGTTGTATAATTTTTTTGTTTTGGTATTGATTGTTAAAACTGTTCCTGTTGATACTGAATATACTTGCTCTAAAATAGGTTCTCCATTTTCATCACGAACTACTTCTCCGTTTGCGTCTGTTTTCTTCACCCAGTTTTTCAAATCGATTCCGATACCTCCGGTTACATCAACTGTAGTCAGGAAAATTGGAGAAATTCCGTTGGTTCCACCTACGATTGGTGCAAAATTTACGAATGGCACATAAGGACTTGCTTGTTTTCCTGTCCAAAGTGCTACGTTATTTACACCCGACATACGAGAAGAACCAACTCCCATTGTACCTTTTTCAGCAATTAACATTACCGATTTATCTGGATGTTGTGCTTGTAAGGCTTTGATTTCCTCTTGTGCTTGAGGCGTAATTATACATTTTCCGTGTAATTCACGGTCAGAACGCGAGTGCGCTTGATTTCCTGGAGATAATAAGTCGGTTGAAATATCACCTTCTCCAGCAATGAAAGTTACTACTTTAATTTCTTCAGCTATTTCAGGAAGTTTTGTAAAAAATTCTGCTTTAGCATAACTTTCAAGAATTTCTTTTGCTACTGTATTTCCATTTTCAAAAGCTTCTTTGATACGAGCCATGTCAGCATCGTAAAGATACACTTGTGTTTTTAAAACTTCAGCTGCTTGATTTGCAATATTAGAATCATTTCCTAAAGCTAAATCTAATAAAACCACAATTGAAGGTCCACCTTTCATGTGAGATAACAACTCAAAAGCAAAAGTTGGAGTAATTTCAGCAACTACTTCTTGACCTAAAATAATTTCTTTTAAGAATTTTGCTTTGGCACCAGCTGCAGGAGTTGTTCCTGGTAACGTATTGTAGATAAAAAACTTCAAACAATCAGCTCTGTTAGCGTTGTTTGTGTCTTTAATTTGAGTAATGATTTCGTTTAATAAATCAGCACTATCAATCGGTTTTGGGTGTAACCCTTGACCTTTTCTTTCTTCAATTTCTTTAATATACTCTTTATAAAGATTCATTTCAACATCTGGTGTCATACTATAAATAGGTTATTTTAGTGATTGTTGTATTTTTTTGTGGCACAAAATTAATAAATCTTAATCAGATTTAAAAATTTTTAATAAAAAGGCTAAATAGAAGAAATATTATTTATAAAGATTCTATTTCGATAAATATAATTCAATAAAAACAATGTAAAAACACTATTTATTAACAAATTCATAAATATAAAATTGTTTTATTATTAATTTCTTAAAAGCTAAGAAAAAGCTATATTTCTATCAATTAAAAAATTTCATTTCTCTTAAATTAGTCATTGGTTTTTCAAAAAAACGATACAGAAAATAAGACAATATAACCACTAATGCCCAATAAATAAAAGTATATCCAAAAAGAGAAAATCCACGAAGACTTTCAGATGGAAACAAGACTTTCATTGCGTGAAGAATTACCGTGTAATGCAATAAATAAATACTGTAAGAAATAATGCTCAACAAAGTTACCCATTTCAAAAAAAGTGTTTCTCTTAATTTAAGTGCTACCAAAAAAGGAATCGTCAAGCAAATTGAAATAGAATTCAATGGTAAATAAAGTACATTAAAGAAAAAAGGATGGTTTTCTGCTTGAATTCCTAAAGCAAATATCAAAATATGAAGTGTGAAAATTCCCAAAACTCCGAAAGCAAACAAAATAGAATTCATTTTTTCAGCTATATAATTTTTGGAATACAAGTAATAAAGTACAAATCCGTAATAAATGGCGTCTAATCTGTAAATAGTGACTTTTCGCAAGGATTGATTCCAATCTACAATAGAAGTTAATTCATAAGTAGCATTAAAATAAATTCTAGTCCCAAAAAACAAAGCTATCATAAACAAACTCATTCCTAGAAACAAATATTTCCGATTTGCTTTGGGAAATAACTTAACTAAAAACAACAAAGTAAAAGGCCCGATGATGTAACAAAACTGTTCGACTGCCAAACTCCAAGAAACTCTGTAAAAGTCAGGAGAAGTTTGTGTTAAATTTTGCAAATAGACAAAATAAAGATATAATTTCTCAGGTATTTCCTTGTAAATCAAATACCAAAGCAATACATTAACAAAAAGGATTAAATAGTAATTAGGTAAGGTTCTAAACCATCGTCGTTTTAAAAAATCCATTATGGCTGAAAAGGAAAAATCTTCTTTCTCAAGCATTCGTAACACAATTTTACCGATTAGAAAACCACTAATTACAAAGAAAATTTCAACTCCGATAGTACCGCTCAATTGCATCAACCAACTCACTACTGGTGGAAAAAAATCACTTATCCAAAGAGAATGAGCAAACACCACTAATGAAATAGCTACAGCTCTAGCAACATCTAAACCATGCATTCGTTTATTTAAATCAATCGCTAGTCCAAACATGCAATTATTTTAAAATAACTTTTGAATAATAGTTTCATCTGAAATACCTTCGGCATCGGCTTTGTAATTTTTCACAATCCTATGACGTAATATTCCAAAAGCAACGGCTTGTACATCTTCAATATCTGGAGAAAATTTTCCATTTAAAGCCGCTTGTGTTTTGGCAGCTAGAATTAAATTTTGCGAAGCACGAGGTCCTGCTCCCCAATCAATATAGGTTTTAATAAAATCAGGAGCTAACGGATTATCTGGTCTTGTTTTACTAACCAAAGAAACTGCATATTCTATAACATTATCAGCCACTGGTAATTTTCTAATTACGTTTTGAAAAGCGATGATTTCATCCGCCGAAAAAAGCGCATTAACGGAAGCTTTGTAATCAGTAGTCGTAGCTTTTACAACTTGAACTTCCTCTTCAAACGATGGATAATTTAGTTTAATTGCAAACATAAAACGGTCCAACTGTGCTTCTGGCAACGGATACGTTCCTTCTTGCTCAATAGGATTTTGTGTTGCCAAAACAAAGTAAGGCAAATCCAATGGATAGGAATGTCCGGCTACTGTAACAATGCGTTCTTGCATGGCTTCAAGTAAAGCCGCTTGAGTTTTTGGTGGCGTTCGGTTAATTTCATCCGCCAAAATAATATTAGAAAAAATTGGACCTTTTATAAATTTGAATTGACGATTCTCATCCAAAATTTCACTTCCTAAAATATCTGAAGGCATTAAATCAGGTGTAAACTGAATACGTTTAAAATTCAGTCCTAATGCTTGTGCAATAGTATTTACCATCAAGGTTTTTGCTAAACCTGGAACACCAATTAACAAGGCATGACCACCTGAAAAAATACTCAATACAATTTGGTTAACCACTTCGTCTTGACCTACAATAACTTTGGCAATTTCTTGTTTCAGTTGGTGTTGGCGTTGCACTAAATTTTGAATGGCTGCTACGTCTGACATGTTTAATTAAGATTTTAGAATTCTGAAAAAAATGAATATAATTTAGAAAACACTAAAGTAAGAAAAAAAACATAAAAAAACCCTTCGAAAACGCAAAGGGTCAATTTAAGTTAAATTACTTTTTCAACCAGTTATTAGTAAAATCGCAAGTCTTATATTCTTCGTTAATTTTGATATAAGTCTCTTTTATTTTTTCTTCCGTCCACTTCCCTATGGCTTTGATTTGCTTATCACGCAAAGCTAATTCTTTAATTTTAATATAATCTTTGGCAAATTCTGCTTTGTGTTCACCAGTCTTTTTGTTTACGGTGATTATTTTGTAATACTTTTTCCCTCGGTCATCTTCTAATATCGGCCTAGAAACATCATTTATTTGCAAAGCAGCAACCTGACCATACAAAGAAGGATCCATTTTTGTTAATTCAAATCTAGGTTCCATTGTTCTAGGATTCAACAAAACTCCACCATTGTTTTTTGTTTCTTTTTCATCAGAATCAGATTTTGCAGCATCAGCAAATGAAATAGCACCACTAATTATTTTTTCTCTTATAGCATCTATTTTCGCTTTTGCTTCATTCATTGCTTCTGTTGTTACTTTTGGTGCCATAAGAATATGACGCAAATCAACTTCTTGACCTCTAATCTTTTCAACTAAAATGATATGATAGCCGAAATCCGTTTCAAAAGGTTCAGAAATTTCTCCTTCACCTAAACTGAAAGCTACATCTTTAAATTCTTTAACAAATGGAGTCCTTCTATTCATTTTGTAAAATCCCCCATTTGAACTAGAGCCAGGATCTTCAGAAAATAAAACAGCTTTAGAAAAGAAACTTGATCCATTTAAAACTTCTTGACGGATTTCCTTTAACTTTGCAATAACCTTTTGTTTTTCAGCTTCTTCAATTACTGGCTTTACAACAATTTGTGCAATTTCTACTTCAGATCCAAAAATCGGAATTTCATCTTGTGGTATTTCTTTGAAGAAATTACGAACCTCTTCAGGTGTAATCTCAACTTTATCTACAATTTGCTTCTGCATTTGAGTAGTTAATTTATTCAATTTAACTACATCAAAAAAATGAGAACGCAAGTCTTCTTCATTTTTCTTTTTATAGTATTTCACTACTTTTTCCATTGAACCGATTTGCTCCACAGCAGCATCTATTTGTTCATTTAAAAAGGCATTTACTTCAGCATCGGTAACCACAATACTGTCTTGAATGGCATGGTGAGCGTATAATTTATCTTCCAACTGCTTTCCAAAAAGCTCACATCTTGTGATATTTTTTATATCAACACCTTGCGCTTTTAAGGTTATCAATTCCAAATCAATATCTGAGTCTAAAATTACATAATCTCCTACTACACCAATCACACCATCCACTTTTTGTTTTTTAGGCTGTGCAAAAGTTATAAAGGAAACAGAAAAAAGGATAAGTAAAAATTTATTTTTATTTGTAAATCTCATATTTGTTATTTTTGAATGCATCGTTTGTAATCTCGTTTTCTATTGTTTGTAATAATTCTACTTTTCTTTTATTGATAATAACTTGTTTTATTGTAGGCCTTAAAAACTGCAATGGCGTGGGACTATCCTTTGGCAATACTTGTTTTATTTTAACCATCCAAACAGTTGTAGAATCAGGGAATTGGTAACTCATACCATTGGAAACATATTTACTTTTATTGTCTGCATTAATAAAAGGTAACTTTTCATACACTTGATTAATATCAACCCAAATAGAATCATTAAAAGCATAACTTTTAAACTGAATGGCCATTTCCGCTAATTCATTTTTGTCTTTCGGTGTAAAGGAATTAAATTTTGCTCTAATTTTATCAAATTTTGGATTTTCTTTAACTAAATTAATGTAACGCAACTTAACCAACTCGTTTGGATTTTTAAAAAATTGCTTATTGGCTTCGTAGTATTTGTTAATTTCATTATTGGAAACTATTGTATCCACTTTTCTAATAATTAACTCTTCCAAATAGGCATTAGTAAACAAATCTACTTTATACTGCTTAATTAGCTGATTCAACTCGTCAACCTTTTCATTGGTTAGGTTTAACTCTGCTGCTTCAAAAAGCAATTTTTGTGTTGCCCAGCGATCAATAAAGGATTTTACTATAGCAATACTATCTTCTTTTGAAGTACCATTGGGCACGAGATTTTGTAAATCGGAACGAAATAAAAAATCATCTCCAACACGCGCAACAGATTCTGGCTCTTGCGGTTTCTTAATATAATCGCAAGCAACCAAGGTAAATAATAATATGTATGCTAAATAACGTATCAATTATTGCAGTTGTTTTTTTGTTTTTTCAAACACAGCCGTATTAATTTTGATATTGAATTCCTTTCGTAATTCATCTACCCAATTGTTTTCTAAAAATTGTTGGTAATCACTTACCAATTTCCCTTTGGTTTCGTTCAAAAGTTTTGGTTGTGCCGGTTTAATTTCTTTTACATTTGAAACAAAGAAATAATTTCCTTTTGCTGCAATTTTAGTTACACCTGTTTTTGTTATTCCAAATTCAGGAAGCACATCATAATCGTTTTCAAACAATCCTGATTTTACTATAACGTTGATTTTATCATTTACGTTTAATTTTTGCTTAATAAAATCAATTGATTTTCCTTTTTTAAGATACGATTGCGCTTTTTTAATCACTTTTTCATCTGTTGAAGAAAAAATATCAACATCCATTCTTTCTTTCCATTGATAATTTTTCAAATTATCCAATCGGAATTTTTCTAATCCAACAGTATCGTTTTTAGCTTTATTCCAAATTTCTTTCTCCATTAAATCAAACAACAACAAACCATCTCTATATTCATCCATAACAAATCTAAATTCTGGAAACTCATTTTCCAGATTGTCGTTGTGATACGTAATCACTTGTTCATCTAACCATTTTTCAAACAATTCATTGGTTAAATTTTGAATAGGTCTAGTTTTAGCATTTGATTTTTGTTGGCTACTTACAAATTCTAAAAAGTCTGTTGCTGTTAGTTTTTTGTTGTTTTCAATAGTAACCAAAGTCACTTGAAATTCTTTATTACTTGGAACAACCCAGTTTTGATCATAAAATGCATCAGTAACCGATTTTTTAGCTTTTACCAATAATTTAGAATCGGTTTTAATTGCATATTTAGCTCTAAGCTTTTTAGCTAATGAGTTAGTAATTAACAACGAACGGTCATCTCTCTTTATTTTGTTTTCAATATCAACTCTTAATTCCTCTAATGATTGTAATGGAAATCTATCAATCAATTTCACAATATGCCAACCAAATTGTGATTGAAACGGTTGAGACAATTCGCCTTTTTCTTTTAAACCAAAGGCAACGTCTTCAAATTCTTGCGAAGTTAATTGTCCCGAACCAAAACGCTGCAAAGCGCCACCTTTTGAAGCCGTAGATTTATCTTCAGAGAATTGTCCTGCTAAAGACTCAAAACTTTCGCCTTGTTGTAGTTTTTTATAAATTTCATTAATGGTTTGCTTGGCTTTTTCATGCAACTCAGCATCTGGTGTTCCAGGCTTCATAATCATGATGTGCGATACAGAAACTTCACCTCTATTCACTCTTTTGTCTGCAACTTTTAAAATATGGTAACCAAAACGCGTTCTAAAAGGTTTTGAAACACTACCAACAGCCGTTTTATAAGCTGCATTTTCAAAAGGATAAACCATACGAAATGCAGAAAAATATCCCAAATCCCCTTTATTATCTTTAGCTGATGGATCTTCTGAAAACTTAGCTGCTAAAGCTTCAAAAGATTCTCCTGATTCGATTCGTTTGATGATATCTAGCATTTTGTTATATGCTTTTAAAGTATCTGCTGGTATAGCGCCTTCCTCAACCATAACTAAAATATGAGAAGCTCTTACATCCAATTTCATTCTTTCATAAGCCTCTTCAATCAGTGCATTCGTAACTTGTGAGTCATTTAGATATGACTTGGCTAATTGATTGCGGTAAGATTTTAATTCATTTTGATATTTGGTATCATTCTGTAAGCCTAATTTATTTGCTTTTTCAACTTTAAGTTTGTAACCTAAAAAAAGCTCTAAATATTTATCTAAATCTTTTTGAGAATCATCTTTTACTAAATCTAAATTCTTTTTGTATACACGAACGAATTCATCTGTGTAATAAGGATTGTCATTAATTGTAAATAAAACTTCTTTATTTTGGGCAAATACAAAAGAAGTAAAACTTAAAAAGAAAAGTGCCAATACATTATTTTTCATCGTTGTAAATAAATTTTAGGTTGCAACCAACAAAAATAGTAATTCATTGCTATAAATCAAGAGAATTGTATTGGAATAATTTAAAAAACTACTTAAAAAAAGAAAAGAGACCTAATAATGATTTTAATTCTTAATTAATTGCATTAATTTTGCGCCTCATTTAATACAAAATCATGAGTTTTAGTAAAGAAATTGCACGCAGACGAACCTTTGGTATTATTTCACATCCCGATGCTGGTAAAACTACCTTAACAGAAAAACTGTTATTATTTGGTGGTGCTATCCAAGAAGCTGGAGCGGTAAAAAGTAACAAAATCAAAAAAGGAGCTACTTCCGATTTCATGGAAATTGAGCGCCAACGTGGAATTTCGGTTGCTACATCGGTTTTGGCTTTTATTTATAAAGATAAAAAAATCAACATCTTAGATACGCCAGGACACAAAGATTTTGCTGAAGATACGTTTAGAACCCTAACTGCTGTGGATAGTGTTATTGTAGTAATTGACGTAGCAAAAGGGGTCGAAGAGCAAACAGAAAAATTAGTAGAAGTTTGTCGAATGAGAAGCATTCCAATGCTAGTTTTTATCAACAAGTTAGACCGTGAGGGAAAAGATGCTTTTGATTTATTAGACGAAGTAGAACAAAAATTAAAATTACGTGTTACTCCTTTAAGTTTTCCAATAGGAATGGGATATGATTTTAAAGGAATTTATAATATTTGGGAAAAGAACATCAATCTTTTTGAAGGAGATAGCAGAAAAAATATCGAAGAAACCATTGCTTTTTCGGATATTGAAAGCGAAGAATTGGAATCTATTATTGGCGAAAAACCGGCTAACAGACTTAGAGAAGAATTAGAATTAATTAAAGAAGTATATCCACCATTCAGCCAAGAGGAATACTTAAATGGCGAATTACAACCCGTATTTTTTGGTTCGGCATTAAATAATTTTGGTGTTAGAGAATTATTGGATTGTTTTATCGAAATTGCTCCAACGCCAAGACCAAAAGAATCGGATACGCGTTTGGTAGAACCAAATGAAGAAAAATTTAGTGGATTTGTTTTTAAAATTCACGCTAATATGGATCCAAAACACCGAGATAGAATTGCTTTCGTAAAAGTAGTTTCTGGTACTTTTGAACGTAACAAACCGTACTTACACGTTCGTCTCGGAAAAAACCTAAAATTCTCAAGTCCGAATGCTTTCTTTGCTGAAAAGAAAGAAATTGTAGATATTTCGTATCCAGGAGATATTGTTGGACTACACGATACTGGAAATTTTAAAATCGGAGATACATTAACCGAAGGCGAAAAAATGAACTACAAAGGAATTCCAAGTTTTTCTCCAGAGCATTTCCGTTATATTAATAATGCAGATCCATTGAAAGCAAAACAACTTGAAAAAGGAGTAGATCAATTAATGGACGAAGGAGTTGCGCAGTTGTTTACTTTAGAAATGAATGGAAGAAAAGTAATTGGAACAGTTGGAGCTTTACAATATGAAGTAATCCAATACCGCTTAGAGCATGAATATGGTGCGAAATGTACGTATGAAAATTTCCCAGCTTATAAAGCGTGTTGGGTAAAAGCTGATGATCCAAAAAACGAAGAATTCTCAGAATTTAAAAGAGTAAAACAGAAATTCTTAGGTCACGATAAATATGGACAATTGGTTTTCTTAGCCGATAGCGAATTTTCTATACAAATGACACAACAAAAATACCCTAGTGTAAAATTATTTTTCACCTCAGATTTTCGTATTAAGTAATTTTTTAATATTATTGCATACAATTTCAATTTAACTCCAAATCAAGATGAAATCGAACCTATTAAAAATTTATGCTACACTAATGATGGCTTTTGTAAGTTTCATTAGTTATGCGGACCCTTTAGATCCACCTGCAGATGATGATCCACCACCGGCACCAATTAACACAAAATTGATTTGGTTGGCTGTAGTAGGAATTATTTTTGCTTTTTACTATTTTAATCAACTATCGAAATCTAAAACTAAAGCATAAAAAAAGCGTTGGAAAATAAATCCAACGCTTTTTTTTATATAAATGCTTAAAAAAACTAAATCTTCATCCTTCTGCGTTCTCTCGCTAAAAGTGTATTTTTTAATAACATTGCAATTGTCATTGGTCCTACTCCACCAGGAACTGGCGTAATATAAGACGCTTTTTTAGATACGTTGTCAAAATCTACATCACCAACAATTTTATATCCTTTTTCAGTAGTTTCATCCACTACTCTTGTTATACCAACATCAATAATAACTACATCATCTTTTACCATTTCTGCTTTTAAGAAATTGGGAACGCCTAATGCCGAGATGATAATATCTGCCTGCGAAGTAATTTGATTGATATTTTTAGAATGACTATGCGTTACTGTAACCGTTGAATTCCCAGGAAATCCTTTTCTTCCCATTAAAATACTCATTGGTCTTCCTACAATGTGACTTCTTCCAATAACAACCGTATGTTTTCCTTTGGTTTCAACATTGTAACGCTCTAATAATTCCAAAATCCCAAAAGGCGTTGCTGGAATAAAAGTTGACATATCTAACGCCATTTTACCAAAATTCTCTGGATGGAAACCGTCCACATCTTTAGTTGGACAAATAGCCATGATGATTTTTTGCGTATCGATTTGCTTTGGTAATGGCAACTGAACGATAAAGCCGTCAATGTCATCATTCTCGTTCAGCTCTTTAATTTTCTTCAGTAATTCGGTTTCGGAAGTAGTACTAGGCATTTTAATCAATGTAGATTCAAACCCTACTCTTTCACAAGATTTTACTTTACTCCCAACATAGGTTAAACTTGCACCATCGTTACCAACGATAATGGCTGCTAAATGAGGAACTTTTTCACCGTTTGCTTTCATTTGAGCCACCTCAGCAGCGATTTCATTCTTAATGTCTTCCGACACTTTTTTTCCGTCTAATAATTGCATTTGTTTTTGTTGTTGTGTTGTTTATGGTATTTTGGGTTGAATTGATTCAAATAAATTTATTTGAATTAATTTAACTGTTTTAAATTTTTTAAAATTTAAAAAAAGACGCGATGAATCGCGTCTCTACATATTATCGCATGCCTTTCATGCCTTGCATCATTTGCATCATTTTTTTGCCACCGCCACCTTGCATCATCTTCATCATTTTGCTCATTTGGTCAAATTGTTTCATCAATTGGTTAACTTCTTCAATTTTTCTTCCTGAACCTTTGGCAATTCTATTTTTACGTTTTACGTCAATAATGGATGGTTTGCTTCTTTCATTTGGCGTCATAGAAAAAATAATTGCCTCAACATGTTTGA
This sequence comes from Flavobacterium sp., assembly GCA_018401995.1. Classification (GTDB taxonomy): domain Bacteria; phylum Bacteroidota; class Bacteroidia; order Flavobacteriales; family Flavobacteriaceae; genus Flavobacterium. Next base: position 27,012 of record JAGYJR010000013.1, on the reverse strand, counting down.
ATGCATCATCTTCAATTTCTACATCTTTTAATGCTTTTCCAGCGCCAGGAATCATGCCAACCAAATCTTTCATGCTTCCCATTTTCTTGATTTGCTGAATTTGCGTCAAGAAATCATCAAAACCGAATTCATTTTTGGCAATTTTCTTTTGTAATTTTCTTGCTTCTTCTTCGTCGTATTGCTCTTGTGCTCTTTCTACTAAGGAAACAACGTCTCCCATTCCCAAGATTCTGTCCGCCATACGATTTGGGTAGAACACATCGATAGCATCCATTTTCTCACCTGTACCAACAAACTTAATTGGCTTGTTCACTACAGATTTGATAGTTATAGCTGCTCCACCACGAGTATCACCGTCTAATTTGGTTAAGATAACTCCGTCAAAATTTAATCTATCGTTGAATGCTTTGGCAGTATTCACAGCATCTTGTCCTGTCATCGCATCCACCACAAATAACGTTTCATGTGGTTGAATCGCTTTATGAACATTGGCGATTTCGGTCATCATTTCCTCATCTACTGCTAAACGACCAGCCGTATCAATGATTACCACGTTGAATCCATTCGCTTTGGCATGTTTAATTGCATTTTCAGCAATAGACACAGGATTTTTATTTTCTGGCTCCGAGTAAACCTCAACACCAATTTGTCCTCCAACAACATGCAACTGATTAATTGCCGCTGGACGATAAATATCACAAGCTACCAATAAAGGTTTTTTATTTTTCTTAGTTTTTAAATAATTAGCTAATTTCCCAGAAAAAGTAGTTTTACCAGAACCTTGCAAACCCGACATCAAAATCACAGACGGAGTGCCTGATAAATTAATCCCAGCTGCTTCACCGCCCATTAATTCCGTTAATTCGTCTTTTACGATTTTAACCATTAATTGTCCTGGTTGTAACGTAGTCAATACGTTTTCTCCAATAGCTTTTTCTTTTACTCGAGTAGTAAAATCTTTGGCAATTTTAAAGTTAACGTCGGCATCTAATAACGCTCTTCGCACTTCTTTCAAAGTATCAGCAACGTTGACATCGGTAATTTTACCGTGACCTTTTAATATATGAAACGCTTTATCTAGTTTTTCGCTTAAATTATCAAACATGATCTTGATTTTGTTTAATGAAGTGCAAAGATAAGATAAAGTTGGAAAGTCGCAAAGTAGTAAACAACAGTTTCATTAAAATAGTTTTTAGCTAATAAAGGAAGTCAAAAGCATGAAATTGTAACAAAAACACGTTTTCTTATACCAATGATTAAACTAAATTAATTATGATTTTAACAACAACCAACACCATTGAAGACTTTAAAATTATTGAATACAGAGGAATTGTATCCGGTACAGCAGTAAATTTACAGAAAATGAAAATGACTTTTAATATGCAAAAATATTATGCTGGCGTTAGCGAAAGTATCTCAGAAGTAAAAGAGCAAGCACTAAAACAATTACAGGAAAATGCAGAAAAAATGAATGCAAATGCTGTAGTAGGAATAAAAGTCGATATTGAACTCACAACATCAAATTACGTTGCAGTTGCTGTTACAGGTACAGCAGTCAACATAATTAAAAGATAAAAAAAACGTCTCACTTTCATGAGACGTTTTTTTTTTAAATACGTTTTAAATATTCTTTTCAAAAGTTAATAGATCAACACTTCCATCACCACTAACATCTCTAAGTTCAATTTTAGTTAAAGTTCTTGAAATCACTCTCCAATCTTCGTTAATTTCTTGAAATGGTCCAGAAATTGCTGTAAACTGTAGATCTAATTTTGTTTGACCACTGTCAGTATAAGTGCTCCAAACACCTAATTGTGTATCCATACCATTAGTTGCGGACAAATCGCCGTTAGAGGCAAAAGTGAAATCATAACCTGAAAAATCACTAGTTTGAACAATACCATCTTCTTCATAAAAAGTAACTATCCATTCTCCATTAGTAACTGTTGTAGTAATTTCATTCGGAGATGATACCTGAGTAGAATCATCACTGTCATCAGAACAGCCTATGCAAGCAAATACTAACAAGGCATAAATCGAAATTAATTGTATTTTTCTCATTTTAAATTTTGTTTTTTTTATTAACGCAAATAAAACCAAAAAATTGCACAATTAATCCTTTATTTTAAATACTTTTTTCAAAATATCTTCCATCAAACACCATTTGGTGAAGGATGATTGGAGTAAATTGGCTCCCACAAAAATGGTGAACCAAAACCAATTTTCATTCACGTACATTCCTAATAGCACACTCAAGATAACAAACGTCCCTGCAATGGCTCTAATTATTCTGTTAATCATATTTCTATTTTTAAAGGTTATAAACTTCTTTCAATGGGTACCACCACGGCACGAATGGGATTATTGGTTTCTAAATTTTGATTGAACTCATAGCCCAATTCAAAGAAAACATCAATATTAGCATCGTCAGTAAAAGTGAAAAACAAAACGGATTCGTTTCCTGAATTGGCTGTTGGAAACCAACTTTGCATCGCAATTAAACCATGATTTTGTTTGAAACCATCAATTTCTGATGTGCTGAAGGCTTCAATATTGGCTTTTTTAAAGAGTTTCAAAATAGCGTCTTGATATTCTGAAACAGCGGTTACTATTAATAATTTCATCTCTTTTTATTTTTTAGTTGGTTGTTTCTTCTTGAATTTCATCTTCCAATATTTCTTTCTTTTCAGGATGATTTTTCTTTTCAATCATGTAATACACCAATGGCACTACCAATAAAGTCAGTACGGTAGAAACAATAGTTCCACCCATCAACGAAATGGCTAATCCTTGGAAAATTGGATCAAAAAGAATAACAAATGCACCAATTACTACCGTTCCCGCAGTTAATAAAATTGGGGTTGTTCGAACGGCTCCAGCTTCAATAACCGCTTGTTTTAACGGAATACCATCTGCCAAACGAATGTTCACAAAGTCAATCAATAACACCGAATTTCGCACCATAATTCCTGCCAATGCAATCATTCCAATGAAAGACGTTGCAGTGAAAAACGCGCCCATCATCCAGTGACCTAATACAATTCCTACCAATGAAAGTGGAATGGCAACCATCATTACAATTGGCGCTTTGAAATTTTGGAACCAACCTACAATCAAAATATAAATGATAAAGATTACCGCCAAAAAGGCAATTCCTAAATCACGGAATACTTCCAATGTAATTTGCCATTCACCATCCCATTTTACGGTATAATCATCTTCGTATTCAGGTTGGTTGATGTATAATTCGTTGATTTCATATCCTTTTGGTAGTGAAATTTGTTTAAGTTGTTCTTCCATTCCCAAAATCGCATAAACTGGACTTTCCAATGTACCTGCCATATCAGCCATTACATAAACTACTCGTTTTTGATTTTTGCGATAAATGCTTTTTTCGCGAACATTTTCTTTTATGGCAACCAAATCACCAATAGGAATCATTTGTCCTTGTGCTGAAGCAATGTGAATTTGGGATAAATCGGCCAAAGTTGATTTTTCTGCTTCGTCTAAAGCTAGAACAATTCCAACAGCTTTTGTCGCGCTTTCATCATAAATTTTAGCAATCGCTCTTTCACCTAAAGCTAAGTTTAAAGAATGTGCGATTTGTTGCGGCGCAATACCATACAACATCGCTTTTTCTTTGTCAACATCAAATTTGAATTGCACTTGATCGTCTTCTACCATCCAATCCACATCGACAACATCAGTCGTGTTTTTCAAAATGTTTTGTACTTCATTGGCAACTTCAATTTGTTTGGCATAATCAGGTCCGTAGATTTCAGCAACAATAGTCGATAAAACTGGTGGTCCTGGTGGTACTTCAACAATTTTGATATTAGCTCCATATTTCGCTCCAATTTTTTGAATATCGGGACGTAATAATTTTGCAATGTCGTGACTTTGAGCACTTCGCTCCGATTTATCTTTGATATTCACTTGAATGTCAGCCATATTGCTGCCACCACGCAAATCATAATGACGAACCAAACCGTTGAACGTAATTGGTGCTGATGAACCTACGTAACTTTGGTAACTTACTACTTCTGAACGTTGGGCTAAATATTGAGCAACTTCTTGTGTAACTACTGCTGTTCGTTCTAAAGTCGTACCTTCTGGCATGTCAATTACCACTTGGAATTCGTTTTTATTATCAAAAGGTAACATTTTTACGATAACCGATTTGGTAAAAAACAACACCATAGAACCTAATAACAAGAAAGCTGTAAATCCTAAAAATAACCATCTTTTCTTGCCATTTTCAATTAACGGACGCTCAAATTTGTTGTAAATTTTGTAAATTCTAGTTTCTTCAATTCCTTCGCCTTCTTCTTTTACTTCTTCGCCTTTTTTGTCTTTTTCACGTAAGAAAATATAGCCCAAATATGGTGTAATTGTCAACGCTACAAACAAAGATAAAATCATAGCAATCGAAGCACCAATTGGCATCGGACTCATATATGGTCCCATCAATCCGCTAACAAATGCCATTGGTAAAACCGAAGCAATTACGGTAAATGTGGCTAAAATTGTTGGGTTTCCTACTTCATTAATTGCATACAAAGCCGCTTGTTTGAATGGCAGTCGCTTCATTTTGAAATGACGGTGCATATTTTCGGCAATAATGATACTATCATCTACTACAATTCCGGTTACGAATACTAGGGCAAAAAGGGTAATTCGGTTTAAAGTATAATCTAATAAATAATAACTTAACAGTGTTAAAGCGAATGTAATTGGAACGGATAAAAACACGACCAAACCACCTCTCCAACCCATTGCTAGCATCACCACAATAGTTACCGCTACGATAGCGCCAATTAAGTGCATCAATAATTCCGATACTTTATGAGAAGCGGTTTCTCCGTAATTTCGGGTGACTTCAACATGAACATCGGCTGGAATTAGTGTTTGTTTTAAATGTTCTACTTTTTTCAGAATAACTTCCGAAATTTTCATAGCATCTGCGCCTTTTCTTTTGGAAACCGCTAAAGTAACCGCTGGATATTCTGATTGATACGTTGATGCTTTTTCATTGGCTTGACCATAACCGAATGAGACATAGTTTTTTGCTAATTCAGGTCCGTCAACGATGCTTGCTACTTGTTTTAAATAAATAGGATTATTTTGTTTTACGCCAACAATTAAATTCTCCACATCATCAACCGATTGCAAGAAACTTCCAGTTTCAACGGTAAATTCTGTATCTTGATTGTTGAATGTTCCAGCACCTAATTGTTGGTTACTTGCATTGATTTTTTCAGCAATTCCTAAGAAATCTACGCCAGCAGCTGCCATTTTATCTTTATCCAAAACTACTCGCAATTCGCGACTTCTTCCTCCAATTTTAGTAGTCATGGAAACGTCGTTGATTTTCTCAATTTCGTCTGACAATTGGTTCGCCATTGCACGTAATTGGTAGTCATCATAATTTTCACTCCAAAGCGTTACTCCTAACATCGGTACGTCATCAATAGCTCTTGTTTTAATTAATGGCATCGTCACACCCGCTGGCATTTGATCCATGTGTTTGAAGATTTCGTTGTACATTTTCACGTACGAACGCTCGATATCTTCCCCAACATAAAATTGGACAATCACCATTCCCATTTCATTGGAAGAAGTTGAATACACATACTCCACACCTTTGATATTGGAAATTAATTTTTCTAGCGGTTTGATTACGCGAGATTCCACTTCCTCAGGACTTGCGCCTGGATAACCGATGAAAATATCGGCCATGGGAACATCGATTTGCGGTTCTTCTTCCCTTGGAATTAAAAAGGAACTGTAAACCCCTACAACCATGAAAACAATCATGAGCAATATAGTTAATTTAGAACCGATGAAGCCTTTGGCTATTTTGCCTGCTAAACCTTCTTTCATATTTTTTTAGTTTAAAGTTTAAGTGTTTAAAGTTTAGAATTTCTTCTACTGAACACTTCAAACTGATTACTTATTACTTATTTTACAGTTACTTTTGCACCGTTGAACAATTTTCCATCTGCGGAAAGAATGTATTTTTCATTGGCATTTAATCCAGATAAAACTTCGGTTTGATTCCCAAAAGTTCTTCCTAAGCGAATCCAACGTAAAACGGCTGTGTTTTGTTGGCTTACAGTGTAAATTCCTTTTAAATCGCCATTAGTGAAGATGATTTCCGTTGGAATTAAAATTTTATCAGTGGTTACTTTTGCTGTTTTTTCAATTGGAAATTTCACGGTTGTGTACATTCCTGGAAGAATTTTAGCATCGGTTTTATCCAAATTGATTTTTACTAAATATTGTCCGCCAGTATTTTTTGATGACAAACTCACCTCGGCTACTTCCCCTTTTATTTCAGTATTTTTTGACTTCAATAGCACCGTTACTGTCATTCCATTTTGGATTTGAGCAATATCATTTTCCGAAACTCTAGCCGTTACTTGATATCCTGAAGCACCTTCAACGCTAATCAAAGGCATTCCTGGATTAGCCATGTCACCTTCTTTTAAAAAAGTATTGGTCACCACACCAGAAAATGGAGCCGTTAAGTTTACATAAGCAAACTGAGCCACAACTTCATTACGCATTTGTTTGGCAGCATCTAAATTGGCCTTAGCCATTTCATAGCGCGCGGTCATATCGTCTAATTCTTTTTGAGAAGCCGATTGTTGGGCAAATAAATTTACGAAACGATCGTAATCTTTTTTTGCATTGTTAAAGGCAGCTTGCGCTTGCATGATACTTGCATCAACTTGCGCTTTTTTCGCTTGTAAATCTGCATTGTTTACGCTCACTAGTAATTGTCCTTGCGATACTTTTTGTCCCACTTTTACGTGAATTTTAGTAACGTGACCCATCATTCTTGTGCTTAAATTGGCGCTGTTTTCAGCTTCAATAGTTCCGCTAGCGGTTACGAATGGTTCATTATTATTCTCTGTTACAGCACTAACGGTTACAGCGATTGGATTAGATTGTTTTACTTCTTCTGGTTTGTCGCCTCCGCATGAAGCAACTAAAAGAGCGATTATTGGGATAATTATTTTTTTCATTGTTATCATTTTTTATAATTTTATTATTGGAACACAGATCAAAGAAATTTATGGAATTTCAATATTGTTAAATTTTACACCCCTGAAGTCCCCTCAAGGGGACAATCCTAAAAAGACAATCTACTTAGTCAAAAACTCTAAATATTTCTTAGTGAAATTGTACTCAAAAACCGCTTGCAAGTATTCTAGTTCTTTTTGTTGTTGCAGGGTTTCAGATTGTAATAAATCGGTTGTTTTTTCTAAACCTTCTTTAAAACGATTGGCTCTAATTCGATAGGCTTCTTGCGCTTGTTCTAAGGCTAATTTTGTTAAATTCACTTTATTTTCTGCATCGGTTAATTGGCGATTGGTTTTATTTAATTCCAGTTGACTTTGTGCTTTATATTGCTTGGCTTCTACTTCGGCTTTTTGGAATTCTGCTTTCGCTTTTTGGTGCTTCCCAATGGATTTATAACCGTCGAAAATATCCCAAGACAACTGAGCTCCAATCGTATATCCTTTGGCTCCAGTTTGAAATAATTGGGTGTCATACATTTCGTAACTTCCGAAAGCGTTTAATCTTGGTAAGAAATTCATTTGGCTCATTTTTGCCATTTTTCCATAAGCTTCCACCGATTTATCCATGGCCAAAACATCTTTTCTGTTGGCAGATAAATTGGTTTCAAAAGTGGAAATTTCAATGGTGTTTTCAATGGCTTCCAATGGTTTATAGACTTTATTTTCATTGGAATCATCTAATAGAAAAGCCAAATAATCGGATGCATTTTGCACATTACTTTTGGCGTATTGCAGTTGGTTTTTCACTTCATTTACACGAACTTGTACACTTAACAAATCCGTTTTTTGTAGTAAACCTTGTTTGTTGTAATTTTCGATAAGTTTCAAATTAGCTTGAGCGGTTGTATTCGCTTTTTCTAAAACTTCAACTGCTTTATAAGCCAATTGCAATTGCATAAAAGCTTTGTTTACTTCCAATACCAAATATTCTTTGGTGCGTTCTAGTTGCAAATCAAAAGCTTCCATTTTGGATTTAGCTGCTTTTCTTCCGTACAATCCATCGATGTTAATTAGCGGTTGCAAGACTTCAATTCGAGTAGCATAATTTTCCGTTTTATCTGGATCGTTTAATAATGCTGGATTGAAGTCGGCCGGCGTTAAAATTTCTTGATTTAATTTAGAGCCAAAAGCCATTAACGGATTGGTGGTCATCATAGCCGTATGCGAAGCTGAAATCTTAGGAAGAAACAACGAATTGGATTCGTTGTAATCGGCTTTGGCACCAGCTAAGGTTTTTTCTGCAATTTTAATTTGTAAATTCTTATCGGCTACTTTTTCTAAAAGTTCGCTTTTAGAAATGGTAATTGTGTCTTGAGCAAAAGCACCTAAAGACAAACTGATAAGGACTAGCGAAAATTGAATTTTAGTGTTCATACCTTTCATTTATTTGAAGCAAAGTTAGTTCAAGATAAATGCTTGGTCGGTAACAAGAGTTACATAGGAACGTAACATTTGTAACAAAAACAAAAGCGCTACGAGAGCGCTTTTGTACTAACCAATAAAACTAAAAACAATTCTTTCTTTTCGAAAGCTGTATACAAATTTATGGTGCAATTTAAAGATAGACTGCAACATTTGTTACAAAAAAAGCGTTCCGAATTTTGGAACGCTTTTGTAATAACTCAGAAGGTATATTATTCTCCTTTTTTCTTTTCAGCTTTCTTTGAAGAACAACATCCTCCAGATTTAGCTTCTGAACCGCAAGATTTTTTTTCTTCAGTTGAGCAAGATTTTTTTTCTTCAGCACGCTCCGTTTTTACAGTTTCTTTCTTAACTGGTTGTTTTTTTGGTTCTTGTGCATTTACATTCATAGCCAACATAAAAGCAGCTACAGCTAAGATTGATGTGATTTTTTTCATTGTATTGAATTTTAAATTGTTGTTTTATTTTTTACTATTAGAACAAATATAAATATTTTTATGAAATAGCTTCTTAATTTTTTATAAAAATTATTTTCTAATTACTTTTTGAGACACATAATATTTATGATCAAAAATAAAAGTTATAATTACCATTTGTCCTCTTGCTTTGTTAAGTTCAAATGTCATTTCATTTTTACCTACAATTCCATCTTCAATTTCTCCTTCCTCAATTATTTTTCCGTCTGATGTTGAAACCAAATAGTTAATGGTAGTTTGATAAGGCATAGAAAATTGGACTTGGATGGTATCGCCACTTGTAGGATTTGGATTTACTTGCATTGTAAATGGATTTCTCCCGTCAATTGAAGGGGAACTCAATAAAGGATTTTTTACTAATTTTATTTCATAAATTGACGGATCTGCGCTAGTTAAATTGGTTTGATTATCGGTAAAAGCGGATGGAGACGAACTCAAAATACCTCCATATAAATGACCAATTACAAATTCATCTTCTGCAATTTCGGAAAGCTTAATTACTTCATGATAATAGTGTGGTAAACTTTGATTAGGAATAAATTCGGCACCAGAACCTTTTAAGTTTGGCATTTCAATTGGTAATTGATATTCAATCAAACTTCCGTCAGAAAATCTGGTCACGCGACTGATTGTTTTGACAAATGGAACCGTGTTGTCTTGAATTAAATTTCCATTTTGGTAATAATACTGACTCATTCCGCCAAAAAACAAGCTGTGCATACGATTTTCCGTTTGGTCATATAATCCAACTTTTCCACTGTGATAGTTACTCAAATATTGATTGAATTGTGTTTGTGGAAAATGACCCGAAGCTTTGATATCAACTGGATATAAAAAAGGTAAATCGGCAGTAATTTGAAAAACTCCAGAAGAAATAGTATAACCTAATTCCCCATCAGGAAAAACTTGCGCAACCAAATTATAATCGCGTCGATGCAAATGTACCGCATCAGTAATCGTTTCATAATTAGCAAAACTCAATTGCAAACCTGAATTATCAATTGTAAACTTTCTAATTTGATTAGAATACGTTTGAACAAAAGTTGGATTATTCATTGGATTATATCTTCCATCAAAACGATGGCCACCAACCAAATAAAACGTATTCCCAATTTTCCCCATTTGACCGCCAGTAATAGCAAAAACAGGATCTGAAATCTGTTTAAAATACGGTGTAATTGAAGTTCCGTTTACTATTGCGGTGATTACATTAGGCACATCAATTGAAGTTAGTTTATCAAATGTAATATGATCATTAGCAGTAGCCGAAAAAGCATAACCCCCAGCAACATACAAAACATCACCGTCTTGAAACGAGTTAGCATTTGTTGCTTGCAACTGTTCACTAATACCTATTGGCAAAACATTTAAAGGAGCAGACCAAAATTGCAAAGTTGCAATATCTATTACATAAAGATCTGTATTGTTTTGAGATTCTGGAAAAGCATTGAACGGTTGGCGTGCATGTAAACCATCTTTTCTTCCGCCAATGATTAACCATTTACCATTATGTTGCGCAAACGCATAAGAATGTAAACCAGGTAAACCTGGAACAACTTTTGGTGTAAGAACAACATCGTATTCAAATGTGCTTTGTGAAAACATAAATGAACTTACGAAAATTGCTGCCAAAAAAAACACTATTTTCTTCATCATAATTCGTATTTAATTTCTTGAAAATATTCTTGTAATTCTGGCTTAGAGTGCTCTTCTTGAAATTCAAGAGAAGGTTTCACTTTTTGATTTTCTTTTGAATCTTCTAATTTTGGCAATTTCAATGAAGGAACTATTTCATATTCTTTCGAAACATTTCCGCTGCAATCGTGGCATTGAAAACAATTTTGTTCCGAATACTTTTTTAAATTTTGCGTATTTGCTATTGGTTTTGATATTGAAATATAATTGCCTTTGTTAGCAAATGTTATTCCATAAATAAAGAGAGAGAAGATTCCAACCAACAAGGAAATCTTCATGAATTGTGATTTTTTCATAAATAATATGTTTTAAATGTATATCGTTTTTAATTTCAAAAACTTACAATTTTGGAGGATGCCAAATTGCTGATTTAAAACCTAATATTATAGCGGTATTTTGGGGTAATAATTTTATTTTATCTAATAACAAATCGAACACAAAAATAGAGTCGTAAATGGTTTGAATATTTATGTATTGCAAAGCATTAAAGTTTAAACTCATTATAAAATTACTAGTTTCGCAACCTGAATTTGATTTTGTTTCACAAGATTTTTCCGCAACACAACTTGGAATGAAATATGTTTTCAAAGCTCTAACTGAAGGAAGTACAGTTAAGAGTCCAACATATGCTATAAATATAAAAATTACTTTTTTCATTTTTGCGTTACTTAATACAAATGTATTTTAAAATTTAAATTACTATGTAACAAATGTTACACAAGATAAAACTACATAAATATTTTATCTAGTTCCACCATGTCCACCCGCTACAATTTTTAAAATTCTAATATTCAAATAAATGAACTTAAAAAACTGAATGATTGGATTTTGCATTTTTCTCTTTTGAGAATTGGATATTCTTTGTGTCATATTTTTTTACTATTAAATTACAAGCTAATGATTATGTCTTACTTTTAAAGTAAATCTTTTCACTTTTTACTTTTTACTTTTCACTTTTCACTTTTTACTTTTCACTTTTCACTCTACTCAGGAATTAACCACCAAAATGGTTTCATTTTAGCTTTGTAAATAAATGCATAATGCAAGGCTAATTTCACCCAATGTCCAGCCAAACCTATATCACCAAATGTTTTATTGATATCTCTTCCACCTGTATTTGGATATTTTTTATAATCAGGAACAATAGGATAAGTGGTTATACTTACGCCACTACCTTGCGTCATGCCATAACCTGCCGAAGCAATACAAGCAGCTCCCATATTGCCTAACGAACCTTTATGATGCAATGATTCTTTTCCTGCTTTTATAGAATCAATAATATTATCCGCAACTAGTTTAGCCGTAATTCCCGATGGCATTCCTGTTCTTGGTGGAGCTGGGGAAATTTCGGTTCCATTTTTACTTTTTCTTGGCTTAGATATGGAATGAGGTGGTGCGAAAGCAATTCCAGGCGCAAAAATATTTTTATAACTCGGATTTTGATAGGTTTCAGGCCAATCTTGAACTGTCCATTCTTCGTAAGGTTTTGGCGTATAATCGGCATCTACAACCATAAAACCTCTAAATAATTTTTCGGTGATATTTTGTCCATATTTATCAAAGGCTTGAAAACCATGTCCTGAAAACGCAGGAATTAGCATTCCAAAATCGAAAGTTTCTGTTTTAAATTCACCATCTAAATTTTCATAGTGTACTAATCCATCTTCCACTTTAGTAACTCCGGCTCCTAAAATCCATTTGATACCTCGGTCTTCAAAAATCATCTCCACCATATCTTTGGATTTCATGTTAAAACCATTATAATCCATCAGCATACCATCCATTCCAAAATCACCTAATTCATACTCATTGGATATCCAAATAATTTCAGCTTTATCACGGACACCAAATTTTTGCAATTCTTTTTCTACATTCAAAATATATTCAAAGGCAGCACCTTGACAAGTCGCTTTTGCATGACCCGTTCCAATTAAAATTTTCGCTTTTTCATCTGATCTTTTTAATTGGTCAATTAATTTATGTAAGGCCTCTGATGCATGTTCTGCATGGTCATACGTACAAACTGAATATACTTTATTAGTGGCAGGTTGTAATCCCTCGGTCATATCAAAAGCTAATTTTGGACCAGTAGCATTGATTAGATAATCGTAGGTCACTTTTTCTTGTTTCCCTAAGTTCTCACCAAATACACCCTCAACTAAAATATAGGGTTTTGGTTCAGAACCGTCACCTTCTGGATGAAAGGATACTGCTTTGGCTTGTTTATAACCAATTCCTTTTCTTTTGTATAAAGGTTCTAAAGGGAATATAACATCTTTAGGTTGCATTCTTCCGATTCCTACCCAAATATTTGAGGGTACCCATTGGTAATTTCTATTGGGAGAAACCACTAATACTTCGTGCTCCTTACCTAATTTTCTTCTTAAGTGAGCTGCAGCTGTATGTCCAGCTATACCAGCACCTAAAACAACTATTTTTGACATATTTTTTTCGTTTTAATAAATCAAAATTAATTGTTATATATTTGTACTACAGCAACATTTGTTACATAAAAAAACGCCCCGATATTTTCGAGGCGTTTAATGAAAAATTAATAACTCGTATCGTCCAGCTTAACTTTTCCGTTAAATGTTTTATAGAGAAATAAAAAGTAAGCGGCTAATAGAGGAGCACCAATCAAAACAATAGTTAACATGATTCCCAAAGATTTTTGCGAAGAAGCAGCATTGTAAATAGTAATACTATATTTTGGATCAATAGTGGAAATTAATAACGTCGGATACAATTGAAAGGCAACTAACATTAATAAAAATGCCATGGTAAGCGAAGAAAAGACTAAGGCTTGAAAGTATTTCTTTTTAGAAACCAAGCGTGGAACATTAGCAACAGCCAAAAAGGATAAAATAGGAAGGATAAAGAATATTGGATTTTCTCTAAAATTATCTGTAACCCCTGGTATAAATACCAAAGTATATAATGAAGTAATAGAAAAACTCACTATAAAGAATATCATTCCTTTTTTTAATAAAAAAGTTAATCTTGTGTGTAATCTTCCTTCCGTTTTTAATAAAAGAAAAATAGCACCCTGCGTCATAAAAATAGATAGTGTTGTTAATCCTACCATAATAGCATATGGACTCAAAAAGGAAAAAAAGATTCCTCCTTTATAAGTATAATTTTCACCAATTTCAAAACCTTGCAAAACATTTCCTAAAACGACTCCTAATAAAAAGGCAATTAAAGTATTTGATGTAAAATAAATAATATCCCAAGTTTTTCGCCACCATATCATTTTTTCAGCACTTCTAAATTTGATGGCAGAAGACCTTAAAACCAACAACATCAAAAACAACATAAACGGAATATACATTGCAGAGAGCATAGTAGCATACATAACCGGAAATCCTGCAAACAAAGCTCCTCCACCTATGATTAACCACACTTGATTAGCATCCCAAAGTGGTCCAATAGCATTAATAGCAATTCTTCTACTCTCATCTTTTCTCAAAAACAAATGCCATGCTCCCGCTCCATAATCAAATCCTTCTAAAATAGCATAACCTGAAAACAATAATCCCACTACTAAATACCAAAGTGTTGGATAATCGATGCCTAAAAATGTTTCCATATTTTGATGTTTAAATAGTTTCTAATTGATTGTGAGATTCGTCTTCATATGGACCGTGCTTGATTTTCTTGTTCAAGGAGTACAAAAACAATAAGAATAAAATGGTATAAATAACCAAAAACAATATCAAAGAAAACAAAATTTGATTTGCTGATACTTCTTGCGAAAAGCCTTCACTGGTTCTCAAATGACCATAAACAATCCAAGGTTGACGTCCCATTTCTGCCGCAAACCATCCGGCTTGATTAGCAATTTGTGGCAATAAAACCGAGAAAGAAAAAATCCACATTAACCATTTAGTTTCAAATAGTTTTCCTTTCCACCATAAAAAACAAGCATAAAAAGTAAGAGCAATCAAGAACATTCCAATAGAAATCATTATGTGATAAAATTGAAATACTGCATTTACCTGACTAGGTTGGTCTTCTTTCGGAAATGCATTTAAACCAGTAACTGGCGCTTTAAAATCTTGATGAACCAAAAATGATAATCCACCAGGAATACCTAAACCAGTAACTTCTTGTTTTTCATTATCAACCCAACCCAAAAGATACAAATCTGCTGGAGCCGATTTTTCATAATGCCCTTCCATAGCTGCTAATTTTGCTGGTTGATTTACAGCTACACCATCTGCGGAACTATGACCAGAAACCAACTGTGTAAAGGAAACTACAGTCGCTACAACTAATGCTATCTTGAAAGCTATTTTGGATAATTCTACAAATTTCCCTTTTCTAATATAATAAGCATGTACACTTAAAACCATAAAAGCACCCGCTAAAAAAGCACCTTGCCACACATGAATAATACGATCTACACTAGACGGATTAAAGACCATTGCCCAAAAATCAGTTACTTCTGCACGAGCCATCAGACCTTCACCCACTATGTGATATCCAGCGGGTGTTTGTTGCCAACTATTTGCAACAACAATCCAAACTGCAGAAAACATGGAGCCTAAAAAAACGCCTATTGTGGAAATAAAGTGCACTCTCGGTGATACTCTATTCCATCCAAAAATTAAAATACCTAAAAAAGTACTTTCTAATCCAAAAGCAAATAAGCCTTCAGCGGCTAATGCACTTCCAAAAATATCACCTACATAACGGGAATAAACAGACCAGTTGGTACCAAATTCAAATTCCATAATAATTCCCGTAGCCACTCCAATACCGAAGGTAATAGCAAAGATTTTCAACCAAAATCGGGTTAAAACTTCATACTCTTTTTTCCCAGTTTTTAAATAGAGTCCTTCAAAAATAACCATTAATAATCCTAAACCGATACTCAACGGTGGATAGATATAATGAAATGCTATCGTAAAGGCAAACTGAATTCGTGCTAATATTTCTACATCCATGATAAATTATATAAATTAGGTGTTTTCTAAAATTATTTTAATCAACTCTTCCTTCGACAATAAACTTGAAGTTTCCCAAACAACAATACCATTTGCTAGAACAAATAACGAGGTGGATGATTCTAATCTAAATTTTGATGAAATATAAATGAAATCTTGTGATTCTAAATTTATTACAGTAATTCTATTACCTAAAACTCCTTTTACTTTTTCTAAGATAGGCTGTCTCATTTTACAAGGATCACAATTTGGATCTAATGAATTAATTACTACCAAATCTAGACTACAAATTGAATTAAATATCTTATTTTCCATAAAATTAATTTTTTGGTATAGAACATCCTTTCGAACCACAACCCGTGTCAAAAACTGCTTGAATTAAAAAGAATAATGCAAAAAACAAAAAGAAATAATTTGCAGTCTTGACAGCATGAAATGCAATAGCAAAAGCTAAAATTAGTCGCACCCAACGCATGAGATGCCAATTAGTAAAGAGAAGCTTTTTCATAATAAAAAAATAAATGTAAAAGTAACTTCATTAAATGACTTTATATGTAACAAACATTACTTAACTTAACAGAAATTGATGTAGTTTTGTACCTCTTTAAATTTCGTATTGAAAACAACTGCTACACATATTTTTTCGCTTTTTGTAATAGTTTCTATGTTTTTTCAAACTATGAAGTTTTCTTATTTAGTAGTAGAGTTCACCACAGACAACAAAGCATTTACAGAAAAATATTGTTCTAACAAAAGTAAACCTGAGTTAAAATGTAATGGTAAATGTCATTTAAACAAAGAAGTAGAAAAAACTTCAGAGTCAAACAAACCTTTACAATCTGAAAAATCAAAAAATAGGAGCTTCACTGTTGAAATTTTATTTTATCAAGAAACGAAAGTAGTAAACCCATTTGTTTACTATTTAACAAAAAATAAAAAAATAAACGCTTTTTATCTAAATAGATACAACGCTATTTTTACTACCAAGCTATTTCATCCTCCTCAAAATATATTGTTTTTAAGTTAAAAATAACAGTAACAATAACAATATATAAAAATGAAAAAAATAGTCATTATAGCATTGCTATGGCTTTCTGCTATGGCAAATGCCCAAGTAGAAATACCCTCAGACAGTATAAAAGTAACCCCATTAAAAGAAGTAATTGTTTCAGGTGACATCAGAAAAGACCCTGCTCAAGTAATAATAAAGTCGGATTATCAAAATAAAGTAGTCCAACCAAAAAATTCAGGACAACTTTTTGAAGACATAAATGGGTTTTCCCTTATAAAAAGAGGGAATTATGCTGTTGATCCCAACTTCAGAGCATCACAATACGAACAATTAAACATTCAATACGATGGTGGAACAAAAGCCTATCATGCTTGTCCTAATCGCATGGATCCAATTACCACTTTGGTAAACCCTGAAGAAGTTACCCGAATCGAAATCATAAAAGGGCCATTTTCTGTGCGATATGGAACCAATTTTGGTGGTGTAATTAATATGGTCACACAAACAGGTACTCTTGCTAATAAAAAAATACAAGGAAGCATTTCATCAGGTTATGAAAGTAACGGAAATTCATCAGTAAATATGATAAATTTAATGAGTAGAATCAATAAATTTTACATAGCTGGAAATTTAAGTTATCGTGATTATGGTAATTATGAAGATGGAAACCAAAATAAAATTCCGTCATCTTTCGGAAATACGGGTTATGGACTTAAATTTGGTTACGACTTTAACGAAAAAAACAGTTTGCAAGCTAGTTTTAGACAAAATTTTGGTAGGGATGTTTTACACGCAGGTTTACCAATGGATACTGATAAAGACGACAGTACTATTGGTAGTTTGGATTATAAATTAACCAGTAACAACAATTATTTCAAAGGCTTACATGCCAAAATATATTATTCTTTTGTAGATCATATCATGAGTAATTACAGAAGACCTTCTTTTACTAATTCCGAAGCGATTGCACTTGTTGATGCAACTACTTTTGGTGGTAAATTAGAATCAGAATGGAATCTGGGAACAAATTGGAAACTTTTTGGAGGAACAGATTTTGTTTCATTAAGTAGAGAAGGAAATAGAAACCGATTAGTAAAAAGAAACATGATGGGTGTTTTGCTCCCAACTCCATTGGCTTTTGAAGATAAAATTTGGCAAGACAGTTATACCAATACTTTGGGAACGTTTTTAGAAGCCCGTTATTTTATTACCGAAAAAGCTAGTTTAACTCTTGGATCAAGATTAGACTTTGTAAGTTCAAATGCAGAGGATTTAGACCCAACATTTGCAGCTTTATATCCAAATCTTGAAAAACGAAACGAAACCAATTACAGTGGCAACATTTCTTTTAAACAGTATTTACCAAATCACAAATCAGTAGAAATTTCTTTTGGTAGAGGCTCTCGTTCGGCATCAATTGAAGAACGTTTCATTGCCTTTTTTAATATTGGAAGAGATCCATACGAATACGTAGGGAATCCAAATTTAAAAGCGGAAGTCAATAACCAATTTGAAATTAGCTTTAACGGAAAAAAATATTTCGAAGGAAAAACTATTAACCAAATCAATTACGGAATAGCAACCTATTATTCTATTTACGAAAACTATATTTTAGGTGTAGTTGATGAAACTTTAATTAGAAAATATAACCCCACAACACCTCCCATTCACCCTAAAGTGTTCAGAAACATCGATAATGCTATGAAGACAGGGTTTGAAACGTATTTAGATGTTAAGTTGTACAATCATTTTAATTTTTTAACCGAATTAGCTTACGTTTACACAGAAAATAAAGATTTTAATGAAAATCTTCCATTAACGCCACCCTTACAAACTCGTTTTAAATTAGGGTATGAAACTGAAAAATTATGGGCTTCTGTTCAATATAATTTAACCGCAAGACAACCTAAAATCTCACAAAGTTTTGATGAGATTGCAACTCCAGGTTATGAAGTTATGGATATTAAAGCTGGTTTTTCTCCACTAAAAAACCTTTCAATTGGCGGGGCAGTATTAAATGTTTTTGATCAATTTTATAACAATCACCTCACATTTGCATTTAACAATCAACCTGATTTTGGAAGAACACCTATCACAGAACCCGGTCGAAATTTTACATTATTTGTAAATTATAAGTTTTAATTAAAAAAATAACCTCAAGTGTAAGCTTGAGGTTATTTTTTTGTTCCAACAAATCGAACAACAACTCCTTCACCTTGATGAAAGAGCCCTTCATCTAATACTATTTTTTCAGTTGATAAACGATCAAATGAAATACCAGGAAACTCATTTCTCACTTCCTCTTCCGAAAAAAGCATATCAACATCTTTTGGTCCACCCGAAGTATAATTTAATTGTTCTTTACTAAAAGCTTCGAATAAAATTTTACCTTCTGGTTTTAGTAGTTCAAGCAATTTTTAATTCGCTTGTTTCCTAATTTCAGCAGGAAAATGGGCAAATATTAAAACTAAAGCATCAAAACTTTCATTTTCATAAGGTAATTCCAAAACATCTGATACTATATAATTAATAGAAATACCATGTTCTTGAGCTAACATCAGCGCTTTTTGTTGTCCAGATTCACTATAATCAAAAGCGCTAACTTCATAACCATTTTTTGCTACAAAAACGGCATTTCTTCCTTCGCCTTCATCAACAAACAGCACTTTTCCTTTTGGTAAAAAATGTAAGTTTTCTTTTAAAAACTGATTAGAATCTTTTCCATAAGCAAAATTACTTGCTGCATAGCGCTCGTTCCAAAATTGCTTCATTTATCTTGCTTTTTGTTAGAAGTTACAAACAAATTAAACAATAATCCGCCCATCAAACCACCATATAAAGTGCTGTTCAATGGTTTTGATGTGATGGCGCAGGTGCCACTCAAACAACCAATTTCTTGATAATACAAATAACCTGCTAGAAGTCCAACTACGACTCCAATTCCTGTAATGATATATGCTTTTTTTGTCATTTTTTCATCTCAACGGTGAATACTTTTTACTTTTCACTTTTTACTTTTTACTTTGTAAAAGTAATGCTCCAAATACCTCGAACTTCATTTTCGCTATACCCAATAGCTAAATCTTTAGGATACAATTGTAAAGTTTTGGCACGAACTTCAGGTTTAATTTGCTCCGGTTTTCCATGGCATTGCAAACACATGGAATTGGTTTCAATCGGGTAATAAAACTGGATTTTATTTCCTTTTTCTAGTACAACGGGTTTAATTTCTTGTTTATCAGCCAAGTCTTTTTTGAATTGAGCAATATAAAGTAATTCTTCAGCGTTCGCTTTATTGTTGGGATTCCTATTTTTATCCGAAACGCGTTTAATTGTTGCGTTATATTTGGTTGCCATACTATCGGTTAACGGAATAGCTTCATGATTGCAAAACGCCAAGGCTTCTAAAGTTCCTTTTTGCTGAATCGCACCCATTAAATTTTTACCCAATAGTTTTTTAGTTTCCAATGCATATTCCAAACCTATATCAGAATACGATTTTTTAGTTGCACCAACTTGATATTCCTTGCCTGATTGTGACCAATTTTTGTTCCCATGTCCTTCCCAATGCTCCTTAAACCAAGTTGGCTCTTCAATTTGATAGTCGAACATAAAATCAGCTATTTTTTCAACACTTCCTTCTGGAAAAGCTTGTTTAGGCATTAAGCCATGTTTTTTTAGCGCTCCATACATCAAGGCTTTATCTTCGGTAGGATTTTCTACAAATGAAGCAACAGCTGCAATAAATTCCTCTTTAGTATAACCTTCTTTATCAATGTATCGGGCTTTTATGGCAACCATTGGCGGCGCAATTCGTCCCTGATTTTCAGCTGCATTTGGACTGTGACACAAATAACAGTGCGTTTCCATGAGTTTTTTGCCTTCGTGTTCATTTATTGCAACAACACTTTCCTCAACTGGAATGGGTTGAAATTCTTTTTTCTCTTTTTGGCAACTAACTAATAGTAGTACAAATAATGTAAATAGGTAATTCTTCATGGATAACATTTTTTACAAATTTATTAAATAAAGTAATCTTCTCTTGTAACCATTGTTACATAACCATCATTAAAAACAATGAGTTAATAATCAAAAACTATCAATCAATAATATACAATAATATTTTATTATACAAAGAAACTTGTGTTACTTTTTACACTTTTTTTTCAACGGAAATTTGTCTCATCAAAAAAATAGTAATCACATTTTAAAATACAAAAAAATGGAAAATCAAGTATTTATGCCAAGAATTGGCGAAGCAGCACCAGAATTTACAGCAATTTCAACACAAGGAACTATCAACTTCCCAAAAGACTATGAAGGAAAATGGGTAATCTTCTTTAGTCATCCTGCAGATTTCACTCCAGTTTGCACTTCTGAGTTTATGACATTTGCTAATATGCAAAAACAATTTAATGAAGCAAATTGCGAATTATTAGGATTATCAATTGATGGTTTATACAGTCATATTGCATGGTTACGCACTATCAAAGAAAAAATTGAATACAAAGGAATGAAAGATATTGAAGTAACTTTCCCATTAATTGAAGACATTTCAATGAAAGTTTCTAGCAAATATGGTATGATTCAACCGGGAGAAAGTAGTACGCAAGCAGTAAGAGCAGTATTCTTTATTGATCCAAAAGGAATGATTAGAACAATATTATATTATCCTTTAAGTATTGGAAGAAATTTCCAAGAAATCTACAGAGCGCTTATTGCCTTACAAACAGCTGATGCATTTCAAGTGGCATGTCCAGCAGATTGGTATCCTGGAGATGATGTGATTGTGCCAACAGCAGGCTCTTGTGGAGTTGCAAAAGAAAGAATGGAAAATGATGAAACCCTAGACTGTAAAGATTGGTTCTTCTGTACCAAAAAATTAGACAAAGATTTAGTCCTAAATACTATTTTGAAAAAATAATTAAAAAAGCCGTGTCACAAACACGGCTTTAAAACTGACATTAGTCATTGTTTCTCTATATCTGAATGGAGAAATTTGTAAAATATAAACTTCATTACCATGAATGCGCTACAAATCACATCAGGAAAAATACAAAAACTAAGTATCTTACTTATAGCTTTTTTAATTTTAGGTTGTAACACCGAAAATAAAGACGAGTTACTTACAGAAAACAAACCAGTTAAAACCAATTTGATGTTAGAAGCATTGAATTTCTTCAAACCTATTTCATCCGTTCCTTATGAAGAATTACCCGAAAATTATCAGGAAATCAATAATCCTGTAAATATCAAATCGGTACATTTCAAAGGAAATGAATTAAAAGTTGACTTAGGAAAAAAACTGTATTTCGACACTCGATTATCTAAAAACGGAACTATTAGTTGTAATTCTTGTCACAATTTAAATACGTTTGGTGTTGATAATTTACCTACTTCTCCTGGTGACACAAAAGAATTTGGTGGAAGAAATTCACCAACAGTTATTTATGCTTCTTTACACGCCATGCAATTTTGGGATGGACGAGCAAAAGACGTTGAAGAGCAAGCCGGAATGCCAATTTTAAATCCAATTGAACACAACATTCCATCAGAACAATTTTTAGTAGATCGCTTGAAAGGAATTCCAGAATATCAAGAGTATTTTAAACGTGTTTTCCCCAACGAAAAAGATCCAATAACTTACAAAAATTTAACCAATGCTATAGGTGCTTTCGAAAGAAAATTAATTCCTGAAAGTAGATTTGACCAATGGCTTGATGGAGATGATAAAGCGCTTTCAGAAAAAGAGAAAAATGGAATGCGCGCTTTTATCGATAATGGTTGTATTGCCTGCCATAGCGGTGTAGCAGTTGGCGGACAAATGATGCAGAAATTTGGTGTTTTTGGAAATTATTGGGAACATACAAACAGTAAAAAAATTGACAACGGATTATATGATATTACCAAAAATGAATCAGATAAATATATTTTCAAAGCGCCTAGTTTAAGAAACATTGAAAAAACAGCGCCCTATTTTCATGACGGTTCTGTAGAAAGCTTAGCAGATGCAATCAAAATCATGGGCAAACTTCAAAACGATAAAGATTTATCATCCGAAGAAATTGACAATATGGTAGCGTTCCTAAAATCATTAACCGCTGATATAGATCCAAAATATAAGAAGTAAAAATAAATCCCTTTTCGAGTTCAAGAAAAGGGATTTTGATTTTAAAACTGAAAATAAATAAACGGTTGCGTTCCTGCGGAAGCCGTAGCGTAGACAATCCAAAACACAAAACCTAAAACGATAGCTTTTGCCCAAAACGGTAGTTTTCCAAAGATACGTTCATTTAAATCAGTAACCGACTGCGGTAGAAAATGCCAAACAAATCCAATCAACAATAATAAAAATACATTTTGGTAACCCAAAATAATCGTTTGCCATTGTTCTAAATTGAATTGAATTTTAGAAATATTTTCGGCTATTTGGAATGCGGTGGCGAAGTCTTTGGCTCTAAAAAACAACCAACAAAACACCACAAAATGGAACGTCAAAAACACTTGAATGATTCGGATGAAGGCGTTTTTTGGTAACTTAATAAATTGCCCAAAGAATTTTTCTACTACCAATGCCATTCCATGCAAAACACCCCAAAACACAAATTTCCAAGAAGCTCCGTGCCACAATCCGCCTAAAAACATGGTCATGAATAAGTTGAAATAGGTACGAAGGTTTCCTTTTCGATTGCCGCCCATGGAAATGTATAAATAATCGCGCAACCAACTCGACAACGAAATATGCCATCTTCTCCAAAATTCTGTAATTGAACCTGATTGATAAGGCGTTCGGAAATTGGGTGGTAACTTGAATCCCATCAATAAAGCCAAACCAATAGCCATATCAGAATATCCTGAGAAATCGCAGTAAATTTGGATGGCATAACCATACGAAGCCATCAGATTTTCAAATGCGGTATAACTGTTGGGCGCATCAAAAACTCGGTCAACAAAATTGGTAGATATGAAATCGGAAATAACCGCTTTTTTCAACAAACCACCGATGATTAAGAAAAGTGCTTTATTGAAATCCTCTTTGGTTAATTTTAATTTTTCGTAAATCTGCGGAATGAAATCGCTTGCTCTTACAATGGGTCCAGCTACTAACTGCGGGAAAAACGAAACGAAAAACAAGAAATCTACAAAACTTTTGGTAGGTTCTAATTCTTTTCGGTAAACGTCAATCGTATAGCTTAACGTTTGGAAGGTATAAAATGAAATTCCAATTGGTAAAAAGATGTCTTCAAAAGCCAAACTTCCACTAAACAAACCGTTGAAATTGTCGATGAAGAAATTGGTATATTTAAAATACGCCAACATTCCCAAATTGATGACCAAACTCAAGATTAGGTAAAAACGACGATAAAACTGAATCACTTCAGCATAAATCAAACGCGATAAGGAATAATCTACAACCGAAGAGAAAACCAACAACCAAAAGTAAATTCCGCTGCATTTATAATAGAAAAACAACGAAAACAAAACCACATAAGTAATGCGGAAATAATGTGTTTTTCTCGATACAATATAAATGAAATAGAAAATGATAAACAAACCCAAAAACAAAGCGCTATTGAACAAAAGCGGTTGTTTTGGATTGTAAATAAACCAATTTTGAATGGTTTCTAAAGAAACATCCGTAAAAAGCGATTGCATGGAATTCAGTAGCAAAAACAAACTTTTCAAAACTATTGTGCCGATTTAAATTGTTCGTAATTGAATTCCAAAGCTTCAAAAAAGAGTTCGGCTTGTTTTTCGTAGCCCAACTTTGAATAATGCACTTTATCTTTTGACATATAGCCTTTACTGAAATTTTTGTTTACATTGAAAAGTCCGCCCAAAGCTTGAAACATATCCCAAACGGCATACGAATTTTCGCTGGCTTTTTCCTGAATTACTTTAGCGTAATCGGCCACAAATGTATTGGGAAATTTTCTTTTAAACAACGATGGCGGTGGCGTTACCACTAAAATTTCTACCGAAGGATTTTTAGCTCGAATTCCCGCTATCATTTTTTGTAAATTTTCGAAATAAATCGTCGAATTTTGCTTATCGAAACTTTCATTAGTTCCCAAAGAAATCACTACCAAATCCGCTTCAACAGCTTGTAATTGCTGATAAAATTCTGGGAAACGATTGTAATCAGATGCTTTGGCTCCGTTCACTCCAATAGCGCTGTAAACCAATCCTGGATTGTTATTTTCCAATATCAAACCGTTTAAAGCATAGCTCGAAGCTTCAGCATTGGAAACTAAAAATATTTTATCCAAAGGTTCTTGACTGTAATAATTTTGGGAAGCAATATCTTCGAATAATGTTAACGGTTCAAATTCAGAACGAACGATTTTCTTTGGCTCTAGTTCATTGGAAGGAATTCGCAAGGTTTTTCCCGCTTGAATGTTGTTCGATTTCAAACCATTTGCTTTTTTAATCGCCGCAACAGAAACACCATATTTAGATGCAATTATCGAAAGCGCTTCACCTGATTTGATTTTGTGTGTTATCGTTTTTGGAACACTTGATTCGATTGTGATTTCTTTGGAAGTTGTAGCGACATCAAACAAACGTTGGTTTTTTGGCATGACCAATTTCAAGCTGTTAAAAACAAAATTCTTATCACGAACTTGCAATTCAATAGCAAAATCTTTGGAAGTTGTAAACAAAGCAATACCACTCAAACCAACAGGTTTTGTAGAATCTGGATAAATATTTCGGTAACTTTCGAAAGAAGTTGTAGCGTTGTATTTGATGTAATGATTGCCATTGGTTTTGGCCAAATTATAAGGAAATGTGAACCCCAAACCGCCGTTTCCGTATTTTTGTTGGAGTAAACTTCGCATTTTTCCAGTGAACAAATCGGCTTGAATGTGCGAATCTCCGATGTGAACAATTCGTAATTTGCAGTTTTTTTGTTGTTCTAATTGCTGTAACTTTTGGTAGAATTTTTTAATCGCATCCGCATTTCCAATTTGATTTTGAAAGTTGGAAACTTCCAATGAATCCACAAAAACGGAATCAATTATAACTTCATTGAAATTAACTTCCAAAGAATCTACCGCCAATGAATCTACTTGTGCAAATTGCCATTGGAATACAAAAAAGAAAAAAAGAAAAAAGCTATTCTTCATGCACGCTGTCTTTTGTAAAGGAAACGCTGTCTTTTTTTGCGGTTACTTTGGGTTTAATTTTTCTTTTACTTCTCAACACTTTATATTGTTGGTAACCTTCATTGATTTGGTTATACAACATATTCGCTACTTCTTTAGCTCCTCTAAAATTGAAATGTGTGTAATCTTTATTGGCTTTGGCTGGTGTTTCTTCAACCCATTGCATCATGGAACCATCGCCGCCCATTAGCGTAAATAAATTCACAAAGCCACTTTCGGAAGCAATTGCATACCGTTTTTGCGCCGTCGTTAATGGAACCACAGCTGAGTCGGTTTTCATTTCCAAATCGTATTTGGTAGCTTTATCAGCAGTGGAAACCACTAAAATAGTTACGCCAGGAAAACACGTTTTTAGATGCTCGACTGTTTTTTTCATGCGCTTTTCGTACCAACTGTAATTCAACGAACCGTAGTTCAATACATTAGTTCCGTAATGCAAAATGATTAAATCGTAGCCCAATTGCTCCTGAAAATCATGCATTAAATCCACATTGAAAGTCGATAACGGTAAACCTGAATTTCCTCGACTCGAAAAATTATCCACGTGAACTCCTTTTCCATCATCAAAATTGAAGCCATAAATAGGAATGCTATCGGCTTCTTTGAAATATACTTTCATTGCGGTAGGATTTGTATCTACAATTTTGAGTACATTCAGTTTTTGATTCGGATTTAATTTTTTGGAAATGGTATCTGTTCCAATAACAGCTTTTATTTTCCCTTCTTTGTTTTTTGACCTTCCATAAAATAATGTAGGTTGATTTAATTCCGTGGCAAATCGGATTTTATTGGCTTTGAATTTCACCCAAGCTGAACTTATAGTATCATTGGCATAAAAAACATGACCATTTACACCAAAAGGATGCGAAGGCGATTTGATTTTTAAATACGATTGCGTTTTCCAATTGGGCGAAAATTCATGAACTAACGAACTTCGTGAAGCCGCAGATTCAGAAGTAATATTTACAAAACCAACACCTTTTCCACCAAATTTTTGCTGAAATAACGTTCTGAAATCTTGCACAATCATATCGCCATCCGTCATGGAATCTCCAAAATACGCAATACGAACTTTCCCTTTTTGCTCGGTTTCCAATTGTAGCAATTTTTCATAAAACGGAACTAGATATTGGAATCCTTTAAAATCTTCAAAAGTTTCGGTTGGAAATTGAATACCATCTACTTTAGTAAAATGGATTTTTT
>JAGYJR010000012.1 GCA_018401995.1 Flavobacterium sp. | reverse complement strand
TACTCAAGCATATATGAATAGAGCAGAGTCTATTGATAGACAAACTTTATTTATTGAAGCAGAAAATAATCAGTATAAATTTAATTTAAAACTGATAGATAATTATAATACAAACAATAGTAATATGCTAACTGGTGATTATAATTTTGAAAATATAAATACAAGCACTGATTACTCTGAATTTTTTATATACCAAAAAATTAGCGGTCAATTTCAACTCTATCATTTTCCAGAAAGCTCAGCTTATAATGTTAGTTTTTGTAACAATAACAAAATTTCTGCAACTTTTACTGCATATTTAGAATCAAGTGAAGGTGAGGATATAACTGTCGATGGTGTTTTAGTTCCGTTTATTATTGAAATAACCGATGGACAATTTACTAATATTAGTTATACAGTGAATGAGTTATAATTTATAAAAAAATAATTTTTATTGACTAAAAACCGAATCATTTTTGATTCGGTTTTTTTTATTTGGTGTCTCAAGTTTTTTTGTACATTGTGACAATCAAAAACTTATAAAATGAAAAAAATATTTTTAGTTGCTTTGCTTACATTAACTAGTTTGCAAGTAACTGCCCAAAAAACCAAGAAACCGGTTACTCCAAAAAATGAAGTTCTAGCAACTGTAGATAATGTTTCAGCTGAAATTATTGTTCAAAATAAGGTTAGAAAATTGGTTTTATTTGTAAAGAATGAAACAAAAACCGATACTTTACTAGTAAAACAATTACCGGATGCTAAATATAAACCTAATAACTTTAGTTTAAAATCGTTTACCACTTCAGATATTAAATTATATCATGTTTCTTGGCAAGAAATGATTTTAGTAGATACCAAAATTAAAAAGGAAACCACTTCAATAACAGAAAATCAAGTTTGGAATATTGCAACAAAGAAGCAACTTTTTACTAATTTTCATAAGAGTTATTATTTAAAAGAAACTCAATTTTTAGATAAAAATAAAACTGCTTCTCATGATGTTGAAAAGAAAAGTTCAGAAGGTTCGGAGTTTCATTTACTTCCAAATGGTGATGTTTCTCTTTTTTCTAAATCACAGCAAAGTCATTATGTTTACAGTGTAGCAAATGATAAATACGAAGTTAGAAAAACACAAGCAACCCCAAAACCAAAACCAAAACCAAAATCTAAAAGAAGATAAATAAAAAAGGTTTAGCGAGAGCTAAACCTTTTTTGTTGTTAGTTGACTGGTTTTAAGGCTTGATCAATTCTAGCAATTAAATCTTGTAAGTGGAACTTACTTAATCGGTCTGAAGTTGATGGTAAAGCCATTCTCATTTGATTTCTAAGCTCAATTAAATGCCCTCTTGAAATTGATGGTAAATCAGTTTCGCTTAAATTGATTCTTCTTCTGTTGAAGTTGGTTACAGAAGCATTTTTATCCACTTTCATGGCATCAATTAATTTGCTCACGAATAGTTTTTGAAGGTTTCTTCTGTAAATGTCAATAGGAGCGAAGGTTCTTAATTCAGAAAAAATTCCTTTTCTCAAATCTGTCATTAACTTATCTACTGAATAATTCGATTTGTTTAAAGAAGAAGTTTCCATTAAACGAACCATTCTGTCTCCAGCCAATAAACTAGATAACGTTCCGTCTTGAATACTTTTAATAGCTTCAACACCATTTTCTGGACTAATTTTAGTCATAACAGTTTGGTTTAATAACCAATTTGGCGTTTTGAATAATTGTTCATTTAGGAATTTAACAGCATCTGCTTGAATAGCAGCAGGAGTTACTTCGTATAAATCACCTTCCATGTCGGATGTTTTAGGTGTTTCATAAATTCCACCTACATTTTTAGTAACGTGACCCATATAACGTCTAAATTGACCCGTTAATGAATTGTATAAGCCATTTAGTTCCGTATAGTCTTCTCCATCTCTTTTGCTCCATTCAATTAAATTGGGTAAAATTCTTTTCAAGTTTTTTATTCCATATTCGGAAGCTCTCATGGCATTATCGCCCAAATCTTCAGTTTGTGATCTTGGATCATATGGATTTGTTTCTGTTCCAAACCACAAGCGACGATTTTTATAAGCGTCTTTAGTCATTTCGTTTAAGATAGCTTTTTCAGCATCTTCATCTTTAGCATCTTTGAAGTACGAATAACCCCATTTGATAGCCCATTTGTCATAATCACCAATTTTTGGGAATAAATCAGTAACACCATCTTCTGGTTGCGCCACATAGTTAAAACGAGCGTAATCCATAATTGATGAGGTATGACCAAATTCTTTTTGGAAGTCTTTATCTCTTAATTTTTCAACAGGTGTTGCAAAACTTGCACCCATATTGTGACGTAAACCTAAAGTGTGTCCCACTTCATGCGCAGCAACAAATCGGATTAATTCACCCATTAGTTTATCATCAAATTTAATGTTTCTTGCTGCTGGATCAACTGCTGACGTTTGAATCAAATACCAATCACGCAACAAGCTCATAATGTTATGATACCATCCAATGTGACTTTCTAAGATTTCACCTGTTCTTGGGTCATGTACATTTGGTCCATATGCATTTTGAATTCCAGCTGCGAAATAACGTAGAACTGAAAAACGTGCATCTTCTAAGCTCATTGTTGGGTCGTTTTCTGGCCAATATTCACCACGAATGGCGTTTTTCCAACCTGCAAATTCAAAAGCTTCCTGCCAATCATCAATTCCTTGCTTGATGAAAGATCTCCACTTTTCTGGTGTTGCTGGGTCAATATAATATACGATAGGTTTTTTAGGTTCAATTAATTCACCTCTTTTTTGTCTTTCTGCATCTTCCTCAGATTTTGGTTCTAAACGCCATCTAACAGCAAAAACATCTCTGTCCGCTTTATGAGAATCTTCTTCAAAAACTTCATAACTATTTGCAAAATAACCAACTCGTTTGTCAAAAGGACGTTTACGCATCGGTTTTTCTGGTAACAAAATCATAGAAGTATTCATTTCAAAAGTAACCACTCCAGCATCTAAACCAGCAGGTAAATCTGTTCCAATTCTTGGTGTTGGCGATAATGAAATTTGTCTTGGTACTGTTGTAAAAGTTTTAACGGTTCTAATTTCTGTATTGATAGGAAAACTTTTAATACTTTGAATAAATGAACGGTCTTTTTGAAATGCTTGAATTTTAAGCATTTGTTTGTTCATTGGGTTTAATGAAAAAACTTGATTGTCTGAATCAAAAGTACCCGTCATGTCTACAACATAGCCTTTGATTTCTTTTCCATCTTTTTTATAAGCCATAACCTCAAAGTTTCCAATAATTGGATCAGCACTTGAGTTTTGAACGGCTTTTGTAATTGGTTTGTCTTCGTCTGGAGTTGCAATTACATAAGTAATCGAACGCATTAGAATGTTGTGTTTAAGCCCTTTTTCAAAGCGAATCACTTGACGATTGACTTCTTCACCACCAAAAATCCCTCCACCTGCTGGTGTTTTGGAATATCTAGTAATGGTCATAATTTCTTTGCCAATCAATTCATCAGAGATTTCAAATAAGTATTTGTCACCTACTTTGTGAACATCAATTAAACCTTGTTGAGTTACAGCTGTAGAATCAATTACCTTGTTGTAAGGTTTTGGTTCTTTTTTAGCTTCAGGTTTTTTTGCATCTGCAGAAACTGCAACCGGTGTTGGTTGTTTTCCTTTCTTTTTTTTCTTTTGAGCTGAAGCGTCTAGAGTTACTAGAAACAGCAAACAGCAGCTTAATAAAGTTATTTTTCTTAACATGAGAAATTGGTTATTTTTTTCAAATTTATCTTTTTTACGCTTTATAATAAACGAATTATGATTTTATTAAGAATTTTAACAACTGTTATCACAATTTAAATTTTAAATGTAATTTTTAATTTATATGCACGCATAGTATTTATTTTTGTATATTTGGATTAAATTATGTCAAAAATGAAAAAAGAAACTTTAACTGATTTACTAGGAATTCAACATCCTATAATTATGGCGCCAATGTTTTTAGTATCCAATACTAAAATGGTGATTGAAGGAATGAAAAGTGGAATTGCAGGTTGTATTCCGGCTTTAAATTATCGTACATTGGATGAGTTGAGAGTTTCAGTAAAAGAGTTAAAAACAAATAAAGTGGCTGGTGGAAGTTTTGGATACAATTTAATTGTAAACAAATCGAATGTGAAATACAAAGAGCAATTACGTGTTTTGTGTGAAGAAGGTGTTGATTTTATTATCACATCATTAGGTTCACCTGAAGAAACGATAAGAGAAGCTCATAAAGTAGGAATAAAAGTTTTTTGTGACGTTACCGATTTAGCCTTTGCCAAAAAAGTAGAAAGTTTAGGAGCAGATGCAATAATTGCCGTTAATAACCAAGCTGGAGGTCATAGAGGAAACATTGATCCTGAACAATTAATTAAGGAACTGAACGAAAACACTTCGTTACCCGTAATTTCAGCTGGGGGAGTAGGGAATAAGGCTGATTTGGATAACATGTTAAGTTATGGTGCTATTGGTGTTTCTGTTGGAAGTCCATTTATTGCGTCTGAAGAATCAGGTGTTTCTGAGGATTACAAACAAGCTTGTGTGGATTACGGAGCCAAAGATATTGTAATGACCGAACGTATTTCGGGAACACCATGTACCGTAATCAATACACCCTATGTTCAAAAAGTAGGAACGAAACAAACCTGGTTAGAAACACTTTTAAATAAAAACAAAAGTTTAAAAAAATGGGTAAAAATGATTCGTTTTTACATTGGAATGAAAGCTACGGAAAAAGCCGCAACTCAAGTTACTTATAAAACCGTTTGGGTAGCTGGACCAAGTATTGAAGATACCAAAGCTATTTTACCAGTAAAAGATATTGTAAAGAAATTGGTTTCTTAATTAACGAAACCAATTTCTAACTTTTTGAATTTGTCTGCCAAAAAAGGTTTTCTTTTTGTAACCTGTTTCAATTATTCCAGTAGTATACAAATCTAAATTTTCTTCAAGTTTAACTGAAACATGTTGTGTATTTGAATCAACAATTATTTCTTTATTATGAAATCCAATGTATGAAATAAGCAATTTTTGACCTTCTTCAACTTCTATTGTAAAATTGCCATCAAAATCTGTTGTAGTTCCAAAATTAGTTCCTATTATGACAACATTAGCTCCAGGCATTGGTCCTAAATCATCAGAAACTACTCCAGTTATTTTCTTTTGAGGAAAAACGATTTTTATAGTATCTTGATTTGTTTTTTTTGTTTCTGTTTGTTCAGTTTTTGGAGGATTTTGTGCTAATGCAACTGAGTTATTCAATCCTAAAAAACCAAGCAAGGAAATACTAGCTAAAAACCAATAGGATTTTTTAGGTTTATGAACCATTAAATCTCGATCTAATTGATGATTATAGAATCTACCGCAAGCATTTTTGTTGTTACTTAAATAGTTTACTATTTCTTTATCAGACGCTTTGGTAAAATCCAAAACTGTTTTCGAACAAACGCTACAAAACCTTCCTTTTTCGGCAGGTGTCATTGCTTCCCAATTTTCATGGCAAGGTTTAGGAATCGATATGTTGATATTATTTCTCAACAGTAATTTCAAACATTTTATCCCAATTTTTCCCAGTTACAAAATAGGTTTTTGTTCTTGGATTATACGCTATTCCGTTTAAAACATCAATATCGGGATGTTGGGTAACTTTACTCTTTAGTTCACTTAAATTCAATACAGCTTCAACTGCACCGTTTTTAGGATTAATAACTGCCAAAGCATCACGACCATAAATGTTTGCCCAAATTTTATTGTCAATCCATTCCAATTCATTTAAGCTTTCAATTTTTGCTGTTTTCGTGTAAACATTGATGTAATCAATTTTGTCCAAAGTCTCAGGATTCAAAATATAAATTTTCTCCGTTCCGTCTGACATGTACAATTTTTCTCCGTCATTGGTTAATCCCCAACCTTCCATTTTCTTAAAATACGGGAACGTTTTTAGCTTTTTGAAAGTATCTGCATCATAAATATAACCTTCATTGTTTTGGTAGGTTAATTGATACACTTTGTTATTTAAAATTGTGATTCCTTCACCAAAGTAAATTGGTGCCAATTCTACTTTTTTGTATACTTCACCCGTTTTGTAATTCACTTTTCTAAGACTTGAGGTTCCGCGTTTTCCAGTTCCATTTCCAGCGCCATTTCCAGTTCCTTCATATAAGGTGTCTCTGTGAAATTCCAATCCTTGTGTGTAAGCCGTAATATCATGCGGATAGGTATTTACGATTGTATATTTTAGCAGTTTTGGTTCCACATTGGAAGAAAGCATAACATTCGTTTCCACAACAACAGAGTGCTTTCCAACAAATATTTCTGCTTCAATTTTTTGGTTTCCTAACTTTTCTGTTTCAAATTTATGAGTAACAGTACCAATAGCTTTTGTAGTACCAATTTTACTTCCGTTAATTAAGAATTGTATTGAATCTACCGCTTTGTTTTGGTCGTTTTTAATAGATACAATAATTTCATCTTCTAACGAATATACTTGCTTTAATTGACTAGTATCGATAGAAAATAAATTATTTAAGGCATTTTTATCATCTTCACAATTGCTGAATAAGAATCCTAAAGATATGAAAGCGAATAGCTTAAGCGTTTTCATGGTATTTAATTTTGAATAGTACAATATACAACGATTTTTTAAAGCTGCAATTGCCTTGCAAAAATATAAAAAGTTTGTATATTTGCAGCGGCAAGTCCTACACGACCAGCTCCTGCAGACTCCCCCAGGGTGGGAACGCAGCAAGGGTAAGCGGTTGTAGCGGTGCGATGTAGGTCGCTTGCCATTTTTTTAAAATGTATCTCCTTTGTGGAGATTTTTTTATGCCCAAAAGTTTCATACCTTCGTAACCAATCAAAAAATAAACATGAGTAAAGTTGTTTTTATTACTGGAGCATCCTCTGGAATTGGAAAAGCTATTGGCGAATTTTTACTTTCAAAAGCTTATATCGTATACGGAACTAGTAGAAATCCAGAGCATTATACCGATTCAAAATTTCCGTTAGTGGCATTAGATGTTAGAAATCCAGAAACTATTCAAAGCGCAATTGCAACGGTTATTCAAAAAGAAACTAAAATTGATGTAGTTATTAATAACGCAGGTGTTGGAATAACCGGACCCATTGAGGAAATCCCAACGAATGAGATGCGCAATAATTTCGAAGTCAATTTTTTTGGTCCCATAGAAGTTATGAAGGCGGTTTTACCTCAAATGCGTAAACAAAATTCAGGTTTGATTATCAATATTACTTCAATTGCAGGTTATATGGGATTACCTTATCGTGGAATTTATTCGGCTTCTAAAGGTGCTTTGGAGTTGGTAACAGAAGCCTTGCGAATGGAAGTAAAACAATTTGGAATTCAAATTACCAATGTTGCGCCAGGTGATTTTGCAACCAATATTGCAGCAGGTCGTTATCATGCTCCAATAATAAAAGGTTCTGCTTACGAAACGGTTTATGGTAATGTCTTAAGTGAAATGAACACACACGTGGATAGTGGAAGTAATCCAAATGAAATGGGTGAAGCTATTTTTAAAATTATCCAAGAAAATCATCCAAAAGTGCATTATAAAGTAGGTGCTTTTATGCAGAAGTTTTCTATAGTTTTAAAGCGCATTTTACCTGATACTGTTTATGAAAAAATGTTGATGAATCATTATAAGCTTTAAAAACTATTTTTCATACATTTTTACTATAACAATTGCATGCGGAAATGTTATTGCAGCTAAAAAAGAAAAGAAAAGGGCATCAAAAATTGTGATGTGAAATCTGTAAGTTCATCAAATGTTATATTTTTGATTTTGATAAAGATTCTGGTAAAAATAAACCAATGCAAGTAAAATCAAATTGTATAATTGGAATATTAATGAATCAAAAGATTGTATTTAAAAGTAAATTTCTTAATGAAGAATTTGATGTTGATTATAAGCTGAACAGAGATAGTGATTTACAACTTAGCTGTAAAATCAACTTCAAACGAAAAAGCATAAATCTTGCAATTAAATTTTCTAACCGCTTCAATCTACTTGAAGCGGTTTTTTATTTTTATGCTTTTTTTAATTTGGGATTTCTTACTTTTGCAATTCATAACAACACACAACAAATAAAATTTAAAACAAGATGAAATTTTTTATTGACACAGCTAATTTAGAACAAATTAAAGAAGCACAAGAATTAGGGATTTTAGATGGAGTTACAACAAACCCATCTTTAATGGCTAAAGAAGGCATTACAGGAAAAAACAATATCCTTAAGCATTATGTAGATATTTGTAATATTGTTGATGGTGATGTGAGTGCAGAAGTAAATGCAATGGATTTGGAAGGTATGATTAGAGAAGGTGAGGAGTTTGCTGAATTGCACGAACAAATCGTAGTGAAATTGCCGATGACTAAAGAAGGTGTAAAAGCATGTAAATATTTCTCAGATAAAGGAATTAAAACAAATGTAACATTAATTTTTTCTGCTGGTCAAGCTTTGTTAGCTGCAAAAGCGGGAGCAACGTATTGTTCACCTTTCTTAGGAAGATTAGATGATGTTTCTACAGATGGTTTAAACTTAATTGATGAAATTCGTCAAATCTATGATAATTACGGATTTGAAACTCAAATTTTAGCAGCTTCTGTTCGTCACACGATGCACGTAATTAATTGTGCTAAAATTGGTGCAGATGTAATGACTGGACCTTTATCTTCTATAACAGGATTATTAAAACATCCATTAACGGATATTGGGATTGCGCAATTTATTGCAGATTACGAAAAAGGAAATAAGTAATTTACTTCATACAATAAAAAAGGGAGCCAATTGGTTCCCTTTTTTATTATTCTATTTTTTCTCCAAATGATTTTTAAAATTCAAATCAAATAAATTCACAAATGCATTTTTTATAGTACCATCTGGATTTAAAATCATAGCACGATGTACTTTTGTAATTACCCAATCTCTTTTAATAACCTCAAAGTCGGTAGCCTTTAGTTGAGTTACAAAAGGTGTTTGTTTTTGTAAATTGTGCTTATTTAATGATTTAATCCAATTTTCATTCGTATCATTAATATTAACGGCGACAAAGTTTAAGTTAGGAAATTCTTTCTTCAGCTCAATTACTTTCTGATGTACTGCTTTTAAATGAGATTCAGCATGAGAAGTCCAAAAGAAAACAATTGTTTCTTTATTATTTATTGTTGATTTGATAGTAACAACTTCATTATTTGTTGTAATTAATTTTATATTTGGAATAGAACTACCTGCCTTCAGATTTTGAATTGCGTTTGAAATTTTTGAAACTTCTTCTTGTTGTTTTTTATCGGTTGAAAGTTCCAAATAACGGTCAATAAACTTTTTATTTTTGAACATGTTTTGGTCTTCTAAAAGATACATGTAAGCAATATTGTTTAAAATCACATTCTTGGTTTGTGAGTTTTTAATTAAAGTATCAGCAATATTTAACTTGTGAATGTTGTTTTCTAATGACATCTCATTATATACGCCTTCATTAGTAGCATGTGTGATGTTGTTTAACATCGCATTTACAAATTTTATAAATGGTGAATAGTTGGTTAGTTCGGAGTTATTGAAATCAATATTTTTTCTGTAATCGTAAAAGTTGTCAGGTAGTAATTTTTGTATTTTTTCTCCAGTTCTGTATTGATGCACATATGGATATAATTCTTTTTTGTAAAAATAATTGCAATTTAATTCAGCTATAGCAACCTTGTCAAAAGATTCACTCCATTGTATTTCTGATTTGTTTTTATTATAATCTTTTTGTCTCAATTGAAAACTTGAGTCTATTTTTTGAACAAATACTTCAACGTCCTCATCTAATATGTCATAAAGGTAAGATCTGTCTTTTTCGTTTTTGAGATAACTTTCTATTAAATAATTGTTCTTCTCATCTCCTCTACCACAAAAAGCTATTGAGTTGTCAAAATCATGCGTATTCAACCGAACCATTAAACTGTCATTTTTATCAAAATAAACATATTGATATTCAGGCAAATGCTTAAAAGTGTACAAACCTGGAGCTAAAGAATCAAATTTATGTAAAAAACGATTTTTGGAATCTAAATAAATCGTGTCAATAACTTCATTGTCTTTTAGAAATAAAATGAAATTATTTTGAGGATTGACAATTTCTCCACCGAAATAAGCCACATAATTGTCTTCTTCAAAAACTTTCTTACAAGAGGAAAGTGTTGAAAGTGTTACGATCGAGAGGGGCAACAAATAAAATAGGTAGTTTTTAAACATCAAATTTTAATCTAGTAAACAAAAATATTAGTAAATTTTTTAATCTATTGTTAATAGAGCGTTAAATTAAACATTATATTATTTGTGAATTGTAGCGTCAAAACTGCACTATTTTTTCTACTTTTGCAACAATTTTATAAACAAATACAAAAATGTTAACAGTTTCAAATTTATCAGTTCAGTTTGGCAAGCGAATTTTATTCGACGAAGTAAACGTTACCTTTACACAAGGCAACTGCTACGGAATCATTGGAGCCAATGGTGCTGGAAAATCTACTTTTTTAAAAATTTTATCTGGTGAAATAGAGCCAACCGCAGGAAGAGTGATTTTAGAACCTGGTAAAAGGATGTCGGTTTTAAGCCAAAATCATAACTTATTTGACGAACATACCGTTTTAGAAACCGTTTTAATGGGAAACAAAGTTTTGCATGCTATTAAAACTGAAATGGACGCTTTATATGCTGACTATACCGATGAAAATGCCAATAGAATAGGCGAGTTGCAATTGCAGTTTGACGAAATGAACGGTTGGAATGCGGAAAGTGATGCTGGAAATATGTTATCTAATTTAGAAATTGGAACAGAACATCATTATACTTTAATGGCTGATTTGGATGGAAAATTAAAAGTTCGTGTGTTATTAGCACAAGCTTTATTCGGAAATCCAGATGTGTTAATTATGGATGAGCCTACCAATGACTTGGATTTCGAGACTATTGGCTGGTTAGAAAATTTCTTAGCAAATTATGAAAACACTGTTTTAGTGGTATCGCATGACCGTCACTTTTTAGATGCAGTTTGTACGCATGTTTCAGATATTGATTTCGGAAAAATTACGCATTATTCTGGAAATTATACATTTTGGTATGAATCTTCGCAATTAGCAGCGCGTCAAAAAGCACAACAAAATAAGAAAGCAGAAGAGAAAAAAGCCGAATTAGAAGAATTTATCCGTCGTTTTAGTGCCAACGTAGCTAAATCAAAACAAGCTACGTCACGTAAAAAAATGATTGAAAAATTAAATCTAGACGAGATTAAGCCCTCAAGTAGAAGATATCCAGCAATTATTTTTGAAACAGAAAGAGAAGCTGGAGACCAAATTTTAAATGTACAAAACTTATCCGCTTCAATTGATGGAGAAACCTTGTTTAAAAATGTAGATTTAAACATGGCAAAAGGCGATAAAATTGTAGTTTTCTCAAAAGACTCGAGAGCAACAACTGCTTTTTATGAAATTTTAAATAACAGATTACAACCAGATTCTGGAACATTTGATTGGGGAATTACAACTACACAATCGTATTTGCCAGTTGATAATCACGAATATTTTGATAAAGTTGATTTAAACTTAGTGGATTGGTTACGCCAATGGGTAAAAACCGAAGAAGAACGCGATGAAGTTTACGTTCGTGGATTCTTAGGGAAAATGATTTTCTCAGGTGAAGAAGCTTTGAAAAAATGTAACGTTTTATCAGGAGGAGAAAAAGTACGTTGTATGTTGTCTCGAATGATGATGATGCGTGCTAATGTTTTAATGTTAGACGAACCTACCAACCACTTGGACTTAGAATCAATTACAGCATTTAATAATTCATTGAATAATTTTAAAGGTTCTGTTTTATTTACAACGCATGACCACGAATTTGCGCAAACCGTTGGAACTAGAATTTTAGAGTTAACACCAAACGGAGCTATTGACCGCTACATGACATTTGATGAATATCTTGAGGATCCAAAAGTGAAAGAATTAAGAGTTAAAATGTATCAATAAAAAAATAGGCTGTCAGAAATGATAGCCTATTTTGTTTTTTCTTGTAAAACCGATTTTCTTCCAATGGTTTTGGTAATGATGTCTTTCTCTAAATTCCAACCTCTAGCTGGAGAATATTCTCTTCCATACCAAATAATTTGCAAATGCAATTCATTCCAAAGTTCTTTTGGAAATAAGCGTTTGGCATCTTTTTCGGTTTGTTGTACGTTTTTTCCATTGGTAAAACCCCAACGATATAGTAATCGATGAATATGGGTATCAACTGGAAAGGCAGGTACACCAAAAGCTTGACTCATAACAACACTTGCCGTTTTATGTCCAACAGCAGGTAAAGCTTCTAAATCAGTGAAACTTTGAGGAACTTCACCATTATGTTTTTCAATTAGTATTTCTGATAATCCGTGAATACCTTTTGATTTCATTGGTGATAAACCACAAGGACGAATAATTTCTTTAATTTCTTCAACACTCATTTTTACCATATCATACGGATTGTCTGCTTTTGCAAAAAGTAAAGGCGTAATTTGGTTTACACGAACATCAGTGCATTGCGCAGAAAGCAATACGGCAATAAGTAAAGTATAAGGATCCTTATGATCTAAAGGAATTGGAATTTCAGGATAAAGTTCATTTAACGTATTTATAACGAATGTTACTTTTTCGCTTTTAGTCATTTTGGTACTTTTATATTAAATTGTAAATTTATACAAAATTAAAGGATAAACCAGTAAAAGAAAAAGAAATGACAACATTACAAAAAGGAGATGCAGCTCCCAATTTTTCAGGATTAGATCAAGACGGTAAAAAACACACTTTAGCTGATTATAAAGGAAAGAAATTAGTTGTTTTCTTTTATCCCAAAGCCAATACGCCAGGTTGTACGGCTGAAGCATGCGATTTGAGAGACAATTTTGAAACTTTTAAAGCTAAAAATTACGCCTTACTTGGTGTTAGTGCAGATAGTGCTAAAGCGCAAGCGAAGTTTGTAGAAAAATACCAATTTCCTTTTCCGTTATTGGCAGATGAAGATAAATCAGTGATTCAAGCATTTGGTGTTTGGGGACCGAAAAAATTCATGGGTAAAGAATACGATGGCATTCACAGAACCACATTTGTTATAGATGAAAATGGTAAAATAGAAGAAGTAATTTCAGATGTAAAAACCAAAGCGCATGCTGCTCAAATTTTAAAATAAAAAAACTGCCTGATTTTCAGGCAGTTTTTGTTTTATGTTTATTCAGCTAATTCCTTTTTAGATTGATAACCAAATAATTTATGTTGTTTGATTATATCTGCGGTTCCATCAGGAAGCATTTTTTCCCAACCTGTTTCACCATTAACAATCATTTTGAGAACATGTCTAGAGAAAATTTCTAGATTTTGTTCGTCATAATTAGCTATATCAATTACTTTTCCGTTGAATTTAAAGAATTTGTACAACTCTTTCATTCTTGGATGTACTTTCAGATTGTCCGAATTAATTACTGTTCCATCTTCTCCTTTCATTGGGTATAAATATACTTTCAAATCGCGATAGAATAACTTTCCAAAAGCTTCCAAAATACCACCCGATAAGTGACGGTAATATTTCTCGTCAAAAATATCTACTAGATTATTAACTCCCATAGCTAATCCCATTCTAGCTTTGGTAAAATCAGAGAAGTATTCAACTACTTTATAGAATTCTTGGAAATTTGAAATCATTACGGTTTGTCCTAGCGAACAAAGTAATTCTGCTCTGTCTAAGAAATCTCTTTCGTCAATTTCGCCTTCTGCTTTTAGGTTGGAAAGTGTTATTTCGAAAATTACAAATGTATTGTCTTTATCTACTTTGTTTTCTTGGATAAACATGTCATAAGATTTCTTATACATGTTCATGTTTACTTTAGTAACAGGTCTAAAACTTCCTCTTAATGCTAAAATATTCTTTTTATACAATACTGCTGCTGGAAGAATATTTTTCCCGTCTGGACCAAACATTACAGCATCTGTCATTCCATTTTTAACCAATTGTAAACTCATTAGACGGTTGTCTACATTAGCAAATCTGGGTCCAGAAAAATTAATGGTATCAATCTCTAATTGGTCTTTATCTAAATGGTCATATAAGTAGCGAAGTAATTTCTTAGGATCGTTGTGTTTGTAAAATGCTCCGTAAATTAAATTTACACCTAAAATTCCCAATGTTTCTTGTTGTAAACGGGCATCAGTTTCTTTAAAACGTATATGCAATAAAATTTCATTATATTCTTCTCCTGGTGCCACTTGGAAACTAATTCCAACCCAACCATGACCTTTGTATTGTTTTGCAAAATCGATTGTAGCTACCGTGTTTGCATAACTAAAGTAAATTTTATTGGGATGTTTGTCTCTTTGTAATCGCTCTTCAATTAGTCGCGTTTCATGAGCCAACATCTTTTTTAAACGACTTTCGGTAACATAGCGACCATCTGCTTCAATTCCATAAATGGCATCACTAAAGTCTTTATCATAGGCCGACATCGCTTTTGCAATGGTTCCTGAACTTGCTCCAGCTCTAAAAAAATGACGTACAGTTTCTTGTCCCGCTCCAATTTCTGCAAATGTCCCGTAAATACTTTGGTTTAAGTTAATTCGTAAGGCTTTGTCTTTGATTGAAGGGATTT
Source organism: Flavobacterium sp. (assembly GCA_018401995.1). Taxonomy (GTDB): domain Bacteria; phylum Bacteroidota; class Bacteroidia; order Flavobacteriales; family Flavobacteriaceae; genus Flavobacterium. The sequence continues at coordinate 41,654 of JAGYJR010000012.1, read as the reverse complement.
GTTCAATTTTTCTATCACCGATTAATTCAATTTCTGTAACTATGCTTTTCATTTAAAATGATAATTTAGGATAAGTCGATAAGTATCAACTATATTGCAAAGTTAATTAAATTGCTAAAATTATCCCAATTTTTCTTATTTTTGTTTGCTATGCACGCATTGAAAATTTATTTCTTAGGAACAGGTACATCACAAGGAATTCCAGTTATTGGGAGCAACCATTCTGTTTGTTTGAGTTCAAATCCCAAAGACAAACGATTGCGTGTTTCCGTTTGGGTACATTCGGACGACTTTTCTTTGGTCATCGATTGTGGTCCTGATTTCAGACAACAAATGCTAACTTCAGGCTGTACGGCTATTGATGCAATACTTTTTACACACGAACACGCCGATCATACCGCTGGAATGGACGATATTCGACCGTTTAATTTCAAACAAGGTCCAATGCCTATTTATGCGCACCAACGTGTTTTACAAAACTTAGCCAAACGCTTCGATTATATTTTTGCTACCGAAAATAGATATCCTGGAGCGCCTTCTGTAGCAATTAACGAAGTTAAAAACAACGAAGATTTCTTTATAAAAAATCAAAAAGTAACACCAATTAATGCTTTTCATGGCGACTTACAGGTTTTTGGTTACAAAATAAATGACTTTGTTTACTTAACGGATGTAAAAACCATTGCATCTGAAGAATTGGATAAAATAAAAAAATGTAAGGTTTTGGTAATAAATTGTTTACGCGAGGAACCGCACCAAACTCATTTCAATTTGGAAGAAGCTTTGGCATTTATAGCACAAGTACAACCAGAGAAAACCTATTTAACGCATATTAGTCACTTGTTTGGATTTCACGATGAAATACAACAAAAGCTTCCAGAAAACGTTTATATTGCATACGATAATTTAGAAATTACAATTTAATCAAACCCATATTTATGAAAAATACTTTTCTTTACTTGTTCATTTTGGCTGTTTTATTTAATGTTTACCAATATGTGAATTCCAATAAAATTTTAGATGCCAAAGAAAATGAAGTTACTAAAATCAAAGAGCGTTTAACTGTAGCTAGAGATTCTATCAACAACGCTATGTATAACGATTATTTTGATATTCAAAAAGACCAAGATGCTCAAGATTACTTTTACAATAAAAACTTGGATTACGAAAAAGTAATGGAAAAAGTAAATGAAGACTTGGTAAGTATGAATACACAACCTAAAGGTAATTCCTTAATTCCTTACGAACCAATGGATGGGAAAAACTTCGTAGTTAATAAAGCGAAAATCTTAAACCACCGTTGGATTATTGCCGAGTTTTCCAATGGAGACTTTTGGGGACAAATTTTAGTGAAATATTTTCATAACGATGATAAACCAACCGATTTTGAAACTATTGAAACTATTTTGTATGAAAAACAAAAACAACAATAACCTTTAAGCTCCAATTTTTTGGAGCTTTTTTTATAAAAATTACCAATACTTCAATCGATTATTTCCATTACTACGTAAATGATTTGTGAAACCAAATTGCTATTTTTGAAAATCAAAATGAAACTACTATGAAAATCGTAATATCACCAGCCAAATCGTTAGATTATACAACCGCATTGCCAACGCAACGTTTTACAGAAGCGCAATTTTTAGATAAAGCCAATACCATTCAAAAAACACTAAAAAAGAAAAAACCAAAAGACTTGATGGAGTTGATGGACATTTCGGAGAAGTTAGCCGATTTGAACTGGCAACGCAATCAAGATTGGGCATTACCTTTTACACCAGAAAATGCACGTCCGGCGGTTTATGCGTTTAATGGTGATGTGTATACCGGTTTGGATGCTTATACCATTCCAACAGATAAATTAGACGATTTGCAAGACCAACTTCGTATTTTATCAGGTTTGTATGGAATTTTACGTCCGTTAGATTTGATGCAAGAATACCGTTTAGAAATGGGAACTTCCATTGCCATTGGAACCAAAAAGAATTTATACGAGTTTTGGAAGAAAACCATAACCGATGCGTTAAACAAAGAAATAACCAAAGACGAATTATTCCTAAATTTAGCAAGTAATGAATATTTCAGCGCGGTGGATACCAAAACCTTAAAAGTTCCCGTAATCACACCCGAATTCAAAGATTACAAAGACGGAAAACTGAAAATGATTAGTTTCTTTGCCAAAAAAGCTAGAGGTTTAATGGTACGTTACATCATTGATTCCAATGCCAAAACCATTGAAGATTTAAAAGGTTTTAACTACGAAGGTTACGCTTTTGATGCCAATTTGAGTAAAGGGAATACATTGGTTTTTACGAGGTAATTTAAACGAACGAAATAATACTCATAATAGGATTTTAACCGCTAATTACGAAAAATAAAACGGTTCAAAACCCAATGTAGTAGCGTGTCACGGAGGATTAGAATGTGGAATTTTAGGAACCAATTATACAAAAATGGACATGATTTCTTTTGGACCAACTATTGAAGATGCGAATAGCCCAAATGAAAGAGCGAGTATTTCTTCTGCTCAAAAATATTGGAAATTTGTGTTGGAGATTTTACAAAATATTCCGGTTAAAAAAATAAGAGAATAGAAATTAGATTTTAGAAGATAGATGGAATCCCGAGTTAGTTGCTCGGGATTTTGTTGTTTATACTCTAAAAATGGCGAGTAGCCATAAACAGCTTTTTTATTTTTTAAGCATTTTCGTCATCGAATTTAAACATGGGAAACTTTACAAGTACAAAACTCCTCATTAGATTTTCGGAGAAAATTCCAAATATAACTAACCTAGCAATTGCTAAACGGTGGTTAATGTTCGGCTTTCTTTTATTTTGTTAGTTTTTGTTATCGCCCAATAGTTTATGTCACCAAACTGCAAACACGTTTGTGACTGCATGATGTTCGTCAGGGTTGTTTTCTAAAAGTAGTTTCTTTTATTTCATAAGCTTTGCTTAAGATCGTCAATTAGTCCTTTATCATTCAGGTCTGTTGGTAAAAATATTTCGTCAAAACCGCCACAATTTGTTAATGCACTTATGCTGAAATCATGGTCTAATAATTCATAACCAACAAATTCAAATCATCTAACCTTTATATTCTTGCAGTCTTGTCTGGCTCCTAACATAACAGTTAAAAAGTTAAACTTATCTTTTGCTTTCAGTCGTTTAAATACAAAGTCAATTGTTGTAAAAAGTCTGTTTGAAGTATACCATCACAATAAATAAAATTCAATCTTCAGCATTATCATAGTCAGGTTCAACTAAATTTTCATTTAGCATTCGTCAGTGGTAAGTTTGATTCTGTCAAATGTATTTAGACCATTCAATGATTTTATCGAAAGACTTGAAGCGAAAATTCTTTTCTCTTTTAAAAAACAAAAAAAATATCCCAAAAATTCTTTGCGTAAACTAATCCGTAGTCTAGGACAATTACTCTCCAACTTGTTTATATGTATGACAAAATCATACATAGCGACCCAATTTTGGGTGTATATGTATGACAAATGTCAGTTTTATCTTTACCAAAAATAATAAAAAAATCTTACAAATCATCAATTGAGATTTAATCGTTAAAAAAACAAAAAAGCCCACCAAAGTGAGCTCTCTTATCAATTCCAACAGATGCCATTTTTTAAATCGTGATAACTTAGCATTTCATTAGAACTTTCGGTGCTTAAAAGTAAATGCAATTCATGCAATTCCAATCGGGTAATGAGAATAATGAAATTGTTTTGCAGCGTTGGAATTGGGATTTTCTTTTTATAAATTGAGTTTTGGTATTCCTTTTCCCAATAGTCAATATCAATGCGCTTTAAATAATTTGTAAAGGCAATTAATTCTTCCTCGGTTAAGCTAAAGTTGAGGTTGTTGAAGGTTAATTGGTAATTGCCACAACCTTTCAAGAAAATCAGCATGCCGTTTTGGGTTTGTTTTAAAATGGAATAATTGCAACACATAAGCTTATTTTTTTTCTCCAACAAAAATATTTAATTTATTTAAAATCATAAAATTTATTTAGACTTATTTTAAATAATAATTATAAGAAGTTGATTTTCAATTGCAAACTTTTATACCGAAGTTTCGAAACTTAAATTTTAAAACTTTAAACTAAAATTGTAACTTTGCACTCCAAAATAAATAACAGTTATGTTAGATAGATTACAATATGTAAAACAACGTTTTGACGAAATTTCAGATTTGATTATTCAACCTGATGTGATTGCTGATCAGAAGCGTTATGTACAACTAAATAAAGAATACAAAGACCTTAAAGGTTTGGTAGAAAAACGTGAAGAATATATCGTTCTTGACGGAAATATAAAAGAAGCTCAAGAAATCATTGCAGATGGCTCCGATGCTGAAATGGTAGAAATGGCCAAAATGCAATTAGAAGAAGCTAAAGAGCGTTTGCCACAATTGGAAGAAGAAATCAAATTCATGTTGATTCCTAAAGATCCAGAAGATGCGAAAAACGTAATGGTGGAAATCCGTGCTGGTACTGGTGGTGATGAAGCTTCTATTTTTGCAGGTGATTTATTCCGTATGTATACCAAATATTGTGAAGCTCGCGGTTGGAGAACTTCTGTAGTAGATGTAAGTGAAGGAACTTCAGGTGGTTTCAAAGAGGTTATTTTTGAAGTAACCGGTGAAGATGTATACGGAACATTGAAATTTGAAGCAGGCGTTCACCGTGTACAACGTGTGCCACAAACGGAAACACAAGGTCGTGTGCATACTTCAGCTGCAACAGTAATGGTGTTACCAGAAGCAGAAGAGTTTGATGTACAAATTGATATGAACGATGTTCGTGTGGACTTTTTCTGTTCGTCTGGTCCAGGTGGTCAGTCGGTAAATACTACGAAATCTGCGGTTCGTTTAACGCACGTTCCAACGGGATTAGTGGCGCAATGTCAGGATCAAAAATCGCAACATAAAAATAAAGATAAAGCATTGGAAGTATTGCGTTCGCGTTTGTACGAAAAAGAATTAGCAATTAAACAAGCGGAAGATGCAACGAAACGTTCTTCGCAAGTAAGTTCTGGTGACCGTTCGGCAAAAATTAGAACATACAACTATTCGCAAGGTCGTGTAACCGATCATAGAATTGGTTTAGACGTATTTGACATGGATGGCGTAATGAACGGTAAAATTCAAAAGTTTGTTGACGAACTTCAGATGGTGAACAACATGGAGAAATTAAAAGAGAACGAAGTTTTCTAATTGAAAGAAAACAGAATTAAAAATGCCAAACTAATTAAAGTTTGGCATTTTTTTTAATCGAATAGGAACTATTCTTTAGCTTCTGCGTTTTCTTTTGATTTTTCTCCTGCTCTGTTTATAGTAAGCATTGGAGCAAATTTAACTTTGATAGAGGCAATTTTCATGTTGTCAGAACTAGATAAACCTTCTTTTTCAACGGTATTTTTTCTTGTTCCTAATGCTTCATATAACATTTTTATTTCATCCCAATCTTCTCTTGAATACGTATCTTTGTTTGCAGTTACTGTTGAGGTAAATTTGTCAAATACGTTTAAGATGTTATCTTTATTAACCCAAGTAAAGCTAATGTCATCTCCGATGTTATCATTTCCAAATAAAGTAGCTCTAAATTGTGGCTTTTGATTTTTTTCTTGGTGTTCTAGATAATTTGTTCTGTAAAGCTCATATTTTTCATTAGATAGTATAATTTTTTCCTGTAAATCTTCACGGTCCTCAATAGCGATTATAGCATTCTCTGTAGCTAATTTTCTCAATTGATAATCGTTTTCAATATAGTCCCATCTCGATTCTATATCTAATATAGCAAGGTTGTTGATAGAGTCTACATAATTTTCATAATCTGCAACAGCTTTTTCTGCATTGGTTTGGTTTTCATTTTTACATGAAAGTAGTGTAAAACCTGATAAAAGCGTGATAACTAAAAATTTTAAATTTTTCATTTTTGATTGTTTATTTGTTAGTGAATTTTGATAATAGTCTAGTTACAACAAATTGAATTCCGTAACCTAAAATTTGTTTGAATGGATTATTTGAATCGCCTACTACTATCTTTTTTGATAAATAGCCGCCTAAAACGCTAGTAACTGTAGCAAGTAGATTGTTTTTATTTGTGGCTGTATTGTAAAATTCAGAAATGCCATGATGTACAATATTGGTAAAGTTAAAAGAATGGTGAACCACAAAATATTGCTCTTTCAGTTCCGTAAATTCAGTATCGCGTCTTAATTTTAAAGCAGCGATTTTATTGTCAAGTATATCCGTTTGTTTAAGTGTTTTCATTTCCGAAATACTTTAGAATTAATTGGAACTTTTTTCAGAATTAGAACTGCTTTTCAAGAACTTAGAAACAATTAAATTATCAATTGGAATTTTAATAAAGGTTTTTCTAAATATAAAAAAGATAATTCCCAACACAAAATAGAATCCAGAAATAATGAAAAAGCCTAAAGCATAATCGTTTAGCAATTTTCCGATGTAAAGACTAATACCAATGTTAATGAACAAAGTAAACATAGCCACTATAATAGAAATTGAAATAATAACAGATAAAGAAGATATTACATCTGAAGTTTTATCTATTGTATTTAATTGCAGCAATTCAAAACTGGTTTTGGAATACTGTTCTGCTTTTTTATAAAGTAGCTCTATATCAGTGGCTAGATTTTCCATTGCGGTGTTTTTATTTTGTAATTTCTTTGGTCACTTTTTCTAATTTCGATTTTCCTTCTTCAAGAACATCTTCCGCGTTGGAAGTAAAATTGGAATATTGATCTTCAACTGAAGCAATAAAATCAGCAAAACTTCCTTTTAAATTATCTTTTAAATCAGTTCCTTTTTGAGCGATTTTTTTTCTTGTATTGCTTCCTTTATCAGGAGCAAATAATACGCCTAAAAGCACACCAACAGCTAATCCACCTAACACACCTACAACAACATCTGTATTTTTCATAATTTTGATTTTAATGATTTATATTTTTCTACCTTTGATTAATCGAAACAAAATGGCAATCACGGCAATTACCAATAGAATATGTATGATTGATCCCGAACTATAAACGAAAAATCCTAGTGCCCAAAGAATAACAAGTATAACAGCGATAGCGTATAATAAATTTGACATATCTTATTTTTTTAAATTTATATTAGATTTGATAAGTTTTTAGTTTATCTTTTTATATCATACAAAGGTGTAACTTATTGAATCAATTTGTGTTATATATAATGCTGTAAAAGTTACATGATTCCCACTTTATAACTAAGAAGAGTAGCTTTGTGTTTCCAAAACTTTAGATTAACTTTGCATAGCAACTAACCCTAAACAACTTATTGTTTTGACAACACAACAACTCCAAGATCAAATCCGAACTAAAAAATCATTTCTTTGTATAGGTTTGGATGTCGATTTAAATAAAATTCCAACACATTTACTACAAACCGAAGACCCAATTTTTGAATTCAACAAAGCCATAATCGATGCGACTCACGATTTGTGTGTTTCCTACAAACCAAATACTGCATTTTACGAAGCTTATGGTATCAAAGGTTGGCAATCATTAGAAAAAACAATCAATTACATCAACGAAAACTATCCAGAAATTTTCACAATTGCTGATGCAAAACGTGGTGATATTGGCAACACTTCTTCTATGTATGCCAAAGCTTTTTTTGAAGATTTGAGTTTTGATTCGGTTACTGTGGCGCCATATATGGGAAAAGATTCGGTGGAACCTTTTTTAGCTTTTGAAAACAAACATACCATTATGTTAGCCTTAACTTCCAATGAAGGCGCGTTCGATTTTCAAACACAAAATGTAGATGGAAAAGAAATGTACAAAGTGGTTTTGGAAACGTCTAAATCTTGGAAAAATGCTGAAAATTTGATGTATGTTGTTGGTGCTACCAAAGCGGAATATTTCACTGAAATCAGAAAAATTGTTCCGAATAGTTTCTTGTTGGTTCCTGGTGTTGGTGCGCAAGGCGGCAGTTTAGATGAGGTTTGTAAATACGGTATGAACGAAAACGTTGGTTTGCTAATCAACTCATCTAGAGGAATTATTTACGCTTCCAATGGAATTGATTTTTCTGAAAAGGCTAGGGAAGAGGCATTGAAATTGCAACAGGAAATGGAACAAATTTTAAATTAACAAAAATGACTAAAAAAGATTTCTTTAGAATCATAATAAAATTATTCGGGTTGTATTCCTTAGTAATTTCATTGTTCACTTTTATACCTCAAAATATTTCTAATCTTTATATTTATAGAGAAGAGTTATCTTTTTTATTTGTCCTAATTGGTTCTTTTTTATTATTGATTGCTTTATTTCTATTTTTATTATTTCAAACGGATTGGATTATTGATAAATTGAATTTAACTGCAAATTTTGACGATGACCAAATTGTCTTGGGTAATTTAAATACCAATTCTATCTATACATTCGCTATTATTTTGATTGGAGGTTTTATGGTTATTGACAATTTTCCAATTCTTTTAATGGATTTAATCAATGAATTTAAATTAAGAACATCTAATTATAGCATTCCCAATCACGATACAAATTATTTTTGGTTTGCAGTTAATTTTATTAATGTTATTGTAGGTTATTTATTGGTAACTAATTGTAAGTCAATTGCTAAATTTTTGGATAAAAAATAAATTCGTGAATTTGTGGCTACTTATATTGACCAACTAGGAACTTCACATACATTCGAAAAACAACCTGTTCGAATCGTTTCTTTAGTGCCATCACAAACCGAATTGCTTTATGATTTGGGTTTGGAAGATAACATCGTTGGAATTACTAAATTCTGTGTACATCCTCTTCATTTTAAAGCTACGAAAACGATTATTGGCGGTACCAAAAACATCAAATTCGATAAAATAAAAGCGCTCCAACCCGATATTATCATTTGCAACAAAGAAGAAAATACCAAAGAAATTGTGGAAGAGTTAAGCCAAATTTGCCCAGTTTGGGTAACCGATATTTACACAATTGAAGACAATTTACAAATGATTGCAGATTTCGGACAATTGTTCCACAAACGTACCGAAGCGCAAAAATGGATAGACAAAATCAACTTTGCTTACCAAGATTTTCAGCAATTTATCAAAGACAAACCCATTAAAAAAGCCGCGTATTTCATTTGGGCGAATCCGTATATGGTGGCAGGAAATCATACGTTCATTAATGAATTGTTACAACTGAATCATTTTGAAAACATCTATGCCAACAAAGAAAGTCGCTATCCAGAAGTAGAATTAAAGAAAATCCGTTTAGAAGGTGATCCCGATTATGTGTTTTTGTCTTCTGAACCTTTTCCGTTTAAAGACGAACACGCCTTCGAAATCGGACGATTTACGCATCATGCCAAAACCGTTTTCGTAGATGGCGAAATGTTTTCATGGTACGGCAGTCGGTTATTGAAAGCCTTTGATTATTTCAAACTTTTACACGCTAAAATTTAGATTTTGTTTAGCTTTTGTCCCAATTAAAAAGCAGTATATTTGACCAAAATATTAGCACTTGATTAATTTTACTATTTACGAAAATTCAGCCACTACTGAATGGGTAACTTTTGTTCACGGAGCAGGAGGAAGTTCGTCTATTTGGTTCAAACAAGTGCGCGAATTTCAGAAGCATTTTAATGTTTTATTACTGGATTTGCGAGGACATGGAAATTCTAAAGACCAATTAAAATCGGCATTAAAACAAAAATATACATTCAAGGCTATTGCGGAAGATATTCAAGAAGTTTTGACACATTTGCAGATTGAAAAATCCCATTTTATTGGGATTTCTTTAGGTTCCATCGTAATTCGTCAATTAGCAGAAATGCATCCTGAACGCGTGCAAACCATGATTTTAGGTGGCGCCATTCTAAAAATGAATTTCCGTTCACAGGTTTTAATGAAATTAGGCAATACGTTCAAATATGTTTTACCGTATTTGATTTTATACCGATTTTTCGCCTTTGTCATTATGCCAAAAAAGAACCACAAGCAATCGCGCTTGCTTTTTATCAACGAAGCGAAGAAATTGTACCAAAAAGAATTTATCAAATGGTTTAAATTAACTGCCGAAATCAACCCCGTTTTAAAATGGTTCCGACAAGTAGAATTGAACATCCCAACCTTATATGTAATGGGCGAAGAAGATTATATGTTTTTGCCATCGGTGAAACAAGTCGTAGCCAATCACGTTAAAACAGCCCAACTTTTCATCATTCAAAACTGCGGACACGTAGTAAATGTAGAGCAACCTGCTATTTTTAATGAAGCGGTGATTGGGTATTTGAAGGAGAGAATTTTTTAATATTTTTGAAAAAGTATAGTATTAGTATATTACTTGTGTATTTATCATTTTTTTTGTTTATTTAGAATTTTAATGCAGTTTTTGCCTTTTTTTAAATGAAATTTTTAATTTTAAATATCTAAAAAATCCGATTTGAAATGTCAAATCGGATGATGTTTTTTTAAATGCTACAAATCTTCTAGCATGATGCGTTTTTTGTATTTCTTTATTTTTTTGAAATAGGTTGGTGTTAAACCGGTTATTCTTTTGAATTGGCCAGATAAATGCGCGACACTACTGTATTCCATAAGGTGGCTGATTTCGGTAAGCGATAATTCATCATATAAAAGCAGTTCTTTAACTCGTTCTATCTTGTTGATTATAATGTAATTTGCAATTGTAGTTCCTGTAACTTCTGAAAAAAGGGTGGCAAGTTGGTTGTAATTGTAGTTGAGTTTTTCGCTAATGTAATCGGAATAATTGATTTTGGTATTTTCTTCCGAGTAATGAATGAGTTCAATAATGATTGTTTTTGTTTTGGCAATTAATAAAGATTTTTTATCATCTATCAATTCTAAGCCTTTTTTTAGAAGTCCTTTTCTTAAAAGTTCTCTATCATCGCCTGAAATGTTTTTTTTAAGAGCAACTTCGCCCAGGTCAATAGCGGTATGTTTTAATTTTAACTTGTCAAGTTCTTCTTTTACTGCCATTTTACAGCGAAGCGAAACCATGAACTTTATGTGTATTTTCATAAAAAAAATTACTAATTAGTTGTTGAGTGAAAAGAAGCTAAATTACTTTATATAATTTACTAATTTTATACTTGTAAAGGTATCTTAATAAGCGGGGCAAAACTAATTTTAATCTCCGTTTGTTTGTTATACAATTTTAGACTTTATTTATATATTTCATGGATGGACAAAAAAAAATCGCTTTGCGTTGACAAAGCGATTTTTAGTATGTTTTTATTTTATTTTATAATATCAATAATAACGGTTCTGTTATAAAAACGTTCTTCTGGATATTTATTTTCAAATGGTGCTAATTTTTCATTTTCACCTTCACCACGAACTTGAAACTTCACATCGGTTCTTCCTGATGCAGCAAGACTTTTTTCTAAAATGCTTTTCACATCATTGGCTCTTGCTAAAGATAGGTTTTTGTTGTAGTCAACTTCTCCAATAACATCAGTGTGACCCGTTATGATTACAGTGCCGTTTTGAGGAATTTTTGGAGCAACAATTTCGGTTAAATATTTATCATAAATATTAATTGCTTTAGATTCATTGAATTCATAAATAACACTAAATCGAATGCTTTCTTGAACCACTGGCGCCACATAAGGCGTTAAAAACATGGTGCTTTCTTGGTTAATAACCTTTCCTGTTTTAGTAGTTCCTGTCATGATGGTTTTGTAATTGCCTTCTGGTTGGTTACCCATGATTGTTTTTCTAGGAATACTAACTTGTTCCTGCGTATAAGGACCATAGTTTTGTGTTTTTCCTTTTTCATCAATAATTTGTAACGTCCAAAAACTTAAGGCTTCTTCTGCGCCTTTCACATCAAAAATTACATCTTTACTAGGATTTTGATTACCTGTTACGATTTCAATTGGTTTTAAAGGTGCATTTTTTCCACTTTGAAATTCCATTAACAATTCTGGTGAGTTACTTTCGATAGAAACTCTTCTGTCGCCTTCTTTAAGTAATCCAAGTTCTTTTGTACCGCCAATTTGTTCTGATGGAACAGCCGGTTTATCTCTTCCTTCTACGGCAATTCTATTTTCATTGATTTCAAAAACAGTTACCAAATAAGTTTTGATATTTTGCGCCATAACTAAACCTTCTTGACGGCCATTTTCTGACGAACCTACCAAAGTAATTTTCGTATTTGGATTTTTAACCATTCGATCTCCCAAAATATTTAGAATATTGTAATATACTAACATTTGACGTTCCGAACGCCCCGAAACTGTATTTGGCGTTTTGAATTGCACTTGATCTTCTTTGAAATCCTTTACTTCACTTTTGTTTAATATAACATAACGATTAGGAATCGCTGTTGAAGTTTCATTAAAAAATACATAATTACGAATAGGAAATACTTCTCTAACCACTTTTACAGTCGCTACATTGGTAGGAGGAGTGGAAGAAAATGAAACTTCGCCAGTTGCTGGTGTTTCGATTAATTTGCCTTGACCAAATTTCAATACGGCTCCAGCTCGAACAGTAGTTATATTCCAAGTTTCAACATCTCTAGGATTTTGACCAAAGTAAGGATGATAAGCTACAAACGGAGATAAAACAAATTGTGTTTTACTAGTTGTTCCGTATAAAGGAATATCATAACCCAATCCAATTTGCATGGAAATAATGTTTTTATTCATGTCACTAAAATCACCTTTCACATCAGGATTGGCTTCTTGAAGCGGAAAATTAGGATTTGTTCCTTGTTTGTAAGTAAACGATTTGTCTTGAATAAAAGCAAATCGAGGACCACCATATAAGTAGAAATTAGATTTGAAAGGAGCAAAACGCAAACTAGGTTCAATGGTAATATAGCTCAATTTAGTTTCCAAGTCAGCAGGACAATCACAAGGTGTCATTACTTGATCAAAACTACCACGACGGCTATCATAACCCGCTTGAAGAATAAATCCAAATCTCGAATCCGGACGGTGATATTCTATGCTTGGTGCAAGAAATAAACCAACACCGTTTCCTTTATGAAAAGTGGCCAATGGCGTAAAACCTTCATTTAGCATATAAGTAGAACCGCTATAGAAATTAAAATTCGCTCCTGCGGCTACACCAAACATCCAAGAAGGTTTCGTGTATTCTTCCTGTGCATTTACTTTTGTAAAGCTCAACAAGAGTAGCGTAACTACAATTAAAGTTTGTAATTGCAGCTGTGTTATGAATCTCACATTTGGAGACGCAATAGCTTTTGTATAATTTGTTTTCATATTTTATGATTTAGCTATCTTTTGTAAAGACATTTATTATTGAGGAACGTTAATGGTCGTATTAACCATAGTTACCGATGAAATCAACGATAACGCTCTACCGTTCAAAACCGTTTGTACTGCATTACCAGCTGTTGAAATGGAAACTCCTGAATTGGCTATAATTGTTCCAACCATTGTTCCACCACCAGCACCGTTAATAGTTGCTGAACTTCCTACATACCAAAATACATTTTTAGGTAAAGCACCATTAATTAAGGTAACACTTTTAGCACCAGTTGGTCCTGCAATTCCTACAGTTAATCCAGCAGCTGTTTGAAAAACCCATACTGCATTTGGATCACCTTGCGCATCAAGCGTTAAGTTACCATTTGAAATATTGAACGTTCCGCTATCTGATTTGTATACACCAGGCGCTAAAGTTAATCCGCCAAGTTCTCCTGCACCAGGATCAATTCCGCCTGGCATTGAAGCTGGTGAAATACTTAAATAGGCTGCATTAGCGTCTGCTAAACCTTGTTGTGCAATTGCAAAAGAAGTTGCAGTTCCAGGCATTGGTGGTGCTGTAAAAATAGCTCCTGTTACATTCCCTACATTTAAAGGTGTTTCTGTGTAAATAGCAGTAGCATCATGGAAACCAGTAACTAAAGTTGAAGCTGCAGTTGTTGCAATACTTCCGTTGATTACTGTGTTTATTCCTTCATTTGTAATTCCTGCGTTTCCTCCAAATGCGCCAAATGGTGATGCTGAACCTAAATCAGGACCTCCAGAGCTATTTATGGTTGTAAAATTCCAAACATAATTATTAGCAATTGAAACACCAGCCACATTTTTGGCTCCTGTTGTAATTGTAGCTGTGAAAGTTGTATTAGCTAAAAGTGGATTTGCAGGTGTGAAAGACGCCGTATTTCCACTATAACTTACAGCACCTGTAATAGGAGTTGTTCCTTGTTTCAGCGTAAAAGTTAAATCAGTAATGGTTAATGGATCCATTGGCATGTCAAAAGTTGCGGTTACAACTTTATCAACTGAAACTCCTGTTTCATTATTCTCTGGATCGGTTAGAATTACTTTTGGAGCTACAATAGTTCCAGTTGTAAAATTCCAAACATAATCATTGGCTAAACCAACACCAGCCATATTATTTGCTCCAGTTGTAACAGTAGCGGTATAAACAGTATTAGCGGTTAAGTTTGCATTTGGAGTAAAAAAGGCTGTATTATTTGAATACGTTACCACACCAGTAATGGTATTGGCTCCTTGTTTTAAGGTAAATGTTGTAGTAGTAATAGTTGCTGGATCCATTGGCATGTTGAATGTAGCGCTAACTATTTTGTTCAATACTACCCCAGTTTCATTAGGTGTTGGGCTTGTTGCAATTACGAGTGGTTGTAATGTTGCTCCCGTACTAAATGAAAAGAGATAATCTTCTTGCAGCGCATTTCCTTGCGGATCTTTGACAGCAGTTGTAATTCGTACTACATAAGTAGTGTTTGTGGTTAAGTTTCCAGTAGGAGTAAAGGTAGCAGTAACGCCAGAATAAGTAATTGTTCCTCCAATAGTTGAAGCACCAGTTACGATAAAAGAAGTCGAATTTATTGTCGATTGGTTCATTTCCTCATTGAAAGTAACTGTGATTACTTGGTTTAGAGGAACATTGGTTGCTAAGTCTGCAGGATTTGTTGCAATAACCATTGGGCAAACGCCAACTGTTTCTTGAAAGTCATCATCTGCGCAACCAATAATTAAAGTAGCTAAAACTATCGCAATAGTTACTAGAAAGTTTTTTTGTTTCATGATATTATATTTATAAACAAAGGTCAATTCAAACAAAGGAAATAATGTTACATTTATTAGGATTAGAATTATACATTTCACATGTTAAATATTAAATGCTAACTTGTTGCAGTTCAGGTTGAACACGTATTAAAAGCATACGGATTAGTATAAAAAACTTTTAATCTAAATAGTAAATTAAAAAAAACCACAACAAATTGCTGTGGTTTTTTATTAACTCATAACAGTTAGTTAAAAATTATTTTGCCACCATTCCCCCAAATTGAATGGTTTTGTTCGAGCTATTTATTTTATAAAAATAAGTTCCCGAAGACAAATTACTTAAATCTAGTTGCATGGTTAAATTTGATAGGGTTACACGATATATCTCTCTTCCTGAAACATCGTAAATGCTTAATTCAGCATTATTTAAATAAGATGTATCGTTTATAGTCAAGTTTATTACATTATTGAATGGATTTGGATAGAAAATAACTGCTTTTTTTTGGAGTGTATGGTCTATTCCTCCCAATGTTTCACAACCTTCAGTCATAGTTACAGTAACGGCTGCTGTGCTCAAAGCGCCAGTTGTAGTCATGGCTCTACCGTCTAATTGAACACCAGTTAATAAGTCAATCGCACCATTGTTACCAATAATAGTTCCTTTAAATTCGGAATAATCACTGATTGCTACTGCACCTTCTATTTTCCAATATACATTTTTAGCTTGGGCACCATTAAGAAGCAGCACTTTGGCATACGTACTTGTAGAAAGTGCGCCATTAATTTTAATAACAAAAACCGCATCAGGATTATCTTGCGCATTTAAATAAACTGTATTCGTTAATACAGTAGCTGCATTAAGTAAATAGGTATGTGGTGTTAGCACTAAATCATTACCAAACTGAGCTGGGTATAATAATTCAATGTCATAAGGCAATACATTAAGATAGTTATAGGCTATCAGTAAGTCATTAGCAGCATCAGCCGTTGAAGTATCGGGAATTGGGTGAATTTCTCCGGTAACATTTAATTCATCAAAACCAGTTGTTAAACCTACATTTGTACCCACATCTCCAGTAACAAAGGTTACTCCAGCGTTAGTAACAGAACCGTTACTTGAAAAAATAGCGTAACAAATAGCACTATTAAGATCAGGAGCGGTTGGTCCGTTTAAAACAATACTACCACAACCAATAGGTTTGTAAGCTAAAATACCATCAACCGAAATGGCTCCTGTAGTAGATAAAGCTCTTCCTTCCAATACAGCTCCAGTATTAATGTTTATTCCCGCATTATTGGCAACAATTGTTCCTTTCATACTGGTTCCAGTGGCTAAATCTACTAAACCTTCAATTTTCCAAAACACATTACAAGCTTGAGCCCCATTAACTAAACTTACTTCTGAATTAGCAGCAGATGAAAAAGCACCTTCTATTTGAAAAATAAAAACAGCGCTAGGATCATTTTGCGCATCTAATATCAGGTTGAGGTTTAAAGAAGCCGTACTTGGAATAGAATAAATTCCAGCGGTTAGAATTTGTCCGTTTCCTAATAAAGAAGCTGGAAAATAATCTGGAATAGCGCTATTAAGTTCGTTATAAGCTAAAAGTAAATCAGCAGCACATTGAGCGCTTGTTCCGTTTCCATCGTGCATTACGCCATCTACATTGCCAAATCCAGTACTTGAACCACTATTGGTTCCTACATTTCCTGTTAGGTGTGTAATACCTGTATTAGTAACTGCCCCAACAGAAGTAAAAAGTACAAAATCTGCAGCCGTTCCTAAAGTAGGGGATTGGCCAAAATGGAATAACGGAATTAAGAATAGCATTATTCCCATTTTTAAAAGTAATTTTTGTCCCATGATATAAGTATCTATTGTAGATTAATTTCTACTTGACAAAGGTCAACTTATATTCCCTCATGGTTGTTACATAAAAGAAGCATTATGTTACATTGTTCACTTGTTGTGTTTTGTAAAACAAATCAGACTTGAATTTCAAATCGGATTTGGTTTTAGGTTTACTTTGTGGGCTCGGAATGCAATTCCGCGCAATCGGGGTTTTTAATTCAAAATTTTTAATTCAGTCAACAACTGATTATTAGTAAATCCAGAACAACTATTGTCTTGAAAATTGATCTTTTCTGTTCCGTTGTTTAGTCTATAACTAATTCCGAAACTACATCCACGACTAGCATTTTGCATTAAATTCAATTTACGCTCAAATAATGCTATTTTATCAGTAATAAGTTTTGTGATTTCTATTTTACCAGATTTTATTTTTTTTCCGTTTAAGTAATACTTATACTTAAAAAATCCATTTTTTGGAGTTAAAATGAATTTGTCAGATTCAAAAGTAAAATCGCCCCAAGTCGTTTCTAAAATCCATTTTCGGTTTTTTTGTATTGATTCTCTAATTAGAGATTTTTTTTGGTAATCAGTAAATTTATTTATACATAATTTTACATCAGTTAGGCTTCTGGCGTTCATATAAGTTGTATCGATTATTTGTCCAAAAATATTTGTGTACTCAATTTTAAGGAAATCAGAATTATTAAAAATAATCATTTTATCTTTCTCTAAATATTTTTCTATTTGTTTAATTTTTTGTTCAGTTAAAACTTTTGGTTTAGCTCTATCTAACAAAAACATTGTAAATCCATTTTCTTCACTACAATCACATGGAACTAATTCAATGCTGTTTTGGGTAAAAGAATTTAGTGAATTTAAGAACAAGATAAATAATATGAAATGTTTTTTTTTCAAAATGTTCGTCAATTAGTTTTAATATTTGAAAAGTTTTAAGTTTTCTCTTCTCTAATATAATGAAAATACCTGTATGTCAAATTCTATTTACAAAAAAAATCCGACCTGCTTTCACAAATCGGATTTCTCAATATACTTTGTACTTTTATCTTTTTACTTTGTACTTTTTACTTATAAGTGAATAACTTCACCATACGCTTCAGCTACAGCTTCCATAACTGCTTCACTCATAGTAGGGTGTGGATGAACGGCTTTTAAGATTTCGTGTCCTGTAGTTTCTAATTTACGAGCTACAACGGCTTCTGCAATCATATCAGTAACGCCGGCACCAATCATGTGGCAACCTAACCATTCGCCATATTTTGCATCAAAAATTACTTTTACAAATCCATCTGGTGTTCCAGCTGCTTTTGCTTTTCCTGAAGCTGAGAATGGGAATTTACCAATTTTCAATTCGTATCCTTTTTCTTTTGCTTGTTTTTCAGTCATACCCACAGAAGCAATTTCTGGAGTTGCATATGTACAACCTGGAATGTTACCGTAATCTAATGGCTCAACATGTAAACCTGCGATTTTTTCCACACATAAAATACCTTCAGCAGAAGCCACGTGAGCTAAAGCTTGTCCAGGTGTTACATCACCAATAGCATAGTAACCTGGAACATTAGTTTGGTAATATCCGTTTACTAAAATTTTATCTTTATCAACAGCAATTCCTGTTTCTTCTAATCCAATGTTTTCGATGTTCGTTTTAATTCCAACGGCTGATAATAAAATATCTGCTTCTAAAACTTCTTCTCCTTTTGCGGTTTTTACGAATGCTTTAACTCCGTTTCCAGAAGTATCGATTCTTTCCACAGAAGAGTTCGTCATTACAGTAATTCCTGATTTTTTCAACGAACGCTCAAATTGTTTTGAGATGTCTTCATCTTCTACTGGAACTACGTTTGGCATGAATTCTACGATGGTAACTTCAGTTCCCATGGCATTATAGAAATGAGCAAACTCAACTCCAATCGCACCCGAACCTACTACAATCATTTTCTTTGGTTGCTCAGCTAATGTCATCGCTTGGCGGTAACCGATTACTTTTTTACCATCTTGTGGTAAGTTTGGTAATTCACGAGAACGTGCTCCTGTAGCAATGATGATATGATCTGCTGAATATTCAGTAACTTTTCCGTCAGCAGCTGTAACGTCAACTTTTTTTCCTGGTTTTACTTTTCCAAAACCATCAATTACGTCGATTTTGTTTTTCTTCATTAAGAATTGAACGCCTTTGCTCATTCCATCTGCTACGTCACGAGAACGTTTTACTACAGCATTGAAGTCTTTATCAAATTCCTTAACGGTTAATCCGTAATCTGATGCATGTTTTAGGTAATCAAAAACTTGAGCCGATTTTAATAATGCTTTCGTTGGAATACAACCCCAATTCAAACAAATTCCACCCAAATTTTCTTTTTCAATTACGGCTACTTTAAAGCCTAATTGCGATGCTCTAATAGCAGTTACATAACCACCAGGACCACTTCCTAAAACTATGATATCGTATTTCATTTTGTATAAAGTATTTCAGTTTTATTTATAAGTTGCGAATTTAAGGAATTATTTTAAAACAAGTGCAAGGTCAAGAACAATTTCAAGGACAAATTCAAAATCACTTTCAAAAAGTAAAACGTCTCAGTGTAGCTCTTTCAAAACATAGCAAATCAAAAAAAACTCTGTGAATCTCTGTGTAAATTTTAACCACAAAGCACACAAGGAAAGCACGAGGAACACTAAGAAATCTGTGTTTTAAAAACGTATCGTTTGTTCAAGAGATACTTAACAGCATGACAAACTGCGACTGAAGACCGTGACTGCGACTAAGAAAACTAATCAATTACCAATGAAAACTGTGAATCATACAATTTCTTGTAATAGCCATTTTCTTTTAGAATTAAGTCGGTATGTTTGCCTTCTTCTACGATTTGACCTTTGTCCATTACTATAATTTTGCTGGCGTTCATGATGGTTGCTAATCGGTGGGCGATTACAATTGAGGTTCTACCTTTAGTAATGGTTTCTGTGGCGCGTTGCAACATTTCTTCTGAATAGGTATCAATTGAAGAAGTGGCTTCATCCATAATTAAAATATGCGGATTGCTGATGTACGCTCGTAAGAATGCAATTAATTGGCGTTGACCAGAAGATAACATCACGCCGCGTTCTTTTACGTTGTATTGGTAGCCATTCGGTAAACTCATAATAAATTCGTGAATACCAATTTCTTTGGCAGCATTGATAACCATTTCTTTGGTAATTTCAGCATTGTACAACGTAATATTATTGTAAATGGTGTCCGCAAAAAGGAAAACATCTTGTAACACTACAGCAATTTGTTTTCGCAGACTTTCTAACGTGTATTCGTTGATGTTTCTACCGTCAATGGTAATTTCTCCAGAGTCAATTTCGTAGAAACGGTTCAATAAATTGATAATAGTAGATTTTCCCGCTCCAGTGCTACCAACAATAGCAATGGTTTCACCAGCATTTACTTTTAGGTTAATGCCTTTTAGTACTTCCTCGTCTTTTACATAACTAAAACGCACATCTTGAAATAGTAAGTCACCTTTGAAATTTTTTGCTTCAATAGTTCCTTTATTCTGAATTTGACTTTCGGTTTCAAGAATATCGAAAACACGTTCGGCAGCTACAATTCCCATTTGCATGACGTTAAATTTATCCGCAATTTGACGCAATGGGTTATATAACATGGAAATATACATGTTAAATGATATCAAATGTCCAATAGTAGTTTCTGTATCACCTTGGATGATAAATAATGCGCCAAAATAAACTACTAGTCCTAATGTAATATTTGAAATGATATCAGCAATTGGGAAGAAAATCGAGTTGTACAAAATGTTTTTCAACCAAGCTTTGTTGTGTTTTTGGTTAATCGTTTTGAATTTTTCCAATTCAATAGCTTCTCGATTGAAAAGTTGGACAATTTTCATTCCAGTCAAACGTTCTTGCACAAAAGTATTGAGGTTAGAAACTTCATTTCGCACTTCATTAAATGCTACTTTCATCTTTTTTTGGAAGATATTCGTAGCAACAATAATAATGGGCATAATAGCAACTACGATTAAGGAAATTTTCCAATTTACAAAGAACATAAAAACTAGAACAATCAACATTTTTAGTAAATCACTGACAATCATGAAAAGTCCTTGACTAAAAATACTGGCAATAGATTCGATATCAGAAACTGATCTAGTGACTAATTTTCCAACAGGTTCGTTGTCAAAATACTTCATTTTGAATGAAGTGATATGTTTGAATAACTTGTTTCGAATGTCTCTAATGATGTCTTGTCCTAACCAATTAGACCAGTAAGTGAAATAAAATTGCGCAACAACTTCAGCAATTAAAATGGTTGCCATTATCAATACAAAAAATGTAAAACCATTGATGTTTCCAGCTTTTAACAGATAGTTATCAATAATTTCCTGAAATACATAAGGTCTTACTGCAGCAAAAACAGAAAGAAATATCGCCCAAGCAATCACCCAATTGAACCTTTTTTGATAAGGTTTGGCAAATTGCAATACTTGTTTTAAAGATTTGGAACGAATTACTTTCATTTATTGTTGTTTATGGTTTATGGTTTGTTGTTTATTGTTTATTTTATGCTGTCTGTTATCTGCTATCTGTTGTCTGCCATCTGTTATCTGCCATCTATCTTCTAACCTCTATTCTCTAAAAAAGGATATTTTACTTTCACCAAATACAATCCGTGAGCGGGAACTGAAAATCCGGCTTGACTTCGGTTTTTGCTTTCTATGATTGAGCGTAAATCAGTAACTTCAATTTTACCTATACCAATGTTAACCATGGTTCCTACAATAGCTCTAACCATATTTCGAAGAAAACGATCAGCGGTTATGGTAAATTTTAATTCTTTTCCGTTTTGTTCCCAATGAGCTTCTGTTATCTTGCAAATGAACGTATTGACATCGGTGTGAACTTTGGAAAAGCATTCAAAATCGGTGTATTCAAATAAAATTTTACAAGCAGCATTCATTTCAGCAACATTCAATGGATTGTAATAATACCAACTTCCGTCTTGAATAAACGCATCTTTTTGGTTGTGAATGTAATACTCGTAAGTGCGACTAGTAGCGTCAAATCGAGCATGAGCTTCCTTGCTGACTTCAAAAATACGGTAAACTACAATATCAATAGGTAAAAAGGAATTGAGTTTTTTGGTTAACATAACATCGTCCAATGTTTGTTCGGTATCAAAATGAGCGAACATTTGTTTGGCGTGAACACCTGAATCAGTTCTTCCGGCACCAACAATTGCAATAGTTTCACGAAGTAAAGTAGAAAGCGCCTTTTCCAGAGTTTCCTGTACAGAAGCTGCATCAGGTTGACTTTGAAAACCGTGGTAATTTTTTCCGTTGTAGGCAAATTCGATGAAATATCTCAAAATATAGTGATCAGTATTCAGTAAATTAGTGTTCAATTTTTTCGATAGCTTGCAAATTTACAAAATTCAATAGTAATGTTCCTTTCAAATTGTGATAATAAAAACTTAATTTTGTCTTATGAAGAAAATTCTTTTGTTATCTGATACGCACAGTCATATTGATGATGTCATTTTAAAATATATAAACCAAGCGGATGAAGTTTGGCATGCCGGTGATATTGGTGATTTAATGGTTACGGACACGATAAAAAAACTAAAATCATTACGTGCTGTTTTTGGTAATATTGACAATCATGAAGCTAGAAAAGAGTTTCCGTTGAACAATCGTTTTTTTTGTGAAGGTGTTGATGTTTGGATTACACACATTGGTGGTTACCCAGGAAAATACAATGTTGCCATTCGGGAAGAAATTAAGAAAAATCCACCTAAATTGTTTATTTGTGGTCATTCACATATTTTAAAAGTACAATTTGATAAACAATTGAATTTACTACATATGAATCCCGGAGCAGCAGGAAAACACGGATTTCATCAAGTAAGAACGATGTTGCGCTTCGAAATAGATGGTGATAAAATTCAGCAATTAGAAGTGATTGAGTTGGGTGTTAGGTGATGGGTGTTTTGAACTTTAAAACAAAAAAATCCGAACCATTACGATTCGGATTTTTAACGCACTAATAAACTAAGATGTTAGGTTTATCGCAATCGATCCACAGATTTTACGAGATCTTCATCCTTTTTAATTGCTCTGTTAGCCAAAACAAGTAAAACGATAGAAATTGCAGGAAGTGTAATCCCAATACCCTTCTCAGAAACCAAAGTTTCTCCGGATAAGTTTAGTGTTCGATACACAAAAAATCCTAGTAAAATAAAGTTTGATATGATGTTCAATC
The DNA here is from genome assembly GCA_018401995.1 of Flavobacterium sp. Taxonomy (GTDB): domain Bacteria; phylum Bacteroidota; class Bacteroidia; order Flavobacteriales; family Flavobacteriaceae; genus Flavobacterium. The sequence goes on along the minus strand of JAGYJR010000012.1, from coordinate 18,478 downwards.
TGTTTAAAACAAATTGATTTTGTCTCTTTTTAAAACTAAATATACTAATTACAGCTAATAAAGCGCTCAATCCAAACAACACCATTGCTGTTGTTGATTCTGTAAAATAAATAGCTTGTGTTTCATCTCCATTTTTTTCTGTCCAAATAGAAACAAAAAAAGGCAAAACACCAGAAACAACAAAACAGATCGCTAAATATAATGTTTGTATACGCTGAATCATATTAATTCTAATATTATGTCACAAAAATATAGTTTCTTTTTAAAAAAAGCTATTGTTTTATTTAATTTTATTCGTATTATTGCATGGTATAATCGTAAGTACTTCATTCTACGATTCATAACGCCCGAAAAAAATCTCACCATTTTTTTAAAATTATTCTAAAAATTTATTCCTATACCATTCATGTTTGATATTGAAGTATTAAAAGAGATGAAACTCTCTGACCTACAAGAGATTGCAAAGGTTGCAAACATCAAAAAATACAGAACGCTAAAAAAGGACGAACTTGTTTATCAAATTTTAGACGTTCAAGCCGCTAGTCCTGAAGTAGTTAAAACTACTGAAACAGCACCTGTAGAATTGGAACAGAAAGAAAAAAGAGCTCGAATTGCTAAAGTAAAATCAGTAACTCCAACTCCAAAAAAACCTGTTTTCAAAGAACTACCTGAATTAGAAGATTTACCTGAAGAAACAGTAAGTTTACCTGAAAAAGTTGTTTCAACCCAACAGGAGCTAACGAAACCAGAGCCTAAAAAGCACGAACCAAAAAAGTTTAAAGAGAAAAAAGTTTCTAATACGCCAGTTTCAACTAGTTCTGAAGCTCCAGTAACTAAAACAGAAACACCAGTTACCTCAGAGCAAGCGCCTCCTTCAACACCACCAGTTAAAATGGCTAATCCTAAAGCCAATCAAAACAATCCCAATCATCCTAATTTCAAGAAGAATAATCCCAATCAGAAACCGAATTTCAGAGAAGCGGATTACGAGTTCGATGGAATTATTGAAAGTGAAGGTGTTTTAGAAATGATGCCAGACGGTTATGGATTTTTACGTTCTTCGGATTACAATTATTTGGCATCACCTGATGATATTTATCTTTCGCAATCACAAATTCGTTTGTTTGGGTTAAAAACAGGTGATACAGTTAAAGGAGTGGTTCGTCCACCTAAAGAAGGTGAAAAATATTTTCCACTAGTTCGAGTATTAAAAATTAATGGTCACGATCCGCAAGTTGTTCGAGATAGAATTTCATTCGAACATTTAACGCCAGTTTTTCCAACAGAGAAATTTAATTTGGCAGAAAAACAAAGTACCGTTTCTACAAGAATTATCGATTTATTTTCTCCAATTGGTAAAGGACAACGTGGTATGATTGTAGCCCAACCAAAAACGGGTAAAACAGTTTTGTTAAAAGAAATAGCCAATGCTATTGCAGCAAACCATCCAGAAGTTTATATGATAGTTTTACTTATCGATGAACGTCCAGAAGAGGTTACAGATATGCAACGTAGTGTTAGAGGTGAAGTAGTAGCATCCACATTTGATAGAGAACCACAAGAACACGTAAAAATCGCTAATATTGTGTTAGAAAAGGCAAAACGATTAGTAGAATGTGGTCATGATGTTGTAATACTTCTAGATTCTATCACTCGTTTGGCAAGAGCTTATAACACCGTTCAACCTGCATCAGGAAAAGTATTGAGTGGTGGAGTAGATGCTAATGCCTTACAAAAGCCAAAACGTTTCTTTGGAGCCGCTCGTAATGTTGAAAACGGAGGCTCACTGAGTATTATTGCTACTGCATTAACCGATACAGGTTCTAAAATGGACGAAGTTATCTTCGAAGAATTCAAAGGAACTGGAAACATGGAATTACAGTTGGATAGAAGAATTGCTAACAAACGAATTTTCCCTGCAATCGATTTGGTTTCTTCAAGTACGCGTCGCGATGATTTGTTATTAGATGAAAACACGATCCAAAGAATGTGGATTATGCGTAAATATCTAGCCGATATGAATCCAGTAGAAGCAATGGACTTTATTCATGATCGTTTCAAGAAAACGAGAAACAATGAAGAATTCTTAATTTCTATGAATCAATAAAAAAGTAAAACTCCGATAAAAATCGGAGTTTTTTATTTAATAATTTCAATGGTCTTTCTAATTGCTTCAATATCCGGTTGTTGATTTTCACATTTTTGAATACTTCCAGGATGAATTTTTTCAATAAAACGATTGTAATCTTTGCAGTTTTTGAAAATATTAAATTCTTTATTTTTAAAATCCCAAATTATTCCTTTTGTGTGCGTCATATCTGTTGCTAAGTAATATCCTGAAGTTCCACCCACACCTCCATAAGCAAATCCTTGAGCCCATTTGTTAACTAATCTTGTTTCAAGGTAAAGGTAATTTTCACCGCCATTTTTAACTCTAACAAAACTGTTCGGGAAATCGTTTGTTTGTGCGTTATCATCTTTGTTTCTATTACTTAAAATAGCTCTAGTTTGAAAATACAAATGGCCTTTGTAAGAAATAGCAAAGACTTTTTTAACTTTAGAATCAGAATTTTGGTAATAAAAAAAACAATTATCTTCTATAGAATCCAATAATTCTTTGTCAAAACCAATTAATTCTCTAGCATCAACTTTGGTAGTTTCATTTGGTATTTTCTTTAAAAAATCGTCAACAGTATAATAAATTCCTTCAGGGTAATTAGCTCTGTAAAGTCCGTCATTTGGCTCTTCTTTTGGTTCTTCTATTTTTTTTCTTTGTTCTTCAATATAAAGAGCACTTTGGTAAATGATAGCCTTTTCTTCATCTGTAATTAACTTAACAGTATTTAGAAGATAATAATAAGCTGTTTTTGTCTTTACATTTATGAACGAAATTTGGTTATTTTCAAACTTTAAATCAGTAAATTGATACGTTTGATTTGATGTTAACGTAATAAAACCTTTTTTGGTATTGGGAATGTTTTGACCAAAAACGATAGAACTAAAAAATCCTAAAAAGAAAAAATAATATAATTTCATGCTGTTTTAAAATCCATTTACAATGGCCAAAAAGTCATCTGCTTTTAAAGCCGCACCACCAATTAAACCACCATCTACATCAGGTTTTGAGAAAATTTCTTTGGCGTTATCTGGTTTTACGCTTCCGCCATATAAAATAGAAACATTTTCAGCTACAGTATTTCCATAAACTTTAGCAATTAACTCTCTTATGAATTGATGCATTTCTTGTGCTTGTTCAGGTGAAGCTGTTTCTCCTGTTCCAATGGCCCAAACGGGTTCGTAAGCTAAAACAATATGTTGCCAATCTTCTTTTTTCAAATGAAACAACGCATCTCGCAATTGGAATTCTACAATATTGAAATGGGTGTTATTTTGACGGTTTTTCAATTCTTCACCAAAACAGAAAATTACGCGCATTTCATGTTTTAGAGCAGTGTCAACTTTATTAGCTAACAACGCATCAGTTTCATGAAAATAGGCTCGTCTTTCGCTGTGACCTAAGATTACAGTATTGATACCAATATCCGTTAACATTCCAGCGGAAATTTCGCCTGTAAAAGCGCCGCCTTCTGCTTGATGCATGTTTTGTGCTGCCACAGTAATTCCTGTTCCATTGGTGATTTCAACGGCTTTCGCTAGATTAACGAATGTTGGAGCTACAACAATTTCTGTTGAAGTTTGCGGTTTTTTGGCAATAATTTCTTCCAATAAGGCAATCGTTTCCTTTTGGTTTTTATGCATTTTCCAGTTACCAGCGACTATATTTTTTCTCATGATTTTAATTTTTACAATTGAAAAATCTAAAGAAAGAATTTTTCAAAATTGGTTTGTATTATTTCAATGATTCCAAAGTTTTAATTAACTTTTCATCATCAGCTTCAATTACTTTGTAAAGCGCAATTTTTCCATCTTTGTCAACCACCATGTATCTTGGAATCCAGTCTAGATTGATTGATTTTCCGAAAATTCCTTTCATGCCGTCTGTTGCCATGTAATGTTCGCCTTTCACATCATATTTTTCAATTCCTTTTAACCAAGCTTCGTACGTTTTGTCCATAGAAATAAACAAATAAGTAGCATCTGGATATTTCTCTTGAAGTGCTTTTACTTTTGGCATTCCTTTGATACAATCGGAACACCAAGAAGCCCAAACATCTACCACTATTGTTTGACCTTCGTATTTGTTTAGAATTTCTTGAAATGTGATTTTATCATTGCTAGTAGTTAGCATCAAATTTTCTAGTGCTTCTTTTTTAAATTCAGTTTCATTGGGTTGAGCACAAGCTACTAATGATAATGCCAATGATAATAGGGATACAATTTTTTTCATTTTATTATTTTAAATTTACTTTTTCAATGTCGTTAAAATGAGCTTTTTGAACTATAATTCCTTTTTCTAAAACTACAATACTTGGATTGGCCCTTTCGATAGTTTTCAAAGTAGTAGCATCACAAAAGTAATAATCGAAAGTCAAACCAAAATTCTTTTTGAAAACGGCGATAGTTTCTTGGTCTGAAGCTGTCATTCCAATTACCAAATAACCTTTTTCAGCTGCTTTTTGGTGAAATTCTTCTAATAGTTTCATGCCTTTATCTTTTGATTTGTTCAAATCGTACGATATAAACATAATAACTTTTTGTTCATTTAAAACTTCTTCGATGTAATTATTTCCGTCTTTTTCTATAGAAAAATCGTGAATTGGTGGTACATAACCTTGTTTGATTAACTTGTCTTTTCGGTCTACAAATTCTGCATTTTCAGGAACTTTCCCAGCCATTACATCGTCGTAACTGATTTCGGTATCTACGCCGTTAACTTTGTAAACGAACACCATTTGGTATTCACTTTTAGCTGCACCTTCCGGAATTGCCATTCCTTCTTTGATATTGGTTCCCACTTTGTACGCTCTGAAATCGATAAATGGTAAATGTTGCAATACATAAAACGCCATGAAAAAGCACAAAGTATAGGTAGCAAAAACAGTTAAATTAATAGCAGTTTTATCAAATAAAGGCAAAATGTATTTTTGGTTGAAGAACAAAATTAAAATCAATCCCAATAAAATAATGTCTTTGGTAAACGATTCCCAAGGCGTTAATTTCAACGCATCACCAAAGCAACCACAATCGGTAACTTTATTGAAATAAGCCGAATAGAACGTTAAAAAGGTGAAAAATACAATCATTGCCAACAAACTCCAAACCGTGAATTTGGTTTTGAAACCAATTAGAAGCATCACGCCTAAAACCACTTCAAAAATGACTACCAAACAAGCAATCAATAAAGCTGCTGGAATTAGGAATTCCACATTTAATACATTGGCATTAAAATATTCTTCTAATTTGAACGAAAATCCCATTGGATCATTCAATTTTATCAATCCAGAAATGATGAATAAAACACCAACAAGGATTCGAGCAATTTGTGTAATTATGTTTTTCATATTTTTTTTGTTTCAGGTTTCAAGTTTTGTTGTTAAATTAAATTGAGAGTTACCATTTGTTGATTGGAACTAGCTTTTTATTTTAATATTTTTACTCTTCATTCTTCCTTATAAATCGGTTCTCTATTATTTCCCATTTATTTTTTAAGCTATCAAAAGCAAATCTTATGTCAGGTTGATAGCCAATTGTTGCTCCACATCCAACAGTAATTTCTGCCTTCTTAAAACGTATTCCTTTGTAAAAATGAAGTTTTCGTATTCCTTTAAATCCTATGTATTCAAAGTTTATATCAATTGTATCTTTCGATATTACTTTATGAACAACTCTTAATATATCAATTGTACTTTTCTCTTTTATTGATAAATCTATTAATTCGTTAGTAGTTAGAAATTTATACCTGTCAGACACGTTTGAGTTTTTAATTCTGTTTCCATATTCATTCATTTCAACGTAATGAAACCCGCTTTGTAAAATTAAATCAAACCTATTGTTTAAAGCTTTAAAATATAAACTGTCCAATACTTCTGGTTCAACTTTGTAGACGAGTTTTCCGTTTTCGTCAAGCTTGGTTTCTTGTCCGAAACTTAAAAATCCGATAAGGCTTAATATGATTGCTATTTTAATTCTCAAAATAGTGTATATTTAATCTCTAATTTCTAACATCTATCTTCTATTTTCTCTCACTCAATCCCATATGAATCAAGGCGAAAACCGAATAATTAATCATATCTTGGTAATTGGCGTCGATGCCTTCAGAAACTAGTGTTTTTCCTTTGTTATCTTCGATTTGTTTTACACGTAATAACTTTTGTAAGATTAAATCCGTTAGGCTGCTAACTCGCATATCGCGCCAAGCTTCGCCATAATCGTGATTTTTGTCTTCCATTAATTGTTTGGTTAAAGCAATTTTTGCATCGTATAAACCAACGGCTTCGTCGTAATTTAAATCGGGTTGGTCGGCGATTCCTTTTTCAATTTGGATTAATGCCATAATGCAATAATTGATGATGCCAATGAATTCTGAAGTTTCGTCTTCATCTACTTTTCGTACTTCATTTTCTTGTAAACTTCTAATGCGTTGGGCTTTAATATAAATTTGGTCGGTAAGCGATGGCAAACGTAAAATGCGCCAAGCCGTTCCGTAGTCTTTGGTTTTTTTGGTAAATAAATCGCGACAAATACTAATAATCGCATCATATTGTTGTGAAGTATTCTTCATTTATTCGGTATATTTGTATGATTTTTTTCAAAAGTAAAAAAATAAGCACAAAGAAAATAGCAATTAACACAAAGATTTTTGTTTTGTTATTGATGTTTCCTTTTTAAAAGTAAAACTAAATTATCTAATGACTCGAAAAAAGCCAATAAGAAAGAAATCAAATTATATAAAACCGCCAATTTTTTTTCGAATTTCGACTTATTTATACCTTCTTTTGGGACTTCTTTTAGCTTTCCTAATCTATATTTTTTATAGAATTTCAATTAGCGCAAGAAATTTATATGTATTGAATTTTATTCCACTTTTTTTGGGTATTATTTATGAAAACAAAAGACTTTCAACGAACTGGAAAATGATTGCATTAAAAGCAATTGGTGCACTAGTGTTGAGTTTGTTTTTCTTTTTTCCTGGAAAAAATGAAAGTGTTTATAATTTTGAAAATCATATTATATTTTGGCAATTCGGTTTTTTAGGATTTTTTGTTTTGATATCAGTGATTATTCATGATAAAAAAGTGGTTCCAAAGTTAACAGAAGGTATAACCTTAATGCAATCGCTTTCAATTTTATATTGGATTGTAGATTTTAATTTATTTGAGACTAAAAATTTATTTTTAATACTTTTAATTTTCGTTTCTTTTTTGGTTTCATTCTATTCTATAATTCATGCTTTTACAAACAAGCCATTGACTAGAAACTCTAGATTGTTTTTAAGTATTTGGAGTTCCATTATTATGATTGTTTTTTCTTTTGAGCATATTTTTAGAGTGTTTACTAGTCCAAATTTTGAAGATTCAAGTATTTTTGAGGGATTATTACTTATTATTCAATATTTTATTTTAGGTGTTTCTTCTATGTATATTTTACAAAATTTATTTTTGTTGTCGGAATATATGCCACATAAACTAATCCTTTATGCAAAGTATAAAAAGAAAGAATTAAAAAAAATGAATAATATTCACATTGGAAGGTATTCTGAAAAACAAGTGAAAATTTCTGATGCTACTTTCTGTTTTGTTTATTGTGTATCTTTATATGCTTTAAATTATCTTTATAATTTTATACCAAGACACACTGCAATTTGGATTGTATTTTTGACTTTCCCAATTGTTTTAAACATAAAAGACAGAATTATAAAATATGAGAAATTGTAATATAACAAAGAAATTAAATTTGTAAGTAACGCAACCATTTTATGACCATCAACTGTAAAGGAAATTTAATTGATTTAGCAACTCCCAAAGTCATGGGAATCTTGAATATAACGCCTAATTCGTTTTACGATGGCGGAAAATTTCAAGAAGCAACGGTTATTTTGAACCAAGTCGAAAAGATGTTAAATGAAGGAGCAACTTTTATTGATATTGGCGCTTATTCGAGTAAACCTAATGCGGAATTTGTTTCGGAAGAAGAAGAATTGCAACGTATTTTGCCTGTTGTGCAACAAATTATCAAGCAATTTCCTGATATTATTGTTTCTATCGATACGTTTCGAGCGGAAGTGGCTAAACAATGTGTTTTGAATGGTGCGGCTCTAATTAATGATATTTCGGCTGGACATTTGGATGAAAAAATGCTTCCAACCATAGCCGAGTTGCAAGTTCCGTACATCATGATGCACATGAAAGGCAATCCGCAAACGATGCAAGCCTTGGCTCATTATGACGATATTGTAAAGGAAATGATTTACTATTTTTCGGAGCGTATTTTTGAAGCTAGAAAGTTAGGAATCAATGATTTGATTGTTGATCCTGGATTTGGTTTCGCAAAAACATTGGAACAAAATTACGAAGTCATGCAGAAATTAGACATTTTCAAACAATTGGAATTGCCATTGTTAGTTGGGATTTCTAGAAAATCGATGATTTATAAAACATTGGAAACTTCGGCTCAAGAAGCATTAAACGGCACGACTTTCTTAAACGCAATTGCTTTGGAAAAAGGAGCTAATATTCTTCGGGTTCATGATGTGAAAGAAGCTGTGGATGGTTTGAAATTGTTTGAAAAATTGAAATGTAATTAATCTAAAAAAGATAAAAGAATTTAAAAAAATGAAAATACAGAAAATACTATTTGGTTTTGGAATTTTAGCTACAACCTTAATTTCTTGTGACAAAAAAGACGTGCAATTACCAAAGGCAGATAAAACCGTTATGAAAGAACTGTTAGATCATTCGCCAGTGTATTTATTTTTTGATACCAATGGAACCGATACTTTGGTAGAAGTAAACCGAAGAAACACGATTAGTTCAACCAATTGGGTTTTTAATATCGACAAGCGTTTGCCATTAAAATTAGTCATTCCTGAAGTGATTCAATTACAAGAAAAGAAGAAAAGTTCGTCGCACAATCGCGAAGATTCTATGACGTTGTATTCGTATGCAGATAGTATTGGAAGTAATTTGGCTTTTTTGCCTTTTACTGATGTGAAGTATTTTTTTGATAACGAATTTTCGAAATTTTACATCAAAAGAAATGCAGAACTATATATGCCGTATCATAATTTCACCATCAATTTTAATAAAAACAATCAAATTACGGTTGATGGAAATGAAATGGAACGTTCCGAATTACCTAATTTCATCAAAGAGTTTTCTGATTTTATGAGTGAAGGGAAAACCACTATTCTACATTTGAATTTTGATAGCAGCTTGACATACGAACAATACATTCAAAATAAAATTTTGGTTTGGGGAATTACGGATGAACGCATTCAACTGTCTTCCTATGAATTTATTTACGATCCGAAGAAATTACCAGCTTGCGATTGTAAACTATAAAAAAAATCCTGATTGGTTGACAATCAGGATTTTTTTTACAATTTCATTTTTTACATATTTGATTTTCCAAACAATTTATTCACTTGTTCTAAGTTTAAAGATTTAGAAAATCCATTGTCAAATACATCTTTTTTAGTAGTAACAAATTGCATATAAACTTCACCAAAGTTTTTGCTGTAATGAATCCATACAAAATCGTCTGGTAATTCTAATTTAATGTCTAAAAGTGGTTCAGCTGTAAAACCTGATTCAATAATTTTGTGTAAGTTTTCAAAAGCATTATCAATTTCTTTAAATGAAAATGATTTCATAGTTGGAGCTTCTTCTTGTTTTACATTCTTGTAAAAAAAAGTATATTCGTCTGCTTTCTTTTGAATATAAATGTCATTTTGACCAATTACACCAATTCTTATTGTTGGGATTGTTTCAATTACTTTAATTTGTCCAAATGAAACATAACTAATAAAAAATGCTGCAAAAAGGATAAAGTTCTTCATAATGTGTAAAGTTAGTTTTGGTTAAGTCGATTTTAATTTGGCTAAATATATTGCAAATAATCAAAATACCAAAAAAAAAGTTAAAAAATACAAAAACTTAACACATTATTGATGATGATACGGTTCATTACGAAGAATCGTAAATCCGCGATAAATTTGCTCAATTACAAATAAACGGACCATTTGATGCGAAAATGTCATTTGGGAAAGTGAAATTTTTCCAGAAGCTTTTTGGTATACCGTTTCACTAAATCCGTACGGACCACCAATGACAAATACCAAGGTTTTAATTCCAGCATTCATCTTTTTTTGAAGAAAATCCGAAAATCCTACGCTAGAAAATTCCTTTCCGTTTTCATCCAATATAATTAAATGATCGGTTGGTGTGATTTTAGATAAAATGAGTTCGCCTTCTTTTTCTTTTTGTTGGGCTTCGCTCATGTTTTTCACATTTTTAATATCGGGAATAATTTCCAAATCAAACTTCACATAAAAACTCAAACGCTTGGTGTATTCCTCAATCAGCGCTTGCAAATTTTTATTGTCGGTTTTGCCTATAGTTAAGAGTTTGATGTTCATTTTTTCACGTTTTTTAGTGTAAGAATAATATGATATACCAAAATTACACCAATTAAAATATAACCAATATTTCTGAGAGTAGAATTTGGACTATTTAAAAATTGGAAAAAGCAAATTAAAAATAGAAAAGCAATAAGATTCTTGAAATCAACTCTTTTCTCTCTAACCATCATAATTATGTTATAAACTAAAAGTATTAAAAAAGAAGAGTTAAATAAAACCATCGGAAATAGTAAATGCCAATAATCTCCTTTTGGAATATAGTTTGGCATAAATGAAATCTCACTTTCTGGAATATTGTACTAATATCAAAAGAATCAATGAATAAACATATTTTCCTTTCATAGAGAATTATCTTAACTTGTCAGCCTTCATGAACTTTCATTCTTAAGGTAAAGAATCTTTTAAATTTCTGAAATAAAGTAGATTGTCTTAAATTGTTTATCTTCAATATGAGATTTTCTTCACCAAAATTTGATGATTTTTAAATACTAAAAAATAGTATCATTTTTATCTGATATTTTCAATATTATTTTCAACACCAAAAAAACCGATTTTCAATGAAAATATTATCCTTTTTAAATTTTAATGAAACTGTTCCGTTTGCAACACCTTCATATTGAGTAAATAATAAATTATCATCATATATTATTTTTCAAAATTCATAAATCGAAAGGATAAATATAAATTAAAACTAAAACAATTGATGAAATACAAATATTGATTATTCTAATTTGATTTTTGAATTTTCTTTCTTTTATGATTTGACTGATAGAAACAACAACACAATAAAACAAATGAATGTCAATCCTGAAATAATCAAATCAAAAATTCCAGGAAGATTCTCCCAAAGAAACTTGTATTTACTATTACTAGCAATAAAATAGAATAAATTGAAATAATATATTTTTGGTAACTTACAACTTCTCACTTAAAATATTTTCCAGTAACTGAATTCTTATTCTTCGCCACTTCTTCTGGTGTGCCAAAAGCCATTAGTTTTTCCACATTTCTTACTCTTCTGGACCAATATCTAAAATGTAATCCGCACATTTGATTAAGTCAAATTGTGTTCAGTACAATAATCGAATGGCCTTTTCAATCGGCTTACGTCAAACGATTTTAGTAATTTTTATATCGTGAAAATGTAAACCCGTTGTAGGTTCGTCAAAGTAAATAACGCATTGTCTTTAATGGTACCTTTTACTAAAAACGATGCCAATTTAATACGTTGCGCCTCACCTCGAAGCGTTGAAGACGGTGTCCCAGTGGACATAACCTAAATGACATCCTGCAACGGCTGAATTTTCTGCACAATTTTTGTTTTTGTTTGTGCGTTGAGAAAAATTCAAGCTTCATCAATCGTCATTTTTTAGAATGTCGTCAATGTTTTTCCTTCAAAAGTGACTTCCAAAATCTCTTTTCTTGAAGCGTTTTGCCATTACAAGTTTCGATTCAAGTACCACATCGGCCATAAATTGCATTTCAATAGTTACTTCACCATCGCCTTTACAAGTTTCCACATGACCATAGTCTACGTTGAATGAAAAATGTTTGGGTTGATAGTTTCTTAATTTCGTACATTTTTAGCTGAAAACAAATCGCGAATATCATCTTACGCTTTAATATACGTTACAGAGTTTGAACGCGAACTTCTTCCAATAGGATTTTGGTCTACATATTCAATATGTTTAATTTTATCGAAACTTCCTGATAATTCTGAAAATTGTCCGGCTTTTTCGCCAACACCTTCAATTTCTTTTGCATCGCTGGAAACAAATTTTCTTACCAATGTACTTTCCACTTGACACCCATCACGGTCAAAACGTCAAAGGAAACATAAAATCTTCATTCTTCAAGTTATTTTCTCTTGCTCCTTTGATGTCGATATGATTCTTGAATTTACGGCGTTTTGGTACTTCAATTTGCTCGTCGCCATTCAAAATATTTGGCAGTTAATGAATTGGCTTTCAAAATTTCGTCATACGTTCCTTGTGCAACCAATTATCTCATGTTCCCGCTTCTGGACCGATATCGATAATCATATCCGCTTTCATGATATCTTCATTGTTCCACCACAATTACCGTATTGCCTAAATCACGAAGATTTTCAATACTTCAATTAGTTTTCGGTGTCTTTTGGATGTAAACCAATACTCGGTTCGTCAAAATATACATGGAACCTACCAAACCACTTCCTAATGGGGTTGCCAAGTTAATGCGCTGCGATTCACCACCAGAAAGCGAAGCTGAGATTTCAGTTCAAAAGTCAGATAACTCAAACCAAAGCATTATCCAAAAACAGTAATCGGTTGTTGATTTCAATTAGTAAACGTTTGCGCTTTGGCATCGTATTCATTCAATTCTAACTTTTTGAAGAACGTAATGAGTTTATTGATTGGTAAAATCGACTAATTCCGGTAATATTTTTCCCTCAACTAAAACGTAGTGGCTTCTTTTCGCAGACGTTTTCCTTTACAAGTCGAACATTTGGTTTTGCCACGATAACGCGATAACACCCGATTTTGGATTTTATAATTTTTCTCTTCCAATTCGAAAATCGTTTAGTCCGGTATGTGGTTTGCATCCCAAATCAATTGTTTTGCGCTGGAAAGTTCGAAAAACGGCTTGTGAATTGGAAAATCGAATTTGTAAGCGTTATTGACCAATTGATCTCTGTACCAACTCATACTTTCACCACGCCAAGGAAAAATGGCATTTTCGTAAACAGAAAGCGCCGTATTTGGAATGACTAAATCTTCATCAATGCCAATGATATTGCCATAACCTTCACACGTTGGACAAGCACCGTAAGGATTGTTAAAACTGAATAAATGAATATTCGGTTCTAAGAAAGAAATTCCATCCAAAGCAAAGTTGTTACTGAATTCAAAACGATTATTTGTAGTAACATCTTGTAAATAACAAACGCCTTTTCCTTCAAAAAATGCCGTGTCAACAGCATCTGCCAATCGGTTATAGAATTCTTCTTCTTGCTTTACAACAATTCGGTCAATAATTAGGAGAATATCTTTATGATCAAGCGAATGTTGGTCAATTGTGTCCAATCGCACCATTTCGTTATCTACCAAAATTCTGGCAAAACCTTGTTGCAAAAGTACTTTTAGTTTGTCTTCCAAAGCGCGACCTTCTTCCAAATGAATAGGAGAAAGGAGTAACCATTTGCTATCCATTGGAAGTTCTTTTACTTTTTCGACAACATCAGTTACGGTTTGTTTTTTTACTTCGTTACCAGAAATAGGTGAAAAAGTTTTTCCAATTCTAGCAAAAAGCAATTTCATATAATCGTACACTTCGGTTGAAGTTCCTACGGTTGAACGAGCATTGGTAGTATTTACCTTTTGTTCGATAGCAATTGCTGGTGCAATTCCTTTGATGTATTCAACTTTTGGTTTGTCTAATCGACCTAAAAATTGGCGCGCATACGAAGACAAACTTTCTACATAACGGCGTTGTCCTTCAGCATAAAGCGTATCAAATGCCAAACTCGATTTTCCTGAACCTGATAAACCAGTAATTACTACGAGTTTATTTCTTGGAATAGCCACATCAATATTTTTCAGGTTATGCAATTGTGCACCTTTAATCAAAATGTTTTCTTTTGGTTCTAATTTAGAAAAATCGGTTGTGTTCATCATAGTTTGGTAAAGATTTGCAAAGATAACAATTGCAGTTTACTTTTCGATAGTGAAACAAAGGTTAATTCATTGGAACTATTCTAAATGATTTGAGGATAAAACAATATAAACGAATCGCAATTATTGTGAAATTTTGTTAATGTTGAAAATAAATATGAAAAAAGGTATTGCGAAATCTATTTGTTTTGAGTCTGTTTTATGCGTTTTTATAAATGTACCGATAAAAAGTTTAAAATAAATTTGCTTTTTAGGTTTTTTTTATGTTAAATTTGAAGTTCAATTCAAAATACAAAATAGCCTATAGCGAAAAAATACTTTTTAGACGATTCAATTAACCTAAGAACTAAAAAGGTATTGTTATGGCAACTAGTGTACTTTCAGATGCAATTCTGGTAAAAAAATATGTAAGTGGTGAGGAAAGTGCTTTAACTATTCTCATTGAACGACATCAAGCAAGAATCTACAATTTTATTTATTCTAAAATTCAAGATAGGGATTTGTCAGATGACATTTTTCAAGATACGTTTATTAAAGTTATTAAAACGTTGAAAACGAAATCTTATAATGAAGAAGGAAAGTTTTTACCTTGGGTAATGCGAATTGCTCATAATTTGGTAGTAGATCATTTTAGAAAAAATAAGAAAATGCCTATGCAAAGAGATTCTGGTGAGTATTCTGTTTTTTCTTTTTTGTTTGATTCTAGTCCAAATATTGAAAGCCAAATGATTACAGAACAAGTTGAATTAGATTTAACACGATTGATTGACGAACTTCCAGATGATCAAAAAGAAGTTTTGATGATGCGCATTTATCAGGATATGAGTTTTAAAGAAATTTCAGAATTAACAGGTGTAAGTATTAATACTGCTTTGGGAAGAATGCGTTATGCTTTGATGAATTTAAGAAAAGTGATAGAAAAAAACCAAATTATTTTAACTAATTAGATACTAAAGAAATTGTTTTGTCGTTATAATTAAAAAACAAATTAATTTTATGGCAAAACTTTACTCTAAGAAAAAATTAGCAACTTCAAAAATGTTACCTAAAAAAGAAACGATTTCGTTTATACTCAATTATTCTAAAGCATTGCGTATTACCAAAGTGGGTAGTTTAAGTTTTGAAAGTATAGCTAATTGAGAAAAGCTCCGAAAGTAAATTCGGAGCTTTTTTACTTATGTACCTTTCCTCAAATTTTTATTACGGCTAAATTCAAAAAATACTTATCTTTACCACCACAACACAATCTTACCTTATGAGTCAAAAATTATTACTCAACGCCAAAGAAATCAATATTATTTTGCATCGTTTGGCTTGTCAGTTGGTAGAAAAACATCTCGATTTTTCGAATACTGTACTTGTAGGAATGCAACCTCGTGGAAAATATTTAGCAGATCGCATCAAGAAAATTTTGGAAGAGGAATACCAAATTCAAAATCTAGCTTTAGGTTTTTTGGATATTACTTTCTTTAGAGATGATTTTCGTAGAGGAGAAAAACCATTGGAAGCTAGCGAAACCCAAATCGATTTTTTAGTAGAAGATAAAAAAGTGGTGTTCATTGACGATGTTTTGTATACAGGAAGAAGTATCAATGCAGCATTAACAGCCATTCAATCTTTTGGAAGACCATCAGAAGTGGAATTACTGACATTAATAGATAGAAGGTTTAGTCGTCATTTACCAATCCAACCCGATTATCGTGGGCGACAAGTAGATGCCATCAATAATGAAAAAGTTTTGGTTAAATGGCAAGATAATGACGGAGAAGATGCCGTTTATTTGGTAACAAAATAAAAACAAACAACACAACACAACATAAATGAAAGAATTATCAGTAAATCATTTAATAGGAATCAAACATATTACTAAAAATGATATCGATTTAATTTTTGAAACTGCTGACCATTTTAAAGAAGTCATCAACCGCCCGATTAAAAAAGTACCATCACTTCGTGATATTACTATTGCTAATATTTTCTTTGAAAACAGTACAAGAACCAAATTGTCTTTCGAATTAGCACAAAAGCGACTTTCTGCTGATGTAATTAGTTTTTCTGCAGCGCAATCTTCCGTTAAAAAAGGAGAAACCCTGATTGATACTGTAAACAACATTTTATCTATGAAAGTAGATATGGTTGTGATGCGACATAGTAGTCCGGGTGCAGCTCACTTTTTATCTGAAAATGTAAAAGCGAGTATAGTAAATGCTGGAGATGGCGCACACGAACATCCAACACAAGCTTTATTAGATAGTTTTACGATAAGAGAAAAATTAGGAGATGTTGGCGGAAAGAAAATAGTAATTGTTGGTGATATTTTACACTCAAGAGTAGCATTATCTAATATTTTTGCTCTACAAATGCAAGGAGCCGAAGTGAAAGTTTGTGGTCCAAAAACTTTAATTCCAAAATATATCGAATCATTGGGAGTTTCAGTGGAACCAAATCTTCGAAAAGCTTTAGAATGGTGTGATGTTGCGAATATGTTACGTGTTCAAAACGAACGATTAGATGTGAATTATTTTCCATCTACTAGAGAATACACGCAGCAATACGGTGTAACCAAAGAATTATTGGATTCCTTGAACAAAGAAATTGTAATTATGCATCCAGGACCAATAAATAGAGGTGTTGAAATTTCTTCAGATGTAGCCGATTCCCAGCAATCCGTAATTTTGGAACAAGTCGAAAATGGAGTAGCGGTTCGTATGGCAGTAATTTATTTATTGGCAAGTAAAATTAAAAATTAGTATATTAGCTATTATTCTTTACAACTAACTATGAAAGTCGATCAAAAAGGACATACCACGATTATTAGAGATACGCAAAACAATCTTGAATCTTTTGTTCAAAAAATAACAAATGAATATCATGTGTTTCAATCGCAAAATTTAATTTTGGATCTTTCTCACGATAAAACATTTGCAACTAAAGATTTGGCTCAGTTTAAAGATTTAGCTAAAAATCATAAAAAAGCTAAGAAGTCATTAATCTTGGTTTCTGATGCGGTTGATTTTGATAAAGTTCCCAATTACTTAAACGTGGTTCCTTCTGTGTTAGAAGCCCACGACATGATTGAAATGGACGAAATTGAACGCGATTTAGGATTTTAAATTAGTTGGGAGTTGGAAGATGGGAGTTGAAAGTTTTTACCCATTACCAATAACCCATTACCCAAAACCAATAAAATTGAAACTACAAATTCTTGGCTGTTACGCCGCTACACCACGAACCATAACTAATCCCACATCACAAGTTTTGGAGATGAAAAATCACTTGTTTCTTATTGATTGTGGGGAAGGAACTCAAGTGCAATTGCGCAAGCATAAAATTAAGTTTTCAAAAATTAATCATATTTTTATTTCGCATCTTCATGGTGATCATTTCTACGGATTAATTGGGTTGATTTCCACTTTCATGTTGTTGAACCGCGAAAACGATTTACACGTTTATGGTCCAAAAGGAATCAAAGAAATTATTTTGTTACAATTGCGCGCTTCGGGTTCGTTTACGGGTTATAATTTATATTTCCACGAATTAGAATCCAAAGAAAGTGAAGTAATTTTTGAAGATGAAACCGTGATTGTAAAAACCATTCCACTGAATCATAGAGTGTATACCAATGGCTTTCATTTCCAAGAAAAATTAGGCAAACGTCATTTAAACATTGAAGCCGTAGCGAAATATAAAATTGAAAAAGTGTATTTCGACAAAATCAAATCGGGCGGAAATGTGACTTTAGATTCAGGTGAAATTATTACCAATGAACTCCTTTCTTTTCCTCCTGATGCTCCCAAAAGTTATGCTTTTTGCAGTGATACGGTTTATGATGAAAGCATTGTTCCTTTGATTAAAAACGTTTCTGTTTTGTATCATGAAACCACATTTTTAGAATCTGAGGAGCATTTAGCAGAAAAAACAATGCACACAACTGCCAAACAAGCCGCAAAAATTGCTAAATTGGCAAATGCTAAAGCTTTAATTATGGGACATTATTCTACACGTTATGGTAGTTTAGAACCTTTTAAAACGGAAGCAGAAACCATTTTTACTAATGTAATACTAGCTGATGATGGAAAAACAATCGAACTCTGAATCTTATTTAAGTAGAATTTTGAAGTTTTTGTTTAATTTTTTTAAAGGTAAAAAATAGATAAAATGAAAAGAGGTTCCAAAATAGATAACTTTCTCAATTATAGTATAAAATTTTTAGTTAATTTATTTGATTTTTTTAGTTCAAAATGAGTGATTTAAGCAATTGAATAAAAATAATATGTTAATAATT
>JAGYJR010000011.1 GCA_018401995.1 Flavobacterium sp. | reverse complement strand
AGGGAGAATGTTACGATGGCTTTAACTAATCCATACTGTTTAGCTACCATTCCTAAAACTAAAAAAGTTATTGTAAAATAAAAGTCCCGATATATCGGGATTTTTTTATACTATTTTTTTAATTACTCTTAGTTTGTGTGTGTGTCTATTTAATTCTGCATTATAAATTCCTAGATGATCTAATCTGTCAATTCTTACTTTGCCAGAAGCGTGAATGATATAATTGTTTTCCATTAGAATACCTACATGAATAATTTTCCCTTCATCATTATCAAAAAAAGCTAAATCTCCAGGTTCGCTTTCTTCAATAAAACTCAAGGGTTCGCCTTGATTGGCTTGTTGGGATGCATCTCTAAAAAGCGAATAACCATTTAATCTATATACCATCTGAGTAAAACCGGAACAGTCAATACCAAAAGGAGATTTTCCACCCCAAAGATAAGGAGCGTTCATGTACATAAAAGCTGTTTTAACTAATCCAGCTTTTTCTTTCACACCGCAAATCTTCATGCCTTCATAGCTGAATTTTTCTACATTTATGTCTTCGTTTTCTAAGAAAGCTAAAGAAGAACCCAGTGGAATTGGAATTAAATTACTATTGGGATTAGTAATGTATTCTATCAAATCAGCACTTAAAATATCAGTTGAGGAATTCAGGTAATTGTATTGTTCTTCATTAATTGTTTGGTATTGTTTTCTATCTATCCAACCGATATAGCTATCGAAAGCAATTTCAATTTGCACCCATTTGGGTTGAATTTCCAAAATTTTAAAGTGCTCACCAAATAATAATTGCGAAACTTGCTCGCTTCTATCACTAGCTTCAGCTCTTACAGGTACAATGGCTAGATTACAAATTCCAAACATTTATAAAAAGTATGAATTAAAAATGAGTTGGTACATGAAAACACATACCAACTCATATATGATAATTTTATGCTCTTTCAATAACAATTGCAGAAGCTCCTCCGCCACCATTACAAATAGCAGCAGCACCTAATTTTGCATTGTTTTGTTCTAAAACATTGATCAAAGTTACAATAATTCTAGCACCAGAACAGCCAAGTGGATGACCTAAAGAAACGGCACCACCATTCACATTTACTTTGTCGTTCGGTAAACCTAAAATTTTTGCATTTGCTAGACCAACAACTGAAAACGCTTCATTAAATTCAAAGAAATCAACATCAGAAGTTTTTAAGCCCGCTCTATCTAATGCTTTTGGAAGTGCTTTTGCAGGAGCTGTTGTAAACCATTTTGGTTCTTGAGCTGCATCAGCATATGATTTAATATAAGCTAGAGGCTTTAATCCTAAAG
This sequence comes from Flavobacterium sp., assembly GCA_018401995.1. GTDB lineage: Bacteria > Bacteroidota > Bacteroidia > Flavobacteriales > Flavobacteriaceae > Flavobacterium. Next base: position 70,624 of record JAGYJR010000011.1, on the reverse strand, counting down.
CATTTGCTTTTTCTTCACTCATTAAAATTAATGCAGCAGCTCCATCATTAATAGTTGAAGCATTAGCAGCAGTTACAGTACCTTCTTTAGTGAAAACAGCCGCTAGTGTTGGAATTTTATCCAATTTAACGTTTGTGAATTCTTCATCTTTGGTAACTACAATTGGATCACCTTTTCTTTGTGGTACTTCAACTGGTATAATTTCTGTGTCAAATTTACCAGCATCCCAAGCAGCAGCTGAACGTTGGTACGATTGAATTGCAAAATTATCTTGTTCTTCTCTTGAAATTTTATGTTCTGAAGCACAAAAATCTGCAGCAACCCCCATAGCATTGTTATCATAGGCGTCAACTAATCCGTCTTTTTGCATTCCGTCAACTAAAGATGTTGGTCCAAATTTTACACCATTTCTCATGTGAACGTAATGAGGAATTAAACTCATGTTTTCCATACCACCAGCAACAACAACTTCTGCATCGCCAGACATAATAGCTTGTGCACCTTGCATAACCGCTTTCATTCCACTAGCACAAACTTTATTAATTGTAGTACATGGAACACTATTTGGTAAACCAGCATATAAAGCCGCTTGACGAGCTGGTGCTTGACCATTTCCAGCTTGAACTACATTACCCATTAATACTTCATCAACTAAATTTGGGTCAAGATTAATTTTATTTAAAGCTCCTTTAATTGCTGCAGCTCCTAATTTAGTAGCAGGAACAGAAGATAAAGCTCCCATGAAACTTCCAATAGGAGTTCTAACAGCAGAAACTATTACAACTTTTTTACTCATGATTGTGTTTATTTTGTTTGAATTGCGAATTTACTATTTTTATTTTTAGTAGCATATTATTTTTATAATATCCTATTTCTAGATGGATTGGCTTATTAAGCTACATTATTATTTAAAGATTTTTTTTCTTGTATAGTGTTGAAATTTAAATGATTCCAAAACGAAAATTAAAAATGATAAAAAAAACACTAAAAAAGGTTGTAAAATCCAATAGGAAATCTTAGATTTGCAACCGCAAAAAAGATAAGTTCTTTTAAAGATTATTGGAGAGGTGCCGGAGTGGTAACGGAGCAGATTGCTAATCTGTCGACGGGTAACCGTCGCCAGGGTTCGAGTCCCTGTCTCTCCGCTTTTTTTGCTTTTTGGGTTTACCATAACCCAGTTATTGCGGACCAGTTAGTTCGTTTAACGAATAGCAATTGTTTTCGGGGTGTAGCGTAGCCCGGTTATCGCGCCTGCTTTGGGAGCAGGAGGTCGCAGGTTCGAATCCTGCCACCCCGACGAAAATGTTTTTAGGTTGCGTAGCTCAGCTGGATAGAGCAACTCACTTCTAATGAGTAGGTCCCAGGTTCGAATCCTGGCGCGATCACAAAAAGCCTTGCATTTGCAAGGCTTTTTTGTTTGTTTAAACTTATACTGTTATTCCACGCAATGCAAATAATCCATGAAAAAAGTTTCTGGATTTGAGCTTTCCATTAAGGTTTCAGAAAATAGTAATTTTTTTAGAACATAACTTTTGTTATCTGTTGTGTATTGAATTCGCATTAGAGAAATTGGACTTTTCTTTAGTTCTTCATAGTTTTCTTGAGTAAATACGAAAAAACCGTTTAAAATTCGTGTATTGATGCCGTCTTTAGATGATAATTGGCTACAAATATCTTCGTTATAACTTATCAAATTCACTATTTTTCCATTGGCAAGTTGTAAAACTACTTTCGATTTTTTGTTCAAACAAGTTGTTGGTATAAAATCTTTACTGTTTTGTACTTGTTGTATTTGCAACATAGGTACACCATTGGAATTCAATAAACTAAAGAATAAATAATCAGAATTTGAACCTAAAACACGTTCGTGCATGAGTTTAGATTGCATTAATTTTATTGAAGTAGAATCGGTTTTTTGATCGATTTCGAAAATACAATCTTTATTTTGTGCTTGTAAAAATATTGGAAAGAGTAATGCTAAAATTATTTTATTCATTGTTTTCTATTTTTTCGCAAAGTAATACTATTTTTTCATTGTTTAGATTGGTTGTGAAAAAAGCAAAGATTGTACCACCATCACTTATTTTATGCTTTTTCTTAATTTCATCAACTTTTAAAGGGAAATTTCTTGTGGTGACATTCATTTTTTTATTCAGCAAATGTGCTTTAATTTCGTTTTTTTGATACGGAACTTCAGAAATAATTTGAAAACTTCTTCCTGAAAAGGGTTGTAGCAAATCGCTAGTGTATAAATGGGAATGTTGGTGTAATTTGTCTACTGAAAAAATGGATGAAATAGCTTCAAATCTTCCTGATTTCATTAGCGAAGCGTTGGGTTCGTACAAATATTTTTTTGGTAAACTATAAGTTGCATTTAGATTGCTTTCCAATGGAATTTCATTCTGAAAAACTTTATTTTTCTCAAAATTTATAGTAGTTACAACTGGAATTGAATTGCAATTTTTTTCTATTTCCCAAAGCAACTCTTTGACTTCATTTTCAACGGCAACTATGTGAATTTTTTTTACGCTTTTTAGTTCGTTTAATCCAGCTTGAATATCTAAAATTGGAGCAGTTTTCACTAGAATTTTATTGGAATAAGTAAAATAAAAATCTTGTAAATCTACCACATTTGGTAAACAATCGGCTAGCAGGAACACTTTGCCTTTTGCATCATTTCTTCTGGATGGATCAATGTAAATGGTATCGAATTTTTGGTCTAAATCTTTCAATTGAACAGCGCTATCACCAGAAAAACATTCAATATTGTTAACTTGTAATTGTTTGCAATTGTGCTTTACAATTTCAGAAAGTTCTGTATTGATTTCGCAATGAATTACTTTTTCTACCACTTTTGAAAAGTAATAATCGTCAACACCAAAACCTCCAGTTAAATCGATTAAAGATGTTCCGCTAAGCAATGAAGCTTTGTATTTAGCTGTTATTTCAGAAGAAGTTTGTTCAATGGATAGTTTCTCTGGATAAATAATGTTTTTGGTATGAAACCAAGTTGGTAATTTATCTTTTGCTTTTTGTTTGGCAGCAATTTGATTTAGTAGTATTGTAAAAGGAATTTCAGGAAACGGATTTTTCTTTAATGCCAATTGATTTATATTAACCGAACCATTTTCAGAAATAAATTGCTGAATTTCTGGTTGTAAAATTTTAGAAAAATCCACGTTACATTTTTTTGGTTAAGGCTTTTATGATTCTATTTTCAGGTAAAAATTCTTTGCCTATGACTTTTAAGCATGTATATACAGGAATTGCGATAATCATTCCGGTAATTCCCAATAAAATTCCAGCAGCTAGAATAACCAAGAAAATTTCTAAAGGATGCGATTTGGTGCTTTTAGAGAAAATTAATGGTTGATTCACGTTGTTGTCAATTAGTTGTACAATAGTTAATCCAATTAAAACATATAATGTTTTTGGTAAGGTTTCAGACACAAAATCTGCTTGCATTCCACTTAACATTATTAAAACTGAAGCTACAATCATTCCAAGAAGTGGACCTACGTAAGGAATTATATTCAAAATAGCACAAAGCAATGCTATGATGAACGCATTTTCAACACCAAAAATCAAGAAGACAATTAAATATAAAACTAGAATAATAAATAGTTGTAAAAGTAACCCTAAGAAATATCTAGAGAGTAAATCTCTGATTTTTTGAATAGAAATTAAAACCTTTTCTTCTTGATTATCAGGTAAAACAGATTTGAAACCGTTGAAAATAGTATGTTTTTCTTTTAGTAAAAAAAAAGAGATAAATAAAACAGAGAATAATCCCATACCTAAGTTGCCAAGAATTCCTAGTATGTTATTGAAAATTTTTGATATAAAATTAAAATTAAAAGACGAAGCGTATTGAGCGGGATTCAAAATTGACTTTAAATCTATATTATATGAACTTAAAAATGAAGAAATATTTTCTATTAATAAATTATAATTCATTTCTAAAGATCTAATGTCTAATAATGATAAATTTTCACCTTGTTTAATAATAAGTGGAACAAATAAAAGAACAATCCCAGTAACTAATAAAAGAAAGAGAATTAGTGTTGTAGTTACAGCTAAGGTATTTTTAAATTTTAAACGAGTATTTAAAAATCTAACAATAGGGTTAGCCATTAGAGCTAGAATTATTGCAATTACAATGTAAATGACTAATGAAAAAAGTGCATAAACTAAATACAAAACAGCACTTATTCCAAATAAAATAAATAGGGTTCTTAATATCCCGTTTGAAAATTCTCTTGTTGTCATTTTTATTTGCTAAAATAAAAAAAAAACTCGCTTATTAGCGAGTTTTTTTAAAATTTATCTAAATGATCTTCTAGGACCTGTTGAACTAAACACAGCTGCCATTCGACTAACTTGCCCTCTTGAAAACATGTACATACCAGCATCATCTGTATAGTCCATGAAATTCATATACATTTCTAAAGGATTACCCGAACATGTAGAACGATGTCCTACTAAAGGAATTCCTGAATTTGGTCCATTATGAACAGGAGTATCAGACACTAGGTCATTACCGCAAGTTGCATCACCCCAAATATGTCTTAAGTTCATCCAGTGACCCACTTCATGTGTTGCCGTTCTTCCTTTGTTAAAAGGAGCTCTTACTGTCCCAGTTGTTCCTGTGTATCTTGAGTCTACAACTACGCCATCAGTAGCAGTACTTCCACCAGGAAATTGAGCATAACCCAAAATACCTCCTCCAATAGTACATACCCAATAATTTAGCTTTGTTGTTGGAGATGAAGGAGCAATACCCCCTGTTGATGTTCTTTTCATATCATCATTTGTTCCCCATGAAGATCTACTAGTTTGTTTTCTCACAACATTGTCTAATACAAAACGGACATTAATTGCTCCACGTACACTATTGTATGGATTATTTGGATTGTAATCAGCATTTGTTCCTCTAAAATCATTGTTTAAAACATCAATTTGAGATTGCAATTGAGCTAAAGAAATGTTTTCTGAAGTAGTTCGATATAAAACATTAAAAACAACAGGAATTTCTAAAACCCCGTTAACAATTCTGTTTTCGGCAATTGCTAGATTTGTTATTTCCTCAATTTCAGCCATTTTTCTTGCTAAATCGGGATTTGCCTTCATTTGTTTTTCAAGAATTTCATGTGAAGCACAATTTCTGTGTCTTGCACCAGAAAAGTTTATTGCTTCATCAGATGAATTTTCATCATTACTACATGAAAGTAATAGCGAAGCAAACAATAATGTTAAAATTTTTCTTTTCATTTTGTTATTGAGTTATAAGGTTAATTATATCGCAATTTTATATTTAAAAAAATGAATAAAAAAAATATTTATGTAGTAATTTGAGTTTAAAATGTTGTAAAAATATCTAAATCAAAGAAATTTGTTAAAATTATTCTAAAAAAACGTAAAATAGAATATTAGCACCCATTTTCAGTGCTTTCTCTCTAATTGCTGGCGGATTATTATGTACTTCAATATCTTCCCAGCCATCACCTAAATCGCATTCATAAGTGTAGAGTAGTGCTAATCTATTTTCAATAAAAATTCCAAAAGCTTGTGGCGGTTTTTTATCGTGTTCATGGATTTTTGGTAAGCCATTTGGGAAATTATATGGTTTTTGAAAAATTGGGTGATTATTTGGAATTACTTGTAGTTCTTTATCTGGAAACAGTTTTTTAATTTCATTGCGAACAAATTCATCCATACCAAAATTGTCATCAATATGTAAAAACCCTCCGGAAAGTAAATAGTTTCTCAAGTTTTGAATATCATTGGAACTAAAAACCACATTTCCATGTCCGGTCATATGAATAAACGGATACGAAAAGATTTCAGCGCTTCCCACATCAACTGTAGCGACTTTAGTTTTGATTTTGGTTTGAATATTTTGGTTGGCAAATTTTACCAAATTGGGTAATGAAGTTGGATTTGCATACCAATCTCCGCCGCCATTGTACTTTAAAACGGCAACTTCTTGGGAAAATCCTAAATTCCAAAAGAGCAAAATTCCGAGAAATAAAAATTTATTCATTTTTTTGATTTATTATATGAACTTCTTGCTTGAAATGCAAATAGTATACAACCTAAAAACAAGAATAATTTAGTAAAAGAATCTTCTATTGTAACTAAAAAAATAATTGACAGAATAATAAGAAAAACCAATACTAATACTAATCCTGTTTTATTCCCAACTTTGTCTAATAAAACGATGTCTACTAATGCATTTAGAAAGTCTTTCATTTGGAATTTGGATTTTATCCCAAAAAAGTAAAATTCCGAGAATTAAAAATTTATTCATTTATCAATGCTATTGTATGACAAGCAACTAAAGCTGCAGTTTCTGTTCGCAATCTTGTATTTCCCAAAGTTACAGGAATAAATTGATTTTCTATAGCTAATTTAATTTCTTTAGAAGAAAAATCGCCTTCTGGTCCGATTAAAATAGTGACTTTTTCATTGGGTTTTATTTCGTTTTGGAATGCTTTTCGTTCCGTTTCTTCACAATGTGCAATGAATTTTTGTCCGTCGATGGTTTGTTTAACGAATTGCGAATAGGAGATAGGTTCATTGATTTTCGGAAGATACATTTGCAACGATTGTTTCATGGCCGATTGAACAATTTTTTCCGCACGGTCAATTTTATATACTTTTCGCTCCGAATTTTCGCAGATGATAGGGGTAATTTCGTGAATACCAATTTCAGTTGCTTTTTCTAAAAACCATTCCAAACGGTCGTTCATTTTGGTTGGTGCAACAGCAATGTGAATGTGATAAGAAGTGGGTTCGTGAAATTGAACATTAGCAATTCTAATTTCACATTTTTTTTCAGAAGCAGAAATAATTTCTGATTCAAAAAAATAACCTAATCCATTGGTTAAAAATATTTTATCACTTTCTTTTTTACGTAAAACTTTAACTATGTGTTTGCTTTCTTCTTTATCGAAAAAGAATGATTTATCTTCAGGTTTTACATCGGAATTATAAAATAGTTGCATTTTTTAGAAGTTAGAGATTAGAGATTATAAAATAGAAACTTCTGGAATTTAAAATTCAATTCGTGCTTTAGAAACCACAGCTGCATCACTGAAATTTTGTTCCAAAAAGTTGTAATATCCCACAATTCCAATCATAGCAGCATTATCGGTTGTGTATTCAAATTTTGGAATATAGGTTTTCCAACCGTATTTTTTTTCTGCTTCTTTCAAAGTGGTTCGAATGCCTGAATTTGCTGAAACACCGCCACCAATCGCAATTTGATTAATTCCAGTCTCAGCCACGGCTAATTTCAATTTATCCATTAAAATATTGATAATGGTGTGTTGAATAGAAGCACAGATGTCCGCTTTATTTTCTTCAATGAAATTGGGATTTTCGGCTACATTTTTTTGGATGAAATATAAAATTTGAGTTTTCAAACCGCTAAAACTAAAGTTTAATCCGTCCACTTTTGGTTTAGTAAACGGGAATGCTTTTGGATTACCTTCTTGTGCAAATTTATCTACTAAAGGTCCGCCAGGATAAGGTAAACCTAGAATTTTAGCACTTTTATCAAACGCTTCTCCCACAGCATCATCCGTAGTTTCTCCAATAATTTCCAAATCAAAAAAACTATTTACTTTCACAATTTGCGTATGTCCGCCAGAAATAGTTAAAGCTAAAAAAGGAAATGTGGGTTTATCAAATCCTTCTTCATCAATAAAATGAGCTAAAATATGCGCTTTCATGTGATTCACTGCAATTAGTGGAATATCCAATGCCATGCTCATCGATTTAGCAAAAGAACCCCCAACCAGAAGCGAACCCATTAATCCTGGACCTTGAGTAAAAGCGATACAATTTAAGTCGTTTTTAGTAATTCCTGCTTTTTTTAATGCTACATCAACTACTGGAACAATATTTTGTTGATGCGCTCTTGAGGCTAGTTCAGGAACTACACCACCATATTCTTCATGAATGGTTTGTCGGGCAACAACATTTGATAAAACTTTATCGTTATATAAAACCGCTGCAGATGTGTCATCGCACGAACTTTCAATAGCTAAAGTGTAAATATTTGGTGTATTCATAAAAAGGCACGAAAATTGATTGGTTGATAATTGTAATTATCTTACAAAAATCATTATTTTTGTTTGTTATTTGAATTACTAACAATTCCTGCAAATTTAATACAAAATAAGGTATCAAAAAATTTAAAAAAATACTCGTTCGTACAGTAATTATATTATTACTTTTTTTACTCCTTATGGGTGTTCTTTTATCATTACCTTTTGTACAAACAAAATTAGGCCAATACGCTACAAATGAGCTAAATACGGAATTTGGAACTGATATTACAATTTCTAGAGTTGCCATTACTCCATTTGGAACAGTTAAGTTGAAAGGTGTTTTAGTAAGAGACCATCATCAAGATACGCTTTTTCATATTAAATCACTTAATACATCCATTTTAAATGTCAATAAATTGATTAACGAAGGGCATCCGTATTTGGGTGATGCCGTTTTTCATGGTTTGGATGTTCATATTCATCAATTTAAAAATGAAAATTATACCAATTTAGATAAATTCATTGAAGCGTTTGATGATGGTTCGCCTTCTTCTGGAAAGTTTCGCATGAGAATTACTTCTATGACGATTTTCAACAGTCGTTTTCGCTATACGGATGAAAATCTAGAAACACCAAAACTACTTGATTTTAAAAAATTGGAAGGAAAATTAGATGATTTTTTAATTAAAGGTCCAAATGTTTATACGTTTATTGAGAAGCTTTCATTTTTAGATCACCGAGGTTTACAAATGGAGCAATTAACAGCTAATTTTACGTATACCAAATCCAATATTTTACTTCAAAATTTAGATGCTTATACCAAAGAATCTGAAATTAAAGGAATTGTAGAATTGCGTTACAAAAGAGAAGATTTTTCAGATTTCAATAATAAAGTAGTTTTTGATGTGAACTTTGAAAAAGCTACAATTGCTTCTAATGATTTGAATTATTTTTATAAGGAATTTGGTACTGATAATTTGTTTTATGTCAATACGCATTTAATTGGAACATTGAATAATTTTACCACTGAAAATTTAAAATTAGTAGATAAAAACCAATCTGAAATTATTGGAAATATCACTTTTAAAAATCTTTTTCATAAAGAAAAGTCATTTTACATCAAAGGAAAATTAGACCGCGTTTCTTCAAATTACCAAAATTTAAGTGCAATTCTTCCTAATATTTTAGGAACACGATTACCTTCGTCACTAGACAAGTTAGGTAATGTAAATATCGCTGGTGATGTAGAACTTACGGAAGATTTTATTAATTCGAAAGTCTATTTAACTTCAAATTTAGGCCAAGTAAATGCAGACTTAGCAATACAAGACTTGGGAAATATTGACAATGCCACATATCAAGGAACTATTGTGCTAGGAAAATTTCAATTGGGAACATTTTTGGGAGAAAAAGAAATTGGTTGGACAAATTTAGACGTAATTGTTGATGGTCAAGGTTTTAACCAAAAATATTTGAACACCAAAGTAAAAGGGAAGATTAAAAATTTTGTGTATAATGGATATAATTATTCCAATATTACTGTTGATGGTGTAATGAAAATGCCTTATTTTAAAGGTTATTTCAATAGTAATGATCCTAATTTGCGCATGGATTTTGATGGTTTGGTAGATTTAAGTTCTAAAATCAAGAATTACAATTTCAAAGCCAATATTGATTATGCTGATTTGCAGGAACTGAATTGGGTTGAAACTGATACTTTTTCTATTTTTAAGGGAAACCTGAGTTTTGAGGCTAAAGGAAATACTCTTGATGATTTAGATGGAAATCTTAATTTTAAAAATGTTTCCTACCAAAACAGTAAAGCTTCTTATTTCTTTGAAGATTTTACCGTTGTTTCTTCTTTTGATGAAAATAATGTAAGAACAATAACCGTAGATTCAAAGGATATTGTGAATGGAAAAGTAGTTGGTAAATATAAAATTGCTCAAGTTCAAAAAATTTTAGAAAATGCAGTTGGAAGTTTGTATGCCAATTATTCTCCAAACGAATTACAAGAAGGTCAATTTTTGGATTTCAATTTTGATATTCATAACAAAATTGTTGAAGTGTTTTTACCAGATGTAATAATTGCTAAAAACACCAAAATAAAAGGAAAAATCAATGCGGATGAAGGCCGTTTCGAATTTGATTTTAAATCACCTAAAATTGAAGCATTCAAAAATAAATTTGACAATATTTCTATTGACATTGATAATAAAAATCCATTATACAATACATATATTGAAATGGATAGTCTTAGATTAAAAAATTATAAAATTTCTGATTTTAGTTTAATTAATGTAACCATGAATGATACTCTTTTCTTTAGAACAGAGTTTAATGGAGGTTCAAAAAATCAAGATCAATTTGCGTTGAATTTATATCATACAATTAATGAAGATAGACAATCTGTAATAGGATTTAAAAAATCGGAAATAAATTTAAAAGAGTATTTATGGTTCATCAACGAAAAAGAAACCAACGATAATAAAATTGTCTTTGATAAAACAGTACAGAATTTTACTTTCGAAAAAATTAGTCTTTCTCACAAAGAGCAAAATATGAATTTTTATGGTACGATGAAAGACTCTACTTTTAAAGATTTGAATTTAGTTTTTAATGATGTTGATTTAGAAAAAATTACGCCCTCAGTAGATAGTTTGTTTTTTAAAGGAAAGCTGAATGGTTTTGTTTCAGTTCAACAAGAGGAAAGTCAATTCAAACCAGAGTCTAACATAACAATTGATGCGCTCAAAATCAATGAATTTCCAATAGGTGATTTTATTTTTAATATCAGAGGAAACGAAAGTTTTAATCAATTTGCAATCAATTCTTACATCAAAAATGATGATGAAGATCGTTTTTCTTTAGAAGGAAAATTAGATTATAAGAATAAAATATCTGACCTTGATTTAGAAGCAAGTTTTATGGAGTTTGATTTGGCACCATTTGGACCATTATTAAGTTCCATTGTTTCAGATGTTAGAGGAAACGCAACTGGAAGAGCTACAATCGCAGGTTCTCTGTCAAATCCTGAAATTAATGGGAGGTTATATTTAAACGAATCGGGATTAAAAATTCCATATTTAAATACAGATTACAATTTTGAACCTAATGCAATTGTAGATGTAACAGAACGTCAATTTTTATTCAGAAATATTAAGATAACGGACACTAAATTCAATACTAACGGACTTCTTAGAGGAAGTGTTAGACATGAAGTATTTGATGATTGGGAAATTGATTTGGAAGTACGATCAGACAATATTTTAGCTTTAGACACCAAAGATGGTGAAGATGTTTATTATTATGGAACAGCTTTTTTAAATGGTTTTGCAACAGTAAAAGGGCCAACTAATGCGCTTGTAATAAATGTTGCAGGAGAATCTGAAAAAGGAACATCAATAAAAATTCCAGTAAATGATTCAGAAGAAGTTGGAGATAATTCATTCTTGAATTTTATTACTAGAGAACAAAAATTTAATAACGAAAATGGTATTGTAAATACTGTCAATAATTACCAAGGTATTGAATTGGATTTTGACTTTGATATTAACACCAATGCTGAAATTGAAGTAATTTTAGATAGAAATTCAGGACATTCCATGAAAGGAACAGGTTATGGTTCTATGAAAATGGAAATCAATACCTTAGGAAAGTTTTTAATGTATGGTGATTTCCAAATTATGGAAGGTTCTTATTCGTTTAAATATGGAGGTTTAATTGATAAAAAATTCAGTGTAAAAAGAGGTGGAACCATTAGATGGTATGGTGAACCCATGAATGCTGTTTTAGATTTAGAAGCTATTTATAGTACGCAAGCAAATCCAGCTTTATTGTTAGAAAGTGCTTCGTTCAATAGAAAAGTAGATACCAATGTTTCTATCATTATCCAAGGAAATTTAAGTAATCCGCAACCCGATTTTAATATTGATTTTCCAAATGTAAGTTCGGTGTTAAAAAGCGAAGTAGATTACAAATTACAAGATAAAGATACGCGACAAACACAAGCTTTAGCCTTACTTTCAACAGGTTCTTTCATGACAGCAGAAAATGTTGGAAATGTTGCTTACGGACCATTATTTGAAAGAGCAAGCTCCTTGTTTTCTGATTTGTTTTCTGATGAAGATAGCAAATTACAATTAGGAGTAGATTACAGCCAAGGTGATAGAATTAATCAAATTTCAGATAGGGTTGGAGTTACATTAAACACCCAAATTAATGAGAAAATTTCAATAAACGGTAGAGTTGGTGTACCTGTTGGTGGCGTAGCGGAATCGGTATTAATTGGAAATGTAGAAATTCAAATGCAGTTGAATGAAGATGGTTCGCTTCGTGCACGCGTATTCAACAGAGAAAATGATATCAATTACATTGGTGAAGGAATTGGATATACTCAAGGAATTGGTTTAACGTATAATGTGGATTTTGATACATTCAAAGAATTAATCCAAAAAGTGTTTACCAAGAAAAAACAAGAACAAAATAAATCAGATAATTCTAACGAATTCCCAGATTCTGATCTATCTCCTGATTTTCTAAATTTTATCAACGACAGAAAAAACAAGAAAACCGATACGCAAAAAGAACCAACCGAAAAACCTTTGGAGATTCCTGAAATTGAATAATCTACTTTTTGTAAAATTCAAGCTAAATTTATCATAAATTAGACCAATTACGTGGCAAAACGTTCGGAATTTTCGTCTTAAATTCTTAAATTTACAATACTAAACGAAACAAATGAAGATAAATAAAATTGGAGTATTAACTTCAGGAGGCGATTCGCCAGGAATGAATGCAGCAATTCGTGCTGTAGTTAGAACTTGCGCTTATCATAATATTGAATGTATTGGAATTTATAGAGGTTTCCAAGGAATGATTGAAGGCGACTTCAAAGAAATGGGTCCCAGAAGTGTTAACAATATAGTAAATAAAGGAGGTACTGTTTTAAAATCAGCTCGTTCCAAAGATTTTATGCACTATGAAGGTAGAAAGAAAGCCTTTGAAAATTTGCAAAAAGTAGGAGTAAATGCATTGGTAATCATTGGTGGAGATGGTTCATTTACTGGAGCAGAAATTTTTAATAAAGAATTTGGTTTTCCTATCATGGGAATCCCAGGCACGATAGATAATGATATTTACGGAACTTCTCATACATTAGGTTATGATACGGCTTTAAACACGGTTGTAGAATGCATTGATAAAATTAGAGATACAGCGAGTTCACACAACCGACTTTTCTTCGTGGAAGTTATGGGAAGAGATGCTGGACATATTGCTTTAAATGCTGGAATTGGAGCAGGAGCAGAGGAAATTTTAATTCCTGAAGAAGATTTAGGATTAGATCGTTTGATTGAATCTTTAGAAAGAAGTAAGAAAAACGGAAAAACTTCGAGTATCGTTGTGGTTTCAGAAGGCGATAAAACAACAGGGAAAAATGTTTTCGAACTAAAAGAATATGTGGAAGCTAATCTACCCGAATACGATGTTCGTGTTTCGGTATTAGGTCATATGCAGCGTGGTGGTTCGCCATCGTGTTTTGATCGTGTTTTAGCTTCACGAATGGGTGTAAAAGCTGTAGAATCTTTACTGGAAGGAAAATCCAATTATATGGTGGGATTACTCAATGATAAAATGGAATTAACACCTTTAGAACAAGCCATCAAAGGAAGTTGCGAAATTGACAAAGAATTATTAAGAGTTTCAGATATTACATCAATTTAAATTAAAATCAGAATATATGTCAAAAATTAAGATAGGAATTAATGGATTCGGAAGAATTGGAAGACTAGTTTTTAGAGAAAGTATCAAAAGAAATAATGTAGAAGTAGTAGCCATCAATGATTTATTGGAAGTAGATCATTTAGCTTATTTACTAAAATACGATTCCGTACACGGTCAATTTGATGGAAAAGTAGAAGTTAAAGAAGGTAAATTATACGTGAACGATACCTATATTAGAATTACTGCCGAAAAAGATCCAGTACAAATCAAGTGGAATGAAGTTGGTGCTGAAATTATAGCCGAATGTACAGGTATTTTCACTACGCTTGAAAAAGCACAATTCCATATTGATGGTGGAGCAAAAAAAGTAGTGATTTCTGCACCTTCAGCTGATACTCCTATGTTTGTAATGGGCGTAAATGAAGAAAAAATTACCGCAACTGATACCATTCTTTCCAATGCATCTTGTACTACCAATTGTTTAGCGCCGCTGGCAAAAGTACTTCATGATGAATTTGAAATTGTAGAAGCATTAATGACAACAGTTCACGCTACAACAGCAACGCAATTAACCGTTGATGGTCCATCGAAAAAAGATTTTAGAGCGGGTCGTTCGGCTTTAATTAATATTATTCCTGCTTCAACTGGCGCTGCAAAAGCTGTTACCAAAGTAATTCCATCGTTAAAAGGAAAACTTACAGGAATGGCGTTTAGAGTGCCAACGGCAAACGTTTCTGTGGTTGATTTAACGGTAAAGTTAGAAAAATCAACTTCTTATGAAGCAATCATGGAAGTTATTCGCAAAGCATCAGAAACTCATATGAAAGGAATCATTGGGTTAACTGAAGATGATGTAGTTTCTCAAGACTTCATGTCGGATCCAAGAATTTCAATCATCGATGCCAAAGCTGGAATCGGTTTAAATGATACTTTCTTTAAAATTATTGCATGGTACGACAACGAATACGGTTACTCAGCAAAAATGCTGGATTTAATGCTTCATGCAGCTACTGTAAAATAAACATTTATAAAAGTCTTGCCAATCGTAAGACTTTTTTTATTTTTGGAATAAATAATGCCTAGCTAACTATGAGATTAATTGTTGATAGCGGTTCTTCAAAAGCCGATTGGATTGCCATAAATACATCAGGTGAAATATTGTTTTCCACACAAACTTTAGGTTTGAATCCTGAGGTTTTAACTAAAGAAGATATTTTGGAAAGAATTCATTCCAATGAAACTTTGGTTGAAGCTATCTCGAATGTCACGCATTTGCATTTTTATGGTGCAGGTTGCGGAACTGATAGAATGAAAAATTTCTTAGCAACCGTATTTCAAGAGCTTTTTAAAAACGCAAGTGTAGAAGTTTTTGAAGATACTTATGCAGCTGTTTACGCTACAACACCAAAAAACGAGAAAGCAATTGTATGTATTTTGGGAACAGGCTCCAATTGCAGCTATTTTGATGGAACGCAGTTGCAACAAAAAGTACAATCTTTAGGTTATATTGCTATGGATGATGCTTCGGGTAATCGTTTTGGAAGACATTTAATTCGTGCGTATTATTTTAATGCCATGCCAAAGGAAATGGCTCAAGAATTTGAAAAACAATTTGATTTAGATGCTGATGTAATCAAGCATAACTTATATAAAGAGCCCAATCCCAATGCGTATTTAGCAACTTTTGCTCCATTTTTAATCCAATTTAAGAATACCGAATTTTGCCAAAAAATCATTCGTAAAGAATTGGAAACTTTTATTGAAAATTACATCATGCAGTTTGAAAATTGCAAAGAAATTCCGGTTCATTTTGTGGGTTCAATTGCGTATCATTTACAAGATGAAATTGGAATTTTACTTACACAATACGGCATTCAAACAGGAAAAATACTTAAACGACCAATTGACGGTTTAATTCAATACCATACCAATGAAAACTAAAACGGTAAAAAAGTTTGAAATGGCAATTATTGCCCATGATGGAAAAAAAGCAGAAATGGTTGAATTTTTGAACCGAAACAAACACCTTTTAATTTCTGAAAACATCAAGCTAATCGCAACTGGAACGACTGGAAGTAAAATTGAAAACTCTGGATTAAAAGTTAGAAAAATGCTTTCAGGACCATTAGGTGGCGATGCACAAATTGCGGCTAGAGTAGCAGAAGGTAAAACAAAAATGGTATTGTTTTTTAAAGACCCAACATCAAGTCACGCACACGAACCCGATATTTCCATGTTAATCCGAATTTGTGATGTACACAACGTGCCTTTAGCAACCAACGAAGCTACTGCGCAATTGTTGTTGTTAGGTTTGGATGATCGAGTGTAATTCAATACAATGAAAAATTTATTCTTACTTTATTTCATTTTTTTTCTTCTTCCAATTTCCTGTGGAAATATTTCTGGTATACCATTCGATAGTGAACAATGGAAAAACGCAAATCTAAATGCTGAAGAAAATTGGTCATTGCGCTGGGATATGATGAATAGCTTAAGGAATGATTATGAATTAGTTGGAAAAACTAAATCAGAAATTATTGATTTACTCGGAAACCCAGATAATAAAGTAAACAATGAATTTTATTATTATTTAGGATATTCTAAAAAAGGAATAAATACAGGAAATTTAAGGCTCTATTTTGATTCTGATGAAAAAGTAAGTAGTATAAAAGTGACTGATGGCTAAAAGAAGATTTATTCTTTAATTAATTTTTTTATAAAATTTAAACTTTGCTCCAAAATCAATTCAGGAACTTCTTTATGTGGTGTATGTTTTACGTTTGGAATAACTAATTTCTCAACGTTTCCATTCACTTGATTCACAATTTTATCTACTTGCAATAAGGTACCAAATTCATCATCTTCACCTTGAATAACTAGAGCCGGACAAGAAATTTGGGATAAAAAATGTTCTATATTCCAATCAGCGAATGTTGGAGTAGTCCAAGTTTTTGCCCAAGCCCAAAACAAATCATTAGTATTATTTCCATGATACTTTTCCAGCTTTTGCTTCAAATTAGTAGTTTCGAATGCTATAATAGCTTCTTTTATTCCGTTGATGGTAACATTTTCGACAAAAACGTGAGCACCTTCTGTAATGATTCCTAAAATTTTCTCTGGATATTTTGCCGCAGCAATAAGCGCAATGGAGCCGCCATCACTGTGACCAAACAAAATTGCTTTATCAACTTTATTTTCTTCCAAAACTTGATGAAGTACATCAGCCTCAATTTCCATGTAATCGTTAGTTCTTTCAATACTATCAAAAGGTTTCGATTTGCCGTAACCTTGACGGTCATAAACCAAAACATTACATCGCGTTAAATTCCCTAACAAAACCGGAAAATCACGCCAAAGCTCAATACATCCCAAAGAATCATGAAGAAAAACTAAAGTTGGTCTTTCTGGAAAATCTGTAGTTTTAAATGTGGCAAGTTTGTTTAGTGAGAAAGAGGAATCAGGCATAAAAATTTTTAATTTTTTTAAACAAAAAATCCCACATTAAAAAATGTAGGATTTAAAATGGTGGGCGATGAGGGGTTCGAACCCCCGACCCCCTCGGTGTAAACGAGGTGCTCTGAACCAGCTGAGCTAATCGCCCCAATAAAATGCTTTACTATTACCGTAATGCGAGTGCAAATATACACTGAATATTTATATTTGCAAGAGTTTTTTTGAAAAAATTACTTTTTTTTGATGTCTTCTAGAACAACTCTATCGGTGTAATTTATCATTGTAATTATAATTTCTTCATTTTGAGTGGTTTTCCCTTCAATTAAATAAATTTTTCCGTTTTTATATGGCTCGTTACTTTTTGAAAAATCTATATCTCCATGTTTCATACTTAATTTAATGTCGTCTAAAGAAATCCAATTTTCGCTTAAAACGCCTTGAGCTTGTTCAGAATAGGAGATTGGTTTGCTTCGTAAATCTTTTAATGCACGGCAATTTGGTAAATAGCAAAATTCAACATCTCTTGATTCAGCTTTTGCTCCCAAAAAGTAAACAACAAAAATGGCTCCTAAGAGTAAACCAAACATATAATAAGCCAAACGGAATTTAAATTTCATTTCTTTTAATTTTTGGCAAAGTTACTATTTTTAATGCTGATTTTAGAATAGTTTGTAAAAATTAGAATACAATTAAATTAATATCGCGGTGTTCTAAATGAAACCAATCGGCTATTGATTTATTGGTTAGTAATCCATGATAAAAATAAATTCCGTTTTTTAAACCTCTGTTGCATCTTATAGCGCTTTCAATTCCGCCATCTTCAGCAATATTCAATAAAAACGGAGTTATGATGTTACTTATAGATAATGAAGCCGTTTTGGAATAACGCGAGGGAATATTGGGTACACAATAATGAATCACATTATTTTTGATGAATGTAGGTTTATCATGTGTTGTAATTTCTGAAGTTTCAAAACAACCACCTGTATCAATACTTACATCAACTATAACAGCACCTTTTTTCATGTGTTCGACCATAGTTTCTGTAACCACAATTGGTGTTCTGTTTTTTCCTCGCATCGCTCCAATAGCAACATCGCAACGACGCAATGCCTTCAATAATGATTTTTCTTGTATAGTTGATGTGAAAATTCTTTGATTCAAGGTGTTTTGTAAGCGTCTTAATTTGGTAATAGAATTATCGAAAACTTTTACGCTTGCTCCTAAGCCTAGTGCGGTTCTTGCTGCAAATTCGGCTACAGTTCCAGCTCCAAGAATAACAACTTCTGTAGGTGGAACTCCAGTAATATTACCAAACAATAAACCTTTACCAATGTTTTGATTTATCATCAATTCAGCCGCAATATGAATGGATGCAATACCAGCAATTTCTGACAAGGATTTCACTGCAGGATACGAACCGTCTTCGTCTTTTATAAATTCGAATGCCAATGCTGTAATTCTCTTAGTTGCCAATGCTTCAAAATAACTCTTTTTCTGAGTTTTTAATTGAATAGCAGAAATCAAAATAGTCTGCGGGTTCATCATGTCAATTTCAGCCAGAGTAGGTGGTTCAACCTTTAAAATCATGGGACAACTGAATACTTTTTTAGTATCATTGGTCACTTCAGCACCAGCATCACTGTACTCTTTATCTGTATAACTCGAACTCAAACCAGCTCCTGCTTCAATCATCACGCGATGTCCGTAAAAAACAAGCGAACTCACAGCATCTGGAGTCAAACAAATGCGACGCTCTTGATAGGAAGTTTCTTTTGGTATACCAATGAACAAATCACTTTTATGACGAGCAATTTCTAGTTTTTCTTCTTGCGGAAGCAATTGTGATTTTGAAAACGGACTGTACATGAGTTGCTATTGAGTTGTGTTTAATTTAGCCAATTTAAGAATATTTTTAAAGATGTGGAAATAGTTTTAGAAAAAAAGAGAATAGGACTTTAAATCGCTATTCTCTTATTGTATTAATTTTTAAAAACTAATTCTCTTTTATCGTTTGGTAATACTTTAATGGTGATTGAAGCATGATCGATTGGAATTAAATTTGGAGTCTTTTCAGGCCACTCAATAAAACACCAATTGCCAGAGTAAAAATATTCGTCTACTCCCATATCATAAGCTTCTTCCTCCGAATTTAATCGATACAAATCAAAATGATAAACGGGTTCACCAACTGTCGTTCGGTATTCATTTACTAAAGAGAACGTTGGACTACTCGAATTATCTTTCACACCCAATTCTTTTACTAATTCCTTAATTAATGTAGTTTTTCCAGCTCCCATTGGTGCGTGAAATATGATGATTTTCTTTAATAATGGTGTAGCAAGAATTTGTTTTGCAATAGCATTGATTTCTTCTAAACTGTAAATTATGGTCATATTAATTTATAACTTTACTGAACATTCGTCTTACCTTGGTTCTAGAACTAAAAACGGAATTACCATTTCTTCCAAAGAAATTCCACCGTGTTGGTAAGTATTTCGATAATAACTCGCATAATGATTGAAGTTATTTACATATGCCAAAAATAAATCGTTTTTCGCAAAAATAAAAGAGCTGCTCATATTTAATGCTGGTAAACCAATTTTCTTTGGATCTTTCACTGCGTAAACATCTTTGTCTTCATAAGTTAAGCTTCTTCCGGTTTTATAACGAAGATTCAAACTGGTGTTTTTATCACCAATTACTTTTGACGGGTTTTTACAGTTAATAGTTCCGTGGTCAGTAGTTAAAATCAAACGGAAACCTTGCTTTTGAGCTTGTTGGATGATATCTAATAAAGGTGAATTTTTAAACCAACTCACCGTTAATGATCGATACGCTTTATCATCAGATGCTAATTCTTTAACTACTTCCATTTCCGTTTTGGCATGTGAAAGCATATCCACGAAATTATAAACAATTGTAGTTAAGTCGTTATCTTTTAATGATTTGAAATTTTCAGCTAATTTCTTCCCATCTTTAAAATTGGTAATTTTGTAATATTCTTGTTTGATGTTTAATCCCAAACGTTTTAGTTGTTCAGTTAAAAATTCGCCTTCGAATAAGTTTTTTCCGCCATCATCTACATCGTTTTTCCAGTATTGCGGATATTTTTTTTCCATATCCAATGGCAATAATCCAGAGAAAATAGCATTTCTTGCATATTGCGTAGCCGTTGGAAGAATAGAGTAGTAGCACGATTCTTTTTCTAACTTATAATAATTGTTTACAATACTTTCAAAGGCTTTCCATTGGTCGTAACGCAAATTGTCAATAACTACAAATAAAATTGGTTTGTCTTTTTTTCTGATTTCTGGCGCTACGTAAGTGCCAAAAATTTCATGAGACAAAATAGGTTTATCCGCATTAGAGGTAAACCAATCTTCGTAATTTCGCTCGATAAATTTTCCAAATTGCACATTCGCTTCGGCTTTCTGGCTATCTAATATTTCAACCATACTTTGGTCTTCAATATTTTCTAATTCCATTTCCCAATATACCAACTTCTTATACAATTCTACCCAATCTTCATAAGAATTTACCATTGCCATATCCATAGCAATTTTTCGGAATTCTTTCTGATAATCCAATGTAGTTTTTTCAGAAACCAAACGCGAATGATCTAAGTTTTTCTTCAAACTCAATAGAATTTGATTCGGATTCACTGGTTTTATCAAATAATCGGCAATTTTAGAACCGATTGCTTCTTCCATGATATATTCTTCTTCACTTTTGGTAATCATAATCACCGGAACTGAAGCTTTTTTTTCTTTTAATTCGGATAAAGTTTCTAAGCCACTCAAACCTGGCATATTTTCATCAAGGAAAACAATGTCAAAATTATTTTCATCAAATAATTCAATAGCATCTTGCCCGTTATTACAAGTCGTTACGTGGTAATTTTTCTTTTCTAAAAAAAGAATGTGTGGTTTCAATAAATCAATTTCATCGTCTACCCAAAGTATTTTTATTTGGCTCATTTCTTCTTAATTTGTGTGCAAGTTACTATTTATTAAACGAGGTTTGTATTAAATATTGTATAAAATTTTCATATAAGTTTTAAACAATTCCATTTGCAAAAAATCCCTACATTTGCTAATCAAAATTTAAACTTGTGAGCCAAACCAATAAACTCAAAATATTCAACGATCCCATTTATGGTTTTATTACCATTCCTAATTCTTTAATTTACGATTTAATTCAGCATCCTTATTTTCAACGTTTGCGTCGTATTTCGCAAATGGGAATGTCATATTTGGTTTATCCTGGAGCGCATCACACACGTTTTCATCATGCGTTAGGCTGCATGCATATCATGCAAAAAGCGGTTCAAACTTTACAATTTAAAGGTGTTTCAATTTCGGAAAAAGAAGAAAACGCCTTGTATATTGCTATATTGCTTCATGACATTGGTCACGGTCCGTATAGTCACGCTATGGAACACAGCATTGTAGAAGAAGTGCATCACGAAGAATTATCGTTGCTTTTCATGGAGCAATTGAATAAAGAATTTGATGGCAAATTAGAACTTGCGATTCAAGTATTTAAAGGCGAATATCACAGAAAATTCATGTTGCAATTGATTTCAAGTCAGTTAGATATGGATCGAATGGATTATCTAAAGCGAGATAGTTTTTACAGCGGAGTTGCTGAAGGAAATATAAACAGCGAACGATTAATCCAAATGATGCATGTGCAAGATGATGTTTTGGTCATTGAAGAAAAAGGAATTTATTCGGTAGAAAAATTTTTGGTTGCCCGAAGATTGATGTATTGGCAAGCGTATTTGCATAAAACCAGTGTTGTTGCAGAATTAATTCTGACCAAAATTCTAAAACGCGCAAAAGAGTTGACTCAAAAAGGAATAACTTTACCATGTAGCGAACCTTTGCAATTTTTTATGCAAAATAGAATTTCTTTAGCAGATTTTAATAAAAGTGTTTTGGATAAGTTTGCTTTTTTGGATGATTACGATGTAATGGGAGCAATAAAAACATGGCAATTTCATGATGATTTTGTGTTACAATCTTTATGTAAAATGATATTGAATCGTGATTTACTAAAGATTCAAATGACAGATGATAAACCCAATAAAGAGAATTTGTTAGCCATTAAAAATAAATTCATTACTTATGCGAAAATTTCAGACAAGGAAGCGGATTATTTTGTGTTTAAAGGCAAGTTAAAAAATCAAGCTTACAGTAAGTCGAGCGAGCCTATACGTATACTTAAGAAAGACAAAACGGTTGAAGATGTTGTAGAAGCATCAGACCAATTGCATTTGAAAGCTTTATCAAAACCAGTGACTAAATATTTTATTTGCTTTCCAAAAGTGATGCTAGATGCATAGCGTTTTAATTAAATTTTATATTTTTGCCAAGATGAAGTGGTTTCATGTGGTCTGATTCAATCGAATAAAATAAATAAATGAAGTTTACAGCAGCTCAAATAGCAGGAATTTTACAAGGCGAAGTAGTAGGAAATCCTAATGCAGAAGTCTTTAAATTGGCTAAAATTGAAGAAGGAACGGAAGGTTCTTTAACATTTCTTGCTAATCCAAAATACAATAATTATATCTATTCTACTCAAGCGACTATTACAATTGTAAATAAAACTTTTGAGGCAGAGCAAGAAATTACCACAACTTTGATAAGAGTAGAAGATGCATATCAATCATTTTCTCAATTATTAGAATACTACAATCAAGTCAAATTAATGAAATCAGGTATTGAGCAACCTTCTGTAATTTCAGAAAATGTTACTTATGGTCCTGATTTGTATTTAGGAAGTTTTTGTTATGTAGGCAAAAATGTAACGATTGGTAAAAATGTTAAAATTTATCCTAACAGTTTCATTGGTGATAATGTGACAATAGGTGATGATTGTGTTTTCTTTGCAGGAGTACGAATTTATTCAGAAACAGTAATTGGTAACAACTGTATTATTCATTCAGGAAGTATAATTGGTTCCGATGGATTTGGTTTTGCGCCACAAGAAAACGGTTCCTATCGAAAAATTCCTCAAATTGGTAATGTAATTATTGAAGATGATGTTGAAATTGGAGCTTGTACTACTATTGATAGGGCTACTTTAGGTTCAACAATCCTTAGAAAAGGAGTGAAATTAGATAATCACATTCAAGTAGCACATAATGTAGAGATAGGTGAAAATACAGTTATTGCAGCTCAAACTGGAATAGCTGGAACTACCAAAATTGGTAAAAACTGTTTGATTGGTGGACAAGTTGGCTTTGCTGGTCATTTAGTTATAGGTGATGGCGTAAAAATTCAGGCACAATCAGGAATTGGAAAAAATTTAGAAGCTGGAGAAGTGGTTCAAGGAACCCCTGCTTTCAACTATGGTGATTTTGCTAAATCTTTTGTAATTTTCAGAAACTTACCTAAGCTGGCAGCAGATTTAGAAGCTTTAAAAAACGATAATAACAACTCAAAATAATCAAGTAATCATGGCGAAGCAAACAACAATTGCCGCAGAAATTTCTTTGAAGGGTGTTGGTTTACATACAGGTCAATTGGTATCAATGACTTTTAAACCAGCTCCAGTAAACAATGGTTTTACATTTGTAAGAATAGATTTAGAAGGGCAACCTATTATTGAAGCCGATGCAAATTATGTTGTAAATACACAACGCGGAACAAATTTAGAGAAAAGAGGTGTAATGATTCAAACACCAGAGCACGTTTTAGCGGCTTTAGTGGGTTGTGATTTGGATAATGTAATCATTGAATTAGACGCTTCTGAACTTCCAATTATGGATGGTTCTTCGAAATACTTTGTTGAAGCAATTGAGAAAGTAGGAATTGTTGAACAAGACGCTGATAGAAAAGTATATGTTGTAAAAGATGTTATTTCTTTTGTTGATGAAGCTACAGGAAGTGAAATTACTGTTATTCCTTCTGAAGAATACTGCATTACAGCTATGGTTGATTTTGGTACTAAGGTATTAGGTACTCAAAACGCAACTATGAAAGGTATTAAAGAGTTCAAATCGGAAATTGCTGATTGTAGAACATTTAGTTTCTTACATGAATTGGAATCGTTATTAAATAATGGACTAATTAAAGGAGGCGACTTGAATAATGCTATTGTTTATGTAGATAAAGAAATTTCTTCAGAAACTATGGAAAATCTAAAGAAAGCATTTAATAAAGAAACAATTACAGTTAAATCAAATGGAATCTTAGATAATTTGACGTTGCATTTTCCAAACGAAGCAGCGCGTCATAAATTATTAGATGTTGTAGGAGATTTGTCTTTAATTGGAACAAAAATTCAAGGAAAAGTTATTGCTAATAAGCCTGGTCATTATGTAAACACACAGTTTGCTAAAAAGATGGCTAAGATTATCAAATTAGAAGAACGCAATAATGTTCCTCACTATGATATCAATAAAGAGCCTGTAATGGATATTCATGGAATCATGAATTTATTGCCACATCGACCTCCATTCTTATTGGTTGATAAAATTTTGGAATTATCTGAAACGCATGTAGTTGGATTGAAAAATGTTACTATGAATGAAGATTTCTTTGTTGGACATTTTCCAGGAGCACCAGTAATGCCAGGGGTTTTGCAAATTGAAGCCATGGCACAAACCGGAGGAATTTTAATTTTAAGTACTGTTCCTGATCCAGAAAATTACTTAACGTATTTCATGAAAATTGATAATGTAAAGTTCAAAAATAAAGTTTTACCAGGTGATACCTTATTCTTCAAATGTGATTTAATTTCTCCTATCAGAAGAGGAATTTGTCACATGCAAGCTTACGCGTATGCAAATGGTAAATTAGTTTCAGAAGCCGAATTAATGGCGCAAATTGTTAAAGTAAAATAGTAAAAACAAAGTAATAGAATTTAGAATTAGTTAAAATTAAATATAATGCTAATCACTAATCACTAATTACTAATAACTAAAAGATATATGAATCAACCATTAGCTTATGTGCATCCAGGTGCCAAAATAGCAAGAAATGTCGTAATCGATCCATTCACAACTATTCACAACAATGTTGAAATAGGTGAAGGAACTTGGATTGGTTCAAACGTTACCATTATGGAAGGTGCTCGCATTGGTAAAAATTGCAATATTTTCCCAGGAGCTGTAATTTCAGCTGTTCCACAAGATTTGAAATTTGGTGGTGAAGATTCTCTTGCTGTTATCGGCGATAATACAACTATTAGAGAATGTGTAACTATCAATAGAGGAACTGTAGCATCTGGGCAAACTAGAATTGGCAGTAATTGCTTAATTATGGCAACAGCACATATTGCGCATGATTGTCATATTGGAGACAATGCTATTATTGTGAACGGTGTAGCTTTGGCCGGACACGTAACAGTTGGTAATTATGCTATCATTGGTGGTTTAGCTGCAATACATCAATTTATTTCAATTGGTGATCACGCCATGATTTCTGGAGGTTCATTGGTTCGTAAAGATGTACCGCCCTTCACAAAAGCGGCAAAAGAACCTTTGTCTTACGTTGGAATAAATTCCGTTGGATTAAGAAGAAGAGGTTTTACCACTGAAAAAATTAGAGAAATTCAAGATATTTACCGAATTTTATACCAAAAAAATTACAATACTTCTCAAGCTTTAGGAATAATTGAAGCTGAAATGGAAGCAACTCCAGAGCGTGATGAAATTATTCAATTCATTAGAAGTTCGTCAAGAGGAATTATGAAAGGTTACTCAGGAATATATTAATATTAATTATCATTCAAACAAACATAAAAATGGCAAGTACATCAGATATCAGAAACGGTTTATGTATCAAACACAACCACGACATCTATAAAATTATTGAATTCTTACACGTTAAACCAGGTAAAGGTCCAGCTTTCGTAAGAACAAAATTAAAATCATTAACTAACGGAAAAGTGCTAGATAATACTTTTTCAGCAGGACATAAAATTGATGTAGTTCGTGTAGAAACACATACATTCCAATATTTATACGCAGAAGGAAATGATTTTCACTTCATGAATACAGAAACATTTGAGCAAATTACTTTAAATAGAAATGTGCTAGATGCTCCAGACTTATTAAAAGAAGGTGAAAATGTCATGATTCAAATTAACACAGAAACAGACTTGCCTTTGTCAGTAGATATGGCAGCTTCTGTAATTTTGGAAGTAACTTATACAGAGCCTGGAGTTAAAGGAAACACAGCTACAAACGCAACAAAACCAGCTACGGTTGAAACAGGTGCAACTGTAAACGTTCCTTTATTTATCAATGAAGGTGATAAAATTAAAATTGATACTGCTTCAGGAAAATACATGGAAAGAGTATAACAAGTAAGCCTCAATTACGGTTGGGGCTTTTTTGATTCTACTATCCAAAATTAATTTTTTCAATTGAATGAAATTTAATAGAACACACCTTTTGTCAGAAATTGCAGCAATCATTAATTGCGAATTTGTTGGTGACGCTTCTTTTCCTGTTGAAGGAATGAACGAAATTCACGTGGTAACTCCAGGTGATATTGTCTTTGTTGACCATCCAAAATATTACGACAAAGCTTTACAGTCGGCAGCGACAATTGTCTTAATAAACAAACAAGTAGATTGTCCAGAAGGGAAAGCATTGTTGATTTCTGATGATCCTTTCCGCGATTTCAATAAACTTACCAATCATTTCCGACCATTTCAAGCTTCAAATGCAGCAATTGCTCCATCAGCTAAGATTGGAGAAGGAACCGTAATTCAACCAAATTGTTTTGTTGGAAATCAAGTTACCATTGGTAAAAATTGTATTATTCATGCCAATGTTACTATTTATGACAATTGTGTAATTGGAGATAACGTAATCATACAATCGGGAACCATTTTAGGTGCTGATGCTTTTTATTACAAAAAACGTCCGGAAGGTTTTGACCAATTACTTTCAGGTGGTAGAGTAGTAATTGAAGATAATGTTGGAATCGGTGCGCTTTGTACCATTGATAAAGGAGTAACTGGCGATACAACTATTGGTGCCGGAACTAAAATCGATAACCAAGTGCATGTTGGTCATGATACCATCATTGGAAAAAAATGCTTAATCGCTGCACAAACTGGAATTGCAGGCTGTGTTGTTATAGAAGATGAAGTAACTCTTTGGGGTCAAGTAGGAACAACTAGCGGAATAACTATTGGTTCTAAAGCAGTTGTAATGGGACAAACTGGAGTTACTAAGTCAATTGAGGGTGGAAAAACGTATTTTGGAACACCAATTGAAGAATCAAGAGAAAAATTAAAGCAATTAGCCAATATCAAACGAATTCCTGAAATTTTAGATAAATTAAAGTAAAATGACAAAAAAGGCGTTAATTCAGAAATTATATGCTGAAGACGGTTTGAGAAATAAAGAATTTCTACAATCGTTATTAGCTGAAAATTTTATTTTACAATGGGAAAGTTCAGATGGTTATCACGAAATGAACAAACAAGCTATTCTCAATTTGGCTGACGAATTAAACGCAAATTATAAGTTTTCTGATGTTGATATTTATTCAATAATTGAAGAAAATAATAAAGTAGCAGTTCATTATTTGCATAAGGTAAGTACTTTGGAAAGCCCAAATTCACTAATTCCAATTGCTAAAGTTATGGTGATTTGGGAGTTTGAAGAAGCCACTATTTTAAAAGGATACCAAATTAGCAAATTGGCTTAAAAAAATACATTAAAAATTTAGCAGTTTTTTGTCAAAAAAACTTACTTTTGCAACACAATAAATAAAAATCAACATAATTATCATATCATGAGTGTTTTAGTAAATAAAGATTCAAAAATAATTGTTCAAGGATTTACAGGAAGTGAAGGAACTTTCCATGCTTCTCAAATGATTGAATACGGAACAAACGTAGTAGGTGGTGTAACACCAGGAAAAGGTGGAACTATGCATTTAGACAGACCTGTTTTTAATACAGTTAAAGACGCTGTTGAAAAAGCTGGAGCAGACACTTCTATTTTATTCGTACCGCCAGCATTTGCAGCTGATGCTATTATGGAAGCAGCTGATGCGGGAATCAAAGTAATCATTTGTATCACAGAAGGAATTCCTGTAGCGGATATGATTAAAGCATTCGATTATATTAAAGGTAAAAACTGTAGATTAGTTGGCCCTAACTGTCCAGGTGTAATTACTCCAGGAGAAGCTAAAGTTGGTATTATGCCAGGTTTCGTTTTCAAAAAAGGAAAAGTAGGTATCGTTTCTAAATCAGGAACTTTAACTTATGAAGCAGCTGACCAAGTGGCAAAACAAGGTTTGGGAGTTACAACTGCTATTGGAATTGGTGGAGATCCAATCATTGGAACTACTACAAAAGAAGCTGTTGAATTATTAATGAATGATCCAGAAACTGAAATCATCATCATGATTGGTGAAATTGGTGGACAATTAGAAGCTGATGCTGCTCGTTGGGTAAAAGCTGACGGAAACCGCAAACCAGTGGTTGGTTTCATCGCTGGTGAAACTGCTCCAAAAGGAAGAACAATGGGTCACGCAGGTGCAATCGTTGGTGGTGCTGATGATACAGCAGAAGCTAAAAAACGTATCATGAGAGAATGTGGTATTCACGTAGTAGATTCTCCAGCAGAAATTGGAAAGAAAGTAAAAGAAGTTTTAGGATAATCAATCCAAAAAATAAATAAAATTGAAGCCTTACATTTTGTAGGGCTTTTCTTTTTTCAAAAAGTAAATTAGTATATTTGCTAAACGAATTAACAAACTACACAGAAAATGAAATTATTAGAAGGAAAAGTAGCTATCATTACGGGTGCAAGCCGCGGAATTGGTAGTGGAATAGCAAAAGTATTTGCAGAACAAGGCGCAAATGTAGCTTTTACTTACAGTTCGTCTGTAGAATCAGCTATGGCATTAGAAAATGAATTAAACGCTTTAGGTGTTAAAGCAAAAGGATACCAATCAAACGCAGCTGACTTCAACGATGCTCATAAATTAGTGGATGATGTTATTGCTGAGTTTGGTACTATTGATGTATTAATCAACAACGCAGGAATTACTAAAGACAACTTGTTAATGCGTATGTCGGAAGAAGATTTTGATAAAGTGATTGATATCAACTTAAAATCTGTTTTCAATATGACAAAAGCTGTACAAAAAATCATGTTGAAAAACCGCAAAGGTTCTATCGTGAACATGAGTAGTGTAGTAGGAGTGAAAGGAAATGCGGGTCAAGCTAATTATGCGGCTTCAAAAGCAGGTATGAATGGATTTACCAAATCTATTGCTTTAGAATTAGGTTCAAGAAACATTCGTTGCAACGCTATTGCTCCAGGTTTTATTGAAACTGAAATGACTGCCAAATTAAATGAAGATGTTGTGAAAGGTTGGAGAGACTCAATTCCATTGAAACGTGGCGGAACTCCAGAAGATGTTGCTAATGTTTGTGTTTTCCTAGCTTCAGACATGAGCGCTTATGTAACCGGACAAGTAATTAACGTTGACGGAGGAATGCTAACTTAAAAAAGTTTGTAGTTATTAGTTTGTGGTTTATTGTTAACCATGAACTAATACAACCATAAACCACAAACAATAAACTTTAAAATGACAAACACTACCATTTTACTTCTTGTTTTTTCAGTAGTATTAGCTGTAGTTTTGTCTTATTACCAATATTTTTACAAAGCCAAAAGTCAGTCCAAATGGGATTGGCTTTTGGCAAGAAGTTATTGAAATTTTAAATATAAGTAACAAAGATTTATATATAATTCAAGAACCTCCATTGATATATAGAGCCATAACGGCAACTTTAAAAGATTCAACAGAAATTGAGATTTCTTTCAAAAGAACACTTGCAAATCAAAAAGACATGTCTATTGAAACTGGAATGAAACTGTTAGGTAAATTGAAAATAAATGGATTTGCATGGAAAAATAAAATAGGCGTAAGTAAAATAATAGGCGAACATCCCAAATTTTGGATTAAATAAATTATAAAATTTTTACAGTTTTAACTTTATATAAAACTGATTACTATTTACTGAACACTGATAACTATAAACATGACAAACACCATCATTTTACTTCTCGTTTTATCAGTAGTACTAGCTGGAGCTTTGTCGTATTACCATTATTTTTACAAAGCTAAAAGTCAGTCCAAATGGAATTGGCTTTTGGCTTTTTTACGTTTTGCTTCTTATTTATTGGTCTTTTTATTGTTGATTAACCCAATTATTTCTCGTTCAACATTTGAAGTTGAAAAAACTCCACTGCCACTAGTTGTAGATAATTCCAAATCAATTCCTTTTTTAGAAATAAATGAGAATAATTGGAAAATTTATGAGCAAATAGCAACAAATAAAGCACTTCAAGAAAAATTTGATGTGCAATTATTTGCATTAGCCAATGATTTACAACCAACAACAACTTTTGATTTTTCTGGAAACCAAACCAATATTGCCGCAGTTGCCGATAATTTAAAGCAATTGTACCGCAATAAAAAGTATCCAATAGTTTTGTTAACCGATGGAAATCAAACGGTTGGAAAAGATTATGTCTATAATTTTCAAGAAAACACTTCGGTTTATCCAGTTGTTTTGGGTGATACAACCACAGTTTTTGACTTGAAAATCAATGATTTGAATGTAAACAAATACGCTTTCTTGAAAAATAAATTTCCAGTTGAAGTCTTTGTGCAATACAATGGAACTAAAGCCATTACAACAGATTTCGCAATTCAAAATGGCAATCAAACAGTTTTCAAGCAAAAAGTTTCCTTTACTAAAGACAAAAAAGTGCAAACCATTTCCGCTTTATTGGAAGCTACATCTGTTGGATTACAAAAATACAAAGCCGTAATTTCAAGTTCTTTTCAAGAAAAAAATACAACTAATAATTCAAAGAATTTCGCTGTAGAAATCATAGATCAAAAAAGTGAAATTGCTATTGTTTCAGATATCATTCATCCAGATATTAGTGCTTTAAAACGCAGTATTGAATCTAATGTAATGCGTAAAGTAACTGTTTTTAAATCAAATGAAATCAGTTCGTTAGAAAATATTAATTTGGTTATTTTTTACCAACCAACAACAGCTTTTAAATCTATTTTTGAAACGACCAAAAAAGCAAATACCAATACTTTTATCATCACGGGAAAGCATACCGATTTTAATTTCTTAAACCAATCCCAAGACGATTTTTCATTCAAAATGACGAATCAAGTAGAAAATTATTCTGCCCAATTTGACGCAACTTTTAATCTATTTGCTCAAGAAAATATTGGTTTCGAAAATTTCCCACCATTAGAAAATGCTTTTGGAACTATTACAGTTAAAAAGAATCAAGCTGCGTTATTACAAGCCAGAATTCGATCAGTTACACTGGAAAGTCCAATTTTAACGTTTGCAGAAGAAGGAACAAAACGTAAAGCGTATCTTTTTGGAGAAAACATCTGGAAATGGCGCATGGAAAGCTATTTACAAAAGAAATCGTTCACTGATTTTGATTTGTTTATGGATAAAACCATTCAATTTTTAAGCGCTAATTCAAGTAAAAAATCACTAATTGTTTCTCATGAATCGTTTTATAATTCGGGAGAAACTATTACTATTTCGGCTCAATACTTCAATAAAAACTACGAGTTTGACGATAAAGCCCAACTCACCATTCAAGTAATCAATAACGAAACAAAAGCTTCAAAAACCTATGATTTCTTGAAATCATCGTCTAATTATGAAGTCAATTTCGATAATTTATCTAAAGGAAATTATTCGTTTGTAGTTAAAGAAAAATCCTCAAATGCAACGTACAAATCCAATTTCGAAGTACTAGATTTTGAAATGGAAAAACAATTTGTCAATCCAGATGTTTCTCGTTTGCAGCAATTGGCAACAAATACCAATGGTGAATTATTTCATCCCAATCAAATAGAATCACTCATTGAGCAACTTTTGAAAAACCCGAATTTCAGTCCAGTTGAAAAGGAAGTCACCAAAAAATCACCATTAATTGAATGGTTTTGGTTACTAATTTTTCTGTTGCTAACACTTGGTTCAGAATGGTTTATTAGAAAATACAACGGATTGTTATAACTTCTTTACTTCATTTTTCGCTTTAGCAGAAAATAACGATAGCGCAAAAAATCAAAATATAAAGCTATAATTAAAAATAAACTGGCTACCAACAAGGTTTTCAGGTTCAAATAGTGGAATAAGTAACCTCCCAAAATACAGCCAAAAGAGAAAAACAAAATAATTGAAAATTTCAACAAGATATTATTTAAAAGAGTAAGTCTAGTCTCAAGAGTTTTATTAATAATCAATCTATTGACTTAATTAATTAACTTAAGTAGTTCTTAAGAATTATCTTGATTTTATTCATTATATTTGTAAGGTGTTTAGATAATTTTATAAATTTAAATGAATAAAGTAATTGCCCTTTTTTTAATTTCAGTATTTATGTGTGCCAACACATCGATAGGGCAGTTATTGAAAATTCCTAATTTAATCGAGCATTACAATGAACACAAGAATGAATTAACCACAACTTCAATTTCATTTATAGATTTTCTGGAATCACATTATTCTAAAAACGCAGAAAATAATCCAGAAGATCATCAAAATTTACCTTTTAAAACTTTTGAAATTGCTTCAACGGTTTTCGTATTGGTTAACAATACTAATTTTCAAATTCAGCCTGTAAAAGCTGTAATTTCTAGCAAACAGAAGTTTTTTTATCAAGCGTCTTTCAAATCTGATTTAATTTCTTCTATTTGGTTACCGCCTAAAATAACCTAACATTTTTTATAAATAATCATTTTTAATGATTTCAATGTGTTTATCGGTTTTTCAGATAAATGCTATTCATCTATTATAATTGTATTAAAATGTTAGAAAAAATAATTGCTTTAAGTTTAAGAAATAAACTAATTGTACTCCTTTTTACCTTAGGAATCTTTGGTTACGGAATATTTTCGGTATTCCAAATATCTATTGGTGCTGTTCCTGATATTACCAATAATCAAGTACAAGTTATCACTACTTCTCGAAATCTTTCTACACAAGATATCGAACAATATATCACGTATCCTGTAGAATTAGAAATGGTGAATTTACCTGGTGTAAAAGAAATTCGTTCGATTTCAAAATTTGGTTTATCAGTAGTTACTATCGTTTTTGATGAAGACATGGGAACGTATTTACCAAGACAATTAATTGCAGAAAAAATCAAAACGGCTACTGAAAAAATTCCACAAGGTTTTGGTACTCCTGAAATGGGGCCAATAACAACAGGTTTAGGAGAAGTGTATCAATACACCTTAGAAGTTAAACCCGAATTCAAAGATCGTTACACAATTACCGATTTACGTACCATTCAAGATTGGGTAGTAAAACGTCAATTGTCTGGAATAAAAGGGGTTGTAGAAATCAATACATGGGGTGGTTACTTAAAACAATACGAAATTGCTATTCATTCTTCGAGTTTGAAAGCGATGAATATTTCGGTTAACGAACTTTTTGAAGCGATTGAGAAAAATAATAGTATTGCTGGTGGTTCGTATATCGAGAAAACAAATCAAAGTTATTTTATTCGAGGTGAAGGTCGAGTTACCAAGCTGGAAGATATTGAAAATATTGTCGTGAAAAATGTAAACGGAAATCCGGTTTACGTGAAAAATATTGCACAAGTAAAATTCGGACATGCTAATCGTTTTGGAGCAATTACTGGAAATGGAGAAGGTGAGAAGGTGTTAGGTCAAGTGATGATGCTAAAAGGAGCCAATTCCAAACAAGTAATTGATGACGTAAAACATCGTGTTGCTGAAATCGAGAAAACGTTACCGGATGGTGTTTATATCAATGGATTTTTAGAACGAAGTGAATTAGTTGGTAAAACTACTTTCACCGTAGCCGAAAATTTAATTTTAGGTTGTTTGATTGTTATTTTCGTAGTAGTTCTTTTACTTGGAAACTGGCGTTCAGGATTGGTTGTAGCTTCAGTGATTCCGCTTTGTTTGTTGTTTGCCATTTCGTTTATGAATATTTTTAAAATCGATGCGAACTTAATGAGTTTGGGAGCTATCGACTTTGGAATTATCATTGATGGCGCGGTAATTATTGTCGAATTTATAGCCTTTCAAATTGCTTCAAAATCAAATCAATTAGTTGGATTAACTAAAAAAGAACGTCAAGATGAAATTGATCAAATTACTTACAAAAGTGCTTCAAAAATGATGAATTCGGCAATCTTCGGTCAGTTGATTATTTTAATCGTTTTCATTCCCATTTTGTCGCTTTCTGGAGTAGAAGGTAAAATGTTCAAACCTATGGCAATGACATTTAGTTTTGCTTTAGTTGGAGCAATGTTATTCTGCTTTACCTACGTTCCTGTAGTATCTTCCCTATTTTTAAAACCTAGAGAAGAAAATCCAAATTCGTTCTCTAATCGCTTAATTTCGAAATTAAATTCATGGTATTTACCTGTCATTACTTGGGCATTGGATAATACTAAAAAAGTAATTTATGGCGCTGTCGGATTATTAGTTTTAGCAATTGGTGTATTTAGTTCAATGGGAGGCGAATTTATCCCCACATTAGATGAAGGTGATTTCGTTATTCAACCGGTTTTAAAAACGGGAACTTCATTAACCAAAACCATTGAAATCACAACCAAAATAGAAACTATTATTCTAAAAAATTTTCCTGAAGTAAATCAAGTAGTATCTAGAATTGGTGCTGCCGAAGTGCCAACTGATCCCATGAGTATGGAAGAAAGTGATGTGATTATAAAGCTAAAACCAAAATCAGAATGGGTTTCGGCTGAAACGAAAGACGAATTAGCAGATAAAATTAAAGCGGCGATTGAAAAACAAATTCCAAATATGGAAGTAGAATTTACACAACCTATCGAAATGCGTTTTAACGAGTTAATCTCTGGTTCTCGTTCAGACGTTGCTATTAAAATATTTGGTGAAGATTTGGATATTTTAGCCAAAAAAGCGCATGAAATTGAGAAAGCAATTAAAAATGTTGAAGGTGCTTCCGATATTATTATAGAAAAAACAGAGGGTTTACCGCAAATGTATGTACAATTTGATAGAAGTAAAATTGCACAATTTGGTTTAAATATTGCCGATTTGAATGATATGATTGCTCTTGGATTTGCAGGAAAAACTGCTGGAAATGTATTCGAAGGCGAGAAACGATTTGATTTGGTAGTTCGTTTAGATGAAAGCAATCGTAAAAATTTGGAAGACTTACAAAATCTTTATGTTACCACTCCAAACGGCGAACAAATTCCGTTACGAGAATTAGCTAAAATCGAATATACTGAAGGTCCAGCTAAAATTTCAAGAGATAATACCAATCGAAGAATTGTAGTGGGAATAAACGTTCGTAACCGAGACTTGCAAAGCGTTGTTGATGATGTGAAGAAAATAATAGAAGCTAAAATTAATTTACCTGATGGTTATCGTATCACGTATGGCGGACAATTTGAAAATCTTCAAAGTGCCAAATCACGTTTAATGATAGCCGTTCCAATTGCATTATTCTTAATTTTTATCTTGCTTTATTTTGCTTTTGGTTCTATAAAAGAAGCATTGATGGTATATTCCGCTATTCCATTATCTGCAGTAGGTGGAATTTTATTCTTGTGGATGCGCGATTTACCTTTTAGTATTTCGGCAGGTGTTGGTTTTATTGCACTTTTCGGAATTGCCGTATTGAACGGAATCGTGTTAATCGAACATTTCAAAGAATTGAAGCATCAAGGTATGACCAATATGAATGAACTCATTTTAAAAGGAACAACCGATAGATTACGTCCAGTATTATTAACTGCTTCGGCAGCAGCTCTTGGATTTTTACCAATGGCAATTTCTTCATCAGCAGGAGCAGAGGTACAACGACCTTTAGCAACAGTTGTTATTGGTGGTTTGTTTACAGCAACTCTTTTAACTATGATAGTTTTACCTATTTTATTTAAAATTTTAGATGAAAAAGAATTCAAAAAACCAAAATTTAAAAAAGTTAAAGAATCAGACTTTATGATGATTTTATTGTTGTTATTGCCATTAATTGGTTTTTCCCAACAAAATAAACCTGAATTAGATAGTTTATTCCAAAAAGCCATTTCAAACAATGCTGGAATTAAAGCCGGTCAATTGAAAATTGAAAAAGCGAAACAAGCAACAAAATTGGCGTATGATTTCGAAAAAACGAATGTGTATTACAGCTACGATCAAAATAATTTAGCTTTAAATAATCAACCATTAAAAGTTTTTGGAGCCCAACAATCCTTTTCTTTTCCAACGGTTTATGGTGCTAAAAAGAAAGTATATAATGCCGAATATGAAAAAGAAAAAACCGGATTTGAAATTCAGCAAAACCAACTGAAATTACAAATTTCACAAGTATATTATCAAATTGTAAATATACAACACCAAGAAAAATTGTATCGTTATTTGGATAGTTTGTACCAAAATTTCTCAAAAGCAAGCAACAGAAGATTTGAATTAGGTGAAACCAATTATTTAGAAAAAATTACCGCTGAAGCAAAATTTCGTCAAATCAAAACCAAGTTATCACAACTTGAAAAAGAGAAAAAAGCACAATTAGAACTATTACAATCCTTAGTGCAAAGTGATGAAAAAATAGTAATTTCAAATACAATTTCAGAACCTGTTTCAACTGTAACTTTAAATTCAAGTAAAGATTTATATGTTTCACATTTAGAATCATTTACGAAAATTTATAAATCAAACGAAAGTTTACAAAAACAGAATTGGTTACCCAATTTAAATTTGGAATATTTTCAAGGAAGAAACTCAGGTTTATCTCAATCTCTTTATGGGTTTCAAGTAGGATTATTCGTTCCCATTTTATTCAACGGAAACATGGCAAAATCAAAAGTTGCCAAACTAGAAACCCAAGCTTGGGAAGCACAAAAGAAACAAGAAGAAACTAAAATTGATTCTTATATCAAACAAAAACAACAAGAAGTTGAACAGCAACAACAAGCCATATCTTACTACAATGAGTATGGAAAAAAAGTATCAGAAGAAATAATAAAAGTAGCTGACAGCAGTTACAAACACGGCGAAATCGACTTTTTTCAATACATTTTAAGTTTAGAAAACGCCACAACCATTCAAGTTGATTACTTGGAAGCCGTAATGCAATACAACACAACTATTTTAGATTTATATTACCTAAACATCGAGAACAAATGATAAAAAATAGCATTTTAATAGCACTAATCGGATTATTTATTTCTTGTAAAGAAGAAAAAACTGAAGTTGAAACGCCAAGTAATGGATTGATAACAGTTACCAAAGAACAATTTCAATCTTCCAAAATGGAAATAGCCACTTTGGTTGAAAACGAATTTAATGTCATCGTTTCTGCATCCGGAAAAATTGATGTACCAACACAATATCGGGCTAAAATCACACCTTTTATTGGTGGTTATGTAAAATCATGTCAGTTTTTAGTGGGTAATAAAGTTTCAAAAGGGCAAGTTTTGGTAACACTTGAAAACACGGAATATTTAGATATTCAAAAAGATTATGTAGAAGTTGCCGAACAAATTAATTACCTAAAATCGGAATTTGAGCGTCAAAAAACGTTGTACAATGAAAAAATCACTTCTCAAAAAAACTATCTAAAAGCAGAAAGCGATTACCGCCAAGCTAAAGGAATGTATCAAGGTTTGCGAGAAAAACTACTATTATTAAATATCAATCCTGCTAATGTTGAGAAAGGTAAATTTACTTCAGTAATTACATTAACCTCGCCAATTTCCGGAGACATAACAGTAATGAATGCCAACGTAGGAATGTTCATGTCGCCTTCTGATGTGATTATGGAAGTAGTGGATACACAACATTTACTTTTAAATTTAAATGTTTTTGAAAGTGATATTTTAAAAATTAAAGAAGGACAAAATATTGAATTTACTATTCCACAAGCTTCAAAAGAAGTATACAAATCTAAAGTTAAAACCGTTGGAAAATCAATCGAAAATAAAGATAGAAGTATTTCAGTTTTCGGGGTATTAGAACCTGATTTAAAAGACAAATTGCTTTCTGGAATGTTTGTAGAGGCTTCAATTATAACAGCAACTAAAACGGGTTTAAGTATTCCTAATGAAGCTTTAATAAAATCGGATGGTAAAAATTATGTACTTTTACAAGTAAAAGATTTAAATACCAATTTTAGTTTTAAGAGAACTTTAGTTAAAATTGGAGCAGTGTCTGAAAAATTCACAGAAATTATTCCAGATAAAAATATACATCAACAATCAAAAATCTTAGCAAAAGGAGTTTTTGATTTAACCAATTAAAAACAAAAATTATGAATCAAGCGCATTTACATATGGTTTTTAACCATTTTCCTATTATCGGATTATTCTTTGGTATTGGAATTTTAGCTTTCGGAATCATTAGAAAGCAAACTATATTAGTTAATACTGCTTATGTAATGTTCCTTGTTTGTATGATTATGGGTAAAGCGACCATGATGACTGGAGAAGGAGCAGAAGAAATTGTTGAAGAATTAGGTATTTCACATGATATCATTCATGAACACGAAGAAATAGCAGAAACTTTTATGAAAATACTTTATGCATTAGGAATACTTTCCATTTTAGGGTTAACTGCCAATCTAAAAAAACATACAAAAGCAACTATTGTTTCTTATATTGTTCTTATTTTAGCTATTGGTTCCGCTATTTTGTCTAAAAATGTTGGTACTTCTGGAGGCGAAATTCGTCATACTGAAATTAGGCAAAATCTCAATAATAACAGTGCTTTAGAGACTAATCATGTTGAAGATTCTCACAACGATGATCACTAAACAAAATATAAAATTTCAAAAACATTTTGTTTATTCGAAAAATTAGTTGTTACATTTGCATTGTTAAATAATAACAGAAATTATGTTTTTAAATCAATTACATCATCATCATCATACCTCCGCTCAAGCGAAGTAATGATGCTATGTAATTAATTCATATAAATCAGAAACCCGTTTGAGTACATCAAGCGGGTTTTTTTGTTAAGCAGCTTCTTCAACCCCTTGGTGTACTTTTTTTAAAATAATAAATTTATAAAAAATGAACACTTTAAAAATTGCTATTCAAAAATCAGGTCGATTACACGATGAAAGTATCCAAATTCTCAGAGATTGTGGAATTTCTATCTATAATGGAAATGATCAACTCAAAGTAAATGCATCAAATTTTCCTTTAGAAGTTTACTATTTACGAAATTCAGATATTCCTCAATATTTGATAGATGGAGTCGTAGATATCGCTATTGTAGGTGATAATTTATTGGTAGAAAAAGGACAAAATATTGAAATTGCTGAGAAATTAGGCTTTTCTAAATGCAAAGTTTCAGTAGCCGTACCAAAGAATTTCAATTACACTTCTATTAACGATTTAAACGGACTTCGAGTAGCTACTTCGTACCCAAAAACAGTTGTAGATTATTTTTCTTCAAAAGGGATTTCCGTAGACATTCACCAAATCTCAGGTTCTGTAGAAATTGCCCCAAACATCGGACTTTCAGATGCAATTGTAGATATCGTTTCCAGCGGAAGTACCTTATTTAAAAACGGTTTAAAAGAAGTTGAAGTGATTCTAAAAAGTGAAGCGGTTTTAGCGGTTTCTCCTCAAATTTCAGAAGAAGCAAGAACATTGGTATCCAAATTACAATTTCGTATTCAATCCGTTCTTCGTTCGAGAAAATCAAAATATATTTTAATGAATGTTCCCAATGATAAAATTGCAGAAATCAGTAAAATTCTTCCCGTTTTAAAAAGTCCAACAGTGATGCCACTAGCCGAAGAAGGTTGGAGTAGTGTACATTCTGTAATTGATGAAGATAAATTTTGGGAAGTCATTGACCAACTAAAAGAAGCCGGAGCTGAAGGAATTTTGGTTTGTCCAATAGAAAAAATGGTTTTATAAAATAATAATAATTGTCACACTGAGCGAAGTTGAAGTGTTAATCTAAAAAAGATGAAAAAAATATACAACCCAAAACCCGATACTTGGTCAGAGATTTGTAAAAGACCAACAAAAACATTCAATGATATTGAAGAAACGGTGAAGCAAATTTTTAAAGAAGTGCAACAAAAAGGTGATGCGGCTATATCAAAATATGCTTCTTTCTTTGATGGCGTAAATTTGGAAGATATCCAAGTTACTTCAGAAGAAATCGAAATCGCAAAAAATGAAGTTACATCCGAATTAAAAGAAGCTATTCAACTAGCAAAATCAAATATCGAACAATTTCACGCTGCTCAAAAAACAGATAAAATTGTAGTAGAAACAACCATTGGAGTAACTTGTTGGCAAGAAAAACGTCCGATTCAAAAAGTAGGCTTATATATACCAGGCGGAACAGCTCCTTTGTTTTCAACGGTTTTAATGTTGGCGGTTCCAGCAAAAATTGCAGGTTGCGAAGAAATTATATTGTGTTCGCCACCCGATAAAAACGGAAAAATTAATTCAGCAATTCTGTATGCTGCTGATTTATGTGGCGTAACAAAAATCTACAAAGTTGGAGGAATTCAAGCCATTGCGGGAATGACATTTGGAACAGAAACGATTCCTCAAGTCTATAAAATCTTTGGACCTGGTAACCAATTTGTTACGATTGCTAAACAATTTGCTTCCCAAAACGGAGTTGCAATTGACATGCCAGCTGGACCAAGTGAATTATTAGTTTATGCTGATGAAACGGCTGTTCCAAGTTTTGTAGCTTCGGATTTATTGAGCCAAGCTGAACATGGAAAAGATAGCCAAGTGATTTTGGTTACTACCAATAAAAATATCTTAAATGATGTAGAAGAAGAAGTGTACAAACAATTAAAAGAATTACCAAGACAAGAAATTGCACAAGTGGCCATAAATAATTCTAAATTGATTTATGTGGAAACCGAAAAGACCGCTTTATCGTTAATTAACGAGTATGGACCAGAACATTTTATCGTATGTTCTAAAAACGAAGATTTCTTTGTTGATGGTATTCAAAATGCAGGTTCGATTTTCATTGGAAATTATACACCAGAAAGCGCTGGCGACTACGCTTCTGGAACCAATCATACGCTACCAACAAATGGTTATTCCAAAAGTTATAGCGGTGTCAATTTAGATAGTTTTCTAAAAGCGATGACGTTCCAAAAAATATCAAATACTGGCATTCAAAACATTGGAAAAGCTATTGAAATTATGGCAGAAGCCGAAGGGTTGCAAGCACACAAAAATGCAGTTACATTACGAATAAAATAAAAGTTATGAATTTAGAAAATTTAATCAGAGAAAACGTAAAAAAAATGAGTCCGTACTCTTCAGCACGTGATGAATTTGAACAATTTACAAAGCAAATGATTTATTTAGATGCTAATGAAAATCCATTTACCAATGGAATTAATCGCTATCCAGATCCGCATCATAGAGAATTGAAAGCTATTATAGCTGATAAGAATAATGTTTCTAAAGATAATATTATTCTAGGTAACGGTAGTGATGAAGTTTTAGACTTAATTTTTAGAGCGTTTTGTGAACCCAATCGTGATAATATTATAACTTTACCACCCACTTATGGAATGTATGGCGTTTTAGCAGACATAAATGCGGTTCAAAATCGTGAAGTACTACTAAATGAAGAATTTCAACCTAATGTAGATGCAATATTAAATGCAGTGGATGCCAATACGAAAATTATCTTTTTGTGTTCGCCAAATAACCCAACAGGGAATTCTTTTACAGATTCATCGGTAATTAAAATTCTAAATCAATTCAAAGGCTTAGTTGTTTTAGATGAAGCATATATTGACTTTACCGAAGATGAAAGTTGGTTAAGTGTTTTAAATGATTTTCCAAATCTTATTATTACACAAACGCTTTCAAAAGCATATGCTATGGCAGGTTTACGCGTTGGTATTTTGTATGCTTCGAGGGAAATAATTACGATTTTGAATAAGATTAAACCGCCTTACAATATAAATGAATTATCGCAAGAAACGGCAATTAAAAAGCTGAATCAAAGCACTATGCCTGCCCAAGTAAAAAAAATAATTACAGAAAGAAAACGTTTAGAAATTGCACTTTCTAGATGCAGTTTTATTGAAAAGGTATTTCCTTCAGAAGCTAATTTCATCTTAATAAAAGTGGATGATGCTAATTTTAGATACCAACAATTCCTTGAAAATGGAGTAGTAGTTCGAAACAGAAGTAATCAACCTTTATGCGAAAATTGTTTACGAATTAGTGTTGGAACTAAAGAAGAAACTGAACAAATCATTGAATTATTAAAAACCTTCAACAATGCCGAAAAGAGTATTATTTATAGATAGAGATGGCACTTTGGTTTTAGAACCAGAAAATTATCAATTAGACAGCTTAACCAAATTAGAATTCTATCCAAAAGCATTTCAATTCTTGAGCAAAATTGCCAAAGAATTGGACTTTGAATTCGCAATGGTAACCAATCAAGATGGTTTAGGAACGGAGAGTTTTCCAGAGGAAACGTTTTGGCCAACTCAAAATTTCATCCTGAAAGCATTTGAAAATGAGGGCATAACATTCAATGAAATTTTTATCGATAGAAGTTTCCCAGAAGACAACACGCCAACCAGAAAACCAAGAACGGGAATGCTAACCAAGTATTTGAATAATTCAGATTACGATTTAAAAATTTCTTTCGTAATTGGAGATAGAATTACCGATGTGGAATTGGCTAAAAACTTAGGTTCGAAAGCGATTTTCATCAAAAACGAAGAAAATTTGGGCGGAAATGAAATTGCAACTTCATTGGAAGAACTCCAAAATGTAATCGTTTTACAAACAACAGATTGGCAAAAGATCTACGAGTTTTTAAAATTAGATGAAAGAACGGCTTCTATCAAAAGAACTACAAATGAAACCGATATAGCTATCACTTTAAATTTAGACGGAACTGGAAAAAGCAACATCAACACTGGAATTTCCTTTTTCGATCACATGTTGGACCAAATTGCGCGTCATGGTCAAATGGATTTAGATATTCAAGTGAAAGGCGATTTAGAAGTTGATGAACACCACACAATAGAAGATACTGCAATTGCGTTAGGAGAAGTTTTTGCAAAAGCTTTGGGCAACAAATTAGGTATTGAACGCTACGGATTTTGTTTACCAATGGACGATTGTTTAGCCCAAGTAGCCATTGATTTTGGAGGAAGAAATTGGCTAGTTTGGGAAGCAGAATTCAAACGTGAAATGATTGGTCAAATGCCAACCGAAATGTTTTTTCACTTTTTCAAATCCTTCACGGATGGAGCAAAAGCTAATTTAAACATCAAAGCAGAAGGCACAAACGAACACCACAAAATTGAAGCGATTTTCAAAGCCTTCGCAAAAGCAATTAAAGTTGCTGTAAAACGCGATACAGAAAAAATGATTTTACCTTCAACTAAAGGAATGTTATAAAAAAAGTTATCAGTCACAGTCTCAGTTAGCAGAAATAAATCGGTTTTAACTGCGACTGCGACTGAATACTGCGACTAATAAAAATATGAAGATAGCAATAATAGATTATGGTGCCGGAAATGTTCAAAGTGTTTTATTCGCTTTGAAACGACTTGGTTTTGAAGGAATTGTTACTAACGATTGGAATATCATAAAATCGGCCGATAAAGTCATTTTTCCTGGTGTAGGCGAGGCGAGTAGTGCTATGAAAATGTTACAAGAAAGTGGTTTAGATGTATTGATTCCAACCTTAAAACAACCGGTTTTAGGAATTTGTTTGGGCATGCAATTGATGTGTAAACATTCTGAAGAAGGTGACACCAATGCATTAGGAATTTTTGATGTCAATGTCGTAAAGTTTTCAAATGAAGTGAAAGTTCCTCAAATGGGTTGGAACACGATTTACAATCTGAAATCGCCCTTATTTAAAAGAATTAAAGAGAATGAATTCATGTATTTGGTACACAGTTTTTATGCGCCTTTATCTGAAAATACCATTGCAACAACCAATTACGAACTAGCATACAGCACAGCATTACAACGCGATAATTTCTTCGGAGTCCAATTTCACCCAGAAAAAAGTGGTGCGTTTGGAGAACAAATTTTGAAAAACTTTTTGAACTTATAATTTGAGCTTGAAATTGCTCTTGAAATTGAACTTGAAATGAGAATAATACCAGCAATTGACATCATCGAAGGAAAATGCGTCCGACTTTCTAAAGGTGATTATGATACGAAGAAAATATACAACGAAAATCCA
Organism: Flavobacterium sp.; assembly: GCA_018401995.1. Lineage (GTDB taxonomy): Bacteria > Bacteroidota > Bacteroidia > Flavobacteriales > Flavobacteriaceae > Flavobacterium. Next base: position 26,145 of record JAGYJR010000011.1, on the reverse strand, counting down.
TTGGAAGTTGCCAAATCGTTTGAAGCTCACGGAATTCAGTATTTGCATTTGGTGGATTTAGATGGAGCCAAATCAAGTCGAATTGTGAATTACAAAATTTTGGAAGAAATTGCTTCTAAAACGAGTTTAAAAATTGACTTTGGTGGTGGTTTGAAATCGGATGCTGATTTAAAAATTGCTTTTGAAAGTGGTGCCAATCAAATCACTGGCGGAAGTATTGCCGTCAAAAAACCTGAAGTTTTCAAAAACTGGATTCAACAATACGGAGCTGATAAAATTATATTAGGAGCCGATGTCATAAATGAAAAAGTAGCCATTTCAGGTTGGTTGGAAGAATCAAAAGAAGATGTAATTCCGTTTATTCAAAATTATCAGAAAGAAGCCATTCAATACGTAATTTGCACTGATATTTCCAAAGACGGTATGCTAGAAGGCCCAAGTTTTGAATTGTACCAAAGAATTTTAGAACAAACCAAAGATTTGAAACTTATCGCTTCTGGAGGCATTTCCACTTTTGATGAATTACCAAAACTAGCCGAATTAGGCTGCGAAGGCACCATCATCGGAAAAGCCATTTACGAAGGAAGAATCAGTTTAAAACAATTAGAAAATTATATTATGAACAAGTAAAAAGTAACAAGTAAAAAGTAAAAAGTAAAAAGTAAAAAGTTCTTTAAGCTAATCACTATTTACTAATCACTTATCACTAAATTATGTTAACAAAAAGAATCATTCCCTGCTTAGACATCAAAAACGGACGAACCGTTAAAGGTGTTAATTTTGTGGATTTAAAAGATGCTGGTGATCCTGTAGAATTGGCAAAAAAATATGCTGAAACTGGCGCAGATGAACTTGTTTTTCTTGATATTTCCGCAACAGAAGAACGTCGTGCTACTTTAATCGACTTGGTTCGAAAAGTCGCGGCTGCAATAAACATTCCGTTTACGGTTGGTGGTGGTATTTCATCTGTTGCAGATGTAGATGTATTGCTTCGTAATGGTGCGGATAAAATTTCTATTAACTCTTCAGCCGTTAAAAATCCTGATTTAATTAATGAAATTGCAGCAAAATATGGAAGTCAGTGTGTAGTTGTGGCTATTGATGCCAAACAAATAGATGGTGATTGGATCGTTCATTTGGTTGGTGGAAAAGTGCCTACGGAATTGAATTTATTCGATTGGGCAAAAGAAGTCGAGCAACGGGGTGCTGGTGAAATTTTATTCACTTCCATGAATAATGACGGCACCAAAAACGGATTCGCTAATGAAGCCTTAGCCAAGTTATCCGAAATCGTAAATATTCCCATTATCGCTTCTGGTGGTGCGGGTACTATGGAGCATTTTGCTGAAACTTTTATTAATGGGAAAGCAGATGCCGCTTTAGCTGCTAGTGTTTTTCACTATCAAGAAATCGAAATTCCAGCATTGAAACAGTTTTTAAAAAATCAAAATATTGCAGTGAGATTATAATGAGATTAAACCACATAGAAACATAGAAAATCAATTTTAGAGAGTAAATCAAAGCATTGCATTTAAAACATAGCTATGTAAACCGCTAAAAAGTACAACTAAAAATTAGTTAAAATAAAACCTATGTTTCTATGTGGTAAAAATTAAAAAATATAAAATATGAAAGTAAATTTTAATAAAACTCCAGACAACTTAATCCCAGCCATTATTCAAGACAATGAAACCAAAAACGTCTTAATGTTGGGCTACATGAATCAAGAAGCGTTAGACCAAACTTTAGCAACAAAAAGTAACTTTCTTCAGTCGTACTAAAAACCGATTGTGGACAAAAGGCGAGGAGAGTGGCAACTTTTTAGAACTGATTTCCATTAAAGAAGATTGCGATAACGATACGCTTTTAGTAAAAGTAAAACCAGTTGGTCCAACTTGCCATACTGGTTTAGATACATGTTGGCAAGAAGCTAATAATCAAGAATTTGGATTTTTATCAAAATTAGAAAAAACAATTGCAACACGCAAAGCAAATGCCGATTCCGAAAAAAGTTATGTCGCTTCTTTATTTGCAAAAGGAATGAATAAAATAGCTCAAAAAGTTGGAGAAGAAGCCGTTGAAGTAGTTATTGAAGCCAAAGACAACAACAACGATTTGTTCTTATCTGAAAGTGCTGATTTATTGTTTCACTATTTGATTTTATTGCAAGCCAAAGGTTTTGAATTGAAGGATGTTGTGGAAGTTTTGAAGGGAAGGGAGAAAATAATTTTTAATTAGAATAAGATCAATAGTTTATCAAGTTAAGAGTTGTAATATTGATTACATAAATTTTTGCTTAAAATATCCATTAAAACTATTAAACCTTTTATTTTTGCTACGATAAATTTTAGTGGTATTATTTTCATTTAATGAAATTTTTGATAAGAATTAGAAAAAAAAAAATATTATTATTTTAAACTTAGAAGCAGTTAAAAGCAAAAAAGTGATGAAAGTATTGACTTTTTTTTAAAAAATGATTAAAAATAAATTATTTCAAAACTATAACTTACTGTTTTAAAATCAAGCTTTCCAAAATTAATTTTAATTTATAAAGAAATATTATTATACTTACATTATTCTCAAATGGTTTCATCGATTTTGTTGATATTTTTCAGGTTAAACAAGATTGAAACACCTATTAAGAAGCAAAATGATACAACAAATAAAACTGTCTTTTCAAATTTTTCTTTGAATTTTGAAACATAAAAAAAAGAATCTTCCTAGGCCAAAAAAATTTAAATAAAAAATGAGATAAAGTAAAAAAAAAACAATTTTTTTTCAAATTTAAAAGTAAACAAAGGAAATAACACATATAAACAGTAAACGATAAAATCATTATCGACCCCCACAATGTTAACTTAAAAAATAATAGTACTTTTCTTTTCATTTTTTTTTTTAAATTTTTAAACAAACGCAATTTCATTTTTCTAATATACCAATTATTGATATATTCTAAAATTTTTCACTAAAGTCTTTTTTCATTATAATAATTGAGAATAATTTGAAATAGGATATTTTATAATTGCTTAACAAAAAATAAAGTCAAAAACCTTTTTTTTAATTTGAAAATAGATCATCAATTAAAAGAACCTTTGATCTTTATGGAATTTAATATATTGTCCAAAAAGATCGTACCATATATAAAAGCCATACATAGATTTACAGAATTGATGAATTTACTATTAATTTTTCAATAGCAAAAAAAGAGATAAATGATATTAAAAAAAAATGTCTAACGCCTTCATCAAATGAGATAAAAAATGTAGATTATTCAAAAAGGATATTAACCCTAAGACTATATTTTCCAATTTTTTGTTCAAAAAATATTTAAAAACAATAGATTCAAACCTAAATATCCTTATGATCTAATCCAAGTAAAGTATATAAAAATTCAGTAATATGATATTCAATTCCCTGAAATGAAACTATTGTATCTCCAATTAAAAAAAATAATTTATCTCTTTGTTCTATAATATTCATAATTTTAATTTTATAAAATTTTGACTTGTATTAAATAACTATTAATTACCTCAAATATATCCAAATTTCTCCAAAAATTCTTACCTTTAAAACAAAAATGCAATTTCATACGCGCAAACTGGTTAAGCCGGAAGATTTGAATGCCAATGGCATTTTATTTGGTGGAAAATTAATTGCTTGGATTGATGAGGAAGCCGCTTTATTTACCATAGTTTTACTGAATAATCCAAAAGTCGTTACCAAATTCATCAGTGAAATCAATTTCATGAGTGCCGCCAAACAAGGCGATATCGTTGAAATTGGTATTGATGTGGCAAAATTTGGAAATTCATCCGTAGTACTGAAAAGTGTGGTAAGAAACATGATGACCAAAGAAACGATTATCACCATTGATAACATCACCATGGTAAATTTAGACGAAAGTGAAAAACCAAGTCCGCACGGTAAAACCTTAATGGATTTATAGAAGACTATTTAAAGAAATTTTTGCCACGGATTGAAGGATTAAAAGGATTTTCAAAGTATGTAATCTGTGGATAAATTAGAGAAGCTGAAACAAGTTCAGCTTGACAAAATTGTGAAATTATGATGAACAAATCAACCTTAAATTTTCTTAACCAACTCAAAGAAAACAACAACCGTGACTGGTTTGCGGAACATAAAAAAGCTTTTGAAACCGAACAAAAATTAGCCAAAACGTTTTTTACATCGGTAGGCGAGCAATTGGGTAAAATAGATAGAATCGAACGTATTCAGATTTTTAGAATTTATCGCGATGTGCGTTTTTCAAAAAATAAATTACCTTATAAAAATCATTTTAGTGTAGGTTTTACTCGAACCAAACCTTTGCTTCGCGGCGGTTACTATCTACATATTGAACCTGGTGGAAGTTTTGTTGGTGGTGGTTTTTGGGAACCTAATACTGCTGATTTGCATCGCATTCGTAAAGAATTTGAAATGGATGATGAAGAAATTAGAACGATTGTAGCTGATGCTACTTTCAAGAAATTCTTTGGCGAACTAAAAGGCGATGAATTAAAAACCGCTCCAAAAGGTTTCGATAAAACACATCCAGCCATTGATTTGATTCGTAAAAAACAATATTTACTCACTCGAAGTTTTTCGGACAAGGAAGTTTTGGCAACCAATTTTCAAGATGAAGTTTTAGCTACTTTTCAAGCGATGCGACCATTTTTTAATTACATGAGCGAAGTCTTGAGTACGGATTTAAATGGGGAATCGATTTATTAGATAAATAGCTCACAAAGTCGCGAAGAAGCAAAGAAAGACGAATCCAACTTTTGCTAATCTGCGACTTTGCGAGAATTTTATTAATGTCCGGGTTCGTAAATTAAACGTAAAAACGAACTGAAACGTTGGTTTTCTCTTTCAATTGGAATTCCCGTTACGATACCAATCATAATTTGTTTGGTGACTTCTAATCGCATTTGTGGGCGAATCGTCATATCAAAATCATCTTTTTGGAATTCTTTGTTGAATTCTACTCCAATAAAATTGCGCGTTCCCGGTATCATGTAGTGAAAATTACTATTCACTTGCCAAGAAGTATGCGTTTGATTATCGGCAAAATGATGAAAAAACATAGGGCCAGTATAAACCAAAGTGTGAAAATTATTTCCCCAACGCTTCGCACCAACAAAAAATGGATTGTAGACGTTTCCAGTTACAAATCGGTCGCTATTATAACTATTGAAATCAGTCAATTCGAACTCGTGAATGTAACCCAATGCCAATGAAGTATTCGCTTTTTCGGATACCAAAAAGGTGTATTGAGCAGCTAATTTTAAGCTATTTAAACGATTATTTGGTGCCGTTTGGTTTCCGTTTACTGGATAATAGAACGAAAAAGGTAATTCTACTTCTAAGCCTAAGCGGTCTATTGGCGCCCATTCGTATTCAACTAAAGCCAAATATTCGTCGAAACTTTGGTTATCCGTTAAGCCTAAACCCACGTTCCATTCTTTTTCGCCTTTTCGGGCTCCTAAATCTCGAATTAAATCGATATACAAAGGTTCGGCGTGTAAAACTTTCGGTTTACCAGATTTTTTTTCAACTGTATTGATGTATAAACTGTCTTTGATTTGGTTCGTATTTTCTTCATAAACTTGTGCAGAAACTATTGAAACATGCAATGATAAGGCAAAAATGAAAATGCCTAATAAATTATTATTCATAGGGTAATGATTGATTTAAATTAACAAATCTCTTATAAACAATGAATTGAAAATAAGAGTATAAATGAAAAAATTAAACAATCAATTCAGGAGGTGGCGAAAAAATGGTATAAAAAGGATTTTCTACAAATGAATGCGTATAACAGAAGGTTTTGGTATTAAAATTGTAGAGTGGCTGAAGGAAAACCAATTTTAATGTGGGAAAGTAAACTTCCAATTTTAATTTCTTTAATGAAGTTTGTTCTTGGTTGTCCGTATCATCGGTTTCTGTAATTACGTCACCAAAATCGAATACTTTTTCAACTACCAATTCTATGATGGTTTCTTGCTCATTAAACGGCGCAACTGGGATGTTTAAATCCACATTGGGAGCATCCACAATACTATTTAAAAAATAGCAAGCCATGAACAACCATAAGGCTTTCTGGATTCTACTATTTTTAGCTATAGCATACAATTTCATGGAGCAAAAATAAATTTTTGTTAATGATTTTGCAAAACTGCTGCTGTTACTTTTTTGTTAAAGTTATTTATTCCAATAACTGAACTTGACTTTTCAAACGTTCAACTAATAAATTCATCATGCGCTTGTTTAAATTGGATGAATTTTGAATGTATTCTTTGTATTCAGAAATAGTGAAAAGTCCGATAATAATTCCTTTTAACGAATTTCTAAATTTGATGTCTTTTTGAATAACATTTTCAATGTATTGCATCTTTTTATCGGGATTTAACGTAAAAAATACACCTTTTTGTTTCGTAGCATAATTTCTAAACACTTCCAAAAACAAATCGTTTTGAAACTTTAAAATAGGTCGTAAGGTTTGGTTTTGAAATTTCTCTTCTGCACTTGAATTTTCCGAAATTATACCGATGGAAGCTCCTCTGATTTCTAATAACGATTCATCTTTAGTTTTCATAGTATTACGATTTTAATATATAAATTTAAAAAAAATAACCCTCAAAAAAATGAGGGTTACTTTAAGTTATTAAGAGAAAGGTGTTAATTACTTTAATTTAAAAGTAACTTTTCTAACCAAACTTCTTGCTTCAATTGAATTTACATCTACTGAGTTATCTTCTCCTTGGCCGATAGTATTTAGTCTTGAAGCATTAATACCAGCTTTAATTATAATATCTTTTATATAATTAGCTCTAGAAGTAGATAGTGATTTGTTGTAATCTGAATTACCAGTTTCATCAGCATAACCCATAATATCAACAGAAGCATTTGGATTATTTTTTAAATATTGAACAATAAAACTAATTTCATTAGTAGTATCAATTCTTGGTTTCGTAGAATTTAAATCAAAGAAAATAGAAATATAACCTTCATTAATTAAATCTTCTATACTTTGACCATTTTTATTAGTATTGATAGCATTTTTAATTTTATCATCAACATAAGATTCAATTACATCTTCAATATTGTTTGAATTAGAATCAACGATTGTTCTTCCTTTAGTATCAACTACAGCATTAGCTTTTGTATCAGGTTCAAGATCTAAATAATCTGCAACACCATCAGCATCAGTGTCTAATATTTTAGTTTCAAGTTCGGTTACTCTTCTTTCAAGTTCATCTAATCTTGGATTTGATACATCCCAATCAGCATGTTTATCGTTTTTACCAAGATATATAGATAAACCAATAGAAGCATTATAAAGAGTACTGTTAAAACCTCTGTCTTGAGCAACAGCTGGATCTTCAAATCCATCAAAGGTATATTGTTGATTAATGTTATTAATCATTGTGAAATCAGCATTTAGAGCAACCCTATTTGATAATTTAAATTGAGCTGTTAGACCTAAAATAAAATTAGTCATATCATCATTTCCATCAAATTGATCATTAGTCATAAATGAAAAACCAATTCCTGAGTGTGCTTGTAAGTTTATCGTATTTGTCCAATCCTCAAAACTTAAAATTCTACCTAAATTTACTACACCTTGAAGATTTGTTCTGTAATATTTTCCTTCGAACTCAAAACTTTCAGATTTGTTTTTAAAAGAGTCTATACCAAAATCAACTTTTAAACCAAATTTCTGATTTAACATATAACGTACACCTATGTCACCATGAATAAAATTGGTATTAGATGCATAGTAGTTTGTTGAAAAAGGAGCTGTAGGTTTACTTAAACCTGCATTAATGTCAACAGACCATCTGTTATACTGAGGCGTAATAGTAGAATTATTTTCCGTTTCTTGAGCAATTACTGAAGATTGAGCAAAAAATAAGGCAGTGAAAAATAAGATTTTCTTCATTTTTTTTAAATTTTTTAACAAAAGTAAGATTTTAAATATAACTTAAAAAATAAATTTAACTATTTAAACTTTTAGGATTAGAAAGTGATTCAAATATTTCGAGTTCGAAGTGATATACAGAAGCAATTATATGATCAAAAATATCAGCCATAATATGCTCGTAGTTTTCCCATATTTTGTCTTTTGAAAAACAATAAATTTCCAAAGGAATTCCTTTTTCTGTTGGTTGTAAATGTCTTACCATCAGCATCATATCTTTATTAATTCCAGGATGTGATTGAAGGTATTGGTTGATGTATTTTCGGAACAAACCTAAGTTCGTCAAGTTTCTACCATTTACAATAACCGACTTGTCAACACTATTGTTTTGGTTGAATTTATCAATGTCGGATTGACGATGTTCAATGTAATGAGACAAATGTTGAATTTTTTTAAATTTTTCCAATTCATGCGTTTCAATAAAACGAACAGAATTTGCTTTAATCAATACATGACGTTTGATGCGTCTTCCGTCGGATTTTAGCATACCACGCCAGTTTTTGAAACTATCGGTAATTAAACTGTACGTTGGAATTGTTGTTGTAGTATTGTCAAAATTTCTCACTTTAACGGTTGCCAGATTAATTTCGATTACGTCACCATCAGCTCCAAATTTATCAGAAGTAATCCAATCGCCAATTCGCACCATATCATTCACAGAAACCTGAATACTAGCCACAAATCCAAGAATGGTATCTTTGAAAATCAAAATAATTAAAGCCGAAATCGCTCCAAAAGTGGTGAATAAGGTTTTAGCATTCGTATCAAACAAAATCATGATGAATGAAGTAATACCAAATGTCCACAATACAATCATAATTACTTGAATGTAACTATCGATTGGCTTGTCGCTAAAACGTGGTTGTTCCTTTAGATAATCTTTTAATGCATTGAAAACACTTCGAGTTATCCAAAGGGAAAGAATAATAATGTAGATTTTAACTCCTTTTTCAAAAATGCCTTCCCAATACGTAAAATCGTGTAAAATAATGGGAACCGTTTTGTAAATAAACAACAACGGAACCAAATGCGCGATGTATTTAGCTGTTTTATTAGCAACCAAAAAATCATCGAAAGTTGATTTGGTTTTAGCAGCAAAAATGGCCAAAATAATGATAAAAATCTTTTTAAAAATATAATCTAAAATGAACGAAACTACAATTAATACCGCAATATTTATAAATAAATTGGTATAAACAGCGAAGGTTTCGTTGCAATCAAAGTTTCTTAATATTTCGTAGGCCCAATTAAATAATTTCATTTACGCTGGTGAATTCAAGTATTTTTTTTCTATGTAAAACGTACCAAATGGTATAAACGAAGCAATACAAATAATGAAATACTTTTTAAAATCCCATTTCAGCTCAATTTTCAATAAAGTCGCTAAAGCAATGTAGAGAATGAATAATATTCCATGAGCCATTCCAATTGGAAATAACAACATTTTATAGATATCAAAATTTGTTGGTTTTATAGCTAACATGTTAAAAAACAAAACCAATAGCGAAACGCCTTCTAACCAAGCGATTATTTTAAAAAATTTCATCATGATAAAGCAGAATAGATAAGGAATCCGTAAATAATAAAACGGAAAAATCGTAATAAGGCGAATAAAAAGAAATGTTTACGCGAAAATTTAATCATTCCGGCAGCCAAACAAGCCATTGCAAATGGTAATGGAAGTAAAGCACCAACAGCAATTAAAAAGCCACCCCATTTTTGCATATTAATAATGTGACGCGCCATTTTTCCGTACAAGAAATTATTTACCGCTGGAATAGCAGCAATTGTCATTCCAATAAAATAGGCTAAAACACCACCAATATAGGATAATATAGCTAAAATAGCCAGATAGAGTAGTGGTGAACTGGTACTTTTTGTCCAAGCAATAAAAATATCTGGTGGAATAATTCCTAAAATCGTTTCGGAAGCAAGAAAAACTCCAAAAATTGCAAAATCATTCAAATTTTGAGTGAGTTGCTGCAAACCTTCATTTAAATTTATAACTTTATAATTAACATAAAATAATATACCAACAATAACAGCTGTTGGCAAAATAGCGCTTTTAACACCTTGCCAAATAAACGAGTAGAATCCCGTATATTTATAATACTGATGCAATAATTGCGATCTTGATTTTTTTCTTACTTTCATGTTTTTGAGTAACTAAATTTGGGAAAACAAATTTAATTTTTTTAGTGAAATAACAACGTTAAATAATGTATAAAAAAATCGGTCTTTTGGACCGATTTGATATTATGTAAAATAGAAGCTAGTTTTTAAGATTAAAAAGCTAAAAAAGCAGCATTATATTCTTTTAAATCTAACAAATTGTTTTTCTTAGTTAAATCGTGAATCAACGACAAGAAATACTCAAAACTTTCCATATTGTTTTCATCTGAAAAGTTAGCTGTATCTGAATCAACTTCGTCTTCAATTGGTTCATCATCTGGAATCGCAATTAAAAAGGCATTATTTGCTTCTAAATGTTCGTAAGCCAAACGTAAAGCTTTGGTAACAACAGGATTTTGTTCTTCTAAAGAATATTCACGAATTTTTTTTAAATCAGCAACAATAGATGCTACATCAAATTGATTTTGCAAAAGTTCTTTTTGAATCTTTTCAATTAGTTTCTGTGCGTATTTATTTTCCATTTTTTGGAGTATGTTTAATAAGGATTGCAAAAATAGAATTAAATTCGTTTTTATACAATTGTTTTTGAAATTTATATTATTTACTTTTGAACTATAATATACATTATGTAAAATAGAAAATTTAATTTCATTCTATTTAAAAGATATTGTAACTTCGTACAAAGTTTTACAAAGTCATGAAAAACCCTATTGCAGAACGGATATCCGATTTTTTAAAGAAACATCATCCCTTTTCAAAAATACAACATACTGAATTGGTTTTAGTTGCCAATCATATTAAAGTTATTTATCTAGAAAAAAATGATATTCTTTTTAAAATTAATGATGCTATACATGATTGTTTTTATGTAGTAGCTAACGGCGCTATTGGTTTATCAGTAACTTCTGATGCTGATGAAGTTTTAATTGACAAATGTGACGAAGGTGATATTTTAGGCTTACGTCCGTTTTTTGCTAAAGATAATTACTTGATGACAGCTAAAGCTCGTGAAGAAAGTATTGTTTATGCTATTCCAATTGAAATTTTCCGTCCAATCGCTATTAATAATGTGGAAGTTTTGCAGTTTTTACTCCAAAGTTTTGCTTCCAATACCAGAAATCCTTACGATAAAAATCACAAAGGAAAATTAATTTCGGAAAATGTCATCTATGATTCGCAAACAGATAATATCCAGCATTATCAACCTATTAATTATACCAAATCTGCAATAACCGCTTCAAAATCAGATATTATTCGATACGTAGCACAAACCATGTCTAGTAGAAAAATTGGAAGTATCATTATTCATGAAAACCGCTTTCCTATTGGAATTGTTACCGATAAAGATTTACGTTCCAAAATTGCTACGGGTTTGTTTTCTATTGATGTGACAATTGATAAAATTATGTCGGCTCCAGTAATTACAGTACCTGAGAACTTATCGATTGCTGAAGCGCAAATGATGATGTTAAAACATAATGTGGGTCATTTATGCGTAACCAAAGATGGAACCGATCAATCCGAAATCACAGGAATTATTTCCGAACATGATGTTATTGTAGCACAAGCAAATAATCCTGGTGTTCTTTTAAAACAAACAAAAAGAGCAACAAATACAGAAGAATTAAAGGTTGTAAGAGAAAAAGTTACCGATTTAATCCAAAATTCAATCGATAAAAACATTCCAATTAATCATATTTGCTCAATTGTTGGTGAAATCAATATTGCTATAACCCAACGTTGCATTGAACTTTCGCTAGAAAAAATGGAAACTCCTCCTCCAGCCCAATTTTCATGGATAAACATTGGAAGTCAAGGAAGAAAAGAACAACTTTTACTTACTGACCAAGACAATGCCATTGTTTTTGAAGATGTGGAAGATGAAAAATACGATGAAGTAAAATCCTATTTCGTAAAACTAGCGGAAAAAGTTAACAAAAGATTGCATAAAATTGGCTACGAATACTGTCCAGCCGAAATGATGGCTATGAATCCAAAATGGTGCAAATCAGTAACCGATTGGAAAAGTCAGTTCAAAGGTTGGATTCATTCTCCAGGCGAAAAAGGCATTTTAATGTGTACGATTTTCTTCGATTATAACTTTGTGTATGGTAATGAGACTTTGGTAAATGAAATTACATCCACCATTTTTGAAGAAACTAAAAAGAACGACTTGTTTTTTGCTTATTTAGGTGCTGATGCATTAAAAAATCCGCCACCATTAGGCTTTTTCCGCCAGTTTTTGGTAGAAAGTGATGGCGAACATAAAGATGCTTTCGATATTAAAAGTAGAGCTTTAATGCCGTTAATTGATGCTGCTAGAATTTTAAGTTTGAACCAAGGTATTAAAAAAAGTACTAATACCGTTTATCGCTTTACCAAATTAGCAGAAAAAGAACCACAAAATGCTGTAATTTATGAAGCTTGTGCCGATGCTTTTCTAAGTCTTTTAAAATTCAGAACCGAAGAAGGATTGAATATGAATTCTGATGGTAGGTATTTAAATTTAAATGAGTTATCAAAGTTGGATAAAGTAAAGCTTAAAAATGCATTTCAGCCAATTACCGATGTACAAGAAGTAATTAAAAACCGCTTTCAACTCACCTATTTTACTTAAAAATGAAGTTCAATTGGTTTAAAAAAATAGTGCACGACCATCCTAAATTTTGGGAAACGTATCTCTCCTATTTCAATGAAAATAAGAGTAAAATTAAGCGCTATGTGGTTTTTGACTGTGAAACAACTGGTTTGAACTACAAAAAAGATCGGATTCTATCTATTGGAGCTGTTGGAATTCTTAATAATCGAGTAGAAATTAATGATTTTATTGAAGTTTTTGTAAAACAAGATATTTTTAATCCAGAAACAGTGGCCATTCATGGAATTTTAAAAGAAGGTCCAGAAAAAGTGGTTGAAGTGGAAGCTTTAATTCGCTTTTTAGATTTTATAAAAGATGCAACATTGGTGGGACATCACGTAAGTTTTGATATCGAAATGATCAATCAAGCCTTGAATAGAATGAATTTGGGAACTTTAAAAAATGAATACATGGATACCGATATTATGTACCAAAAACTAAAGCATTTTCCACAAGACCAACATACTTCGCTGGATGAATTATGTGATATTTATAAAATTAGAAAATCAGACCGACATACCGCTAGTGGTGACGCTTACATAACCGCACTACTCTTTTTAAAATTAAAACGAAAGTTAGAAATTTAAAGTAAACTCAAAGCGTAACCTAAAAGTGAACCACCTAATACTACAATAGCGCTATTTACTTTTTTAAATCCGAATGTAAAAATCAAACTGACGATGGCAATAAAAATTGTTTTCCAATCGGTAATCGTTTCTTTACCTAAAACATAACAAATAGCCAGAATTATTGCAACAGCAGCCACGTTTACACCATCCAAAAACGAACCAAAAATATCTGATTTTCGCATAATTTTCACCAATGGATTCAGCAAAGCAACAAACAAAAATGATGGTAGAAAAATGCCTAATGTACCAAAAACAGCTCCTGAAATTCCGTTAATTTGATAGCCAATAAATGTTACTGCAGAAAAAACTGGTCCAGGCGTGAATTGTCCCACTGCAATGGCGTCGATTAATTGTTGGCGAGTTAATAATCCTGTAGTTACTAATTCAGCATCTAGAAATGCAAATAAAACATAACCGCTTCCGTATAAAATAGCGCCAATTTTCAAGAAAATCAGAAATAATCGAGTATTCAAATTATTGGAAAAATCAGATGTAGAAATACTTAAAAAAGCTATTGGAACTATTGAAAAGCCTTGCTCTTTATTCTTTTGAATATAGTTATACCCTAACATAAAAAATCCAGCACCAAATAATAGGAAAATTTCATTGAAAGATAAAATTGATCCAATTAAAACCAAAATTCCAAGAATACGCAACAAATTCGTTTTCGTAGAACGAATTGCTAACGGATAAATTGCTGCTAAAATAATGGCAATAATTGCCGGTTTAATTCCATAAATAAAAGGTTGAACTGACGGAAGTTGGCCATATTCAGCATAAAAATAAGCGAAAATTACAGTAATGAAAACGGCTGGTAAAATAAAACACAATCCAGCAATTAAAAGTCCTTTCCAACCTCCTTTTTCATAACCAATATGAATCGCCATTTCGGTGCTATTTGGACCTGGAATTAAATTCGTTGCACCTAATAAATCCAAGAAATGCGTTTCTGAAAGCCATTTTCTTTTGGTTACCACTTCATCTTGCATCATGGCAATGTGAGCCGCTGGACCACCAAAACCAATAATTCCTAATTTCAAGAATAATTTGGCGATGTCTTTTAGGCTTGCTTTTTCTTCCATTTGGTAAAAGTAGCAAATTTTGAAGTTTAACTAAAATCAATCAACTTAAAGATATTGTTAATAAAGCAAAAAAAACTGCTCCTAAAAGAAGCAGTTTCATAATTAAACGAATATATATTTATAATTTTCCATTTTTGATTTCTTCTACAATTTCTGGGTTTAGTAATGTAGAAATATCCCCAAAGTTTGAAAAATCACCTTCTGCTATTTTTCTTAAAATTCTACGCATGATTTTACCTGAGCGTGTTTTTGGTAAACCACTAACAAACTGGATCTTATCTAATTTTGCAATTGGACCAATTTGGTCAGATATCAATTGATTAATTTCTTTGGCTAAGTTAGTTCTATCACGTCCTTCGCCTGTTTCTTTCAAGATAATGAAACCGTAAAGCGCATTTCCTTTGATGTCATGAGGAAAACCTACAATCGCACTTTCTGCAACTGCCGGATGTTCGTTTATAGCATCTTCAATAGGAGCTGTTCCTAAATTATGTCCAGAAACAATAATAACATCATCTACTCTACCTGTAATTCTATAGTAACCAACTTCATCACGCAAAGCGCCATCACCAGTGAAATATTTACCTGGATAAGCTGAAAAATAGGTTTCTTTATAACGTTGGTGATCACCCCAAATCGTTCTAGCCATCGCCGGCCATGGGAATTTAATACACAAACTTCCAGTTACTTGGTTGCCTTCAATTTCATTACGTAATTCGTCCATTAAAACAGGCTGAATTCCTGGTAATGGTAACGAAGCATAGGTTGGTTTTGTTGGTGTTACAAATGGAATTGGCGAAATCATAATACCACCAGTTTCCGTTTGCCACCATGTATCAACTAACGGACAACGCTTTCCTCCTACGTGGTCGTTATACCAATGCCAAGCTTCTTCGTTGATTGGTTCCCCAACAGAACCGATTACTTTTAAGGTTTCTAGTTGAAATCTTTGCACATAATCAATGCTTTCTTTTGCCAAAGCACGAATAGCAGTTGGTGCGGTATAAAATTGTGTAACTCTATGTTTTTCAATAACTTCCCAAAAACGGCTAAAATCAGGATACGATGGAACACCTTCAAAAATCACAGTTGTAGCACCGTTTAAAAGTGGGCCATATAAAATATAGGAATGACCAGTAATCCAACCAATATCAGCAGTACACCAATACACATCATTTTCCTCATAATTGAATACATTTTTGAAAGTATAAGCAGTGTAAACCATATAACCCGCCGTTGTATGCAACATTCCTTTTGGTTTTCCTGTTGAACCTGATGTATATAAAATAAACAAAGGATCTTCCGCATCCATAATGGTGGCCACATGATTTCCTAAAGCCGCATCTAACAACGGTTGCAACCATAAATCGCGACCTTCTTTCATATTTACAGCTTCATTGGTACGTTTTACAACCAAAACTTTCTCTACACAAGGTGATTTTTCTAGCGCTTCATCAATAATTCCTTTTAAATCGATAGTTTTATTTCCGCGGTAGCCGCCATCAGAAGTAATTACCATTTTACATTCCGAATCGTTAATTCTGGCAGTAACTGCTGAAGATGAAAATCCAGCAAAAACTACAGAATGTATGGCGCCAATACGAGCACAAGCCAAAACAGCAACCGCTAATTCTGGAATCATTGGTAAATAAATACAAACTCTATCGCCTTTTTTGATACTTTGTTCTTGTAAAACATTAGCCATTTTTGCTACACGAACATACAATTCATTATACGAAATATGCTGTGCTTCCTCATCTGGATTATTGGGTTCAAAAATGATAGCCGTTTTATCGCCACGTTTAGCTAAATGTCTGTCGATACAGTTTTTAGTGATGTTTACTTTGGCATTTAAAAACCATTTAAACTGCGCTTCCTCCATATCAAACTCGAATACTTTGTCCCATTTTTGATACCAAGTGAAGTTTTCATCAGCAATACGATCCCAAAATTTTCTTGGTTCGCGCACTGATTTCTTATACATTTTAAAATAGTTTTCTAAATCGTGTATTTTATAATAACTCATTTTTTTAGTTGATTTTTAATTGATAATGTAAAGATAACCAATCTATTTTTAGGATTTTATATTTTCTTGCTAAATAGATATAGTTGGGTTTTCAAGAACAAGCTCAAGTTCAAAAATCAATTTCAAACTTGAAACCTGAAACAAAAAACTTAGTGAACTTTGTGCCTTCATTGTGTTCTTAGTGGTTAAAAAATCAGAACATCCTATTTAAAACTTCCAATTTTAGCTTCTTCCAAAACTTCTCTGATTTCATCAATAATAGCTTCATCATCAATGGTTGATGGAATTTGAAAGTTTTCTCCATCAGCAATACTTCGCATCATTTTTCTTAAGATTTTTCCAGAGCGTGTTTTTGGAAGACGTTGGACAACCACTACATCACGTAGAGCAGCAACAGCACCAATTTTCTCACGAACCAATTGCACTACTTCATGTTGCAATTGAAATTTCTCAACAGAATCTCCTGATTTTGCCACTACCAATGCCAACGGAATTTGTCCTTTCAGTTCGTCGTTAATACCAATAACAGCACATTCCGCTACCGAATGATGAGAGGCTACAATTTCTTCCATTTCTGCTGTTGAAAGTCGGTGACCTGCTACGTTGATGACATCATCTACTCGACCAGTAATGAAAATATAATCGTCTTCATCTTTAAATCCGCCATCACCTGAGAAATAATAACCTGGGAATTTATTCAAATATCCCGCTTTGAAACGTTCGTTGTCTTTCCATAAATCCAATAAAGTTCCCGGAGGCAATGGCAATTTGATTACCACGTAACCTTCTTCATTTGGACCTAATTCTTGTCCGTTTTCTCCAAAAATTCGAATGTCGTAACCTGTAACTGCTTTTCCTGCTGAGCCTGGTTTTATTGGTAAATATTCTACTCCCATCATATTTGCAATCATGGGCCAACCCGATTCTGTTTGCCACCAATGGTCGATAGCTGGAACTGGAATATGTTCGCGATACCATTCTAAAGTTGCCACATCACAACGTTCTCCTGCTAAGAATTGAATTCTCAGACTACTTAAATCATATTGTTTGATGAATGCACCGTTTGGATCTTCTTTTTTAATGGCACGAATGGCTGTTGGTGCAGTAAACATCACATTTATTTTATGCTCAGCAATTACGCGCCAAAACGTACTGGCATCAGGTGTTCGGATAGGTTTTCCTTCAAATAAAATAGTGGTATTTCTATTGATTAAAGGCCCGTAAACGATATAACTGTGACCTACAACCCAACCCACATCAGAAGCAGCCCAAAAAACATCGCCTTCTTTTGCATCATAAATTTGTTGCATTGAAAATTTAAGTGCTGTTGCATAACCACCTGTATCTCTGACAATTCCTTTTGGTTTCCCAGTGGTTCCTGAAGTATATAAAATATATAACGGATGTGTCGAATTTACAGGAACACAAGGCGTTTCTTCTGAGCCATAAACTAAAGCCTCATAATCAACATCGTATTTTTTAAAGGGAACTCTAGCGCCTAATTTTCTATTGAAAACGACTACTTTTTCAGGTTTGTGATTCGCTAATTCTATTGCTTCATCTACTAAAGGTTTGTAGGCAATTAATCTATCAATTTCAATTCCTGAAGAAGCCGTAATAATGGCTTTTGGCTCGCAATCATCAATACGAATGGCTAATTCATGCGGTGCGAAACCTCCAAAAACTACCGAATGCGTTACTCCTATTCTAGCGCAAGCCAACATAGCGAAAGCCGCTTGAGGAATCATTGGCATATAAATAACAGCGGTATCGCCTTTTTCTAAACCAAGTGATAATAAACCTCCAGCTAATTTGGCAACTTCGGTTTTAACTTCGTTAAATGTATACTTTTTTACAGTTTGTGTTACTGGTGAATCATAAATGATAGCAACTTGCCCGCCATAGCCATCTTGAATGTGTTTATCAACCGCAAGATAGCAAGCATTTAAATTTCCATCAGCAAACCATAAAGGATAACCATTTTTATCGGTTGATAAAATGTTTGAAGGTTGATTATACCATTCTAATTGATTAGCTTGTTCCTTCCAGAATTCTTCAGAAGAAGTTAAACTTTTATTATAAATATCGCAATAATTCATTTGTATTATTTCATTTATGTGATTTATTTTCTTTAGTAAATGTAGAAAATAAAATCATGCTAAATGAATTAATTTTGCTAAATAGGTATAGGTAAAAGAGGATAGAAATTAGAAATGAGACGAAACAGATTTTCTAATTGAATTAAGGTTTGCGTTAGGGATTGAAGCAATTGTTTGAGCTCTTAATTAAAATACCTAAGGATTTTAATTAAAGCGAGTGCGTAAAGCCCGACCCTTGTGGTAACGCCAAAATTTTACCCCAACAACTCCTCCACTTTTTCCACCACTTTTTTAATTGAAAACGGCTTTGTCATGTAAGCATCGGCACCAAGAGCAAGTCCTTTTTCAATGTCACTTTCCTTATTTTTTGCGGATAAAAACATGACTTTGGTATGTTGCAAATTGTCGTCTTTCCTAATTTGTTCTAAAGTGGCAAAACCGTCAACCATTGGCATCATAATATCTAAAATGATGACATCTGGAAAATTGGTTTTTAAAATATCTAAAGCTTCTTGTCCGTCGCGGGCTATGAAAACTTCGTAATTACTTTTCTTGAACGTGTATTCAAGTGTCATTACGATATTTGGTTCGTCGTCTACTATTAAAATCTTTTTCATTTTTCTCTTAATTTTCAATATTTTTTATCGGTAAAGTGAAAACTATGCAAGCGCCTTTTACACTTGGTTCTACCCAAATTTTACCTTTGTGATGTTCTATAATTTGTTTGCAAATGGCCAATCCTAATCCGCTACCAACTGGTTTTTTGAAATTCTGATTGGACGCTTGATAAAATTTGTCAAATATAACGTCAAAATCGTTAGGATTGATACCTTTTCCGTTGTCTTGAACCGAAGTTTCTATAAAATCATCTTTCTTTTTTACTTGAATCGTGATTAAACCATCGGTTTCGGGACAAAATTTAATGGCATTGGAAAGTAAATTGGTAACCACTTGAACAATTCTATCATTGTCATAATAAGCCAAAACGGTGTCTTTACTTTCTACATAAACGCTGATGTTTCGGTTTTTAATCAACTGTTGCAGTGGTTCGATTGAATTTTCTATAGTTGCAATTAAATTGTTTTGACTTGGATAAAGCGTTTGTTTACCAGTTTCGAATTTTTCTAAATCCAAAATTTTATCAATCAAACGGTTCAATCTATCTGATTCTGAAATGATATTTTGCAAAAACTGTTTGCGTAACTCTTCTGGAATTTCGTCATCATCGTGTAAAATTTCACTCGCAGCACGAATAGCGGTAATAGGCGTTCGAAGTTCGTGCGTTACCGTATCTAAAAATTCGTCTTTTTGGACATCTTTTCGTACCAACGTTTCATTGGCTTTTTGCAATTCGGAAGTGATTTTTTGGAGTTGGTTTGAAGTTTCCGTCAATTTTTTATTAATGGTGATGTTTTCTTTAGATTCTTCCAAAATTTTCAACACTTCAGGTAACGTAATTTTTTCTTCTTTTACCACACTCGAAATCAGAATTCTGGCGGAAGCCGTTCCAATATGACCCGTCAATAAATTTTCGGCAAATTTCACTAATCGAGCATCGGCTAACTCTTGATCTTTGGCTACATTATATTTCACATTGAAGATATTCATAGCGCGTTTGGTGCGTTCTTCGCCTAAAAATTTAATTAAAACTTTTTCAATATCACTAGTGTAAGCGGTTCCTTTCCAAACGAATGCGTTTTCATGATTGTTGCTGTATTTGTCAATATCAACATACATTTCGGCATAATTCCTTTCTCTGTAATTACCCTTAAAACTCACAGAAACAGCAAAATAAGTCAAGGTATTTCCTAACATACTCCAGAAAAAGGCATGTTGAACAGGCGCTAAATAATCCAATCCAAAAAGAGAAAAAGGTTTTAATAATTCTATTTCGAATAAACCATTGGTAATAAAACTACTTGATGTTGAAGTAATTCCAATGGCATAAGGAATTAACAAGGAAAACAAACAAATAGAAAATCCAATAATAATTCCCCAAATGGCGCCTAAACGCGAGCCTCTTCGCCAAAATAACGAACCAAAAAACGATGGCGCTAATTGGGCAATAATTACAAAAGAAATCAATCCGATAGAAACCAAACTGTAGTCTAATGCAAAAAAGCGATAAATTAAATAAGCAATAATAATCAGTGAAAAAATACCAATTTTTCTTATGTTTACAATGGTTTTGTTGTTGGAAACCTGATTTTCACTAATTAATTTTCCAAGAAAAGTATACGGAATTAATAAGTTGTTACTCAACATCGTAGACAATCCAATACTTGAAATTACAATCATGGAAATGGCTGCTGAAAATCCGCCTAAAAAGACTAAAACCGTCATGGTGGTATTCTCAAAAAACTGAGGAATCAATAACGAATACGTATCAGCGTTCACATTTTCGCCTTGGAATAAAACATTGCCACCCCAAGCAATTGGAAAAACAAACAAATTGAACAATAACAGATACAAAGGAAACAACCAAATAGCTGTTTTTAAATGACGTTCGCGGTTATTTTCTACGATGGAAACATGAAATTGGCGTGGTAAAAGAAAAATGGCAAACATAGCAATCACACACAAAAAGAACCAATTGATAGCTTGTTCTAGTCCGCCAATGGTATTTTTTTCTTTGAAATTTTCTAAAGTAACTGCTTGGTTGTAAATGTCTTCAAATCCGTCAAAAACGAAAAATGTAACGTAAATTCCAACCAAAAGAAAGAAAAATAATTTCAAAATACTTTCCAAAGCAACCGCTGTGATTACACCTTTTCTTTTTTCGGAAGCGTCAACATATCTTGTTCCGTAATAGGATGCAAAAAGCGCCAAAGCAATGGCTACATAAGTTGTGGTATCAAAAAGTATTAAAGAATTAGCTTGTGTTTTGGTTACAATATGAAAGGTTTCTGAAATGGCTTTCATTTGTAAGGCAATGTAAGGTAAAATGGCAGTCAAACAAACTACTGTGACAATTGCTCCTAAAAATCTACTATTTCCGTAGCGAAGCGAGATAAAATCGGCAATACTTGAAACGTTATTTACTCTGGAAATTCGGATGATTTTTCGCATGATGATAATCCACGCCGGAATAATTATAATCGGACCAATGTAAATTGGCAAATAGTCTAATCCCGAATTAGCTGCTACTCCAATACTTCCATAATACGTCCAAGCGGTGCAATAAACTGCTAATGAAAAGGTGTAGACATACGAATTATTTGTCCATTTGATATTGTCTTTTTTTTCCGCCCAATGCGCAATGAGAAAAAGAATTCCTAGGTAAACCAATAATATCAAGATTAACGCAAAACTATTCATAATAACGACTTACGATTAACAATGATGTAAAAATAGAAATTGACCAAATGGAAAAAATATAAATGTAGATAGCAGGCAAACCGAAGACTTCTTGAATCGAATCAAAAAGTAATAATATTGGTAAGTTCAGCGCTAGTAAGAGCACAAAAGTCAAAACAATTAATTTTTGTTGATGTCTTTTCTTCATTTTCTTGGTTTGAATTTTTAAAAATACAATTTATCTGTAAATAAAAATAATCCCTGCATAAAAATACAGAGATTATTTTACAACCAATTAAACTAATTTATTAATGTCCAGTTGCTTCACCAGCTCCTGAAGGAATTCTGATATTTTCAACTATTTCTTGAACATCTTGTGGTGGTTCTGGCGTAAATCTATTTACTACTAAAGCCACAATAAAGTTGACAATCATAGCAATTGTACCAAAACCTTCAGGTGAAATTCCAAACCACCAATCAGATTTTAAGCTATCTACAACTTCTTTTCCTCCGTCAAAAATTCCGAATTTGAATTTCAACATATAGAAAATCATTAATGCCATACCTACAACCATTCCGGCAACAGCACCTTCTTTGTTCATTTTCTTATAAAATATTCCAAGGATAATAGCTGGGAAGAACGAAGCTGCTGCTAAACCAAAGGCTAATGCTACAACTGCCGCAACAAATCCTGGAGGATTAATTCCAAAATAACCAGCAATTACAACTGCTACTGCGGCTGCACCTCTAGCTGCCCAAAGTTCGCCTTTTTCAGAAATATCTGGTTTAATCATTTTCTTGATTAAATCGTGAGAAACAGATGAAGAAATAACTAATAATAAACCTGCTGCTGTAGACAATGCTGCTGCTAATGCTCCAGCTGCTAATAAGGCAACAACCCAATTTGGTAATTTAGCAATTTCAGGGTTTGCTAATACCATAATATCATTGTCAATAGTTAATTCATTTACTTCTTTATCTGCAACATATTGGATTTTTCCATCTGCATTTTTATCTTCAAATTTCAATAAACCTGTTTGCTCCCATTTAGAAAACCATTCTGGCATTTCTTTATGTTCTTTTTCGCTTACCGTTTCAATTAAGTTGGTTTTAGCAAAAACGGCTACAGCTGGAGCAGTTGTGTACAAAATTGCAATTAAAAGTAAAGCATAACCCGCAGATTTTCTGGCATCTTTCACTTTTTTAACGGTAAAGAAACGAACAATAACGTGAGGTAATCCTGCAGTACCAACCATTAAGGCTAATGTAATTGCAAATACATCAATCATGGATTTTGAACCACTTGTATATTCGTTGAAACCTAATTCCGTTTGAAGTCCGTTTAATTTATCTAAAAGATACGTTCCTGAACCATCAGCTAAAGTACCACCCATTCCTAATTGTGGAATTGGATTTCCTGTCATTTGGATAGAGATAAAAATAGCAGGTACCATGAAAGCAAAAATCAAAACACAGTATTGTGCTACTTGTGTATACGTGATTCCTTTCATTCCACCCAAAACAGCGTAGAATAATACGATTACCATTCCAATAACAACACCAGTATTAATGTCTACTTCTAAAAACCTAGAAAAAACTACACCTACTCCACGCATTTGTCCAGCTACATAAGTAAAAGAAACAATTAAGGCACAGAAAACGGCTACAGAACGAGCTGTTTTTGAATAATATCTATCTCCAATGAAATCAGGCACGGTAAATTTTCCAAATTTTCTTAAATACGGAGCTAATAATAAGGCTAGAAGCACATAACCGCCAGTCCAACCCATTAAATAAACACCACCATCAAATCCCATAAAGGAAATAATACCAGCCATTGAAATAAAAGATGCGGCTGACATCCAATCGGCAGCAGTTGCCATACCGTTTGCTAATGGAGAAACTCCACCACCAGCTACATAAAATTCTTTTGTTGATCCCGCTCTTGACCAAATAGCAATTCCTATGTAAAGAGCGAAAGTTATTCCAACAATTATATACGTCCAAATTTGTACATCCATGATTTTTAAATTTTTATTAGTGTTAGTAATTATTCGTCATAACCATATTTTTTATCCAATTTGTTCATCAAACGAACATAGACAAAAATTAAGATGACAAAAACGTAAATAGATCCTTGTTGGGCAAACCAAAACCCTAGTGGAAATCCACCAATTTTGATTGCATTTAATTGTTCCGCGAATAAGATTCCTGCTCCATAAGAACTTAAAAACCAAATGCTCAATAAGATTAAAAGGTAACGTAAGTTTTCCTTCCAATAGGCTGTTGCTTTTTCTTGATTACTCATTATTAAATAGTTTAAAGGTTAGTTTATAAATATATCTGAAGTTGAACAATTAATTCCCCTTTAGAAGTTGTTTCATTGGGTGCTAAATACACAGGTCTAGTCGAATATTGTGTTGTAATTTTAGCATGATGTCCGTCTAAGAAGAAATTGGCACCAAAGTCAAATTGGTTACTAGATTTGTCTAATGCTTCAAAGTTTTTGTGTGCAAATGCGGTGAATGGCTGAATACGAACTTTTGGTTTTTCTTTTGCATTTGGTAGTAAAAATCCAGCTTGTGTATACCAAATATTTCCTGTTCCAATCATAGGTTGTGAGTTACCAACGCCAGTTATAGGTCTGTTTCCAACAAAGTTAGGATCAGCAACAGAAGTATTCATAATCCCAATATTTCTCAAATAATTGGGTCCGAAATCATAGCTGTAGAATACAGAATATCCTGTAAAAGCCATTTTTTTCTCTTTTTGTCCAACAGGTAAATCAGCAAAAACATCTAGTGCAAATAAGTTAGTATCATGTTTTTCGATAGTACCGTTTACTGATGATCTTGTAGATTCAGGAGCAACATAAAAACCAGCACCTACATTCAACATTTTTTTGGTTCCCAAATAAGAACCCACTTTAAAAGGAAGGAAATTGGATTCACTATCAAAAAATTGATATTCTACATAACCAGCTTTACTCCATTTAGCATTTCCATTGTTATCAACGGCAATCGCATTAGAAGCATCAATTACGTCTGTTGGAGTCAAATTAGTAGCATAAGGTTTGTTAATACTGAATCGGTATTCTATTTTATCATATTTACCTTTTGCAAAAATTCCTACTTGACGCGCAAACTGGTCGGAATTCTCAATCAATGGCCAGTTAAATATTGGTGCATCAATAGTAAGAAAATTTAATGTTGAACCCATAGTCATTCTGGAAAGTCCCATGTAGTAATGTAATCCACCTCCAATGGTCATGCTGAATTTTTTACCTTCTTGTGGCAATATCAATGCATATTCATTCCAAGCGTCATGAAAGAAAAGTCCTGGTTTTTTTCCAGCTCCATAACCACCTGTATTGGCAGAGCCAGATGCGCCACCATTAGTGAAAGTTTGATTATTAATACCAATATGGGTAACAATCATATAGCGCGGTGAAATTTGAGCATACGCCAATAAACGTAAACGTCGATTAGCAATATCCGTATTTGAAGTACTAGGTTCATCTGCAATCATAGAACCAGGATTCAATTCTTGAGAGCGAAGCCAAATTTGATTCCATGCAATAAAACGCATGTACTTGGAACCGTCATCATTTACTTTAAATTTTAGTCCGCCTCCATAATCTAGAGAACCTTGTGCAAATGCTAAGCAAGTGACAAATAAATAAGAAATTATAAATACTTTTTTCATAATCAGAATTTAGTTAATACTTGGTTTGAACACTGCCAAATTCTAAAATTATGTTTACGAAAAAAAGTATGATATATATTTTTGTTAAAAAGTATAGTTAATCTTTAAAACGCTCCCATTTTATTAGCATAAATTTATCTCCAAGTTCGGTTATAATCATACCAGCCCCAGATAATTGGTCTTTATTTTGCAGAAATTCAACCAATTCAGCATGCTTAAAAATCTTATAGGTGGGATGATAATTTGGATGTGGCGGTTTCTTAATCTTAAACTCTTTTACCCAATTACTAATAGAAACGTGAGAAACGCCAATAATTCGTTCTATCTCTCTATAACTCAATCCTTCTAAATACAATTGCAAAGCCTTAGTTACATAGTAATCATCAATCTTTTTCCCTAATTTGTTGACTGTAAAGTAATAATTACACGATTTACACAAATAACGCTGCCTGTCTTTGATAATTCCACTTTTAACAATGGTATCACTTTGACACTTCGGACATGCTAAAATTTCCATATATATAATTTTTGCATAAATATACTAATTTTGCAATA
>JAGYJR010000010.1 GCA_018401995.1 Flavobacterium sp. | reverse complement strand
TTTATCTGATGATGGAGGAAATATGGGCTGGGATGGTGATACTGACTTAAATCAAGCTTTGGGATTAAGTAACTCATTTAACGCTACAGTTTTGGAATTTGATTTTGTTCCTTTAGGAAATACCATCAGTTTTGATTTTATTTTTTCTTCAGAACAATATTTATTAAACCCAAATCCAAACCAATGTGATTTTACTGATGGATTTGCTTTTCTCTTAAAAGAAGTTGGAAGTAGCACTTATGAAAATCTTGCTGTTGTTCCAAACACATCCATACCAATCAGAGTAAATACGGTAAGAGGTCGAGGCACAATTTGCCCAGCGGCTAATCAAGAATATTTTGATGCTTTTAATGAATTTGAACATCCAACTAACTATAATGGACAAACCAAAGTATTAACTGCAAGAGGAAATGTAATTCCAGGAAATACCTATCATATCAAATTAGTAATAGCAGATGAAGGAAATCATAGATATGATTCTGCTATATTTCTCGGAGGAGGAAGTTTTAACTTGGGAGTTGATTTAGGAGAAGACAGAACTTTTTTAAGAGATAATCCTGTATGCGCAACAGAAAATATTGTTTTAAATGCAACAACTCAAGGCGCTACAAATTACATTTGGAAGTTAAACGGAGCCGTCTTACCAGGACAAAACAGTAACACGCTCAGTATAAATTCGCCTCATGACCCTGTAAATGAATCAGGCATTTATGAAGTAGAAGTTTATGTAAGTGGAATTCTTTGTGGCAATGATACAATTGAAATTGAATTTGCTCCAGAAATTACGGTGAATCAAACTTCATTTGTTCAATGCGATAATGATGGCGCTCAAGATGGAATAAGATCTTTCGAACTCTATAACTTAGTAGATGACATTTTTCCAAACTTGCCAAGCGATTTTGATGTTTCCTTCTATTTTGATCCATCCGATTCTTCTCCGTTACCAAATTTTTATCAAAATAGCGTTCCTTATACCCAAACAATCTACGCTAAATTCAATAAATACCAAAATTGTTACGCAGCAATACCTATAACTTTGAATGTTAATACTTTTGAAGATAACATTTTAAACGAAATTATTGGGTATTGTGCTGGTAATTCTGTTGAACTAGAAGCTGATAGTGGCTATCCTTTTTACCAATGGGAAACAGGTGAAAACTCACAATCAATTATTGTTAATACTCCAGGAAACTACATTGTAACTATTGGAAACTCTCTAAATTGTACCAAACAAAAAACATTTACAGTTGTACCATCAGAAATTGCTACTATTGAAAATATTGAAATCTCAGACTTTTCAGAATCAAATTCTGCATTAATACAGGTAATTGGATCTGGTGATTACGAATACTCTCTATATGGAATTAACTACCAAGACGAACCGTTATTTACCAATTTAGAGCCGGGAGAATACACCCTATTTGTGAATGACAAAAATGGATGTGGAACACAAATAGATAGTTTTTATATCTTAGGCTATCCTAACTTTTTCACACCCAATGGTGACGGATTTAACGATGTTTGGCAAATAAAAAATTTAGACAAAAGAGGTTTTGAAAATGCTAAAATTACTATCTTTGACCGTTATGGAAACCTGATTAAACAAATCAATAATCCAAATGATTTTTGGGATGGAACACTAAGAGGAAACAACTTACCTTCTCAAGATTACTGGTTTGTATTAGCACTTCCAAATGGGAAAACAATACGAGGACATTTTTCCTTAATTCGATAACTACATCAGACTTACAATCGGAATTCGGTATAGCTTTTGTAGTTGATTAAAAAACTAAAAAAGCATGTTAGAACAGAACGATTTAAATGCCATTCAAAAGCTTTTAAAATCTCCAAAAAAAATCACAATAATTTCACACCGAAATCCAGATGGCGATGCCATGGGTTCCTCTCTAGCGTTATTGCATTTTTTAAAGCAATTAGATCACGAAGTAACATTTATTTCTCCTAACGAATTTCCCGATTTTTTAGCTTGGTTGCCAGGCACCAATGAAGTAGTTATTTTTGAAAGAGAATTTGAAAAAGCATCCAAAATACTTACTACAAGTGATTTGATTTTTACACTAGATTTCAATGCTTTACATCGCACAGGTGATGCCATGCAGAAAACATTGGAAACACTTGAAGTACCAATGCTAATGATTGACCATCATCAAGCACCAGATGATTATCCTATTTTTACTTTTTCTGACACCAATTATGGTTCTACTTGTGAAATGATTTATGATTTCATTAATGCATTAGGCTTTAACAACCTCATAAACAAAGATGTAGCAACCTGTATTTACACTGGAATTGTTACCGACTCAGGGAGTTTTAGATTCCCAAAAACTACAGCTGCAACACATCGCTGTGTGGCAGATTTAATCGAAAAAGGTATTAACAATAGCGAAATACACAATTTACTTTTTGATAATGCCAATTACAACCGATTACAATTACTCGGAAGAGCTTTACAAAACATGGTTGTGCTTCCTGATTACCAAACATCTTATATTTCCTTATCACAAGAAGAGCTAAACACGTTCAATCATCAAAAAGGAGATACGGAAGGCATTGTCAATTATGGCTTAAGTATTAAAGGAATCGATTTTACCGCTATTTTTATTGAAAATAAAGATGAAGGAATAGTAAAGATATCGTTTCGATCACAAGGAAGTTTTGATGTGAATCAATTTGCGAGAAATCATTTCAGCGGAGGTGGTCATATCAATGCAGCAGGCGGAAAATCTTTTTTACCTTTGGAAGAAACTATCCAACAATTTATTAGTATTTTAGCGAAAGAAAAAACAAGAAAATGAGAGTAATTATTACCATTATACTTCTAGGAATTACCATCGTAAGTTGTTCAAAACAACAACCTAGAAAACCAAAATCGAAAACAGACAATACTTTTATTAAAGAATCTATTGAACGTAACAAAATTCTTATTGCTGAAGAAGAAAAACTAATAGAAGCTATTATAGAAAAAGACACTTTACAACAATACATAGCATCTACTAAAGGATATTGGTACAAATACGAAAACAAAGTTGAAGCCGAATCACCACTTGCTCAAAAAGGCGATATTGCTTATTTTGAATATGAAGTTCGAAACTTAAACAATGAAGTTATTTATACCAAAGAAGAACTTAAAGTCCAGGAATATTATGTTGACAAAGAAAACATAATGATGGGACTCAGAAATGGCATAAAACTGATGAAAAAAGGAGAAACAATAACCTTTATTTTTCCTTCTCACATGGGATATGGTTATAGAGGAGATACTGATAAAATCAGCACTAATGAACCTTTAATTTGCACAGTTAACTTAATAGATTTAAAAAAAGATCCAAATCCAAAAAACTAATTTTATATGAAAAAGTTTATTTATTTACTACTTGTAAGTTTGTTTTTTATTTCTTGTAAAGAAGATCAATACAAAGATTTAGGCGATGGCATTTATGCTGATATTAAAACTTCAAAAGGAAATATAATCGTTGTATTGGAATATGAAAAAACACCAATCACAGTTGCTAATTTTATTACTTTAGCCCAAGGTAAAAATCCATTTGTTTCTCAAGAATATAAAGAAAAACCTTTTTATGATGGATTAAAATTTCATAGAGTAATAAATGACTTTATGATTCAAGGTGGAGATCCACTTGGTGATGGAACTGGAGGTCCTGGTTATAAATTTAAAGATGAATTTAATCCATCATTAAAACACAGTAAAGCGGGAATTTTATCAATGGCTAATGCTGGTGAAAAAACTAATGGAAGTCAATTTTATATTACCCATAAAGAAACGCCTTGGTTAGACTTTAAGCATACTGTTTTTGGTGAAGTTGTTCAGGGAATGGAAGTTGTAAACTTAATTGAAATGGGAGATTTAATTGAAAATGTAACCATTTTAGTTAGAGGTTCGAAGGCTAAAAAATTTGATGCAGTAAAAACATTCAAAGAGTATTATTCAGCTGAAGCAGAAATTATTAAAGTTGAAACTGCTAAATTTGAAAAAGCATCTGAATCAAAAAGTAAAGAAATTCAGGATTTAATTCAGAATGGAACAAAAACCTCATCCGGTTTAATTTATAAAATCCTAAGTAAATCAGAAAACAAGAAACCTAAACAAGGTCAAGAAGTTTATATTAATTATGCAGGTTATCTCGAAAACGGACAACTTTTTGATACTAGCTATGATAAAATTGCTGGTGAATTTGGCAAACTAGACGGAAATAAGGTAGCGCAAAATGGCTATAAACCTTTCGCATTTCCTTATGGAAGCAAAGAAGGTTTAATTTTAGGATTTATTGAAGGAATTGAATTGTTATCAATTGGAGAGAAGGGAATTTTTTATTTACCTTCCAATTTAGGCTACGGTAGCCAAGGCGCTGGAAACGTAATTCCACCTAATGCCAATATTATTTTTGAAATTGAATTATTAGAAACTATGCCAAACCAATAATCCCATGAAAAAAATCTTAACTCTAATTGCTTTAACTTTTGTTTTTTCAGTAAACGCACAAAAAAAGAAACAAGCAGACGGTTTATATTGTCAAATTGAGACTTCTAAAGGTTCAATAACTTTAGCCTTAACTTTTGAAGAAACACCGATAACAGTTGCAAATTTTGTTTCCTTAATAGAAGGGAAAAACAAGCAAGTTGATGAAAAATTCAAAGGAAAGCCTTTTTATAATGGTTTAAAATTTCACCGAGTAATTGCCAACTTCATGATTCAAGGCGGTTGTCCAGAAGGTAATGGAACAAGTGGACCTGGTTATAAATTTGTGGATGAATTTTATCCCAACTTAATTCACAACAAAGCTGGAGTTTTATCAATGGCGAATTCAGGTGTTGGAACAAATGGAAGTCAGTTTTTTATTACTCATAAAGATACGCCTTGGTTAGATGGAAAACACACAGTTTTTGGTCACGTGGTTTCTGGACAAGAGGTAGTTGACAAAATAGCGCAAGACGATGTAATTAATTCCATGACTATTATCAGAAAAGGGAAAGCTGCAAAAAAATTCAAAGCAGAAAAAGTTTTCGCTGAATATTTTTCAGCTAAAGAAAAAAATGATCAAGCACAAATAGAGAAAAACAAAGTCGCTGTTGAAAAAATGAACGCTTTTAAAGAGGCTGAAAAGAAAAAGAAAGCCGAAATTGAGGCACAAAAAGAAAAAGAAAGACAAGCACAAATTGAAAAAGAATTTGCGAATGCTTCTATTACGGAAAGCGGAATAAAATACATCGTTATTAATGAAGGAACAGGAAACTATCCTGTAGCAACTAGTAACGTAAAAGTGCATTATACAGGAATGCTACTTAACGGAAAAATTTTCGATAGTAGTGTGGAAAGAAATCAAACCATAGATTTCGGTTTGAATCAAGTAATACCAGGATGGACAGAAGGTGTTCAACTAATGAAAGAAGGAGCGAAATATAAATTTTTAATTCCTTCAAAATTAGCTTACGGAACAAGAGGTGCAGGTGGTGTAATTCCTCCTAATTCAGATTTAATTTTTGAAATTGAATTGATTAAAATAAACAATTAAGATTTCCATTTTTAGTACTTTTACTAATTAATAAACCATTAAGAAATTAAGTTACTTAAGATGTATATCGTCTTAAGTAACTTAATTTCTTAATGGTTTTTTATTTTTAATTGATGGTAAATAACGAATTACGCCTTAAACTTCCAATCAAAGTCATCATCCTTTTCTTTAAAAACAGCACCTAGCTCAATTTTAAAAACCTGTCCGTAATCGGCATTAATAAACAACCAATTGTCTTCAGAAAAATAATTTTCAGTTCCTTCAACTAATTCAGTTTCCAACTTAGTTATTTTATTTGTAGCTAATAAAGTTTTAACTTCTTCCCAAGTTTTTCCAATAAATGTTTCACCAAATAAAGTCAAATTGGGATGTTGGGCTATGATATATCCCAAACGCATCTCCTCTTCATCATAAAAAGTCAAACGCATTTTTTGTTGGTTATAAATATATACTATATTATCTTCTTCATCCACATATTGGGAACTTGGCTTGCCATATATTGCTTCTACATCCTTTTGCTTCATTCCAAAAAGCAATTGGTCAATTCCGAATTTTAATTTTACTTCCATGATTCTATTTTATAAAAAATCCCGACTTTCATCGGGATTTAAATTTATGCTATTTTAAAACGTTTTCTATCATTTTCATTCAAGTAAATTTTACGTAAACGCAACGATTTTGGTGTTACTTCTACATACTCATCTTTTTGAATATATTCTAATGCTTCTTCCAAAGAGAATTTAATAGCAGGAATAATTCTTGCCTTATCATCAGCTCCTGAAGAACGTACATTAGTTAGCTTTTTGGTTTTAGTTACATTAACAACCATATCATCTCCACGTGAATTTTCACCAATTACTTGACCTTCATAAATATCTTCATTCGGATCGACAAAGAATTTACCTCTATCCTGTAATTTATCAATTGAATATGGAATTGCCTTCCCGTTTTCCATAGAAATTAAAGAACCACCTAAACGGCCTGGAATTTCACCTTTAAAAGGTTGGTAATCAATAAAACGATGCGCCATAATAGCTTCACCAGCCGTAGCAGTTAACAATTGATTTCTTAACCCAATAATTCCACGAGATGGAATATTGAATTTGATAATCATACGCTCACCCTTAGGCTCCATAGATAACATTTCTCCTTTACGAATAGTTACAAATTCAACTGCTCTACCTGAAAGATTTTCTGGTAAATCAACTGTTAATTCTTCAATTGGTTCACATTTAACACCATCAATTTCTTTGATGATAACTTGTGGTTGACCAATTTGCAACTCATACCCTTCTCTTCTCATTGTTTCAATTAAAACCGACAAGTGAAGTACACCACGTCCAAATACTAAGAACTTATCTGCAGAATCAGTTTCGTTAACTCTTAGTGCTAAGTTTTTCTCTAATTCTTTTGCTAAACGATCTTTAATATGACGAGAAGTTACAAATTTTCCTTCTTTACCAAAGAAAGGAGAATCATTAATAGTAAATAACATACTCATTGTTGGCTCATCGATAGCAATAGAAGTTAATGCTTCTGGATTTTCAAAATCAGCAACAGTATCACCAATTTCAAAACCTTCTAAACCAACAATTGCACAGATATCACCTGCAACAACTTCTTCTACTTTTCTTCTACCTAAACCTTCAAAAATGTGTAATTCTTTAATTTTTGATTTGCTTATTTTGCCATCCCTTTTTACTAAAGATATATTCATTCCTTCACGTAAAACACCTCTTTGTAAACGACCAATCGCTATACGTCCGGTAAATGAAGAAAAATCCAAAGATGTAATTAACATCTGGGGTGTTCCTTCAGAAACTTTAGGTGCTGGAACATGTTCTAAAACCATGTCTAATAATGGCTCAATATTTTCAGTTTGGTTTTTCCAATCGTCAGACATCCAGTTGTTTTTAGCAGAACCATAAACCGTAGGAAAATCCAATTGTTCTTCAGTTGCGCCTAATTCAAACATTAAGTCGAAAACTTTTTCATGTACTTCTTCTGGCGTACAGTTTTCTTTATCTACTTTATTGATTACAACGCAAGGTTTTAATCCTAAGTCAATCGCTTTTTGTAACACGAAACGCGTTTGAGGCATTGGACCTTCAAAAGCATCAACTAACAAACAAACACCATCAGCCATATTCAATACACGCTCTACTTCACCACCAAAATCGGCGTGACCTGGAGTGTCGATAATATTGATTTTTGTTCCTTTATAAGTTACAGAAACGTTTTTAGAAGTAATGGTAATACCTCTTTCACGCTCTAAGTC
This sequence comes from Flavobacterium sp., assembly GCA_018401995.1. Taxonomy (GTDB): domain Bacteria; phylum Bacteroidota; class Bacteroidia; order Flavobacteriales; family Flavobacteriaceae; genus Flavobacterium. The sequence goes on along the minus strand of JAGYJR010000010.1, from coordinate 70,999 downwards.
ATTATTATCTAAGATTAAATCTCCTGTGTTTTCGTTTTCACGAAACAACTGACAATGGTACATAATTTTATCAACCAAAGTAGTTTTACCGTGGTCAACGTGTGCAATAATTGCGATGTTTCTAATAGAAGTCATTTATTAATTTTTTGAAGGTGCAAAGGTAATCTTTATTTTGATAAAAACACTATAGCAATCAACACTTTAGTTAAAATAATGATTATTTAATACAAAAAAAAAGCTCTCATAATGAGAGCTTTAAAATATTTTAAACAATAGCTTACAAAGAAGCTACGTGTTTAGTTAATTTAGATTTTAAATTTGAAGCTTTATTATCATGAATGATATTTTTCTTAGCTAATTTATCAATCATAGAAATTACAGTTGATAATTTAGCAGCCGCTTCAGCTTTATCAGTAGCTAAACGAATAGCTTTGATTGCGTTACGAGTAGTTTTGTGTTGGTATCTATTCAACACTCTTTTTTTCTCGTTACTTCTAATTCTTTTTAAAGCAGATTTATGATTTGCCATTTTGTTCTTTTTTTAATTGTAATAATTGTTATAAACTACTAGTTAAAAAAGAAAAACCTCCCACAATTACATTTGCAATCACTTTGGTTTTAACTAATAAAACAACAACCGAGACACCAATTATTATTTTATAAAACTTATTTACAACTAATTTGTAGCCCGTAGGGGAATCGAACCCCTCTTACCAGGATGAAAACCTGGCGTCCTAACCGATAGACGAACGGGCCATCACATATCATTTCTGTAATGCGAGTGCAAAGATAAACACATTTTTTATTTCTGCAACACCTTCAATAATTTTTTTTATCTTTTTTTCAGTCTTTTCTAATAAGCCTTTGCAAATAAGACTCTTCCAATAGAAGATTTTCCTGAAAAGACGCAACTTCCAGCCTCTTCTACTCTATCTAAAGCAATGCATCGAATAGTTGCTTTAGTCAATTCCTTTATTTTTTCCTCCGTTTCGGCTGTTCCATCCCAATGTGCAGCAATAAAACCACCTTTAATTTCTAATACTTCCTTGAACTCTTCAAACGAATTCACTTCAGTTATGTGCGTATCTCTATATTCCAAAGCTTTTGAAAACAAGTCGTGTTGAATAGTTTCTAATAAATTTTGAATGTAATTTACAACACCTTCTTTAGCAATAACTTCTTTTGACAAGGTGTCTCTCCTTGCTACTTCGTATGTTCCGTTTTCTAAATCTTTAGGTCCAACAGCAATTCGAACTGGCACACCTTTTAACTCCCATTCAGCAAATTTGAAGCCTGGCTTTTGAGTAGTTCTATTATCAAATTTAACAGAAACTCCAACCTTTCTAAACGCAGTAACCAAGTCATTTACTTGACTTGAAATTGCCTCAAATTCTTCTTCACTTTTATATATAGGAACAATAACCACCTGAATTGGGGCTAAATTTGGCGGTAAAACCAAACCATTATCATCCGAATGCGTCATAACCAAAGCTCCCATTAATCGAGTAGAAACACCCCAAGATGTTCCCCAAACATATTCTTGTTTCCCTTCTTGATTGGCAAATTTCACATCAAAAGCTTTAGCAAAATTTTGTCCTAAGAAATGTGAAGTTCCTGCTTGCAATGCCTTACCGTCTTGCATTAAAGCTTCAATACAATACGTTTCTTCAGCTCCAGCAAAACGTTCAGTTTCTGTTTTCAATCCTTTAATTACTGGAATTGCCATAAAATTTTGAGCAAAATCAGCATACACATTCATCATTTTTTCAGATTCTTCAATAGCTTCCTGACGTGTAGCATGCGCCGTATGCCCTTCTTGCCATAAAAACTCCGCTGTTCTTAAAAATAAACGTGTTCGCATTTCCCAACGTACCACATTAGCCCATTGGTTAATTAACAAAGGTAAATCTCTATAGGATTGCACCCAACCTTTATATGTAGACCAAATAATTGCTTCACTTGTTGGTCGCACAATTAATTCTTCTTCTAGTTTGGCATTAGGATCAACCATTAATTTCCCTGGTCTATCTTCATCATTTTTTAGACGATAATGCGTAACAATTGCACATTCCTTTGCAAAACCTTCGGCATTCTTTTCTTCTGCTTCAAACATGCTTTTAGGTACAAAAAGAGGAAAATAAGCATTGCTATGACCCGTTTCTTTAAACATACGATCCAATTCAGCTTGCATTTTCTCCCAAATTGCATAACCATACGGTTTGATTACCATACACCCTCTAACTCCCGAATTCTCCGCTAAATCAGCCTTTACGACCAATTCGTTATACCACTTTGAATAATCTTCTGCTCTTTTTGTTAAGTTCTTGCTCATTTTTAATGTTTTGGCATAAAAATTGTTTATATTTATTTTAACTAAATAGTTTGGCAAAACTAACTATTTTTGTAATGTCCAACAATAAAAAAACGCGTTATGAAATCGAAACTACCAATTTTAAGAAATTTAGGCTTGTTTTCCTTAATAGGAACACTGAGTCTTTTTGCTGTTTCATGCGGATCCTATCAAAATTCATCTTTTTACGATAATGATGGTATTTATGGCTCTTCGGAAAAACCAAACAACACTAACATTCAATATCAAGAACAAAATGCTTCAGGGAATCAATATGCTAATCAATTTAGAAACATGCAAAATGATTTCGTATATTTTACAGATGTTGACAACTACACTTCAGAAAATGATTCAGTAGTTACTGTATACAATAGAAATTACAATGAAAATGACAATAACTTTGGTGGTTGGGGAAGTAATTCTAGTAATGTAACTATAAACTATTATGACAACTGGGGTTGGAATGGTTGGAATGGAGCAGGCTGGGGTCTTGGCTGGGGTCTTGGCTGGAACACTTGGAATAGCCCATGGGGTTGGAATGGCTGGTATGGCGCTGGCTGGGGCTGGGGCTGGAATGGCTGGACAGGTCCAGGTTGGGGATTAGGATGGAATGGTTGGTATGGAGCTGGCGGATGGGGCTGGAATAATTGGTATTCTGGTTATTATGGCACAAACATTTCATATAGTAATGGCCCTCGAGGGAGAAGTCAATATTATTACAACAGAAACAATAGAGATAGAAATCAAATTGATTTTAACAGAAATAGCTCTAGAAGTAACAGAAACCCTAATATAGGAAATAATAATCCTAGAAACTCTTACTCTAATCCAAATAATTCTTCTAATCCAAGAAACAACAACACAGTAACTCCAAGAACAAGTACTCCAAGAACAAGCACTCCAAGAACAAGTACCCCAAGAACAAGTACCCCAAGAAGTTCAGGCGGAACAATTTCTACACCAAGAAGTTCTGGAGGTGGAAGTTTTGGTGGCGGAGGAGGTCGTTCTGGCGGCGGAGGCGGAAGAGGCGGAAGAGGCTAATTTCTACTCCAAATACATTTTACTTTTTTTGATATAAAACTATACATATGAAAAAAATATATTTAACCATTTTAGTACTATACAGTTCTTTTGCTTTTGCACAAGAGCTTACCACACAAGATGCTCTTCGCTATGCGATTGAGGACATGAATGGTACTGCTCGTTTTAGAGGAATGAGTGGAGCATTTGGCGCCTTGGGCGGTGATTTATCGTCAATAGCTATTAATCCAGCTGGATCGTTATTTTTTAATAATAATTTTGCTAGTTTTACCGGAACAAATAATAATAAGCGAACCAATTCAAAATATTTTGGAACTAATACTAAAGATAACTTCAGCACATTAGATGTCAATCAAATTGGAGTCGTTTTTGTTTTTAATGACACAAGAGAAGAAAGCAATTGGAAAAAATTAAGCCTTGCCCTGAATTATGAAAATACAAATAATTTTGATAACTCTATTTTTAGTGCAGGACTTAACCCAAACAACACAATAAGTCAATATTTCCTAGACTTTGCTCAAGGTGTACCATTAAATATTTTAAACAATAGTAATTACGGAAACTTAAATTTTAGTGATCAACAAGCTTTTTTAGGATATCAAGCTTTTTTATTTGATCCTGTTGATGATAGTAATCCTAATAATACTTCATACACTTCAAATGTTCCATCAGGAGGAAATTATTATCAGGAGTTCATACAAACTTCAAATGGTTTTAATGGAAAAGTAAGCGCTAATTTTGCTTCTGCTTATAAAAACAGAATTTTTATTGGAATGAATTTAAACATTCATTTCACAGACTATATAAAGTCATCTACTGTTTATGAAAGAAATAACAATAGCCCAAATTTAGGAGTACAGGAAATTGCCTTCAACAATGAAGTATATACATTCGGTAGAGGTTTTTCTTTTAACCTTGGAGCAATTGCTAAAGTCACTGAAGAATTCAGAGTAGGTTTAGCTTACGAGTCCCCTACATGGTATCGTTTGAATGACGAATTGAGTCAATCAATATCAGCTTATTCAACTGATGGTCCTGATGATTTTTTTGACCGATTTAATCCAAATGTTATAAATATTTATCCGACCTATCGCCTTCAAACTCCAGGAAAATGGACCGGAAGTGCTGCATATACTTTTGGTAATAGAGGGTTAATTAGTGCAGATATAACAACCAAAGATTATAGTTCTACAAAATTCAGACCTGTTAATGAACCGTTATACAGGAATCTTAACACACAAATGAGTCAAGAACTTGGTAATGCTATTGAATTGAGAATAGGAGGAGAATACCGAATTAAGCAAGTTAGTTTGAGAGGTGGATATCGTTTTGAACAAAGTCCTTATGAAAATTCTGATTATATTAGCGACTTAACTGGTTTTTCATTAGGAGCTGGTTATAACTTTGGTGAAAGTCGATTGGATTTATCATTTGCTAATAGCCAACGTTATTTTAACCAGAGTTTAATATCTTCGGGAATGAATGATACAGCAAGAATTAAAAATACAAACAACAACATTACTGTTACGTATTCTATTAATTTCTAAGAAAAATAGTTTTAAAATTACAACCACTTTGCAACCGAAGTGGTTTTTTTATGCCCAAACCCCAGCTACTAGCCCCGATGGGAGCGACACCTTGTATAGCGGACAGCGGGACCAAGCGATTAAAAAAATGCCTAGTGCTGGTGCTTCTACTAATAATTTTGTGTAATTTTGCACCTCAAATTTAAAAGCATGAGAACCAAATCGTTAAAGAAAAATAAAATCAATGTAATTACTTTAGGCTGTTCAAAAAATGTATACGACAGTGAGGTGCTAATGGGACAACTTAAAGCCAATGGAAAAGAAGTTGTACACGAGCAAGAAGGCAACATTATTGTAATTAACACTTGTGGTTTTATTGACAATGCCAAAGAAGAATCGGTGAATACTATTTTAGAATATGCCGATAAGAAAGAACAAGGTTTGGTTGATAAAGTATTTGTAACTGGCTGCTTAAGTGAGCGTTACAGACCTGATTTAGAAAAAGAAATTCCAAATATTGACCAATATTTTGGTACTACTGAGTTGCCTCTTTTATTGAAAGCTTTAGGCGCTGACTACAAACATGAATTGATTGGAGAACGTTTGACTACAACTCCAAAAAATTATGCTTATTTAAAAATTTCGGAAGGTTGTGATAGACCATGTAGTTTTTGTGCCATTCCGTTAATGCGTGGAAAACACGTTTCAACTCCAATTGAAAAATTAGTAATTGAAGCTGAAAAACTAGCTAAAAATGGAGTTAAGGAATTAATATTAATCGCCCAAGATCTAACTTATTACGGATTAGATTTATACAAAAAAAGAAATTTAGCAGAGTTATTAGAAGCTTTGGTTAAAGTGGAAGGAATTGAGTGGATTCGTTTGCATTATGCATTCCCAACTGGATTTCCAATGGAAGTTTTAGATTTAATGAAGCGCGAACCAAAGATTTGCAACTACATTGACATTCCATTACAACATATTGCAGATAATGTTTTAAAATCGATGCGAAGAGGAACTACTTATGAGAAAACCACGAATTTATTGAAAGAATTCAGAAAAGCAGTTCCAGAAATGGCTATTAGAACTACTTTGATTGTAGGATATCCGGGAGAAACAGAAGAAGACTTCCAAATTTTGAAAAATTGGGTTCAAGAAATGCGATTTGAACGTTTAGGTTGTTTCGCCTATTCTCATGAGGAAAACACACATGCTTATTCACTTGTTGATGATGTTCCAGATGATGTTAAACAACAACGCGCCATGGAAATTATGGATATTCAAGCACAAATTTCGTGGGATTTAAACCAAGAGAAAATTGGCAAAGTTTACAAATGCGTAATTGACAGAAAAGAAGGCACACATTTTGTAGGTAGAACAGAGTTCGATAGTCCAGATGTAGATAATGAAGTCTTAATTGACGCCACAAAATTTTATTTAAAAACTGGAGAATTTGTAGATTTGAAAATTATTGACGCTACTGAATTTGATTTGTATGCAGAACCAATAAATTAAACATTATGAGAATTATCCTTTTATTACTGATAACTTTTCTTTCTATTTCTTCTTATTCTCAGGTAGACAGAAGAATTGGTAGAGGCCAATACGAAAGATCTCCTAAAAACGCTCAAAAAGCTAAAGTTGATTTTACAGAGCAATCGTTAGAATTTTTTAGAAAAGAAATTGGAATTGATGGTTTTCAAGAAGCTGTAATAAAAAATCTTATTGAAGATTATCAAAAATCTTCTAAAGAAATAGTTGAAAGTCAAGCAATTGAAGATTTGGAAAAAAAAGAACAATTAGGAGGCTTAAATGAAAAATTTAAAAGTAAACTTGCTGAAATACTTACATCTGAGCAATTTGAAAAGTACAAAGAACTCATGAATCCAAAGAAGAAAAAGAAAAAATAGTTATTTGAACATGATATAAATCATAAAATAAACAATCATCTATTGGTAAATTTGAGAAACATTAAAACCAATTAAAGATGATTACTAGACACAATTTAACTAAAGATTTTCCAGAATTCGCAGACAAAATTCATGAATTAAAGACACACAATGCACATTTCAGAAAACTTTTTGATAATTATGATGAAATTGACCACGAGATTTATAGAATCGAGACCGATACTGAACCTTCTACTGATGCGACTTTAAATCAATTAAGGTCTGAGAGAGTTCGATTAAAAGATGAAATTTTCGATTTTTTATCTAACAACTAAAAATAAAATAACCGCTTTAATAGCGGTTATTTTATTTAATTTAAAACTCTATTTATTTGGACAAATCTTTTCTTGTAATAATCTTCATTTACAGATGAAATAATCACTCCCGAGGACGTAGAGGAATGAATAAACTTAATATCATTATCTAAAACTTCGGTAATTATTCCTACATGACTAATTCTATTTCCTCTTGTTTTAAAAAAAATCAAGTCACCTTTTTGTGCTTTTAATTTATTAATTTTCAAACCAACCGTTGCCATTTCATGAGATGATCTTGGCAGTTTAATATTTGCTTTCTCATAAGTAGTACACACTAATCCAGAGCAATCAAAACCACTTGAACTAGTTCCGCCACTTCTGTAAGGCACTCCCAGGTTTTGAGAAGCATTAGAAATTATAAAATCCGCTTTAAAAGTATTATCTAGAGACATTGGAACCACATCAACAATTTCATTTTTATCTGCTTCTTGAACAAAAACATCCAATGAATCATCTGCTAACTCTTCACTTACCAAATTCTCATTTTGAACAACTATTTCATTTGGTTTTGAATTCGTAATTCCTTTCTTTAGTACCAATTGAAAACCAACAGGTAAATTAGAAACAATCTCAGGATTCAACGCTTCTAATTCTGCAATGGTTAAACCGTATTTTTTTGCTATACCAAATTTAGTTTCTTTGGGCTGCACTATATGAAAATCAACATCATTACCAATTGAATTCGCTGTTGAAGTTACTGCGACTTGAGAAGATTCAATTGGTTTTAAATTAATTTTTGCACCAATTTGCAATCCTCTATCATTTAAATTCGGATTTCTTTCTTTTAGTTTACCAATACTGATATTGTACTTTTTTGAAATACTAAAAAAGGTTTCTCCTTTTTGAACAATATGTTCCTCTACTCCAACAACTTCTGTAGCTATTTGCTTGTTGTTTATATTTTTATTTGGAATAAGTATTATAGTATTCAACTGCAATACAGCACCTTTAACTTTAGGATTTAATTGGTAAATATCAGCTTCTGTAACTTTGTATTTTTTCGCAATAGCATATATTGATTCCCCAGAAACCACTTTGTGCTTAATCGATTCTTGAGAAAAAACGAATGTAATTGAAAATAAAAAAATAAAAAATAACTTTTTTTTAAAAATCATAATGAATGGCTTAACCTGTATGAAAGTGCAAGATAAAAAAAACTCCCTATTTTACTAGAGAGTTTTAACAATATTTTATTTTACAAAGGAATATTTCCGTGTTTGCGCTTTGGTGAGTCGACCACTTTGTTTTCTAACATAGAAAAAGCTTTTATTAATTTTCTTCGTGTATCTCTTGGTAAAATTACCTCATCGATAAAACCACGTTGTGCAGCTGTATAAGGATTTGCAAATAATTCAGCATATTCCGCTTCTTTTTCTGCTAATTTAGCCGCTGGATCAGCCGCTTCGCTAATTTCTTTTTTGAAGATAATTTCTGATGCTCCTTTTGCTCCCATTACTGCAATTTCTGCGCCAGGCCAAGCAAAATTCATATCAGCACCAATATGTTTCGAATTCATTACGTCATAAGCACCACCATATGCTTTTCTCGTAATTACAGTAACTCTTGGAACAGTAGCTTCGCTAAATGCATATAATAATTTAGCTCCGTGCGTAATGATTCCGTTCCATTCTTGGTCAGTTCCTGGCAAGAAACCTGGTACGTCCTCTAAAACCAATAAAGGAATATTAAAACAATCACAAAAACGAACAAAACGAGCCGCTTTAATCGAACTGTTTACATCCAAACAACCTGCTAGAACCATAGGTTGGTTAGCAACAATTCCAATACTTCTTCCACCTAAGCGAGCAAAACCGACAATAATATTTTCAGCAAAATCTTTATGAATTTCGAAGAACGAATCTTCATCAATAATTCCTCTGATTACTTCGTGCATATCATATGGTTTGTTGGCGCTATCTGGAACAATTGTATCCAATTTTTCACGAACTTCATCTTGCAACACAAAAGGTAATTTTGGTGTAGTTTCTCTATTATTCTGAGGCATATAACTCAACAAACGCTTAATATCTTCCAAACATTCAATACCATTTGGTGACGTAATATGACAAACTCCCGATTTAGATGCGTGAGTAGTCGCTCCACCTAATTCTTCTGAAGTTACTTCTTCATTCGTAACAGTTTTTACTACGTTTGGCCCAGTAACGAACATATAACTATTATTTTCAACCATCATGGTAAAATCGGTCATAGCTGGAGAATAAACGGCTCCACCAGCACATGGCCCCATAATCGCAGAAATTTGCGGAATTACTCCAGACGCCTGAACATTTCTGTAGAAAATATCCGCATAACCACCAAGGGAACGAACACCTTCCTGAATACGTGCACCGCCAGAATCGTTTAATCCAATCATTGGTGCACCATTCTTCACTGCCATATCCATTACTTTACAGATTTTTTCGGCATGCGTTTCTGATAACGAGCCTCCGAAAACTGTAAAATCTTGGGCAAAAACATACACTAATCTTCCATTGATAGTACCGTAACCCGTTACAACTCCATCACCATAAATGATTTCTTTTTCCATTCCAAAATCGGTAGTACGATGCGTTACTAGCATTCCGATTTCTTCAAACGAACCTTCGTCTAATAAATATTCTACTCGTTCTCTTGCTGTTAATCGTTTTTTGGCATGAAGAGCTGCTATTCTTTTTTCGCCTCCACCTAATTTGGCCAAAGCTATTTTATCGTTTAATATTTTGATTTTATCTTCCATATTACTTTTTGTTTCAAGTTTAAGGTTTCAAGTTAAAAGTTAAGTTTTTGTCTTACTACTTAATTCTTAAATCTTAATACTTTAGTTTGGTAATCTTAGTACTTTTTGATCCTCTACATATTGTTGAAACGCTAGCATAGCTGCAATTTCAGCTTCGGTATCTAATTTTGATTTTAGTTTTTCAGCATCGTAATAGGCTTTCACAAAACCAGTATCAAAATCTCCCGAACGAAACGCTTCGTGCTCCATTACAAATTTTCCGAATGGCAATGTGGTTTGAACGCCTTCAACCAAATAATTATCAATAGCTTTGATCATTAATTCGATAGCTTCTTCTCTTGTTTCACCATAAGTAATTAATTTAGAAAGCATTGGATCATAGTAAATAGGCACATCCATTCCTTCTTCGATTCCGTTATCAACTCGAATTCCTTCACCAACAGGTAATTGGTATTTGGTTAAATTACCAACATTTGGCAAGAAATCATTCATTGGATCTTCGGCATATACACGAAGTTCCATAGCGTGACCTTTGATTTGTAAGTCTTCTTGTTTGATTGGCAACACTTCACCACGAGCCACACGAATTTGAAATTCTACCAAATCCAAACCAGAAATTAATTCTGAAACTGGGTGTTCCACTTGCAAACGCGTATTCATTTCCAAAAAATAGAAATTGTGATGTTCGTCAATCAAGAATTCCACAGTTCCAGCACCTAAATAATCACAAGCTTTTGCTACTTTTATCGCTGCTTCACCCATTTCTTTACGTTTCTCTGGAGTCAAAACTGCCGATGGCGCTTCCTCAACTACTTTCTGATGACGACGTTGAATACTACATTCTCTTTCGAAAACATACACAATATTGCCATGACTATCCGCCATAACTTGAATTTCGATGTGACGTGGTTTGGTTACATATTTTTCAATGAAAACCGAACCATCTCCAAAAGCATTGGTAGCTTCCGAAATCGCTCTATCCATTTGTGAAACAAAATCTTCTGCTTTCTCCACCACTCGCATTCCTTTTCCACCACCTCCAGCTGAAGCTTTGATTAGAATTGGGAAACCAATTTCTGTCGCAATTTGCTTTGCTGCTTCTATATCCGTAATAGCATCTTCAGTTCCAGGAACCATTGGAATTCCGTAGGCTTTAACAGCGTCTTTTGCTGCTAACTTACTTCCCATCATTTCAATCGCTTTTGATTTTGGTCCGATGAAAATGATGTTATTTTTTTCACAAGCTTCTGCAAAAGATGAATTTTCACTTAAAAATCCATAACCTGGATGAACGGCATCAACTCCAAGTTCTTTACAAACTTCAATGATTTTATCACCGCGCAAATACGATTGATTGGATGCTGCTTCACCAATTAAAACCGCTTCATCAGCATATTTAACGTGTAATGCATTTCTATCGGCTGAAGAATACACCGCAACCGTTCTGATTCCCATTTTTTTCGCAGTTTTCATTACTCTAATGGCAATTTCCCCACGATTGGCAACTAATATTTTTTTAATTTCTTTCATAATATTAAAATGAAAGAAGAAAGACCGCTTTACAGAAAGAAGAGAGAGAAATTCTAACTTCTTTTTTCTTGCATCTTGCCTCTTTTTTTATTCAAATTCAATTAACAATTGTCCTTTATCTACGGCGTTTCCTTTTTCAACTGCTATAGATTTAATAATTCCATCTCGAGGTGAAAGGAACGAATTTTCCATTTTCATGGCTTCTAAAATTAATAAAGGATCGTTTTCTTTTACTTCTTGTCCAACTGAAACATTGATTTCTAAAATTAAACCTGGCATTGGTGCTTTTATGGCATTTACCACTTTTGTTCTACCACGTTCGATCCCCATGCTTTTGATTAATTCATCTAGAGCATCAGAAATCGCCACTTCGTAAGTGTTATTATTTACTTTAACGGTATATTTTTTGGAAATAAAATCGGCCGAAATGATTTCAGCTTTGAAGGGTTTGTTGTCTTTGAGTACATGAAATTGGGTTTCCGCTACTGGTATGGCATCAAAATTTTGAAGGTCTTGAGTTGAAACTTCAAAAGTAGGTCCATTGGCAACTAAAAGCTTGTAATTTACATTCATATTCGTTTTTTTAAGTCCGTAAATTTACAAAAAGGAACTGTTTTAATAGAGGAAAATCGTGATAAATTTGGAAAATAAATATAGTTAGCTGGGGAAAATAAAGAACAAGGTCAAGGACAAATTCAAGTTCAAAAATCAAATTCCAATGTTTGTAGTTTTCAGTCGCAGTCACAGTTTTCAGTCACAGTTATATCAGACTCAACTGAGTTCAATAAAAATACTAATACTTTAGCTTCGATATTAAATTCAAAAAAACTTGAAACTTGAAACCAAATAACCGAATACTCTTTTTTGTTCTGTTTGATAATTTTGTAAATTCTAAAATAAAATTACAATACCAATAACATACTACTTCTTAAAGTCAGCATTGGTTTGGAATACCAAAACAACTCAAAATCTTCCAAATCTTGTTCGAAATCGGCTTTTAACTGAGAAAAAGTTATTTTATCATTGGAATAAACGGAAACTTTCTCCAACATTTCAACCAACCATTTTCCTTCATTGGCATTGACAGCAATTTCAAAGTTTTGAGTTTTGTTGTGAAACGATAGTCTCATCATTTCCCAAGAATTTCCTTTTTTGGATTTGGTATATATTTCGGTTTGAGGCATTGCTCCTAGCCAAATGATTTTCGCATTTGGTTTGGTTGTAAAATTTTGTTTGTTTTGAAGACAATTGTAAATGTAATCCGAAGGAATTTTGGTTTTTGGAATTTTAAAATCAAACCATTCTTGTAAATCGTAATCGAAACAAATGCCGTGCATATAATTGAAAAGCGATTTTTTTAATCCGAAACTGAACTTATCATGATTAATTCCGCTTTTGTCTTTAAAATTGATGTCATTATTAGCAAAAGTGATTTCATTTTGTTCTGGAATTACGCCGAATTCTTCGGGAAACATTCCCACTGGCGAATGCGCTGTCATAGCAAATTGATGCCAAAAACCACTTTGTAAAACACCCAATTCAAACAATTGACGCACCATTTCCAAACTATCAACGGTTTCTTGAATCGTTTGTGTTGGATAACCGTACATCAAATATGCGTGAACCATAATTCCAGATTCTGTAAAATTTCTAGTTACTTGCGCTACTTGTTCAACGGTTACTCCTTTTTTGATTAGCTCTAAAAGTCGGTCCGAAGCCACTTCTAATCCACCAGAAACGGCAATACAACCCGATTCTTTTAATAACAAACATAAATCAGCTGTAAAACTTTTCTCAAAACGAATGTTGGTCCACCAAGTGACTACTAATTTTCGTTTGATAATTTCCAAAGCTACTTCGCGCATCAAAGCTGGCGGTGCTGCTTCATCTACAAAATGGAAACCGTTTTCGCCTGTTTGAGCGATTAATTCTTCCATTCGGTCGACCAAAATTTTGGCAGCGATGGGTTCGTATAACTTAATATAATCGAGAGAAATATCACAAAATGTACATTTCCCCCAATAACAGCCATGCGCCATGGTAAGTTTGTTCCAACGACCATCACTCCACAAACTGTGCATTGGATTAGCAACTTCGATTACAGAAATATATTTATCGAGCAATAAATCAGAATAATCTGGAGTTCCAACTTCACTTTGTTTGTAATCCTGGCGAGTGGAGTTGTTTTTGTAGATGACTTGATTGTTTTCTAGAAGAAAAGTCCTTTTTAAAGGCATCTCGACTTCGCTCGATGTGACAAAATCATAAACTAATTCAACAGGTAATTCTCCATCATCTAGTGTAATAAAATCGAAGAATTCAAAAACGCGTTGGTCTTTTAAGTCACGGAGTTCGGTATTTGGGAAACCGCCGCCCATTGCTGTTTTTATATTCGGAAAATTAGCTTTTATGAATTGGGCACTTCGGAAAGCGCTGTATAAATTTCCTGGAAATGGAACAGAAAAACAGATTAATTTTGGTTCAACTTTCTCTATTCTCTCTTTTAGAATTTTGATTGTGATTTTGTCTATAAAAGTTAATTCGTTTTGTAAATGATTGTATAATTCATCAAAAGAATTAGCGCTTCGTCCCAAGCGTTCTGCATAGCGACTAAATCCGAAATTCTCATCGACACATTCTACAATAAAATCCGATAAATCTTCTAAATATAAAGTAGCTAAGTGTTTGGCTTTGTCTTGCATTCCTATGGAACCAAAGGCAAATTCCATATCGTCTAATTGATCAAAACGAGAGGCTTCGGGCAAAAAATTTCCAGAACAAATTTGGCGCGCTAAAGATGGATTTTTCCCTTGGAGAAAAGCGATTGTGGAATCAATAGTTTTGATGTAATCGTCTTTGAGGGAATAAATTCTTTGGATATTTGGTGATGGGTGATGGGTGATGGTTGAAGTATCTCGACTTCGTTCGATGTGACAAAAAATCTCGGCTAAACCTTTTTTGGAAAATAGTTCTAAAATCACTTCGATACCTAAATCCATTTGGAATGCCGAAATGTTTTTGGTATTCAAAAAACCTTTCAAATAAGCCGTTGCTGGATACGGCGTATTCAATTGCGTAAAAGGCGGTGTGATGAGAAGGATGTCTTTCAAAAGAAATTATTTTAGCAAAAATAAGTCTTTTTATCAAATCCTAACAGCTTGTTAAAGGCAATTAATAAACAAAGTTTTTTAGTATTTTAGCAAAAAATAATTGCTCCAATGCCAAACGACTGTGTGACTTATCAATATTCAGGATATTTTTCAAAACTAATTGTAGATTATTTAGACCAAAAGGCTGAAATAAAGTCGTTATACAACCGATTTCCAACAATTGAAAATTTTCAATTACAGCTTGAGGAGAAGAATAAAAATTTTCCTAGTGAAAATCGCGAAGTTTTGACAAACTCTTTAGAACTTCAGTATAAGAATTTTGAAATTTCGGAAGCAACTTCTACTAATATCCAACTTTTAAAAGAGGCTAAAACCTTTACAATCACTACTGGACATCAATTAAATTTATTCACTGGACCTTTATACTTTATTTACAAAATTGTTTCGGTAATTAACCTTTGTAAGGAATTAAAGAACGCTTATCCAGAGCATAATTTTGTCCCTGTTTATTGGATGGCAACTGAAGATCATGATTTTGATGAAATCAACTTTTTTAAATATAAAGGGAAAAAAATACAATGGAAAAAAGAAAGTCATGGTCCTGTTGGTAGATTAAATACTTTAGGATTAGAGACTGTTTTTAATATAATTGAGCAAGAATTTGGAATTGGAAATAATAGCAAAGCGCTTAAAGAATTATTTCAAAATACCTATTTAAATCATCCAAATTTAGCTGATGCAACCCGATTTTTAGCAAACGAATTGTTCAAAAATGAAGGTTTAGTAATCCTTGATGGTGACGATGTTAACTTAAAAAAACTGTTTATTCCTTTTGCAAAAAACGAATTACTAAAGCAAACTTCTTTTGAATTGGTTAACAAAACCAATGCTATTTTGACAGAAAATCATTATGAAGTTCAAGTAAACCCAAGAGAAATCAATTTATTTTATATTCAAGATAATTTGAGAGAGCGTATTGTTTTTGAAAATGGGCTGTACAAAGTAAATAATTCAAAACTTAGCTTTTCAGAAAGTGAAATACTCACAGAATTAGATAAAAATCCACAAAATTTTAGTCCTAATGTAATTCTTCGCCCGTTATATCAAGAAGTGATTTTACCAAATTTGTGTTATATCGGTGGTGGCGGAGAATTAGCTTATTGGCTACAATTAAAAACAAACTTTGAAGCGAATGCAATTTCCTTCCCAATGTTATTATTAAGAAATTCTGTTGTTATTTACAGTGAAAAACAAGAGCAAAAATTAAATAAACTTGGTTTGAAATGGAGTGATTTGTTCTTAAAGCAAAACGAACTACTGAATAAAAAAACTAAAGAATTATCTACTTTTGAAATTGATTTTTCCAAACAAAAGGAATTACTTAAAACACAATTTCAGGAGCTTTATAAAATTGCATCAGACACAGATAAATCTTTTATTGGTGCAGTAAAAGCACAAGAAAAAAAGCAACTAAAAGGTTTAGACAATTTAGAAAAAAGATTGTTAAAGGCTGAAAAAAGAAAACTTAAAGAACAATTGGAAAAAATTATTTTAATCCAAAATGAATTATTTCCAAACAATAGTTTACAAGAACGTCAAATGAACTTTTCTGAGATTGCAATAGAAATTAGCATAGATGAATTATTAAGAAAAATAAAACAAGAGACATTACCATTTTCGCAAGTTTTCACATTTACTAAACAATAAAAATCGACGAAATACCTAAATATTCGACAAAAAACACATTTGGTTTCATTATTCTTAAAAAAAGAGAATTTATTTTATAAAATTAACAAAAAAACATAAAAATGTTAAAAAATAATTATCTTTGCACCAAATTTTTAATAGCTTAATCATTATGAAGAAAATTACTTTATTATTAGTAGTAACTACTTTGAGTATTGTTTCACTTAGCGCTTTTAAAACTGCTTTACAAATGAATCGTATGGTTCGCGTTGAAGGTGGTACTTACAAAATGGGTTCCAAAGACAGCGATAAAACAGCTGACAATGACGAACAAAAAGAACACGATGTAACAATAAAAACTTTTGAAATTAGTAAGTTTGAAGTTACTGTTTGGGAATGGAAACAATACACAAAAGCAAACAAACTAAAAATGCCTTTAAAACCTGAATGGGGATGGCAAGATAATTATCCAATTAATGGAATAACTTGGGAAGAAGCTATCGCATACTGTAATTGGTTAAGTAAAAAAGAAAAACTACAACCTGTTTATAGCAAACAAGGACCTAATTATGTTTGTAATTTCAAAGCAAATGGTTATAGATTACCTACTGAAGCTGAATGGGAATTTGCAGCAAAAGGTGGTGTAAAATCAAAAGGATATAAATTTAGTGGTGGTAATGAAGCTAATGAAGTGGCTTGGCACAAAGCAATCAGCAAAAATTCTCCTCATACTGTAGGAACAAAATTACTATTCTTTAAACAGATTTAAAACCAATTAGTCTCAGATGAAGTGCAAATAGTTCCAATTACAATTTATCTGTGGAAATAATCTATTTTACGTTCAGGTGAATCGCCAAACACTTGTTCCAAATTGTAACATTAGAATTACAGTTAGTAAGTAAACCATTTTGAATATAAATGATATTAGCACCAATCTGCGAAGGCGAAACAATAACAATAAATGCCAGAAGTGGACATGATGCTTATTTATGGTCAACAAATGAAGTAAGTTCCTCAATTACTGTTTCACAACCGAAATTACTCAGTAACCGTTCAAAAAATCATGGAACCACTACATGTTCATCAACCAAAACTTTACCGTTGTAAACTCGAACATTGGAAGCATTTCTGAAATCCTTAACTTCTGGTTGGACTCAAAATGAAAATACGATTTCATTTTACTAGGTTCCTAATAACTGGCAACTATGAATATTCTTTAAGCAGGATTGATTTTCAAGACAACAATACTTTTACGGATTAGAAAATGGCGAATATACCGTTTATGTTAGAATAAAAAATGGATGTGGAATTTCATCTGAAGACATCTATTTATTGATGTATCCAAAATTCTTCACTCAAACGGTGATAGTTATAATGATTTTGGAAAATCAAATTTTCAGAGAACAGACCAAATCTAAGGTCAATTTTTTGATCGATACAGTAAATTCCTTTTCAATTTTACCCAAATTCAATGGGTTGGGATGGAAAATTTAACAATATTGATTCACCTTCAATGGATTATTGGTTTGTTGTAATCAGGAAAATGGAAAGAATATAAAGTCATTTTAGTTTAATAAGATAAACATAATCAAATCCTAACCCTTTATTAAAGGCAGTGTAAACAAAGTTTTTAGTATTTTAGCAGAAAATAATTGCTAATATGCCAAGTGACTGTGTGACTTATCAAAATCTGGATATTTTTCCTAATCTTGTGTGGACTATTTAGATGAAAAATCTGAATTAAGTCTTTATACAGCCGATTTCCAACAATTGAAAACTTTAAATTACAGTTGGAGAAAAATAAAATTTTCCTAATTGAAAATAGAAAGTTTTGTAAACTCTTTAGAACTTCAGTATAAGAATTTTGAAATTTCAGGCTTAACTTCTACTAATATTCAACTTTTAAAGAGGCTAAAACCTTTACAATCACTACTGGACATCAATTAAATTTATTCACTGGACCTTTGTATTTTATTTTACAAAATTGTTCAGTAATTAACCTTTGTAGAGATTAAAAACAACATCAGAGCATAATTTTGTCTGTTTATTGGATGGCAACTGAAGATCCTTGATTTTGATGAAATTAACTTTTTTTTAAATTTAAGGAAAAAGTCAATGGAAAAGGAAAGTAATGGTCCCATTGGTGAATTAAATACTTCAGGACTGAGACTGTTCATAGAATTGATAAAGATTTTGAATTGAAATAATAGCAAAGCGCTTAAAGGTATTTCAAAATACCTATTTAAATCATCCAAATTTAGCTGATGCAACCCGATTTTAGCAAACGAATTTTCAAAAATGAAGGTTTAGTAATCCTTGATGGTGACGATGTTAACCCAAAAAAACTGTTTATTCCTTTTTAAAAGACAATTACTAAAGCAAACTTCTTTTGAATTGGTTAACAAAACCAATGCTATTTTGACAGAAAATAATTATGAAGTTCAGTAAACCCAAGAGAAATCAATTTATTTTATATTCCAGATAATTTGAAGACGTATTGTTTTTGAAAATGGGCTGTACAAAGTAAATAATTCAAAACTTAGCTTTTTCAGAAAGTGAAATACTCACAGAATTAGATAAAAATCACAAAATTTTAGTCTAATGTAATTCTTCGCGTTATATCAAGAAGTGATTTTACCAAATTTGTGTTATATCGGTGGTGGCGGAGAATTAGCTTGTGGCTGATGAAGTAACTTTGAAGCGAATGCAATTTCCTTCCCAATGTTATTATTGAAATTCGGTAGTCATTTACTCCGAAAACAAGAGCAAAAATTAAACAAACTTGGTTTTGCAATGGAGCGATCTGTTCTTGAAAACAAAACGAATTACTCGATAAAAAAAAACTAAAGAATTATCTACTTTTGAAATTGATTTTCCAAACAAAGGAATTACTTAAAACACAATTCAGGACCTCTATAAAATTACAGCAGACACAGATAAAATCTTTTATTGGTGCAGTAAAAGCTCAGAAATAAAGCAACTAAAGGTTTAGACAATTTAGAAAAGATTGTTAAAAGCTGAAAAGAAAACTTAAGAACAATTGGAAAAGAATTATTTTAATCCAAAATGAATTATTTCCAAACAATAGTTACAAGAACGTCAAATGAACTTTTCTGAGATTGCAATAGAAATTATACAGATGAATTATTAGAAAAATAAAACAAGAGACATTACCATTTTCGCAAATTTTCACATTTATCAAACAATAAAAATCGACAAATACCCAAATATTCGACAAAACACATTCAGTTTCATTATTCTTAAAAAGAATTTATTTTATAAAATTCACAAAAAATAATAAAATGTTAAAAAATAATTATCTTTGCACCAAATTTTAGCAAAACTTAATCATTATGAAGAAAATTGCTATTATTAGTAGTAACTACTTTGAGTATTATTTCATAGCGCTTTAATACTTTACAAATGAATCGTATGGTTCCGCGTTGAAGTGGTACTTACAAAATGGGTTCAAAGACAGCGGTAGAAACTGCTGACAATGACAGAACAAAAGAACACGATGTAACAATAAAAACCTTTGAAATTAGTAAGTTCGAAGTTACTGTTTGGGAATGGAAACAATACACTAAAACTAACAAATTAAATGCCTAAAACCTGGAGTGGGGATGGCAAGATAATTATCAATTAATGGAATAGCAGGAAGAAGCTATCTTATTGTAACTGGTTAAGTAAAAAAGAAAAACTTCAACCGGTTTATAGTAAACAAGGTCCAAACTATGTTTGTAATTTTAAAGCAAACGGCTATAGATTACCTACAGAAGCAGAATGGGAATTCGCTGCAAAAGGTGGTGTAAAATCAAAAGGTTATAAATTTAGCGGTGGTAATAACGCTAATGAAGTAGCTTGGCATAAAGCGATTAGTAAAAATTCTCCTCATACTGTAGGAACAAAATTACCAAACGAATTAGGCTTATACGATATGAGTGGTAATGTTTGGGAATGGTGTTGGGATTGGTACAACAAAGATTACTACAAAATTGAAAAAGGGGATAATCCAAAAGGACCAGAAATGGGAGAAAGAAGAACGGTTAGAGGCGGTTCTTGGGATAGCCAAGTAAATTACTTAAGACCAGCTAATAGAATTTCAACTCCACCAAATAAAACACACGAATTTTACGGATTTAGAGTAGCAAGAACGATTACAGAATAATTTCAATTTGTAGTTGTTTTTAACTACCAAAATAATACCTTTGCAAAAAATTTAAAAAATGGCAAGTAACAGAACTTTTACAATGATTAAACCAGATGCGGTTGAAAACGGTCACATCGGTGGAATTTTAAATATGATTACTGAAGGTGGTTTCAGAATTGTAGCAATGAAATTAACACAATTAACTGTAGCTGATGCTCAAAAATTCTATGCTGTTCACAGTGAAAGACCTTTCTTTGGTGAATTAGTTGAATTTATGACAAGAGGTCCTATTGTAGCGGCTATCTTAGAAAAAGAAAATGCAGTTGAAGATTTCAGAACCTTAATCGGTGCTACTAATCCTGCTGATGCAGCTGAGGGAACTATCCGTAAAAAGTATGCAACTTCTATTGGTGAAAATGCAGTTCACGGTTCTGATTCTGATGAAAATGCAGCTATCGAAGGAGCATTCCACTTTGCTGGAAGAGAAATGTTCTAGTATTCAGTTTTCATCTCAGTTCATAAAAAATACAAAAAATCCCGTTTCTTAATTGAAGCGGGATTTTTATCTTAACACCAAAGCTTTTACCACTTCTTCGCCTATTTCTTCATTAATCATTTTTATGATTTTCTCTTTTCCATAAGCCAATTCATCCCTTAACACAGACGAAGTTAACTTTACATAAAGTGTACTATTTTTCAAAACAACTTCTTCTGTATAATTGGTAACACCATTTCCCATTAATCTAAACCAAGCTGTTTTAACATCAACTTTTACAATACCATCATGTAATTTATAAGTAGTAACAAACTGCTTTAAAACATCTGAAATCGTATTTTCTTCATTCAATCGTTTCGCCATTTTATTCCGTTTTGATTTTTTTATAATGATAAACCAAGTTATTTGACAAACTCTTCAAGACCAATTTCTCAGCCGTTAAATCAACAACTTCTTCTTGCCAAGATGCAAAATCTGTTTTATAATTGAGTAAACAGTCTCCTTTTTCAAAACTCACTTTCACTGTTTCTTCAACATCATTGGTAAGATATGTTCCATCCAATTGTGGTAAAACTTTCTTTCTAAAACCAGATTGTTTTTCAATAAAAAAGTAATCTAAATTTTCATTGATTTTATAATCTTTTGCTTCTCCATTAGGTAAGATTACTTTTTCAATTTCCCAATAGCCATTAATATGTACCAAATCTGTTTCAGCAATTGATTTTGAACAAGCCGTAAAAAGTAACAATGTAAAAATCAGGATACTATTTCTCATTTTTTAATTTCATTTGAAAGTTTAAAAATACAAATTTTAGCATCAGCAATTAAACTATTTTGTACATTTAATATCTAATTAAGAAAAAACATTATGAAACCACTATTTTTCTTTTTCGCTTGCTTTGCCATTTTCAGTTGTAGTTCTCCTGATGAAACTACTGAACAACCAATAAATGAGACTATGTATTTTCCGCCTAATGATGCTACAACATGGGAAACCAAAACAGCAAGTTCACTAGGTTGGAATGAAAATAATGTCCCCGATTTATTGGATTATTTGGAACAAAAAAATTCAAAAAGCTTCATTGTACTTCATAATGGAAAAATTGTGATGGAACATTATTTCAATGGGCATACCGCAAATACCGCTTGGTATTGGGCTAGTGCTGGAAAAACGCTAACGACAGCAGTTGTTGGAATAGCGGAACAAGAAAATTTCATCAATACCAATAACAAAGTTTCCGATTACATTGGAACAGGTTGGACAAATGCGCCATTGGCAAAAGAAAATTTGATTACTTGCAAACACCTATTAACGATGACATCAGGCTTAGATGATACAAATCAAGGTATTGAACCAATTGACTTAGAATATATTGCTGATGCAGGAACTCGTTGGGCGTATCATAATGTATATGTGAAACTACAAGATGTTGTTGCTTCTGCTACCAGTCAAACATGGGATACTTATTTTAATACCAAACTAAAAAATCCGATTGGAATGACTGGAGCTTGGTTTCAAAGCGGTAATAACAGAGTTTATGGAAGTACTGCTAGAAGTATGGCAAGATTTGGTTTATTAACACTAAACCAAGGTAATTGGAATGGAACTCAAATTGTAAATAGCACTTATTTTAATTTATCTACCAATACCTCTCAAAATTTAAACTTAGCTTATGGTTACATGTGGTGGCTAAACGGGAAAAGCAGTTATAGATTGCCACAAACTCAACTCCAATTTAATGGAAAATTAATTCCAAATGCACCAAATGACATGTATTGCGCACTAGGAAAAGATGATCAGAAGCTATATGTTATACCAAGTAAAAAACTTGTCATTATAAGAATGGGTGACGAAGCAGATAGTGCAACTTTTGGTTTATCTGATTTTGATAATACCCTTTGGGAAAAAATAAACGCGGTAATTAATTAAAACTTTTTATTCAAAAATTTAATAATCGCATAAAAAACCATTAAAAAAACTATAAGCCTTGATAAAATAAAAATGGTAGGAAATGGCTTTTCAATAAAAAAAGTCAAAACGCTAATAACTACTGCTATTAGTAGCAATTTAAATGAGGTTAGGTTTTTTAAAGATTGTAACATTTTGGGACAAATGAATTAATTATTTAAAAAAAGAATCAACAAACTCGAATTTATTAAAAACCTGTAAGTCTTCAATACCTTCACCAACACCAATATATTTCACTGGAATTTTAAACTGATCTGAAATTCCAATTACAACTCCACCTTTGGCAGTTCCATCTAATTTGGTAACTGCTAAACAATTTACTTCTGTAGCAGCAGTGAATTGTTTGGCTTGTTCAAATGCATTTTGTCCAGTTGAACCATCTAAAACCAATAAAACATCATTTGGCGCATCTGCAACCACTTTTTGCATTACTTTTTTGACTTTGGCTAACTCATTCATTAGGCCTACTTTATTATGTAAACGACCTGCAGTATCAATGATTACAATATCTGCATTTTGAGCTACGGCACTTTGTAAAGTATCAAATGCTACAGAAGCTGGATCACTTCCCATTTGTTGCTTCACTAGAGGAACTCCTACTCTATCTGCCCAAATTTGTAATTGGTCGATAGCAGCAGCTCTAAAAGTGTCGGCAGCACCAAGTACAACATTGTAACCCGCTTTTTTAAATTGGAATGCTAACTTACCAATTGTTGTAGTTTTTCCAACACCATTTACACCAACTACCATAATAACATACGGTTTCTTATTCTTTGGCACTTCAAACTCAGTGGCGTTACCTAAATTATTTTCAGATAATAATCCCGCAATTTCTTCTCTTAGAATTTGATTCAACTCTTCAGTTCCAAGAAATCTATCAACGGCAACACGCTTTTCAATACGTTCTATAATTTTAAGTGTAGTTGATACACCAACATCAGACGAAACCAAAATTTCCTCTAAATTATCTAAAACTTCATCGTCAACTTTAGATTTACCGGCAACTGCTTTCGACAGTTTAGTAAAAAAAGAGGTTTTAGATTTCTCTAATCCTTTATCTAAAGATTCCTTTTTATCTGATGTAAATAACTTTTTGAAAAAACTCATATTCCAATTGATTAAAAATGATTATAGTATTTATGAAAACACTAATAATGGAGCAAATGTAAAAATAAAAAAGCTACTTTCAAACGAAAGTAGCTTTTCTATATATAGTTGTAAACTAAATTATTTCTTTTTTAAGAACTCATCAACTAATTCAGGAGCCATTACTGATTCTACGAATGTGTAAGCACCTGTTTTTGGAGATTTAACCATCTTAATAGCTTTGGTTAATCTTTTAGAAGCTGTCTGTAAAGTTGCTACGGTTTTCTTTGCCATGACTTATAATTTTTATTTGAAATTTAAAATTTCAATTATTTGATTTCTTTGTGAACTGTTACTCTCTTTAAAACTGGATTAAATTTTTTAATCTCTAATCTATCTGGAGTGTTTTTTTTGTTTTTAGTAGTAATGTAACGAGAAGTTCCTGCTACACCAGATGCTTTATGCTCTGTGCACTCTAAAATTACTTGGATTCTATTTCCTTTCTTTGCCATTTTAATCTATTTTTTAAGGATTACCGAATTATTTTATAAATCCGTCTGCTTTAGCCTGTTTTAACACAGCAGCAATACCATTTTTATTAATTGTCTTTAACGCAGCAGTAGACACTTTTAAAGTAACCCATCTATCTTCTTCAGAAATATAGAAACGTTTTTTAAATAAGTTAACAGAGAATTTTCTCTTTGTTTTATTCATAGCGTGAGAAACATTGTTTCCTACCATTGCTCTTTTACCTGTAAGTTCACAAACTCTTGACATTATTCTAATCTTTTATTTCGTTATTCAAAATCAGGGTGCAAAGAAACAAAATTGAATCGAATTACACAACAATCTTTTATTAATTTTTTAAAATTTCTTTATAAAGCAATTCAAACCCTTTACTAACCGCTCTATCAATGACTTTTTCACGCGGTTGACCAAAGTTAAATTCTTCAACAATAACCGTTTTTGGTGTAGCTAAAGCTATAAAAACAGTTCCTATTTCTGCATCAGCATCTCCTTTTGACGGACCAGCATTTCCAGTTGTAGCAATTGCGTAATCGGAATGCATCATTTTTTGTACTGCCAATGCCATTGCTTTTGCTACAGGTGCACTTACCACTGAATGCGTTGCAATTAATTCAGCAGGAATTCCTAAAACTTCAATTTTAGCATCCGTAGCATAACTAACAACACTTCCTTTAAAGTAAGCCGAACAACCCGAAACGGAAGTTATTTGTTGAGCAATTTTTCCGCCAGTACAACTTTCAGCCGTAGCTAAAGTACGTTTTTTCGACTTCAATAAATCCCCTAAAACCACTTCAATAGATTGATCTTCTTCAAACCCAACAATAATATCTCCTATTAAAACAGTCAATTTACTTACTTCATTTGCAATTGCATCATGCAATATTTTTTCATCTATTCCTTTAGCAGTTAAGCGCAAACGAACTCTTCCTGGACTAGGCAAATAAGCTAATTTAATGAATGAAGGTAAATTATCTTCCCAATCTTCAATTTGTTCTGCTATTAGACTTTCCCCTCTTCCATAGGTCATAATCGTTTTATGAACAATAAACGGTCGTTTGAATTTGGCTACCAAACTAGGCACTACTTCATTATCCATCAAATATTTCATTTCATAAGGCACGCCTGGTAAAGAAATAAATACAGTATCCTTTCTCTCCATCCACATTCCGGGAGCAGTTCCCATTTTATTGAAAAGAATTTTAGCTTTTGACGGCACTTGAGCTTGCTCAATATTGATTGCAGTAATTGGTCTTTTGTAGATTCCTTCAATTAATTCTTTGACGTGAGCCAAAACCGAAGCATTCTCAACCAACTCATCTTCAAAGTAATCACAAAATGTTTTTTTGGTAATGTCATCTTTTGTTGGACCCAATCCGCCAGTAACAATAACGACATCTACTTTATTCTGTAATTTTTCAAGTGTATTTAAAATATGTATTCTGTCATCTGAAACCGAACGCATTTCGTAAGTCCCGATGCCAATTTTATCTAATGCTTTAGCGATATAAGAAGAATTTGTATCTAATATTTGACCAATGAGAATTTCATCACCAATGGTAACAATTGCAGCTTTCATTTTAGGTTTATTTGGGGATAAATTTAAATTTTAAAATCCTTTTTGATTTCTTTTACAGCTAAATCAACGCGCTCTTTTAAAGACTTGTAGGTTTCTTTAATTTCTTTTTTCTTGCCTTCCAATTTTGACCATGCCATAATTTGCAAGTTTTCATCATAAGCCAAATCCATTCCTAATAAATCTAGTGATGGTTTAATCTTATGTGAAGCAGCATAAACTCTAGAATAGTCTTTTTCTTCGATACCAACTTTTATTGACTTCAATTCATCTGGAACTTCTTGTAAAAACAAATTCACAATTTGCAAAGCAAACTCGATATCATTTTCCGATATTTCATAAACCTTCGCTAAATTGTATTGCAATGCCATTTTATTTCACTTTAACTTTAAACATTGATTTTCCTTCCAAAAAACCTTCTAAAAGATCGCCTTCTTTTACTGCTGCAACTCCTTTTGGTGTTCCGGTGAAAATAATATCACCTTTTTTAAGCGTAAAATATTGGGAAACAAAAGCAATAATCTCATCAATATTCCAAAGCATTAAATTCGTATTGCCACTTTGAACTTTTTGACCATTGTTTGTTAACTCAAAATTAATGTTTTCCATGGAAGAAAAATCTTTTTTCGGTAAAAAGTCACTAATAATCGCTGAACCGTCAAATGCTTTTGCTTTTTCCCATGGCAAACCCTTTTCTTTCAAACGACTTTGAACATCGCGAGCGGTAAAATCAATTCCTAGACCAATTTCATCGTAATATTTATGAGCAAATTTGGTTTCGATATACTTCCCCACTTTATTAATTTTAACCAAAACCTCCACTTCATGGTGCACATCTTGGCTAAATTCAGGAATTACAAATGGAAATTTCTTCAAAACCACAGCGGTTTCTGGCTTTAAAAAAATAACAGGTTCCGACGGTCTTTCGTTGTTTAATTCAGTAATATGGTCGGCGTAATTTCGCCCTATGCAGATTATTTTCATGTTCTTTTAGATGATGGGTGATGGATGATTGGTGATGGGCAAAACCTATAACCCATTACCAATTACCTATAACCTTATTTAGTATTTAACTTTCTCAATTTAATTGCTGTAAGTACTTTTTTGGTATACAATGGAAAATCGGCGTTTTGGATCCAACCAAAATAACCCGGTTCTTTATCAAAAACATCGTCTACCAGAGCGCCTTTGTGTTTTCCGAAGGTAAAAATCTCTTTTCCTTCATTATTTAATGCAATAAATCCAGCGAAATCAACTGACTTTTTACGTGTTGTAAATTCAGCTAATGATTTCATATCATTTTCTAAATTCTCGTAACGATCTAATTGTGCTTTTAGAATTTCATAAGTAGCCATTGTATCGGCTTCCGCACTATGCGCATTTTCTAAACTTTGTCCGCAATAGAATTTGTAAGCCGCACTTAAAGTACGTTCTTCCATTTTATGAAAAATCGTTTGAACATCGACAGAAACTCGGTTTTTCATATCAAAATCAACCTCAGCACGTAATAATTCTTCTGCCAAAAGCGGAATATCAAATCGGTCCGAATTAAATCCAGCCAAATCAGAATCTTTAATCATATTATGAACTTGCGTTGCCAATTCTTTGAATGTGGGTTCATTGGCTACTTTTTCATCAGTAATTCCATGCACCGCCGTAGTTTGAGGCGGAATGGGAATCGTCGGATTAACCAACCAAGTTTTACTTTCTTTATTTCCGTTGGGATATACTTTAAATATTGAGATTTCTACAATTCGGTCTCTAGCAACATCAATTCCAGTAGTTTCAAGGTCAAAAAAGCAGATTGGGCGTGTTAATTTTAATTCCATATTTTTTATTTGGATTACAAAGATAGAAAAACCCGATAGCTTTTAAAAACTATCGGGTTTACATTTATAATTTATTTTCAGATTAAAAATCTCTATTTACATCAAAAGCTTCTAAATATTCTGCTACGCGTTTTACGAAACTTCCTCCTAATGCTCCATCTACTACTCTATGGTCATAAGAGTGCGACAAGAACATTTTTTGACGGATTCCAATGAAATCACCTTCTGGAGTTTCAATAACCGCTGGTACTTTTCTGATAGCACCTAAAGCTAAAATACCTACTTGTGGTTGATTGATAATTGGAGTTCCGAAAACAGAACCAAAAGTTCCCACATTAGTAACTGTATAAGTTCCGCCTTGTGTATCGTCTGGTTTTAATTTTCCTGCTTTTGCACGGTTTCCTAAATCGTTAACTGCTTTTGCCATTCCAACTAAGTTCAGTTGGTCCGCATTTTTAATTACCGGAACGATTAAGTTTCCGTTTGGTAAAGCAGCTGCCATTCCTAAGTTGATATTTTTACGTTTAATGATAAATTCACCATCAACTGAAATATTCATTCCTGGGAAATCTTTCAATGCTTTTGCAACCGCTTCCATCATAATTGGTGTAAAAGTTAACTTCTCACCTTCTCTCTTTTCGAAAGCGTTTTTCACTTTATCTCTCCATTTTACGATGTTGGTAACATCAACTTCAATGAAGGACTGAACGTGAGCCGAAGTTTGTACCGAGGCTACCATGTAACCCGAAATCAACTTACGCATTCTATCCATTTCTACAATCTCATCACCACCATTAACAGAAACCGGAACGGCTTGAGCTACTGGTGCTGGAGTTGCTTTTGGAGCCGCCGCTGGAGTTGCAACAACTGCAGGCTGACTTCCTCTATTTTTGATATAATATAATAAATCTTCTTTATTAACACGACCATCTTTACCAGAACCCGCGATAGACTCTAATTCTGCTAATGAAATTCCTTCTTCTTTTGCAATGTTTTTAACTAAAGGTGAAAAGAATTTATCTGACGCTGAAAAATCAGCTGGCGCAACAGTTTCCTTTGCAACTTCTACTGCTTTCGCAACTTCTGCAACAGCAACTGGCGCTTCTGCTTTAACTTCTGGAGTTGCTGCAACGGCACCGCCTTCGGTTTCGATAATAGCGATTGTTTGTCCTACTTGAACTACATCATCGGTATTAAATAAAATTTCAACAAGTGTTCCTGCAACTTCTGAAGGCACTTCACTGTCTACTTTATCAGTAGCAATTTCAAGTACTGCTTCGTCCATTTCAATTTTATCACCAACTTTTTTTAACCAGTTAGTAACTGTTGCTTCTGCAACACTCTCACCCATTTTAGGTAATTTCAATTCAAACTTTGCCATATCTTTAAACTAAAGTTGTGTTTTTGTATTTGGTTTGCAAAAATACTAATTTTTCATTCGTTTTATAAAGAAATCAATAATTTTTTACAATAAAGTTATTTGTCCTCTATCGTTCGAATTATTACTTCCAATTAAGTAATTCGAACTCGAAATATAATTCTTAAAACTTAGATTTTTACTCTTATTTAACTGCATAAAAGTAATAATTTCAGCAAAACTAAAAGTAGTAGTATCAAATATTATTTCAAGATTTTTTTGAGACTGACCTACAAATTGATTAAAATCAGACAAATAAGTTGCTTTTTTTGATAGATTTAACTCTAAATTTTCTCTTGAAAAAACGACATATTCATCAATAATTCTGACTTCATTCTTCTGCTGATTTTTCTTCAAAAGACTAAAAACGAAACTTCCCACTTGCATCATCACATCAAAAAGCCATGATTTCTTGAAGTGTTTTTTATAGAAAAACTGCATCGCTTCACGAAAACGTTTCATATACGTTCCATCGCGAACCGTACTTTCTCCTTTATAATGAATTACAGAAGTTTCATGAAAGTAATAATTCGATTTTCCAGTTTTCAAAACCAAATAACTCAAATCGATATCATCGGAATACATAAAGCAATTTTCATCAAAACCACCTACTTCGAGATATAATTCGCGCTTCATAACCATAAAAGCCCCCACCAAAATATC
The DNA here is from genome assembly GCA_018401995.1 of Flavobacterium sp. Taxonomy (GTDB): domain Bacteria; phylum Bacteroidota; class Bacteroidia; order Flavobacteriales; family Flavobacteriaceae; genus Flavobacterium. Next base: position 41,042 of record JAGYJR010000010.1, on the reverse strand, counting down.
CACTTTCCCAGATTCGTTTTCAGATAAATGTTGCGCGTAATATTTCCCGAAATAATTTGAAATTTTATACAATCCGAAAATCTTAGTAAAAGCTACCCAAGGAGTTGGAACGCCACGTTTACTTTCGGGAAGAAAATTACCCGCACCGTCGATTAGTTTACAACCGATTATTCCAAGTTGCGAGTTATGAGTTATGAGTTGCGAGTTTAAAATTTTGGTAAAAGTATCTTCCGCAACCACAGTATCGGGATTTAAAATGCAAATGTGTTCACCTTTTGCTTGAGCGACACCGATGTTATTTCCTTTTGGAAAACCTGAATTTGCTGCATTTTCAATGAGTTTTATATGCGGGAATTTGGTTTTCATCATTTCACAACTATCATCTGAAGAAGCATTATCAATCACAATAATTTCTCCATCAATACCTTTCAACGCTTTTTGAACACTGAAAACACATTGCTCTAAAAAATAGCGGACATTGTAATTGAGAATGATTACGGATATTTGCATGATGCGAATATAATTAAAAGTTTAATTTTAACATTAGTCTATCTTCATTTTGAATAAAAACTTAATATCTTCGAAAACTAAAACACATTTTATGAGAAATATAATTATCCTGATTTTATTCTTAACTTCACTTTCTATTTTCTCGCAAGAGGATATAAAAGCAAATTATGACAAAAAAGAAGTGTATATACCAATGCGAGATGGCACAAAACTTTTCACTGCCATTTACACCCCTAAAGACATTTCTTCTACTAACAAATATCCTATTTTGATGCAAAGGACTTGTTACAGTATTGCTCCTTACGGTGAAGAGAATTTCAGAAGGTCTTTAGGCCCAAATACTTATCTTCAAAAGGACAAGTATATTTTTGTTTATCAAGACGTGAGAGGAAGATATATGAGTGAAGGAACTTTCACTAACATGACGCCACAAGTTGCAAAAAAAACTAAGAAAGATGTTGACGAAAGCTCTGATACTTATGACACCATTGATTGGTTAATCAAAAACATCAAAAATAATAACGGAAAAGTTGGACAATATGGAACTTCATATCCTGGATTTTACACCGCTGTTGGAACTTTAGCGAATCATCCTGCTTTAGTAGCATCATCGCCTCAAGCCCCAATTTCAGATTTCTTTTTCGATGATTTTCATCATAATGGTGCTTTCCTAATGGGATATTTTAAAACTTTTCCTGTGTTTGGAGTTCAAAAAACCAAACCTGAAACCAAATCTTGGTATTCAGACCAATCGATCAAAACAATTTCAAGAGATGGTTCCATTTTTTATAGAGAAATTGGAACTTTAAAAGAAGCGGTTGATAAATATTACAAGGATAATTTTTTCATGCAAGAAATTGTAAACCATCCTAACTATGATGACTTCTGGAAATCTAGAAATTTATTACCACATTTAAAAGGAATTAATCACGCCGTAATGACAGTTGGTGGTTGGTATGATGCCGAAGACTTAGCCGGACCATTAAATATTTACAAAACAATTGAAAAAAATAATCCTAAAGCAAAAAATACGATTGTAATGGGACCTTTTTCTCACGGAGGATGGTCGAGAGAAACTGGAAAGCACTATCACAACGATATTTATTTTGGAGACAGCATCGCAACTTTCTATCAAAAGAATATCGAACATAAATTCTTCAATCATTACTTGAAAGAAAAATCTAAGGAAGCTGCACAACTTCCTGAAGCTTATATGTTTGATACAGGAAAAAAAGAATGGAAAACATTTCAAAATTGGCCGCCAAAAGAAAGTACCAAATTGAATTTCTATCTAAGTTCCAATGGAAAATTAGAAACAGAAAAAAGCGAAAATAATCAATTTAGCGAATACTACAGCGATCCGAACAATCCTGTTCCAAGCAGTATCAATTATGCAGAATATAATGGTTTCACGCCAAGAAATTACATGTCGGAAGACCAAAGATTCGCTTTAAGCCGTCCTGATGTAGTTACTTTTACAACAGATTATTTAACAGAAGATATTACTTTGGCAGGAGAAATTATGGCAAAATTAAAAATTGCTACAACTGCAACAGATGCTGATTTTATTGTAAAAATAATCGATATTTATCCAGCGAACGAACCTCAAAATAAAGACAAACCAAATGTACTTTATGCCAACTACCACCAAATGGTGCGTAGCGAAGTTATGCCAGCTCGTTTTAGAAATAGTTTCGAAAAACCAGAAACATTAACTCCAAACGCAACTACTGAAGTTAATTTTAGATTACAAGATGTGTTACACACCTTCAAAAAAGGACATAAAATTCAAATTCAAGTACAGAGCACTTGGTATCCGTTAATTGCAGTAAATCCTCAGAAATTTTTGGAAAACCCATATTTAGCAGAAAAACAAGATTACACTAAGGCTTTTATTAAAATCTTTGAAGAAAGTAATTTAGAAGTAGAAATTTTAAAATAATAAATCCAAAGCCGTCAAAACTGATGGCTTTTTTTATTTAATTCTAAAAGATTGTATCATCAGTTACAATAAACTATTTTTGCAGCTCTAAATTGTATTATGAATTACTTATCAGTCGAAAATATATCGAAATCCTATGGCGAACGTATTCTTTTTAAAGACGTTTCGTTTGGAATTAACAAAGATCAAAAAATTGCTTTTATTGCTAAAAACGGTTCGGGAAAAACCACCATTATGAACATGATTAATGGTTTGGACGAACCAGATACAGGTCAAGTGGTGATTCGAAAAGAAATCAACATGGCGTTTTTGTCGCAAAATAATAATTTGCAAGACGAATTAACCATTGAGGAAAATATTTTTGCTTCGGATAATGAAATTCTGAAAGTAATTGAACGTTACGAAAAAGCGTTAGAAAACCCGAATGATGAGGAAGCCTACCAAAGAGCTTTTGACGATATGGACCGACACAATGCTTGGGATTTTGAAACGCAATTCAAGCAAATTTTGTACAAACTGAAGTTGGAAGACTTGAAAATGAAAGTCAAAAACATGTCGGGTGGACAAAAAAAGCGTTTGTCATTAGCCATTATCTTAATTAGTAAACCAGATTTATTGATTTTAGACGAGCCAACCAATCACTTGGATTTAGAGATGATTGAATGGTTAGAAGACTATTTTGCAAAAGAAAATATCACGTTGTTTATGGTTACACACGACCGTTTCTTTTTGGAACGCGTTTGTAATGAAATCATCGAATTAGACAACGGAAAAATCTACCAATACAAAGGGAATTATTCTTATTATTTAGCTAAAAAAGAAGAGCGATTAGCTTCTGAAAATGCGAGTATCGACAAAGCACAAAATTTATTCGTAAAAGAATTAGCTTGGATGCGTCGTCAACCAAAAGCTAGAACCACCAAATCGAAATCACGTCAAGATGATTTTTACGTGATTAAAGAAAAAGCCGAAAGTCGAAGAAAAGAAAATGTAGTAGAGCTCGAAATCAACATGGAGCGCATGGGAAGCAAGATTATCGAAATGGTAAAATTGAATAAAAGTTTTCCTGATAGAAAAATTTTGGACGACTTTTCCTATTCGTTTCAACGTGGCGAACGCATTGGAATCATTGGTAAAAATGGTACAGGAAAATCGACTTTCTTAAATATTTTAACCCAAACGATTCAACCCGATTCGGGTAAAGTAATTATTGGTGATACGATTAAAATTGGGTATTATACACAAAGTGGAATCAATCCAAAACCCGGACAAAAAGTTATCGATATCATCAAAGAATATGGCGAATATATTCCGTTAACGAAAGGAAAAATTATTTCCGCTTCGCAATTATTGGAACGATTTTTATTTGATGCCAAAAAACAATACGATTTCGTAGAAAAATTAAGTGGTGGCGAATTGAAACGTTTGTATTTATGTACCGTTTTAATTCAAAATCCGAATTTCTTAATTTTGGATGAGCCAACAAATGATTTAGATATTGTAACGTTGAACGTTTTAGAAAGTTTTCTTTTAGATTATCCTGGCTGTTTGTTAGTGGTAAGTCACGATAGGTATTTCATGGATAAAATTGTAGACCACTTATTTGTGTTTAGAGGCGAAGGTGAGATTGAAGATTTCCCAGGAAATTATTCTGATTTTAGAGCATATGAAGATTCGGCTGAACCAAAAGTTTTGAATTCGGTTAGTACTGAAAAGACAAATTGGAAAGAAAAGCAAACGGCTTCAACAGGTTTAAATTTCAACGAACAAAAGGAATTCAATAAAATTGAAAAAGAAATCAAAGATTTAGAATACAATAAAAAACAAATCGAACAAGAATTCGCCGACGGAAAAGTTTCAGATGATAAAATTGAAGCAAAAGCCAACGAATTACAAAAAATCATTCAAACTTTAGAAGAAAAAGAAGAACGTTGGTTTGAATTGAGTTCGAAAATGGAATAAAAACTAGTTTGCAGTCTCAGTCTCAGTATAAAGGAAAAACTGTGACTGAAAACTGTGACTGAAAACTGTGACTGAAAACTGTGACTATAATTAAATCTTACATAAAATTCCTTTTCCATTCAAAAAACGAGCATGGAGTGCATTCGCCATTTGTGTTTGATTTGGTTACGAAATGTTTTTATGATACTACCAAATATCCAGAGTACGAACATTTAAAATCATATCGAAAATCACTTTTAGAAAATAAAAACACGATTGAAGTAACTGATTTTGGTGCTGGTTCACGAGTTTTTAAATCAAATACTAGAGAGATTTCAAAAATTGCACAAACCGCTGGAATTACGCCAAAAAATGCGGAATTGCTTTTTAGAATTGTTCGTTATTTTCAACCAAAAAGCATTTTAGAAATTGGCACTTCATTAGGATTAGCGACTTCTGCACTTTCTTTAGGAAATGACAAAGCTAAAATTATCACTTTAGAAGGTTGTCCGAATACGCAAAAACAAGCGCAAGTTCAATTGCAAGAACAAAATTCAAATTTTCAAAATATTGAATTCGTTAATACTGAATTTTCAAGCTATTTTAAAACCCTTCGCCTTTCACCCATTACCCATCACCTAATCTATTTCGATGGCAACCATTCCAAAAAAGCTACTTTAGATTATTTTGAATCCTTACTTCCAACAATTTCCAATGATTCTGTATGGATTTTCGATGACATTCATTGGTCGGCCGATATGGAAGAAGCTTGGGAAATCATAAAAAATCATTCAAAAGTTTCAGTTACAATTGACACGTTTCAATGGGGCATCGTATTTTTTAGAGCCGAACAACAAAAGGAACACTTTGTAATTAATCCGAATAAAACCATCAGTTCTCATTTGTTTGAAAGAATTCGTTTTTAGTTGTAACAAATTCAATGTTTTTTCTACTTATAAAAGTATTAAAATCAATAATATTGTCATCTCGAGCAAAGTCGAGAGTCTAAATTCTAATTTCATTATGGCAAATCCGTTAATCAAAATAACCAATATCAAAAGAGATTTTCCTTTAGGAAACGAAATCGTGTATGTATTAAAAGGCATCGATTTGGAAATCAACAAAGGTGAATATGTTGCGTTGATGGGGCCTTCGGGTTCTGGAAAATCCACTTTAATGAATATTTTAGGTTGTTTAGACACGCCAACTTCTGGTACTTACATTTTGAACGGAAAACACGTAAGTGAAATGCAAGACGATGAATTAGCAGGAATTCGCAATAAAGAAATTGGATTCGTTTTTCAAACGTTCAACTTAATGCCACGAACAACGGCTTTGGATAATGTGGCATTACCAATGGTGTACGCAGGTCATTCCAAATCGGAACGTGTGGAACGTGCTACTGAAGTGTTGACACAAGTTGGATTAGATGATAGAATGGATCACAAACCAAACCAATTATCAGGTGGTCAACGTCAACGTGTAGCAGTAGCGAGAGCATTGGTTAACAAACCATCAATCATATTAGCCGATGAACCAACAGGAAACTTAGACAGTAAAACTTCAGTGGAAATCATGAATCTTTTTGACGAAATTCATGCCAATGGAAATACCGTTATTTTGGTTACACATGAGGAAGATATTGCTAGTCACGCACACCGAATTATTCGTTTACGTGATGGTGTTATTGAAAGTGATGTTAAGAATAGATAGTTTTAGAGGTTAGATTTTCAGATTTAAACTTGATTTTTTAGAACATAGATTAGAAAATTTCAAAAAAAGCTTATAAGACTTATATGAACTTTTAAACATAACCATATTAAAATTTCAAAAAAAGCTTATAGGACTTATATTTTTAATTTTAATTCCAAGTATCAAGTTTCAGGTTCTAAGTTTATGGCGCAATTTTTTAAATGTTGAAATTAGAATTTTAATAGAACTCTAACAACTCAGATTTTACTGAGACTGAGACTGAGACTATTTTTGAACTTGAACTTGATTTTTACCCTTGATTTTTTTCGGTTATCTTTACCAAAATTTTAAAAATGTATTTCCTAATCGCGATTTTAACTTTTTTGTACCTTGCTTTGCGTTTAGTCAAAAAGAAAGAGTCAAGAAATTTGAATCATAGAAAATCATTCAAATTAAAATCCTATAAAAAGAAACAAGAGGATTAGATAATGAGTCAAATTCCAAAATTTATCTATAAAACGCTTTAAACATAAAAAATGAAAGTTTATACCAAAACAGGAGATAAAGGAACCACGGCACTTTTTGGTGGTACACGTGTTCCAAAACACCATATTCGCATAGAAAGCTACGGAACTGTTGATGAATTAAACTCACACATTGGGTTAATTCGTGATCAAGATATTAATCCGCTATACAAAGCTGTTTTAATTGAAGTCCAAGATCGTTTGTTTACTGTTGGCGCTATTTTAGCCACTCCACCAGAAAAAGAAACACTTAAAAATGGTCAACCACGATTAAACATCAACCGAATTTCAGACGAAGATATCACCTATTTAGAAACTGAAATCGACAAAATGGATGCCGAATTACCTCAAATGACGCATTTTGTATTGCCTGGTGGTCACACTACCGTGTCATATTGTCATATTGCACGTTGTGTTTGCCGTAGAGCCGAGCGTTTGTCAGTGCATTTACATGAAATAGAACCGACAGATGTTCAGGTATTAACCTACTTAAACCGTCTTTCTGACTATCTTTTTGTGTTGGCACGAAAGTTGTCCCAAGATTTGAACGCGGATGAAGTAAAATGGATTCCGAGGAAATAATTTTCAGTCAAAGGTAAAATGGCTTATAACAATAGGTTTAACTGAAAACTGAGACTGAAAACTGCGACTAAAAACACGTTCTTAAAAATAATAGTAAAATAAATCAAAAAAAACTTGACTTTTTAAGTTAAAAATTTATTTTTGCATAAAACTAAAATCAGTATAAAGATGTATTGGACATTAGAATTAGCATCCTATTTAAGTGATGCCCCTTGGCCAGCTACCAAAGATGAACTTATCGATTATGCTATTAGAACTGGTGCTCCACTTGAAGTAGTAGAGAACTTGCAGTCAATAGAAGATGAAGGTGAAGTTTATGAGTTGATGGAAGAAATTTGGCCTGACTATCCTACAGACGAAGACTATCTTTGGAACGAGGATGAGTATTAAAAAAAGATAAAAACACAACCTTAGAAAAGTCTCACCTAGAGGCTTTTTTTTTGTAATTTTGTCGATATTTACACTATAAATAACAATAAACTAATGAGTTTAATTAATTCCATATTAAAAGCATTTGTAGGCGATAAATCTGAAAAAGATATCAAAGCCATCAAACCGCTTATTAACAAAGTAAAAACTTTTGAATCGGCTTTACAAGCGCTTTCTCATGATGAGTTAAGAGCTAAAACCGAATTTTTCAAAAAAACGATAAAAGACGCTCGTGCTGAAAAAGACGCAAAAATTGCTTCTTTAAAACAAGATGCTGAACAAACATCTGATATTGATTTGCGTGAAGACATTTACGCACAAATCGATACAATTGAAAAAGAAGCGTACGAAATTTCAGAAAAAGTATTAAACGATATTCTTCCTGAAGCATTTGCGGTATTAAAAGAAACAGCACGTCGATTCAAAGAAAATACACATATCACTGTAACAGCTTCTCCAAAAGACCGTGAATTATCTGCTTCAAAATCATACATCACTATAGAAGGTGATAACGCTGTTTGGGCAAACTCTTGGGATGCTGCTGGAAAAGCCATCACTTGGGATATGATTCACTATGATGTACAGTTAATTGGTGGTGTGGTTCTTCATCAAGGTAAAATTGCCGAAATGCAAACCGGAGAAGGTAAAACATTGGTAGCAACACTTCCATTGTATTTGAATGCTTTAACTGGAAATGGCGTACACTTAGTAACGGTAAATGATTACTTAGCACGTCGTGATAGTACGTGGAAAGCTCCAATTTTCGAATTTCACGGTTTAACGGTTGATTGTATTGATAATCACCAACCAAATACAGCTGCAAGAAGAAAAGCATATGAAGCTGATATCACGTATGGAACCAATAACGAATTTGGTTTTGACTATTTACGTGATAATATGGCGCATTCGCCAGAAGATTTGGTTCAAAGAAAACACAACTACGCTATTGTGGATGAAGTTGACTCTGTTTTAATTGATGATGCTCGTACACCATTAATTATTTCTGGTCCAGTTCCTCAAGGTGATCGTCATGAGTTCAATGAACTAAAACCAAAAGTAGACAACCTTGTGACTTTACAACGTAAAATTGCTACAGAATGTTTAACAGAAGCGAAACGTTTAATTAAAGAAGGAAATGCCAAAGACGGTGGATTTTATTTGTTGCGTTCGCACAGAGCCTTACCAAAAAGCAAAGCGTTAATCAAATTCTTATCAGAAGAAGGAATTAAGCAATTGTTGCAAAAAACCGAAAACTTCTATATGCAAGATAACAACAGAGAAATGCCAAAAATTGATGAGGCACTATACTTTGTTATCGAAGAAAAAAACAATCAAGTAGAATTAACTGATAACGGAATTAAATTCCTTTCTCAAGATACTGACGAAAGTTTCTTTGTTTTACCAGACATTGGAACAGAAATCGCTAAAATTGAAAAACTACAACTTTCTACAGAGGAAGAAGCTGAAAAAAGAGAAGAATTATACAAAGATTTCTCTATCAAAGCTGAAAGAATTCATACGTTAACACAATTGCTGAAAGCGTATACTTTGTTTGAAAAAGATACGGAATACGTAATCATGGACAACAAAGTCATGATTGTTGACGAACAAACCGGTCGTATTATGGATGGTCGTCGTTATTCAGACGGTTTACACCAAGCGATTGAGGCTAAAGAAAACGTAAAAATTGAAGCAGCTACACAAACTTTTGCTACTGTAACGCTTCAAAATTATTTCCGTATGTACAACAAACTAGCAGGTATGACAGGAACTGCTGTTACTGAAGCTGGTGAATTTTGGGAAATTTATAAATTAGATGTAGTTGAAATACCAACAAACCGTCCAATTGCAAGAAAAGACAAAGATGATTTAATTTATAGAACCGTTCGCGAAAAATTCAATGCGGTTATTGAAGATGTTGTTCAATTATCAAACTCAGGTCGTCCAGTTTTAATTGGTACTACTTCAGTAGAAATTTCTGAATTATTGAGTCGAATGCTTAAAATGCGCGGCATCAACCATAATGTTTTGAATGCCAAAATGCATAAGAGTGAAGCTGAAATTGTTGCCGAGGCTGGAAAACCTGGCGTAGTAACAATCGCAACCAATATGGCTGGTCGTGGTACCGATATCAAACTTTCTGACGAAGTTAAAAAAGCAGGTGGTTTGGCTATTATTGGAACAGAACGTCACGATTCGCGTCGTGTGGATCGCCAGTTGCGTGGTCGTGCAGGTCGTCAAGGTGATGTGGGAAGTTCGCAGTTCTATGTATCATTGGAAGATAACTTAATGCGTTTATTTGGTTCAGATAGAGTAGCAAAAGTAATGGATAGAATGGGCTTGAAAGAAGGAGAAGTTATCCAACACTCGATGATGACTAAATCTATTGAAAGAGCACAGAAAAAAGTAGAAGAAAACAACTTTGGTGTTCGTAAACGTTTATTGGAATACGATGACGTGATGAATGCGCAACGTGAAGTCGTTTACAAACGTCGTCGTCATGCTTTACATGGAGAACGTTTGAAAGTGGATATCGCGAATATGATGTATGATACTTGCGAGTTAATCGTTCAAAACAACAAATTAGCAGGTGATTACAAAAACTACGAATTCGAATTGATTCGTTATTTCTCAATTAGCGCACCAGTTACGGAAGCGGAATTTGGAAAATTACAAGAAAAGGATATCGTTGGAAAAACATACAAAGCCGTTTTAGCACATTATGAAGATAAAACTGCTAGAAATGCAGCCGAAGCGTTCCCAATTATCAAAAATGTTTACGAAACTAACAATGGTCAATACGAGCGAATTGTAGTTCCGTTTACTGATGGAATCAAATCGCTGAATATTGTTACCAATTTAGAAAAAGCATACCAAACCGAAGCCAAATCCTTAATTACCGATTTCGAGAAAAACGTTTCTTTGGCAATTATTGACGAAGCTTGGAAAAAACATTTACGCAAAATGGACGAATTGAAACAATCGGTTCAGTTGGCGGTTCATGAGCAAAAAGATCCTTTGTTAATTTACAAATTTGAAGCTTTCAATTTGTTCAAACGCATGATGGATGGCGTAAATAAAGAAGTAATTTCGTTCTTGTTTAAAGGTGATTTACCTTCGCAAAATCCAAATGAAATTAGCGAAGCAAAAGAAGTAAAACAAAAAGTAAATTACACTGAAACTAAAGAGGAAGTTTTAAATTCGGATGAATTAGCCTCTCGTAACAGAGAAGCAGGAGCACAAACACAAAATCGTCCGCAAGTAACAGAAACGATTACGCGTGAAATGCCAAAAATCAATCGTAATGACACCGTTACAATCAAACACGTAATGAGTGGCAAAAGCGAAACCATGAAATACAAAAAGGCTGAAAGCATGATAGCTTCTGGCGAATGGGTTTTGGTTAACGAATAAACTAAAACTTACTAAATAAAAACATCCCTAGTTACTGAAAAGTAGTTAGGGATTTTTTATTAATGTGAGACAAGGTCAAAAATCAAGTTCAAGCTCAAGAACAAATACAAAAATCAATTTGAGACTTGAAACCTGAAACAAAATAAACGAATAAAATTCACTATATTTACTAAAATAAATCATAGAAAATATGGCAAAAAGTCAAGATGCTAAGAAAACAGCAAAAAAAGAACCGTTAAAAACGGCCAAAGAAAAGAAAGAAGACAAACGACAAAAGAAAAATACACCTAAAAGAGATTAAATATTTCTCCTCAACTATGATAAGTAGTTGGGGATTTTTTATCTTTGGTAATTCTACATAAAAATAAACACTATGAAATTGAAATCCCTTATTATCATATGCTTTCTAGCTATTAGCTCCGTTGTGGCGCAAGACATGAATGTATTGAAAGTAGAAGCTTTAAAAGCCTACAAAGCTGGAGCAAGCATGAATTATGACGCTATTTTTGAAACTACGTATCCAAAAGTTTTTGATATTATTCCAAGAGAGCAAATGAAACAAATGATGGAGCAAATGATGGAAACCGAGCAATTTGCTATCAAAATGGTGGAAACTACTCCTAACTTTACTTTTGGTGAAATTAAAAAAATTGGTAAGAAAAGCTTTTGTATGATTGATCACGACAATGTAATGCGAATGACTTTTGTAGAACCTATGGGTGATGACGTAAACATGATGATAGATATTTTCAAAACCTCGATGGACGCAACAGAGGTTACGTTTGACGAAGCTACCAATTCTTTTACCATCAAATTACGCGCAACATTAATTGCTGTAGCGGATGAAGTGACCAACAACAAATGGAAATTTCTAAACAAAGACAAAGAAAATCGTTTGTTCGCAATGATTTTTGATGAAGAAACCAAAAAAGCTTTAGGATTGTAACATGAACGAAAATAACATCACTTATACCGAGTTTTTCAACCAAGTTAGAGCTAGTATTGCCAATGGCACTTTTGCCAAACTAACATTAGCCAAAACCGTAGGAAAACCCGAATTACAAAACATTTACGTAAAAACTATAGTAGAAGACAACGTACTAAAGTTGAACATGACGTATAAAATTTACACTACCGAAAAACAAGAGTTGGTAAAAATTTGCGATTTAGCCGATTTAGAAGCTGAGCTAATTCCGCATATCAACAATCCGTTTTTAACTGCTTTGTTATTTACTACGGAAGCGGACATTACCATGAAATTAAACAAAAAACGCATCGCCAACATCATCGAACAACCACCAACGTTCAAAAATGCGGATGCGAATTTGGTGGAGTTTTTGGGGAAGTAAAATAATTTTCAACAAAATGAACTTAAATTTTAATTTAAAAATAGCGAAAGGATATAAGAGTTTTCTTTTTAATTTTAGTAGTCCTAAGTTTAATTGTCAATCACAAGAGAAATGAAAGAAGGAAGCTGGAAAGTAATTTCTTATGAAGATGAAATTGTCTATTATAATACAGAAATTACTGATTCAATTTATTATGAATTCTTTACGTAAAAATGAAGCTGATAATTTTAAAAAGTAATAAATATGTTAATCTTTTCAATAACTTATTTTTGATGACAAAGGTAATTTTATTATGAATTTTCAACAATGGATACTATAAAGAAAGGTAAATATCAATTTGACAAACCCTAATAATAAAATAATACTGATTGATGATAAAGGAAAAAAGATGAGTTAAACTGTTTATATAAAAATGAATTATTATTTATTGAGATGGAAATGGAAAGTGGCTATATGAAATTAGGTTTTAAAAAAGTTGATTTTTATATTAAAAATCATTCCCCATCAGGAAAAATCTTCCCTGGATTTAATACATTATTAGGGTCAAAAATGGCTTTGATGCGTTCCATTAATTCCAAATGCACTTTGGAAAACGCAATATCCATATAGTTTTTTTGCACCAAACCAATGCCGTGTTCGCCAGATAACGTTCCTTTTAATTGTACCGTCAATTCAAAAATCATGATAACTGGGAACTTCGGCATTCAGATTGAAAACTGTCAACTCATTTCGCCTTTGATGATGTTTACGTGTAAATTGCCATCGCCCGCATGACCATAACACACCGAATGAAAGCCATATTTCTTCCCAATTGCTTTGATACCATGTAATAATTTTGGCAATTCATACCTTGGAACCAACCGTATCTTCTTCCTTATAAACCGAATTCGATTTTACAGCTTCACCTACTGCTCTACGCATTTTCCACAAAGCATTTTTCTGTTCTTCTGTATCGGCAAATAAAACCTCATCAATTTCAAATTGTTCGACCACTTGCAAAATTTGTTCCGCTTCTTGCATCAAAATTTCAGGATAATTCCCATCCACTTCAATTAACAAATGAGCTGCAATATTTTCCTTAATTTCTATATTTACGCCGTCAATGTAGCGCAATGTCCAATCGATAGCATCGCGTTCCATGAATTCCAAAGCACTTGGCGTAATTCCCGCTCTAAAAATAGCCGAAACCGCTTCACAAGCTTGCTCCGCTTTATAAAACGGAACCAAAAGCAACACATTATGCTTATTTTGAGGCAATAATTTCAAGACAATTTTAGTAACAATTCCCAAAGTTCCTTCGCTACCAACTAGTAACTGTGTCAAATTATAACCGGTTGAGTTTTTCAACGTATTGGCTCCTGTCCAAATGATATCGCCTGTTGGTAAAACAACTTCTAAATTCAGCACATAATCTTTGGTCACACCATATTTCAAAGCTCTAGCGCCACCCGAATTTTCCGCAATATTTCCGCCAATGAAACAACTTCCCATACTACTAGGGTCTACAGGATAAAACAAGCCTTTTTCGGCAACTGTTTCACGTAAAACTTGCGTAATTACACCAGGTTCGGTAGTAACTTGAAGATTTTTCTCGTCAATTTCCAAAATTTTATTGAAACGCTCCATCGAAATTGCAATACCACCATAAATCGATAAAGCACCACCACTCAAACCCGTTCTTCCACCAATAGGAACCGTTGGAATTTTATATGTATTGGAAATCTTTAGAATTTGCGCGACTTCTTCCGTTGTTGCTGGTTTCACCACGACTTGCGGCGGAAAATTCAAATCTTCCGTTTCGTCATGTCCATAATCCGTTCTTGTGGAAACGTCGGTAAAAATATAATTCGGTCCAACAATAGCTTGAAGTTGGTTAATAATTTCAGGATTCATAGTATGGAATTGAAGTGTAAATATAAATAAATCGTTACTATTTTACTATTTTATTTTGGAACGCGGATGACACAGATTAAACGGATTAACACAGATTTTTTTAGCCCCTAAATCGCAAAGGCTTGAAGACTCTTTGTGAAACTTCGTGTTGAACTTTGTGAGACTTTGTGTTACAACTTCAAAACAAAATACCAAAAAGCAACAGTAACCAAAGACAACGGAATGCCAACACCAACCATCATACTACTTAATTTGGGTTTTAAACCATAATTCGCAGCTAAAATAGTTCCTGTAATCATTGGTGCCATCGCTGATTCTAGAATGGAAACGTTGATTTCTAAGCCATTTCCTCCTAAAATTATTTTGTATAACAGATAGAAAAATGCGGGCATTATGAGCAGTTTGAAAAACAATCCCAAACCTAAAAAAGACCAATGTTTACTCTTCTTGTCAATTTTTAATTGCAAACCAACAGCTACCAATGCTACTGGCGTTACCGTATTTCCAATTCGTAAGAAAGCGTTTTGTAAAGCATTGGGAAATTCAAAAGAAAAAATCGTAAAAAATAATGCAATTGTGAAAGCGATAAAAGGTGGAAACTTTACAATTTTCATCAGAATTTCAGAAGTACTCAAATTGCCTCTTGAAAAACTGGCAGCTACTAAAATTCCTAAAGTAGTTACTACAACGAATGAACCTGGTTGGTCTACAATTATGGCGGTTTTTAATCCTTCCGCGCCATATAAAGCTTCAATTATAGGAAATCCTACGAATGACGTATTGCTCAAACCAGCAGTTAAAATCAAACAACCCGTTAATTTTTTCGACCATTTGAAATAGGTTCCCAAAGCGTAAAAAAACACAAAAGAAAGTCCGAATCCCAACCAAGCAATTCCTAACGGATAAAGCAACGCCAATGAAATCGTGATTTTTGGAATATAATACAACGCCAAAGCCGGAAGCGAAACGTAAATGACGTATTGGTTCAAACTTTGGTAGGCATTTTTTGGAAATTGCGGCACTTTTTGGAGCGCAACACCAAAAAGCAAACACAAAAATAAAAGTAGGATGTTTTCCATGTACTGAAATCAAGAATACAAAGGTAATTAAACCTTGAGATTTCGATGTTTTATATTCCTACAATTTTTGTATTTTTACACAAAGTAATTGTCTTTTGAAAACACCAAAGAAAAAATCTGCACTTTCAGAAATTCACGGCGTGGAACAACCCGAAACCTTGAGTAGCGTTGTTGCAAGCCAAATTCAGCAATTCCGAAGAAAACAACCTTCGGCAGAAGAATTAGTGTCTGGAATTTTGAAAGGTGATAAAACGGCTTTGAGTCGCGCTATAACTTTGGTAGAAAGTACGAATCCTGAACATTTAGCCAAAGCCAATGAAGTAATTAAAGGTTGCTTGCCGCATGCGAATCAATCGGTTCGTATTGGAATTACTGGTGTTCCTGGCGTTGGGAAAAGTACATTTATAGAAGCTTTTGGTAAATATTTGACTTCCATTGGAAAGAAAGTCGCTGTTTTAGCGGTTGACCCAAGTTCATCTATTAGCCATGGAAGTATTTTGGGCGATAAAACCCGAATGGAAGAATTGGTAAAAGACGAAAATGCTTATATTCGACCAAGTGCTTCGGGCGATACATTAGGCGGAGTTGCAAGAAAAACACGTGAAACTATCATTCTTTGTGAAGCTTGCGGCTTTGATACCATTGTGATTGAAACCGTTGGTGTTGGTCAAAGCGAAACTGCGGTTCACAGTATGGTGGATTTCTTTTTGTTGTTGAAAATTTCAGGTGCTGGCGATGAATTACAAGGCATCAAGCGCGGCATTATGGAAATGGCAGATACTATCGTAATCAACAAAGCGGATGGTGATAACATTGCCAAAGCTAAATTAGCCAAAACCGAATTCAATAGAGCGTTGCATTTATTTCCAGCCAAATCTTCAGGTTGGATTCCAAAAGTGACGACTTGTAGTGCTTTCGAAAAAACGGGAATTGATAGTGTTTGGGAAATTATTTCAGAGTATTTCGAATTGGTAAAATCGAATCACTATTTCGAAGAAAAAAGACAAAATCAAAACCAATTTTGGATGATGGAAACGATTAACGAACAATTGAAATCGCATTTTTACAATCATCCGAATATCATACAACTGTTGGAAGAAAATAAAAAAGCCGTGCAAAACAATGAAATTTCACCTTTTGCAGCGGCTGTAAATTTATTGGAAGAATATTTTAATAAATGATATTAGTACTAATTATTAGTTTTTATTGAAGCCCATAAAGTTGACAAACTTGCAATCATTAAACCAAAAGTTCCAATTTTCAATTCTTTTCCAGTTGTTAGAGAATGAATAAAAATTCCAAAAATTGATATCGTAATAAATATTAAGAAATAATATGCAATTTTAGTTTGCATAAAAGACTTTTTATTGATAATTACACCTCCATCAAACTTTATTAATTTTTTTCTTAATGCTTTACAGAAATTAATAAATCTATCACTATTACAAAAATTATCATTAGAACTACAATAAATTGACTTACCGTTTTTAAGACTCAGTTTTAATCCTGCTCCTTTAATAAAATGGATTTTAAAACTTTTTATCTCATTAAAACTTATAATAGAATTATTGATTTTTAATTTATCATCAAACAATATGAAATTTGATTTTAGCACTAACTTTTTTTTAAAAAGAAAATAAAAAATTACAACTATAAATAATGAAAAAATAATTGAAATTAATTTTGACAAAAACAACATTAAAAAAGTTATAATTGCAAAAAAAATAAAACAAAGGAATAAGATAAATATAAAAATTAGAGCAGGATTAGTATGTTCAACATTTAAGAATTCTTTCTTCATATTTATTTTTACATCTTAACCAATCTATTCCTGCTCGTAACGCTCCATTTCTCTATCGTAGAATTCTCCAGCAATGGTAATTAAATGTTCCATTTCTGATTCTAATTCTTTTTCGTCTTCTTCTTCGATGTCTTCTAAAAATTCTACTTCGTCATCTTTTAAATTGATTACGAATCTTGGAAATTCTAAGTGAATAATAAAAATATCATCAGGAAAATCGGTATTGTCTCCGATTACAAATTTTGGTAAATCCATTTTATTTTTTGTTTGTGGTTTATGGTTTGTTGTTTATTGTTTTTGAACTTGAAATTGTTCTTGCTCTTGTTCTTGCTCTTGCTCTTGTTCTTGAATCATTTTTTTGGTCAAATAATTAAAGCGAATATACAAAAATAATGCTGCAGCTGTTAATCCAGCTAATAATCCTAACCAAATTCCTGTTGCTTTCAAATCAGTATACAATCCTAAATAGATTGAAATTGGAAATCCTATTACCCAATACGCCACAAAAGTCATGTACATTGGAATTTTTACATCTTGCAATCCTCTCAAGGCTCCTAAAACTACAACTTGTAATCCATCTGAAATTTGGAATACTGCTGCAACCAATAATAAATTAGCAGCAATAGCCATTACTTCTTGACTTTCTACTAAAGTCGAAACATCGCTTAAATTTACGAAAAGTTGGGGTAAATATTGATGAAACAAAACGAAGAACAGAGCAAAAAGAATCTCTAAAAATGTGGCTAATAGAAAAATGGAAAGCGCTACAATTCGCAGTTTTTTATAATCTTCCAAACCTTTTTGATTTCCAACACGAATCATCGCCGCTACACTCAATCCCATGGCAAACATAAATGTGAATGAAGCTAAACTCAAAGCAATTTGATTTGCCGCCTGACTAGTAGTACCCAATCGACCCGAAAGCCAAATAGCTCCAGTAAAAAGTGCCACTTCAAAAAACATTTGCATCGCAGAAGGCGTTCCTAATCGGATGATGGTTAGATTTACCTCGCGTTTAATTTCTTTCAATGAAAATCCTTTGAAATACGGATGAAATTTCTTTTTCAAATTCATCATATAATGCATGTAGCCCAACATCACAAAACGAGAAGCGATAGTTCCAATGGCTGCACCAACAATTCCTAATTCTGGAAAAATCCAAATACCGTAAATCAACAAATAATTCAAAACTACATTGACAATATTAGCTAAAATGGTTGCCCACATGGAATATTTGGTTTCACTCATACCATCGGCAAATTGCTTATACGCTTGAAACATAATTAAGGGAATCAACGAAAAAGCAACAATATCCAAATAAGGTTTTGCCAATGTTACTACATGTTCTGGTTGTCCCATATAAGCGATTAATGGCTTTGAAAAGTAAATGATTCCAAAAAGTACAACTCCTAAAATTGTACATAAATACAATCCGTGGTGAAAAGCACTTCTGCCCTTTTCTACATCATTTTTTCCATCGGCTTCTGCAACTAATGGCGTAATTGCTGTAGAAAATCCAATTCCTAATGACATCGCAATAAATACAAAGCTATTTCCCAAAGAAACCGCTGCCAATTCCGCTGGACCTAATTTCCCAACCATGATGTTATCTACAATACCCACAACTGTATGACCTAACATTCCCAAAATTATGGGATAGGCCAATCGAAGGTTATAGGAAAACTCTTTGGTGTAGGTCGCTAAGGTCATTTTGCAATTTTGGTGCAAATATACAGAATAAAGCAAGTCTGAAATATTTTTTGGACCAACTGTATTTAAAAACAAAGCTGTAATTAAAACATTTGTATTAATTTTAAAAATATTTTACTATCGTCCCAACCTTTTCCAACTTTTTAGTACTCTATATAAAAAAAACAAGAGCAAGGACAAACTCAAAAATCAAGTACAAGCTCAAGTTCAAAATATTAATTAGCAATTTGTCAAATCGAGCGAAGTCGAGATTAGAAGAGGCTTTTTCAGAATTTTTAAATTGAATTTGATTTTTAACTTGAACTTGACATTTGAAACAAAAAAAATATGGATATAACCATTATACAAGCCTGCAAAAAACAACAACGGGAAGCCCAACGGCTCGTCTATGAAAAAATGGCGACCAAGTTGTACCATGTGCAAACGTCATTAAAAAAAGAGGAAGAGATTGAAGAAGTTTTGGCCGATACTTTTATACCATTTTCACTAAAATTGACCAATTAAAGGGAGTTACATACTTGAAGCTTGGGCAAAAATAGCTGTGAATCACTGTTTGCTGCAATTGCGTAAAAATTTGAATTTCAATTTGTATTTGGAAGACATGAGTTATACCAATCAACCTTTAGCAGATGAAGTTACTGATTTAAAGCCGATTTGATGAATTTACCAATTATCTTCCCGAAGGTTGTAAAGCGACATTTAATTTATTTGTTGTTGAAGGATATTCGCATAAAGAGATTGCCCAACAACTACAAATTTCAGAAGGAACATCCCAAATCACTAAATGCTGCCAAAACCAAATTGAAAGAATTAGTCACAACTTTTTATTACCAAAAAAGCACGATAATCATGAACACTGAAGATAAAATATACAAAAAAATACAGCAAGCATCCGAAAAGTTGCCCAATGAAAGCATTCCTGGTATGGATAAAGTTTGGTCACGAGTAGAAGAAAAACTCGACACTAATGTATTGAAAAAAGAAAATAACCGTTGGAAGAAATTTAGTGTAGCTGCTGCAGTTATAATTGTTGGAACCTTAGTTTATCAATTCTTGCAACCTGAAAATATCATAACAACAAACGAAACCGTAGTTACTGTTGATACTTTACAACCTGTTTTAACTGAACCAGAAGATGCAATTGTAACGAACGAAAAAATCGAAATTGTAGAGAAAAAAGAAATTATTCTACAGAAGGCAATTGAAAAACCAAAACTGGTTATGGCTGAAGAAGTAATTGTTAAAAACGACACTTATTTTGATGATGAACCCGTAATTAAAAATGACGAAGTACTTTCAGAGGTCATCACTCAAGGATATAAAGTCAATGAAAAACTTAGTGAAAGTGCAAGAATAATTGATAAAGATAAAATAAGCTACACGCCTATAACAAATGCAAAAAAGAGTGAATTGCAATCTAATTTTGCCGCTTCAAGCACTGATGATGTTGAGAAAAAACTGCCGCCTTTGGTAATTATTAACGGACAAAAATCAAAAGTAAGTGAGTTAAAAAACATCCCAAAAGAGGATTTAGAAGCAGTTATTGTCCTCAATGACCCCATATACATTATTAACGGAGTGATGTACACAGAACAAGAACTTTTTGGCCCTAACCCAACGAGTCCGTATGCGCCCTTGCACAAGCAAGATATTATTTCCACCACCATTTTACAAGAAGAGGACGCTCTGAAAACCTATGGTGAAAAAGGAAAAAAAGGAGTAGTCATTATTAAAACCAAAGATGGCAGACCCAAAAAGTAAGGCCTTCTAATTCAATCGTTTCATTTAAATTTTAGTATCATGAAAAATGTAAAAATTATTTCATTAGGGATTGTTATGCTTATAACTTTCCTTAATCTAACTACCTTAAAATTCACCGAACAAAAGATTTCTGGAGTAGTTTCAGATGCTCTTGGTCCGTTACCTGGTGTTTCTGTAACGATCAAAGGAACAAACAAAAGAACCTCAACCGATTTTGATGGAAAATACAAAATTGAAGAAAATGATGTTTTTATTGTTTACTTACACAGATTCAAATCACAAGCCACATAAACCGTTGGAAAAATAAGCACTATTAATATTGTGATGAAAGAAGACATTTTGACTGCAAGTGAAGTTATCATTCAAGGACATAATGGTGTTAAAAAAGGAAAAAGTGAAATACGAATGCAAGAAAATATTGGATATGTATTACCAAATTCATCAGATGTAATGTATGTAAAAGAAGTGAAACCTACTAGCATTATTCCAAATGATAAAAATGTAATTTTTACTGACGATGAAGATTATGGTGCTATCGTTGAAAACCAGTTTACTAGTCCAAAAAGTGAGCCTCTTTCAACGTTTTCGATTGATGTTGACAATGCTTCTTATACCAATGTCCGTCGTTTCATTAACCAAGGACAAACCGTTCCAAAAGATGCCGTTCGAGTAGAAGAAATGGTGAATTTTTTTAAATACAATTACGAAAAACCAACAGGAAATCATCCGTTTGCCATTGCTACTGAATACGGCGATTGTCCTTGGAACGAAAAACATAAATTAGTGAAAATTGGTTTACAAGGAAAAGAAATTCCAACCAACGAATTACCAAATTCCAATTTTGTGTTCTTGATTGATGTTTCGGGTTCTATGAATTCACAAAACAAATTGCCTTTACTGAAAGAATCGATGAAAGTTTTGGTCAACCAATTGCGTAAAAATGACAAAGTGGCCATCGTAGTTTATGCTGGAGCAGCTGGAATGGTTTTACCTCCAACATCTGGCGATGAAAAAGAAACTATCATAAAAGCATTAGACAAACTGAGTGCTGGCGGAAGTACGGCTGGCGGAGCAGGAATTGAATTGGCATACAAAATGGCAACCGAAAACTTCATCAAAGGTGGTAATAACCGAGTAATTTTGGCAACAGATGGCGATTTTAATGTGGGTGCTTCTTCTAATAAAGACATGGAAACCTTAATCGAAGAAAAAAGAAAATCAGGTGTTTTCTTAACGTGTTTGGGTTTTGGAATGGGCAATTACAAAGACAGTAAAATGGAAATTTTAGCCAATAAAGGCAACGGAAATTATGCATACATCGACAACATCCAAGAAGCGAATCGTTTCCTTGGAAAAGAATTTAAAGGAAGCATGTTTGCCATTGCAAAAGATGTAAAAATTCAAATTGAATTCAATCCAAAACACGTACAAAGTTACCGTTTAATTGGCTACGAAAACCGAAAATTACGTCCAGAAGATTTTAAAAATGATGCTATTGATGCGGGCGAATTAGGAAGCGGTCACACGGTTACAGCATTGTATGAAATCATCCCAACAGGTGTGGAAAGTAGTTTCAATCAAGATATTGCCGATTTGAAATATTCCGAAATTAAAACAGCACCAAAAGACTATTCAGATGAATTAGCAACTATCAAATTCCGTTATAAAAAACCGGATGGAGAAAAAAGTATTGAAATGGTTGAAACAATCAAAAACAATGTACTTTTGTTAGACAAAACTTCTGAAGATTTCAAATTTAGCGCTGCTGTTGCTTGGTTTGGATTAAAATTGCGCGATTCTAAATTGGTAACCAATAAATCTTCCAAAGACATCAAAGCCTTGGCATTACAAGGAAAATCAAAAGATGAAGACGGTTATCGTTCAGAGTTTATTCGATTAGTTGAAGCGGTTAATTAGTTTACAGTCGCAGTTTATAATAATAATTCATCCTGCAAGGTGTAACAGCCTTGCGGGATTATAAAAAACAAAAACATGAAAACAATTTTTACATTACTTTTACTCTTGGCTAATTTTTCATTTTGCATCAGTCAAACTAAAATAGTAACTAAAGAGAAACCGTTGTTTGTTGTCAATAATGAGATTGTATTTGAAAGTCTAATTAATGAAATTGATCCAAATATTATAGAAAGTGTAATAGTTTTGAAAAATGAAAAAGCGTTAGGAAAATATGGTGATAAAGGAAAAAACGGTGTAATTGAAGTAACTCTTAAAGACACTTTATCCATCATTATTTTAAATAAAAAACATTTGACTAATATAGAATTATTAAATAAAATTGATAAAAAAAAGGTTAAAAATGTATATGTTGTAAAAGACAAACTATATACATCCCAAAAAAAATTTCAAACTATAAGTTTAACTACAAAAAAAATTAAAGAATCCGAATTAGAAGAACTGAGAAAGAAATATAGTTTAAATAGCAACCCTAAATTTAGAAAATTAATTAAGCACAAAACAATCTATTTATTGGGTGGAATTACAGCTTCTTTAACCAAAGAAGATTTAGAATTTGCCAACAAATATGGTTTTATATTTCATGATTTTGGTTGTATTGCTCCAGTAGATTTTGAAAAATATGAATCCAAGAATGCGCAAGTTTTCGATTGGCTTAATGAAACCTATGGAACTGATTGGCAAAAGGAAATGAAAGCATCTACTTTGGGTTTTGAGAAATGGAAAAAGAAAGAATAAGTCGTAAACTACTCTTAATCTTTTTTAATTAAAACCTTTCGGTGACATTCTAACTGGAAATTCTTTTTCAAATGCATAACCTATTTGCAGTAACTTTTCCTCTTCAAATGGTCTAGCTATAAATGTAATACCAATGGGCTCTCCTAAATCACTATATCCCATAGGAACAGTTAAACAAGGATGTTTAGCCATTGCTGCATGACCAGAATTATAATTATTTATCGATAAAATGGCATCTAATTTAAACTCTTGCATTGGAGTTTCGAAAAAAGAAACAGCTTCTTTATTAAATTTAATTTTCAATTGCTCGAAATCATTTTCGGAAATAGTTTCTGCCACAATTCCTTCAAATAAAGCTTGTCCGTATGGAATTCTTAAAAGTGAATCTTGTTTGTTAAAGTTGACAATATCATTAACCGTTTTAAAACTAGCTGAAACAGAAGAATGTGTTTCTAAATATTTAGGCAAATCTACTTTCATGTCAGCATTTAAAAAAGTAACAAAGGAACTAAAGTCCATATTTTGAGGTTGAATTTCGATAATTTCAACTCCTTGTTGCTTCAAATTTTCTATTGTTTTTTTGTAAATAGGATTATTCAAATGCGACTTAAATACACCAAAACGTTTTCCTTTTAGACCATAAGTTGAAAGATTAGTCCAAAAATTAGTAACAGCTCCAGTGACAGTCGACACATCATTTTTATCATATCCTGAAATGGCAGACAAAAGTATAGCTGCATCAATTGTGTTTTTAGCCATTGGACCTGCAGTATCTAAAGTTGAAGAAATTGGTATGATACCGGTTCTACTAATTAACCCAATAGTAGGTTTTAACCCAACTAAAGAGTTTTGACTTGAAGGTGAAATAATTGACCCCGATGTTTCTGATCCAACAGCCACTGCTGCATAATTTGCAGCTACCGCTACTCCACTACCAGAACTTGATCCGCCTGTATCGAAAATCGTACGTCCATAAGGATTTAAAGTTTGTCCACCCAAAGCGCTATAACCGCTAGGACAACCGTTACAAAGAAAGTAAGCCCATTCACTTAGATTTACTTTTCCTAAAATTATGCCTCCTTTGGCAATAAGTTGTTCTACAATAAATGCATTTTCTGTTGAATTATTTTTTAATGCAACTGCACCAGCAGTAGTTGGCATTGCTTTCGTATTTATGTTGTCTTTAAGTAAAATTGGCATTCCAAAAATAGGATGTGATTTGTATTTACTTCTTTTACTATCGCATTGTCTTGCTTCTTCAACGGCGTTCTCATTTATGGAAAGAATTGCATTTAAAAAAGTTTCTTTATTGCTTTCAAATTTTAAAATTCTATACAAATACCATTTAGTCAACTTTTCGTAATTCAATTTTTTATCATCAATACTACTTTGAATACTTAAAATGTCTTTATCTAAAATATAAGGCAATAATTCAATGTAATCACTTTCAGTAAAATTACCAATCTGATTTTGGATTGATTTAAGAATTAGATTTTTATCTAAATTTTTAGATTGAATGAGTTTAAAACGCATTCTTTCATTCTCTTTAGTAGCAAAACTTTCTATTTGAGAAGTTTCATCATAAGGAGTCCAATTTTTATTGGTTGTAATATTTTTAGAACAAGATAAAAAAGCAAAAACTAAAAATAAGTAACTGTATTTCATTTTATTTTCTATTGATTAACAAATATATCAAATATTGGAATACTTTAAAAAATATAAAGCTCCATAATTTGGAGCTTTATTACTGTGATTTTTTTTACTTCTCAATCTCTTTCAAGGAATCCATTTTTTTGATTTCTAAGAAGCCTTTTAAATCTTCGAAATGTTCTTTTACACGTTTATTACCAAATTCGAACACTTTCTCTGCTAAACCATCCAAGAAATCACGGTCGTGAGAAACTAAGATTAAAGTGCCGTCGAAATCTCTTAAGGCATCTTTGATGATGTCTTTGGTTTTCATATCCAAGTGATTCGAAGGTTCGTCCAAAATCAACAAGTTCACAGGTTCTAACAACAATTTAATCATCGCCAAACGCGTTTTTTCTCCTCCAGAAAGCACTTTTACTTTCTTCTGAATATCGTCGCCTTGGAACATGAATGCGCCAAGAATGTTTTTAATTTGGGTACGAACATCTCCAACAGCAATTCTATCAATAGTTTCAAAAATAGTAGCATTTTCATCTAATAACGACGCTTGGTTTTGGGCAAAATAACCAATTTGCGCATTATGACCAATTTCAACGCTTCCACCATCAATTTGAATTTCTTTCATAATGGCTTTAATCATGGTTGATTTTCCTTCACCATTTTTTCCTACGAATGCTACTTTTTGTCCGCGTTCGATAACGATATTGGCATCTTTGAAAATTACTTTGTCACCATAACTCTTGCACAAATCTTTTACTATAACTGGATATTGTCCAGAACGAGCCGAAGGTGGAAATTTCAATTTTAAAGCTGAATTGTCCACTTCGTCCACTTCAATTGGAACAATTTTTTCTAACATTTTAACACGCGATTGCACCGATTCTGTTTTTGAAAAAGTTCCTCTAAAACGATCAATAAATGCCTGATTTTCGGCAATGAACTTTTGTTGCTCTTCGTATGCTTTTTGTTGGTGTATTCTTCTATCTTTTCGAAGTTCTAAATAGTGCGAATATTTGGCTTTGTAATCGTAAATTCTTCCCATTGTGACTTCTATAGTTCTATTGGTAATATTATCTACGAAAGCTCTATCGTGCGAAATTACCATAACTGCTTTGGCTTGGTTTACCAAAAAATCTTCCAACCATTGAATACTGTCCATATCCAAGTGATTGGTTGGCTCATCTAATAAAATCAAATCGGGCTTTTTTAGAAGAATTTTTGCCAATTCAATACGCATTCTCCAACCTCCAGAAAATTCAGAAGTTTGACGAGTAAAATCAGCTCTTTCAAAACCTAAACCTTTTAAAACTTTCTCAACCTCGGCTTCATAATTTACTTCTTCAATAGCATAATATTTCTCAGAAAGTTCCGAAACCCTTTCAATCAACTTCATATAAGCATCACTCTCATAATCCGTACGAATAGTCAATTGTTCATTGATTTCTTCAATTTCAGCTTTCATATCTAAAACATCGGCAAAAGCTTTTGAAGTTTCTTCCATAACCGTACAATTGTCATTTGACAACAAATGCTGAGGCAAATAGGCAATCACTGCTTCTTTTGGTGCCGAAATATTTCCGCGAGTTGGTTTGTTTTGTCCTGCAACAATTTTTAAAAGTGTAGATTTTCCAGCTCCATTTTTACCCATTAAGGCAATTTTATCGGTTTCATTTATGGCAAAAGTAACTTCGCTAAAAAGTGTAGTTCCGCCAAATTCTACGGCAATGTCGTTAACTGTAATCATAATTATACTATTGGAAGTCAGAAGTTGGAAGTTGGAAGACTAAAAAACTGCTGATTTTTTTTGATGGGCAAAGATAATTCAATAAACCAATTGCGCAATTATAATAAGAAAGTTAAAACCAAAAATAATTGAAAATAAACATTCTTTTAACTTTCGTATGTTGATTCAACTTACAATTCTTAGTATCTTTGGGATAAATTAAAACAATTGAAATGAAAAAAATAGCAGTATTAGCTTTGGCAACCTTATTTTTGGTTAGCTGTAAAAAAGAAGAAAAAACAGCTGTTATGGTTGAAAAACCAACTGGCTTACAAATTATAGCAGATTCAACTCAAGTTAATTGGACAGCCTATAAAACAACGGATAAAGTGGGCGTTAATGGTAAATTTACACAACTAGAATTAAAAAATACTCAAAGTGGAGAAACACCTGAAACCGTTTTAGAAGGCGCGAGTTTTTCTATTCCAGTGAGCAGCATTTTTACCGATAATCCTGATAGAGATGGAAAAATTAAACAATTCTTTTTTAGTGTTTTAAGAGACACAGAAATGATTGGTGGTACATTCAATTTTAGAGATGGAAAATGTTTTATGACATTAACTTTAAATGACGTAACCAAACAATTAGAAGTTGCACATACTTTTTCAAATAATAAATTTACCGTGAATCATACTTTAAATTTGGAAGATTTTGGCGCTCTTGGCGCTGTTGAATCTATCAATAAAGCTTGTTTCGACTTACATAAAGGTCCAGATGGCGTGAGTAAAACTTGGAGTGAAGTTGCCATTTCAGGCTCCGTACTATTTGAATAAAAAAACTAAAATGTCCCGATAAAATCGGGACATTTTTTTATAAATTCATTTTAAAATCTTCAATTACTTTTTCGGCTTTTAGTAAATCGCGTTCTTCTATAAAAAGTTCTACCGCTAAGCCCATATTTCCAAAACCTGAAACGCGTGCTGCTTGAAGATTGTTTTTCACTATTGGAAAAATTGAAATCTCTTCGAGTTTTTGTTTTAATCCCATTGCCATAATTTCGCTTCCGGAAAAAATCTTTTTTAATGCCATTCTCTTTATTTTAGTTAGTTTCGTCTTCTGTTTCATCCATTTCGAAAAACAAGGGCTCAATCATGATTTTTTCGGCAAGAAATTCAACTTTTTCTGTTATTTCACTACAAAAGAAAAGGCGTTGTACTTTAGCAATACTATCCGAAATTCTTTTAATTACAGCATCCAATCGGTATTTCAATAAAATATCTGCATCGTCAACAATTACCATTTGTAGTCGGTTCACATTGTATCCTGCGGTTGAAAACATGATGTTTAATTTATTTGGCGTTCCAATCAAAACATCAATTCCTAATGAAATTTGGTTTTTATCTTCGTCTAAATCGGTTTTATCGTGAACACCATAAACACGCAAATCATTGTTTTTTCCTAATTGGTTGAACAAATCGAGCATTTCTAGAACTTGAGGTTTATCCTCAACCATGATTAAAGCTCGTGGTGATTCTTCCGTTGGTTTTACTAAGCGTTGAATAACATTAATAACAATAGTTGTGGTTTTTCCAGTTCCTTTTGGCGATTGAATTACTGCATCAGCTCCACTTTTAATCGTTGAAAAAGTTTCTCGTTGCAATTCATTAGCTTCTGTTAAACCTTGAGCTATTAGGCGTTGTTGTAAACCTTCGTTTATTTTTTTTAACTGCATTGTATCATCTAAAAATTGAAAAATCTAAAAAATCTAAAACATTAATTGTTTTCAAATTTAGATTTAGTTATTTGCTTGCGAATAGTTGCACATCTTGTTCCGAAATTTCATTTCCACCCAAAATAATCAATCGTTCTATCACGTTGCGAAGTTCGCGAATATTTCCGGTCCAATCGTACTCTTGGAGTAATTTTATTGCTGCTTTCGAAAATTGTTTTGTAGCATTCCCTTGTTCAAGTGCAATTTTTGTTGCAAAATGCGCTATCAATTCAGGAATATCTTCTCTCCTTTCATTCAAAGCAGGAACTTTTATTAAAATAACCGCTAATCGATGATACAAATCTTCACGAAAACGACCTTCTGCTATTTCCTTTTTCAAATCTTTGTTTGTTGCTGCAATCACACGAACATCCACTTTAATATCTTTATCAGCACCAACACGTTGGATTAAATTTTCTTGTAATGCGCGTAAAACTTTAGCTTGCGCTGACAAACTCATATCACCAATTTCATCCAAAAAAATAGTTCCGTTATGGGCGGCTTCAAATTTTCCTGCTCTATCTTTTACTGCTGATGTAAATGCTCCTTTAACATGACCAAACAATTCACTTTCAATAAGTTCTGATGGAATTGCAGCACAATTCACCTCAATAATTGGCGCATTGCAACGCTCGCTTTTTTCGTGTAATTGGTGTGCTACTAATTCTTTTCCTGTTCCATTTGGACCTGTGATTAACACTCTGGCATCTGTTGGCGCTACTTTCTCAATCATCGTTTTGATGTGATTGATGGCTTCGCTGTTTCCAATCATTTCGTAGTTTTTGGAAACTTTCTTTTTCAAGATTTTATTCTCAACTACCAATTGTTTTCTGTCCAATGCATTACGAACCGTATTCAATAAACGATTCAAATCGGGTGGTTTTGAAATATAATCGAAAGCACCTAATCGCATGGTATTTACGGCTGTTTCCAAATCACCATGACCGGAAATCATCACCATTGGAATTTCAGGTTTTATCTTTTTTACCGCTTCCAAAACCTCAACACCGTCCATTTTTGGCATTTTGATGTCGCACAACACCAAATCATAATCTTCATTTTTTATTTTCTCTACACCTTGTAAACCATCTTCCGCTTCTTCTACTTGATAGGTATCATTTTCTTCGGAAAGAATTTTATTTAGTACTCTTCTGATGGCTGCTTCGTCTTCAATGATTAAAATTTTTGGCATTTTTTATTGGTATTTGGTAATAGGTTTCAGGTAATTGGTATTGGCAAAGTTAACAAAAATATAGAATTTCTTTTTTTGTAAATCAAGAATCAGACCAATTTACTTTGAAATGATGTGAATATCGCGTTGTGGAAAAGGAATACTAACTTTGTTGGCACGAAATTCTTGGTCAATTGCAAAACGAATTTCACTTTTAGTTTTCGGAACAGTAAAAGCATCATTTATAAAGAAGAACAATTCAAAATCTAAAGAAGAATCACCGAAATCTTGAAACAATGCAACTATTGGACGATTTTTCAAAACTGCTGAGTGCTGTTTAGCACAATTCTCTAAAATGGTTTTTACCAATTGGGTATCGGAACCATAAGCAACCCCAACCGTAATGTTTTCTCTAATTTCCGAACTATTTTGTGTCCAATTGAATAAAATATCGCTTAAAAACTTGTGATTAGGAATCACCATAACACGATCGTTTCTGGTAACGGCTTTGGTAGAACGCAAACTTATTTTTTCAACTCGACACACTTTTCCATCAATTTCAATAATATCGCCTACATGAAGGGATTGGTCAAGAATAATTAATACTCCAGAGATTAAATCCTGAAACAACTGTTGCAGAGCAAAACCTAAACCAATGAAAATTGCTGCAGATGCCGTTAACAAAACACTTACGTCTACTCCAGAAGTTTTCAAAGTAAACATAATCACAAAAACATATACAATATATTGTATAAACTGAAAAATACTGACAAACTTATTTTTGTCATCTTCAGGCAATTTTCTTGTAACAACCTTTCTTATAACATTTAAAACATATGATGTTAATAAAAAAGCAATTACTAAAGCGATTATTGCTCCTAATGTAATATTAATATCTTCTGTTTTTATTAAACTAAACCCTAAAACTTCTTTTACTTGTTCTATTATTTCCATGTGTTTTTAAATTGAATTGTAAGTTACAAAAAAAAGAGTTCAAAAGAAAAACTTCTGAACTCTTTACTTTAAACTTTGTACTTTACACTTTTCACTTTGTTAGTATTTCATCCACTTATACAATTCCTTCCAAGTTGGTTTTTTGCCGTACATTAAAATACCTACGCGATAAATTTTGGAAGCAAACCAAACTACAAAAGCAAATGTAGCAAATAATAATACTATTGATAAAACCAGTTGCCAAATAGGAACTCCGAAAGGAATTCGCATTAACATTACAATTGGTGATGTAAACGGAATAATGGAGAAAACAGTTGCTACAGTTCCGTGTGGATCATTAATTACAGTGAAGAACCCGATGTAAACAGCAAGCATCAATGGCATTATAATTGGCAATAAAAATTGTTGCGAATCAGTTTCTGAATCAACTGCTGCTCCAATGGCTGCGTACAACGAGCTATATAAAAAGTAACCACCAATGAAAAAGATAACGAATGATACCAACATTAATGTCAATGGTAAATTCAAAATCTCATTGATATACAATTGCACTTTTGACAAACCAGCAGCTTGTTGAGCTTGTTCCATCATTTCTGGAGAAACAGCGGAAGATGCGCCCATTTGCAAACCAAAAAACGAAGAAGCAATAAAAAACAATAATGCGCCAACGACTGCCCAAATCATAAACTGTAAAATTCCAGCCAATGAATTTCCGATGATTTTACCCATCATCAATTGAAATGGTTTTACAGATGAAATGATAATTTCGATAATACGATTGGTTTTTTCTTCAATCACGCTTCGCATTACAAAATTTCCATAAATAATAATGAACATCATGATTAAATAGCCCATGAAACCGCCAATTGCTACTTTGATTTCGTTTAGGCCTTTTAGGCTCTCTTCACCTGAAAATTTCGATAATTTCAAGGAAGTTTTTGCTTTTGCTTTTTCAATTTTTTCGGTGTCAAAACCTAGAACGTCTAAATTTTCTTGCGTGATTTTGGAATTAATCACACGTTCTACATTGCTAATAAATTCGATACTTGGACTATCATCTGAAATATATTCTACTTTTCCATCTAATTCTGGTAAAGAAGCTACTTTTGGAATAAAAAGTAAGCCTTTGTAGTTTTTTCCAGCCGTATCTTTGGCAATGGCAAATGGCATTTCGGATAAATTGGTATACTGCGTATGTTTATCACTTTTGAAATCGTTTATCAAATAACCAGCTTCATCATGAATGGCAATTTGGGTTACCGAATCTTTATTCATTGATGCTAAAAAACCAATTAAAACGGCCATTCCCACAAACAACAACGGACTTAAAAACGTCATTACGATGAATGATTTATTACGCACTTTGGCAATAAATTCTCTTTTTATAATTAAATTTAATTTGCTCATAATTATTGGCTTACAGTTTGAATAAAAATATCATTAACACTCGGGATTTTTTCTACGAAATGCGTTACTTGACCGAATTCGGTTAAAATGGCTAACAATTCGTTTGAGTTGTGATTGCCTAATTGTACTTCCAACTTCAAATCTTCATTAAGTGATTTAAAATTGGTTTGTCCAACGGTGAATTTTTGAGTCAATTGATACATCAAGCCTTCTACATTATTGGTTAAAATTCCAACTTGGAAGGAATTACTTCTGTATTGGCGTTTTACATCGTTTAATTTTCCTTCGATTAATTTATTGGATTTGTGAATTAATGCAATATGATCACACATTTCTTCTACTGACTCCATTCGGTGCGTGGAGAAAATTACAGAAGTGCCTTTTTTATTTAGTTCAATGATTTCGTCTTTGATTAAATTGGCATTTACTGGGTCAAATCCTGAAAAAGGTTCGTCTAAAATCAATAATTTAGGTTGGTGTAAAACCGTTACTACGAACTGAATTTTTTGCGCCATTCCTTTGGAAAGTTCTTGGATTTTTTTGTCCCACCAACTTTCAATTTCAAATTTTTCGAACCAATATTTCAATTGTTTTTTGGCTTCTTGCTGACTCAATCCTTTTAATTGTGCCAAATACAAACATTGTTCACCCACTTTCATGGTTTTGTACAAACCGCGTTCCTCTGGCAAGTAACCAATGGCACTCACGTGTTCTGGTTTTAAAACTTCACCATCAAATAAAACGGTTCCACTATCTGGAATAGTAATTTGATTGATAATACGGATTAAAGATGTTTTTCCAGCTCCATTTGGTCCCAATAAACCATAAATACTTCCTTTTGGAATGGTTAATGAAACATTATTTAGTGCGGTGTAATCACCATATTGTTTGATGACATTTTGAACTTCTAAAATAGCACTCATTGAATAAGTTTTAGTGATTTTTGTTTTATTAGTAGTAAAAATAAGGATTTTGTTACAAAAAAAAACCCACCCTATCTTTGACAACAGGATGGGAAAAATTGCTATGAAAAAGAAAATCACTTTTCTAAAAAAGTGAAGTTCAAATGTATATATTTTTATTTAATTACGAAAACATATCTTTTACTTTTTCAAAAAAAGATTTATCTGTCTTCTCAGGAGAAGGTAAGAAATTCTCATCTGTAAGCATTTTCTCAAAAAATTGTTTTTGTTCTTTGTTTAATGTTTTTGGAGTCCAAACATTTACATGAACTAATAAATCGCCATTTCCGTAGCCGTTTATATTTGGAATTCCTTTTCCTTTCAAACGTAAAATTTTGCCTGATTGAATACCTTCATCTAATTTGATACGAACTTTACCTCCAACAGCTTCAATTTCTTTTGAAATTCCTAATGCTGCTTCTGGAAAACTGATATACAAGTCGTAATGTAGGTTTTCACCTTCGCGTTTTAAGAATTCGTGTTCAACTTCTTCTATTGCTACAATTAAATCTCCAGGAATACTGTTGGTTCCAGGGGCTTCATTTCCTTTACCAGCTACTTTTAATTGCATTCCATCCACTACTCCAGCTGGAATTTTGATTGAAACCGTATCTTCATCCATAATCATCCCTTGTGCATCAGCACCAGCAGGCTTTTGATCTAAGATTTGTCCGGAACCACTACAAACATGACAAGTCGTCGCAGTTTGCATTCTTCCTAGAATCGTATTGGCCACTTTCATAATTTGTCCAGAACCGTTACACGTAGGACACGTTCTGTAAGTTACGCCTTTAGCTTGTACTTTACGTTTTACTTTTACTTTCTTTTCAACACCGTTAACGATGTCTTCCAAAGTAAGTTTCACTTTGATTCTTAAGTTGCTTCCTTTTACACGTCTTTGACCGCCACCGCCGCCAAATCCGCCGAATCCACCACCAAAAGCACTTCCAAAAATATCACCAAATTGACTGAAAATATCATCCATATTCATGTGATGACCACCACCAAATCCGCCATTTTCAAAAGCTTGATGACCGTATTGATCATACTTCGCTTTCTTGTTAGGATCGCTTAATACTTCGTAAGCTTCAGCTGCCAATTTAAAATTTTCTTCCGCTTCTTTATCGCCTGGATTTTTATCAGGATGGTATTGAATGGCTTTCTTTCGGTAGGCTTTTTTAATTTCTTCAGCCGTTGCGCTTTTTCCAATACCTAATATTTCGTAAAAATCTTTTTTCATTTTAAAATATATAATAACAATTAAAACACGATAAATTGTGTCTCTACAGTAAAATTAATTTCCAATTACAACCTTTGGAAAACGAATGATTCTATCGCCCAACTTGTATCCTTTTTCAATTACATCCACAATTTTTCCTTTTAATTCTGCTGTAGGCGCTGGAATTTGCGTAATAGCTTCTGCAAAATCAGCATCAAAAGCATCTCCCGGCTTTACATCAATTTGTTCCAAACCTTTACCTACCAAAGTAGATTTTAGTTTTTCATGAATCAATGCAACCCCTTGAACAAGTGCTTCATCTTCCGATTTTTCGATTTGAATCCAAGCTCTATCAAAATCATCTAAAACTGGCAATATAGCTTGTAAAACCTCTTGATTAGCCGTTTTAAACAAATCTATACGCTCTTTTGAAGTACGTTTTTTGAAGTTTTCAAACTCAGCAAAAAGTCTCAAAAAACGATCTTTTTCCTTTGCTAACTCTTCTTGTAATTGCTCTTCAATGGTTAATTCTGGTTGTTGTATTTCTTGATTTTCTGAAACATTTTCCTCTTGAATGTTATCTTTTTCGATGTTTTCAGTAGTATCTTGACTCATATTTTTAAATATTTTTTTGAACATTTTTTTATTTTATATTGGATTGCAAATGTATTGCCAAACCTGAATAAATGTCAAATTGTCATACTCATTTTGCGAAATTATTCGAATTTTATAGTTTTTGTAGATAATTTTATACTTTTTAACACCTATTTTATCATTTAATTTAATTATATTTGAAGGTGACTTTTGAGAGTCATAGAAAAAATTAAACCAATAAAATTTATTTTACTATGAAAAAATCTTTATTAAGTTTTGCTATTATTGCGCTTATTAGTTTTACAAGTTGCAAAAAAGAATCAACTGAAGATGTTACAAAAACAGAAGAAGCAACTGAATCAAGTACTTCAGGTTCTTACTCTGTTGATACTGCAAATTCAGTAATTGATTGGGTAGGTTCAAAGCCTGCAGGTAAACATACTGGAACTATTTCTTTAACTGACGGTAATTTTGAAGTTACTGATGGTAAAGTAACAGGTGGTAATTTTACAATTGCCATGAATAGTATCACTGTTACAGATTTAGAAGGTGAAGACAAAATGAATTTGGAAACACATTTAAAAGGAACAGGCGATAAAGAATCTGAAGATCATTTCTTTAATGTAGCAAAGTATCCAACTGGAAACTTTAAAATGTTAAGTGCAGAACCAGAAAATGGACATTACTTTGTTAAAGGAATTTTGACTTTAAAAGGAGTTTCAAAAGAAGTTAATTTTTCGTCTGAAATAATTATGACAGAAACAGAAATCAAACTAATTTCTGACCCTTTTAAAATCAATAGAACTCTTTGGAATATAAATTATGCTTCAAAAAGTATTTTTGATGATTTAAAAGATAAATTTATAGATGATGAAATTGAATTAGTGGTAAAAGTTACTGCAAAGAAATAGTTAAAAGTATACAAAAAGCACCAAAAATGGTGCTTTTTTTATTTTAATAAATTTTCCAATGCTTTATCTAGAGAAGCAAATTGAAATTGAAAACCTTTATCTAATAATTTCCGAGCACTTACATGTTGACTTGAAAACAATATTTCGTGCATTTCTCCCAAAATAAATTTCATCGCAAACTTGGGAATGTTGGGAAGAAAAACAGGTTTTCCAACAACTTTTCCAATGGCTTTTGTCATTTCATTATTAGTAACGGGATAAGGAGAAACACCGTTAAAAACACCTTCATATTGGTATTTCATAATAAAATAGAAAATCTGAGCTAAATCTTGAATATGAATCCAGGATTGGTATTGTTCACCAGAACCAAAAGCCGCACCTAACCCCATTTGTATCGGTTTCACCATTTCTTGCAATGCACCTCCTTTTTTAGCAAGCACAATTCCAATTCTTATTTTAGCAACTTTTATCCCCAAACGTTCAAAAGCATTTACTTCATCTTCCCATTTAGCTACAACACTTCCTAGAAATGAATTATCGACTTCTAAATTAGTTTCGTTGTAAATGGTATCATAACTATTTGGATAAATACCAATAGCAGATGCACCTATAAAATGAGTAACTTGATGTGAATTTTTAGCTAAAAATTGAAATAGCAATTTAGTACTTAAAACTCTGCTTTCAATAATTTCTTGCTTGTGTGATTTTGTCCAACGCTTAGCAACTGAAGCTCCTGCTAAATGAATGATGGTTGTAACACCTTCAAAAGCTTTTATATCCATCTCTGAAGTTGCTGGATTCCAATAAAACCCTTTGTAATTGTCTTGTTGTTCTAACTTACGTTTAGAAGATGACAGATAATGTATTTGAACTCCATTTTGAAGAAACAATTTCACAATCTCACTTCCAACTAATCCTGTTGCTCCTGTAATTAAAACTTTCATTTTCAGATATTTTTTCAAATTTACGAACGAAAATCTGGAAAAGAATGACAATTAACTTATATTAACAAAAGTTAGGGAACCTTTACTGCCTTACTTTGATTGTCCATTCAAACTGAAACTCAGAAACTTGTTCTCCTTTTGAATTGAGACCTATTGATGTTAACCAAATCGTTTGCCCTTCTCGAGTTGTAATTGCATTTGCAATTGTTTCCTTAACGAGTTCACCTTCCTTACATAAAAACACTATTTTTCCAGTAGCTTTTTTCGTGAATATAGCTTTATTTCTCGCAACTAACATTGAAATATTTAGGTTAGCCTGCTTAATTTGATACATCACTAAAGCTCCTGTAGTAAATTCAGCTGCCATTGCTTGTACTGCAAAATACATCGAATTAAAAGGGTTTTGATTAAACCAACGATGAGTAACTTTAGTGCTACATTGCTCCGCCGTAATACTTTTTACGCGCACTCCAGCCCAAAATGCCGATGGCAATTTGAAAAACATGTAAAGATTTAATTTAAATGGTGTAAACTTCATAAGGCCTTTATTTTTGGTAAAAATACAAAAAATACTATGCACTCATACAAAATGATGTTTGTTAATATTTTGTTAAATATTAGTACTATGTGTAACACACTACCTTTTTTTAGACTTATCTTTGTATAAGAAATTAATAGGTTATAAATCTTTAATGAAAAAACCATGAATATAGAAAACACTAAAGCACAAATGAGAAAAGGAGTTTTGGAGTTTTGTATCTTATCTGTCTTAAGAAACAGTGATGCATACACTTCAGAAATTCTACAAACACTCAAAGATGCAAAATTACTAGTGGTAGAAGGAACAGTATATCCACTATTAACACGATTGAAAAACGACGGATTACTTCATTACCGATGGGAAGAATCCACTTCCGGGCCGCCAAGGAAATATTATGGCTTAACAGATGAAGGCAAAGAATTTTTATTAGAACTAAACAACACTTGGACTGAATTGTCTGACGCTGTAAACATTATAACCCAACAAAACTAGAAATCATGAACAAAACAGTTAGTATAAATTTAGGTGGATTTTTCTTTCACATTGATGAGGATGCATACCAAAAGTTAAGTCGCTATTTTGAGGCGGTTAAACGTTCACTTTCTCCTGAAGGAAGAGAGGAAATCATGAAAGATATTGAAAGTAGAGTGGCTGAAATTTTTCAAGATAAATTGAAAAACGAAAAAACAGTGATTGGTCTTTCTGAAGTTGAAGAAGTAATTAGTATCATGGGGCAACCTGAAGACTATAAAATTGATGAAGAACCAAATTATAAAGAAAGTTCTAAAAACTATTATAACATACCACAAAGCAAGAAATTATATAGAGATAAAGACAATGCTATTTTAGGTGGAGTTTTATCAGGTTTTGGACATTATGTAGGTGTAGATCCATTATGGTTACGTTTATTAATGGTGGTTTTAATATTTGGTTTTGGAACAGGAATTTTAGTATATCTTATTTTATGGATATTAATTCCAGCTGCCGAAACAACAGCGCAAAAATTAGAAATGCGTGGTGAACCCATAACCATTTCAAATATCGAAAAAAAAGTAAAGGAAGGATTTGATGAAATTTCAGGTAAAATCAACAATTTAGACCATCAAAAAATTGCGGCTGGAGCAAAAACAGGTGCGGATAAAGTCGCATCAGCAATAGGCGAAATCCTAACTGCTTTATTTAAAGCTATTGGGAAAATAATTGGAGCATTTGTCTTCTTTTTTGCAGCAATGAGTTTAATTGGAGTTCTTGTTGGATCGCTTTTTATGATTTTTTCATCAACCATGCCAGATACTTTTATTTTTAACAATATTGAAAGTCCGTTTAACACTGACGTTCCTCTTTGGTTGCAAGGTATCTTATTGTTATTGAGTATTGGAATTCCACTTTTCTTTTTCTTGATACTAGGCTTGAAATTATTAATTAGCAATATGAAATCCATTGGAAACTATGTAAAATACACTTTGTTGGCAATTTGGATTATATCTTTAGCTAGTTGTATTTATTTAGGAATTCAACAGTATAATGAAATTGGGTACAACGGAAAAACCACGCAAAAAGAACAAGTTAGTTTGCAACTAACAGATACATTATATGTAAAAATGCGTTTCAATGACTTTTTTGCAAAAAATGTAAATCAAAGAGAAAGAAACAAATTGGTACAAGATGAAAACAATAATGAAGTTATTTATTCCAATAGCGTACGAATTCATTTGATGCATACGGATGAAACAGTTCCTTTTGTTCAAATCGAAAAAGAAGCTGATGGCAAATCGTATAAAGATGCCAAAGGTAGAGCAGAAAAAATAAACTATAATTTTGATATTCAAGGAAATAGAATTAATTTAGACAATTATTTTACTACTGCCTTCGAAAATAAATTTAGAAACCAAGAAGTACATATTTATCTGTATTTACCTGAGGGCACAGTTCTTTATCCTGATGAAAGTATCAGTAAATTTTTAAGCTCATATAACTCTGATATTGATATATATTATGGAAAAGAGAATTATTATTACATAGTAAATAACAAAGAAATGGAATGCTTAAATTGTCCTGATAAAGATAATAATGATCCATTAGATGAAAATCTATCCATCAAAGTTAACAATAAAGAAATTCAAATTAACGTTAAAGAAGACGGTGTCAACATTCAAACAAAATAAAACACAACAACTATAAAAAACTATCATGATCAAGCTAATTATTCAAATTACGAGAATTATTATTGCCGCGATAGCAAGTCTACTCTTTCAATCGTGTGTGAATATTGATGGAAATTTCGAAATTGTCAAAGGCAATGGCGACGTAACTTCTGAAATACGAAACTTTTCTGAAGACTTTACTTCTATTGACGCCAAAACAGGAATCGAAGTAATAGTGACTCAAGAAAATTCACACGGAATTAAAGTTGAAGCAGATTCTAATTTACATGAACATATTTTTACAGAAGTAAAAGATGGTAAATTAAAAATCTATTGTGATGCCAACTTAAAAAATGTAGCTGCTAAGAGAGTATTTGTTCAAATGCCAATAATTGAAGGATTACAAACCTCTAGTGGCGCTTCAATTACCAATAAAAATACTATTAAAACAACCACACTCGATCTAGAATCAAGCAGCGGAAGCCAAATAAAAATTGAGGTAATAGCTAGCGAAATAATATGCGAAAGCTCCAGTGGAAGTGAAATTATTCTAATAGGCGAAACCAATAAATTGAAAGCGGATAGTTCAAGCGGAAGTACAATTGCAGCAGCAAAACTGACCACTAATGAGGCGGAAGCAGAAGCTTCTAGTGGAAGTGAAATAAAATTGAATCCAATAGAAAAATTAGTAGCCAAAGCTTCAAGTGGTGCTACTATTTCCTACTCCAGCCAACCAAAAACCATCGAAATAAAAAAGAGTTCGGGTGGTGAAGTACGAATGAAATAAGATCTAGTAAAAACATCAGCTCAAACTGATGTTTTTTTTTATATTTGTGTTTTAAGAAATTTTGGAATAAAAATTGCATTAGCC
The DNA here is from genome assembly GCA_018401995.1 of Flavobacterium sp. Classification (GTDB taxonomy): domain Bacteria; phylum Bacteroidota; class Bacteroidia; order Flavobacteriales; family Flavobacteriaceae; genus Flavobacterium. The sequence goes on along the minus strand of JAGYJR010000010.1, from coordinate 841 downwards.
CATAAAAACAAAACACAAATGAAAAAAGCATTACTACTTGTAGCCTTATTATTTACATCTTCAATTATTTTGGCTCAAGGAAAAGAAAAAATAAAAGGTTCAAAGATTATCACACATGCTATTCATGAATTGGAAAGTTTCGAAAATATCGAAGTCGAAGATAATTTGGAAGTTTATTTAGTAAAAGGCGATAAACCATCTATCGAAATTGAAGCTGATGACAATTTACACGATGCTATTAGTTATAATGTAATGGGAAACACATTGAGAATTACTTCTCAAAAAGATGTAGTTAGTGCTAAGAAATTTTCCGTTCGAGTTAATTATGCCGATAATTTAAAATTAGTGGTAGCTAAACATGAAACAAAAATATTCGCATTAAATGATTTGCAATTGGAGAACATCACTATTAAAAACTATGACAAATCTAGCTCATTCTTAAACGTTAAAGCAACCGATTTCACTTTAATTCTAAACGATAAAAGTAAAGCCGAACTAAACATAAAAGCACAAAACACCGTATTAGAAATAAGTAAAAGTGCCAAATTGAAATCGCTTTTGGTAACTAGCGAATTGAAGCTTGACATGTATGAAAAAGCTGAGGCACAAATTGAAGGCGATGCAGTAAATGGAAAATTTCGTTTAGACAACAACGCAAATTTGACAGCAAAAAAGTTAACTTGTAAAACATTAGAAATTACTAGCGAACATTACGCAAAAAGTAACTTAAATGTAGCCAACGAAATCACAATCGCCTCTTCAGGAAAATCAGAAATAGAATTGTATGGAGAACCTGCAATAATAATTAAACAATTCACTAACAACGCTATTCTTTACAAGA
>JAGYJR010000001.1 GCA_018401995.1 Flavobacterium sp. | reverse complement strand
GTCGTCTATGACGGATATTGTTTTCTTGCTGTTGATTTTCTTTATGATTACTTCCACTATGGTAACTACCAATGCATTAGATTTAGTATTACCAAAAGGAAAAGGAAAAACCGATAGCAACAAAAGTTTATCGGTAAGTATTGATAAGGATTTGCAATTTTTTATCGATAAAAACGCGGTCGATGAAACCCAATTGGAAACCCAATTATTGGCATTAATGGCTAATAACGAGAATAAAGCTATTGTTTTGCGCGCCGAGAAATCAGTTCCGCACGAAAAAGTAGTTTATGTGATGGATATCGCGTATCGCAATCAGTTAAAAATGGTTGTAGCGGTTAGTCCTAAGTAAGAGGATAAATTTTCGGATTTTCAGATATTTGATTATTTTGCCACAAAGGCACAAAGATTTTTTTAATTTTTTAATTTCTTAAATCTGTGTTCCGAAATAGAGAATAGAAGTAAGAGAATAGAAATTAGATTTTGGAATTTGGAATTTTTGATATTGGAATTTGCCCTTGATTTTGATTTTTGCTCTTGCCCTTGAACTTGATTTATAAAACACAGCGTATGCAATTTTTAGAAACACCTGAAGAAAAAAAATCCTTTGCTATCACTAGTGGTATCTTTGCTATACTGTTGTTGATAGTTATTTTCTTTGGACTTACTTATATGGATCCGCCACCAGAAAATGGTATCGCCATTAACTTTGGAACTAGCGATGTGGGTCAAGGAGAAATTCAGCCAACAGAACCTATAAAATCAGCGCCACAACAAGCTGTGCAACCTGAAACTTCTCAAAATGAGGATGTACTTTCTCAGGATGATGAATCGCCAGTTGTAGTTCCAACAAAAAAAGAATCACCAAAACCCAAGGAAACACCGAAAGAAACTCCAAAACCAAAAGTAGAAACACCAAAACCATCAAAAGAAACTTCAAATGCTTTAGATGCGTTATTGAATGGTCCAAAAACTGACGGTAAAACAGAAGGAGGACATGGAAATGATGGTTTACCAGGAGATAAAGGAGATCCGTCAGGAAGTATTTATTCCAATAGTTTTTACGGTTCAGGAACTGGTGATGGTATCGGAACTGGAAAAGGAACGGGTTGGGGTTTAGCAGGAAGAAGATTGTCTGGAAACTCAAAAAAAGTACAAGATTGTAACGAATCGGGAAAAGTGGTGGTTAAAGTTTGGGTAAACAGACAAGGAAATGTAACAAAAGCTGAAAGAACTCAAGGAACTACTAATACGAATCCATGTTTAGTAAATCCAGCATTGGAAACTGCAAAAAGTTTTAAATGGCAACCTGATGCTAATGCTCCAGAAACGCAGATTGGTTTTGTTGTAGTCAATTTTACTGTTGGAGAATAATTTTCCAAGAATTCCAAAACGTAACTATCTAGCCCCGATAGGAGTGAAAATCCTTTTAGAAATCTGTTAGGTTTGTAAAAGATTGTAACGGATAGCGGGAATATGGATTACAAAAATGCGCAAGCCATTCGCTTGATGAACTCGGAAAATAAAATCAAAAAATGACGTACCAAGAAACTACGGAATGGATGTTTAATCAACTTCCCATGTTCCAAAATCAAGGCGCTACAGCTTATAAAAATGATTTGACTAATACGCTGTTGTTAATGAATGTTTTGCATCATCCAGAGAACAAGTTTAAGAGTATTCATGTTGCAGGAACTAATGGTAAAGGTTCTACTTCTTCAATGTTGGCTTCAATTTTACATGAAGCAGGATATAAAGTGGGCTTGTATACTTCGCCACATTTGAAAGATTTTCGTGAACGTATTCGCGTAAATGGCGAAATGATTTCGGAGGAATTTGTTGTTGATTTTATTGCTTCTAATAAAGTTTTTTTTGAGGAAAATCAGTTGAGTTTTTTTGAAATGACCGTTGGTTTGGCTTTTGATTATTTTGCCAAGGAAGAAGTTGATGTTGCGGTAATTGAAGTGGGAATGGGCGGCCGATTGGATTCTACCAATGTGATTACGCCATTAGTAAGTGTGATTACGAATATTGGATTGGATCATACTCAGTTTTTAGGTGATACATTAGCTAAAATTGCAACTGAAAAAGCTGGAATTATTAAGTCAAATATTCCAGTGGTTATTGGTGAATTTGTTTCTGAGACTAAACCAGTTTTTGAATCGGTTGCAAAGAAATCAAATGCTCCTATTTATTTTGCGCAAGAACTACCAGAAGTTTTGTGTGAATCTGATTTGCTTGGTTTTTATCAAAGGCACAATAAAAAGACAGTTTTACAAACCGTTCAATTGTTAGAACCATTTTTTATCATTTCAGAAGCTCATATTGTTTCAGGATTGAAAAATGTAATGAAAAACACAGGTTTATTAGGTAGATGGCAAACCTTACAAACACATCCAAAAGTGATTTGCGATACTGCACACAACAGCCACGGAGTTAAAATTGTGATGGAACAACTCCAAAAAGAGTCATTTGACCAACTTTTGATAGTTTTAGGAGTTGTGAATGATAAAGATTTGAGTTCGATTTTGCCTTTATTTCCAAAAAAAGCCAAATATTTTTTCTGTAAACCCAATGTGCCAAGAGGTTTAGAAGCTAGTATTCTTCAGGAGAAAGCTAAGGAATTTTGTCTTTTTGGAAAAGTATTTAATTCTGTTTCAGAAGCTTATGATTTTGCTTTACAAGAGGCTAAAGCTAATGATTTAATTTACGTGGGTGGCAGTACTTTTGTTGTTGCAGAAATTGTGTAATTTTTTTTCAAAAACACTTGCAAATACAAATAATCAGTGTATATTTGCACTCGCAATACGGTAATAGTAAAGCAACTTATTGGGGCGATTAGCTCAGCTGGTTCAGAGCACCTCGTTTACACCGAGGGGGTCGGGGGTTCGAACCCCTCATCGCCCACCATATAGGACAAATTCATTTTTTTGAATTTGTCCTTTTTTTTGTCATTCCTAAAGCGTTGTTAACATTGGTTGTTTTCAAAAATATTTTTATTTATTTTCACGTTTTAATAGCATTAAAAAATCTTGTCTCCTATTTCTTGAGATTGGAAGTTTATAGTTGTTCGTTAAAATAACAAAACCTTCATTCAAATATTTTTCAATATGGTTGAGATTTATTAAATGAGATTTGTGAATTAAGTAAAATGATTTATTTTCTAAAAGTTTAGAAAAATAACCAATGCTATGTGAACTAAGGATAGGTTTTCTATTTGTAAAGTGAATATTAGTATAGCCTTGTTCTCCTTGAAAATGGATAATATCTGATATTTGAACAAACTCTAAACCTTCAGTACAAGGAATTACAATTTTTTTGTTTTGAAAGGTCTGAATACCTAAGTTTTCGATTAAGATTTTGTTTTTTTGTAATGCACTTTTATCTTCTATATTTTGAATTGCTTTTGAAACTGCTTCCACTAAATCATTATTATCAACTGGTTTAACCAAATAACCAATTGCACAATGTTTTATAGCTTCAATGGCATAATTGTCGAATGCTGTGGCAAAAATGATTTCAAAAGTTGGGTTTTCTATTTTAGCTAAAACATCAAAACCACTCATTTCAGGCATAGCTACATCAAGAAATATTAAATCAGGTTTTAATTCTTGAATTAATGAAATTGCCTTTTTTGGTTCTTGTGTTTCTGCAATTATTGACACATTTGGACAAAAGCGTTCTAACTTATTTTTTAAAATGGCTAATGCTTTTCGTTCATCATCAATTAATATGGCTCTGATATTCATGATTGAAAGTGTTGTTTGAAAAGTAACGTTATTAGTGTACCCGTTTTAGTACTATCCTTTTCCGATTTATCTATGGATGTATAAGCAATCGTCCACTCTTTACTTAGATTTAGAAGATCTAATCGTTCTTGCAATACTTTTGATGAATTGGATTGATAATTTTTGGAAGACGCTTTAAAAAGAGCTTTGGATTTATTGATTCCAATCCCATTATCTTCAATAGTAATTTCAAATGTATTTTCGTTAATATATTTAAAGGTAACGTAAATAGTACCATTTTCTTTTTTGTGAAAAATACCATGATTGACAGCATTTTCAACAATCGGTTGTAGTAGCATGGAGGGAATTAATTGTTCTTCCACATCAAAGGCTTCACAAACTGAAATGGTATAATTTAATTTTTCTTCAAAACGTAGTTTTTCAATTTCTAAATAGTTTTTTAATAACTCTAATTCTTCTTTTATGGTTATGTTTTGTCTTCTGGAATATTCAAAAAACAAACGAATGAGTTGAGAAAATTTAGACAAATAATTTTCTGATAATTCGACTTCATTGCGTTGAATAAAATATTGAATAGCGTTTAAAGAATTATGTACAAAATGCGGATTCATCTGACTTCGTAAGGCTTGCAATTCTAAACCAGCTATACGTTTATCTTGTTGGGCTTTGGCTTCTTCTTTTTTAGTGATTTGTGTTTTAATGATTTTAAGTAAACCTAAAAACAACAAAAGAGATAGAATTCCAAAAGCTACTTTAGCAACTGTAGTTTGCCACCATTCTGGTACTACATTTAAGTACAATTTTTTAATGGTTTGATTGTTGTGTTGGTCAGTAACTTTAACTTCTAATGTATACTGTTTTGGGTCTAAATTGGAGAAGTTTAAAATCTTAGTTTCTGTTTTAGTCCATTTTTTTTGTAAGGGCAACAATCTATAACTGTAACTCAAATGTTCTTGGTTCACAAAATCTAAAGAAGCAAACGAAATAGTAATATTATCTCTAGCTTCATTTTGATACTGTAAAGTATCGGTTTGAGTTTTAAAATATAGATTGGGTTTTTTCTTGAACAAGGGATTCGCTAGATTAATTTTTGCCAAACCGACATCACTAGCAGCATATAATACGTCGTTCTCTATATAGATGTCGTTGGTGTTATTTTGCAATAAACCATCAGTATCATAAAAAGCATCTACTATTATTGATTGCTCTAAATTTTCTTTATTCAACTTAATTTTATAGACACCTTTTTGTGTAGCCAACCATAGATGATTTTCTTTTTGTATAATGCGTTGCACACTCAAACCATCTGTTTCTTTGAGATAATAGATTTTGTTTTTGTTATCTAATAGATAAATACCTCTTCCGTCTGTACCAACAAATAAATTTTTTTTTGAAGACAATAAATTAGTGACAGAAACATCTAATAAAGAATTTTTATTTGGTTTTTTTAATTTATTATTCTCCAAAAAGTGTAGACCGTCACTTCCAGCTACATAAATATTATTTTGGAACGATTCTGTAAACATTAATCCATTTTTATTTATAAAAAGTACTGAATATTTTTCGGGATTTTCACTGACAATTAATCCTGATGAACAAATCATAAAATAATTATTGTTCAAAAAAGTTACATCTTTTATTCCTAATAAGTTAATTTGTTTATTCAAATAATCTTTGATATTACAAGGAGTCAGTTTTGAGTTTTTGAAAGTATAATAATTTGAAGCTGAAATAAAATAATTTTCACTTTTACCTGTATCTTCTTTAATTTGATAAATTTCGCCATTTCCTCGATTAAACTCATTCAACTGGTAAAACGAGCTATTTTTAGAACTGAATTGGTAAAATCCCCTATCAGTTAATCCAACAAAAAGTTGATTATCAATTTTATTAATTTTTTGTATTTTTTTATTTTGTAAATAATAACTGGCTTGAATTTGTGTGTTTGGAATTAATGAAATACCATTAGCTAAATCAGTCATCCAAATATTTCCTTTACTGTCTTTGAAACTCTTATTGCTTAAATTAAGAGGTAAAACATAAATTTTTTGAATACTTAATTGATAATCAAAAATCATCAAATAACCTGGAATACAAATTTGGATATTTTCTCTCGTAGCAAAGCATCTAGAGTAATTGGTATCTTCAACACCTACTAATTCTTTGAATGATTTATAAATAACTTTGTAATCCTTAAAATCAATAAATATAATTCCTTTTTCTAATACATAATAGCTAATATGGTTATATACTAAACCTTGATTATCAATTTTTCTTTTTGACATTTCATAAATAGCAGGAATTTTTATTGGAATTTCTTTTTCAGGAAATGGGGGACTGCAAAATTAGTATCATAAATCAACAATTTTTCTTTTTGTAGAAATACCATTTCATTAACTTCTGGATTATACAAAATTGGCATTCCGTTAGGTAAAGTAAATCCTTTATCTTTTTGAATATTATAAATTTTCTTATAAAAAGTTAATTGATTGTCTGTGTTAAAAAGTTTATTAGTTACTATTTCGTCTTCATTAAAAGTTTGTATTCCTAAATTCCCAAAAAACGAAAAATTTTGATTAGTTTTATATATGAATCTTGGCGACAAAACTTCTTTATCTTTGGTAGCGAAAGTATAAATACTATCATTTTTAATGTAACCTTGATATGCACTTTTAGAGAAAAACCATAACCTTCCTTTGTAGTCTAATTCAAGCAACCAAGTATCGTTATTTGGCAAACCATCTTGTATGGTAAATGTTTTAAAATTATCACCATCATATTTTACCAAGCCTTGTTTGGTAGCAAACCACATAAAGCCGTTTTCATCCTCGGCAATGTCGTATATGTGATTAGTTGGTAGACCTTGTTTTGTGGTAAATCGAATAGGTTCTTGAGCAAATGAAGTTGCCCAAGAACCTAAAAGAAATACTATGATGAGTTTTTTTATCACTCTTTAAAGATACTTTTTTTTAATTAATTACGATTGTCATAATTAGCTAATCTAATTGATAAAAGTTATAATGTTTTTAGATTTATTTTTTTATTTGACTTTTTTTAAGGATTAATAGCATCGATAATTACACAGTATTCTCCAGTTAAGGGTTGATTGTTGTAAGTGCCTGAAATTTGAAAACGCATATTTCCACCAACAACATTGTCGTTTGCTATACAAGTTACATTTATCTGTTCAGTAGCTCCTGAACCAATAGAGAAATCAGCAAATCCAGAAGAATTGATAGTCAATACTTCTGTAACAAAAACAATAAAATCACCATTGGCATCATTTCCATAAATTTCAACTGCTGGAACAGGTTGATTTGTGACTGGGTCAATACTGTTATTTGGAAAAATTTCCGTTTGCAAGTTAACTTCTGGAGCAAGTATAGAAGTATTATTTAATTGATAGCTTAAACCTGAATAATTACAAGTTGAAGTAGGAGTTAGTAATGTGTCATCATTATCTTTACTACAACTGTAAATGATTATTGAAGATATTGCTGCTAATACTAAAATTATTTTTTTCATCATCTTTAATTTTTAGTTTCAATTCCCATAATGTAATAAGGGAAATTTTCAGTTTTAAAAGTTGTGTTAGTAATATCAATTTCATAAAAATTGGAAGTACTCGTGTTATTTATATCTCTGGAAGTAATGTAATATTTATCATCACAAGAGTCATAAGTAGTAGAATAATACTCATTATTTAATTCAATTCCATTTGCCGTAAAATCAAAAATAACTGTTGGAGCTGAAGTAAGATTATTTATATCCAATTCAACTAATTCTAATCCTTCACCAAACGTATTGTCTCGATAACGAATAGCAATTAAATTTCCGTTGTTCCTTAATTCTAAACCATAATATCTTTGAAAGTTATTAAATGGGTCAAATGTTGGAACTAATTCGGTATGAGTAGCTGTGTTTGTATTAACATTATAAGTAATTAAATTTGTATTGGACACAAAATACAGGTTTCCATTGTTGTCTTTTGCAGAAGACATACTTTCCCAATTAAAACTACTTATTAATGGAAATGTTCCCGAAGTTAATGAAGTTACAGATCCATTATTCTGGTCAATAGTTTTTATTTCATAAACAGCAGGATTAGTAGCGTATCCAAAATTGCTAAAATCAACTTCAAGAGCATAGAGTGTACCATTATAAAATATTGGAGCCGAATAAAACCCAGAAATTATAAATTCAGAACGTGTTTGAGTTGTAATATCATACTTAAATAGTCTCTGCTCAACTGGAAACTCAATAAAATAAGTATTATTAATTGGGTTATACGCATCGTAGTTTGAAGGTCTTGTAAATGGTCCAAAAAAACTAGCTTGAACTTCATTTTGAATGTTATCAAAAACAAGTGGTGTGTTTACTGGTTTTTGAATACTATCCAAAAAGAAAGTTTGGTCTGCACCTGTTAAAGCTTCCGAGCGCATAATTAGTAATCCATTATCACAAGAGCTATTTATAGTTTCTTCGCATACTACTTCATCGCTATTACACGAGAGTAAAATAAATGATGTGATAAGGGATATAAAAAAATTTGATTTCATAGTAAATGTATTTTTAATTTAGTTGAATTGGATTGGATGCCCTGTATTATTTAAATTAGGATTGTAAATTAAGGGTTGATAACTAGTCCTAAAATCAATTGCATCTGTTGCAATACAGGCATCACAATTTTCAAAGTAAACTATGGTTGTAATTGTAAATTCAAAATATCCAGAACAATTCTTAATAATTGGAAACATAAAGTTTTTATCAACAGTTGTTATTGAAGACGTAGCACCAATATTACCATAAACAACCGTGTTCTGTTCTTTATAAGTGGCAGCAATTCCATTAAAATTATTAGAATTTAAGTTTAACGTAACTAATGGAGTATTGTCTTTAGGCCTAAAATTTCCAGTAATATTCCCAGTACATGTGTTACATTTTAAAGGTCTAGGACCAATATAGATAGGTTCACATACTACTTCTTTGTGTACTACATCAGTAAGGATATATTCAACTTTAGCAATTCTGTTTGAAGTATTATTAGTTAATCTTGTAGAAATTTCTCCAGTAGTTAAATTAATTCCTAAAATTTCAAGCTTAATATCAGAAGTCCCTGTAGAATTTATACATTCGGATGGAAATTCTTTCAGGCAGTCTTTTAAATCAGCACATTCCTGTTTTTCATCTATGCCAAAATATTGTCCATCTAAAGATGGTAAGCCTGGAATATTTCCTAATGCATCAACCTTGTTAAAGTTATTTGGTAAAGCAAAACTCTTGGGGTTTGTTTTGTATGCTTTTACTAATTGCATTACATAACGTTGCTCTTCAGCAGTTTTGGCATTTAAAAACATTGCATTTAATTCAGGTTGGCTATTTACAACAATATTATTTGGGTAAGCGATTGGATTCTTTTTGTAACTATCATGTCTTATTCTTACTCTTCCTGTATAAGCCCAAACTTTCAATTGGTTGCAAGCTTCTACGACTTCGTCATTTGTTAACAAGCGTGTGTCAAACAGTACATCGTATTCAATTACAAGCAAGGTACAAGGATAAGTTTCCTGTTTAATCAATCTGAAACCATTTTGTAAGTTTGTCCAAGTACCATTTATGTTTGCTAAAGTTGTTGTTGGAATACATAGATTTGGACTTGGAGGTCCAATTTGTAAACAACTCTTAAAATTGTGTGGACCTTGAATAATATTAACGTTATTAATATTCGGAATAAAATCTTCTATATCTACATTAACATTTGTATTACCTAAATTATATACTTTTACTTGATAAGTAATTTTTTGAGTATGATTATCACAATCTGATTGCTCATTTACAATCAATTTATCAATCATAATAAAGTTATCTAAATTGACTGTATAGGGAGCCATATTTGAAACTTCTTGAACATTTGTCTGTAACGATTGGTCTTTAAAATCAACTACAAACTGATTTCTATATTGTCCGTTTACAACATTACTTTCAATTTTTCCTTTAATTCTTATTTTGTAAAAAGAAACTCCTTTACAAGTAAAAGCATCGAGAATATGATTTTTTAAATCAATTTTTAAATTATTTGTTCTTCTTTGTCTATTTATGACAACATCATTTGTAATGTCTTTATATTCATCTAGGTTACAAGGTTCTCTTCTCGCTGAAGAACCACTTTGATTTTTGTAGACAGTGATTGATTGTAAATCAAAGTACCTAGGTAAACGATCTTCAATAGTAACGTTTGTTCCGTCTGCACTTCCATAATTGTAGAAAAACAATTCGTATTCTACTTCATCATCTGGCAGGTAATTATCTTTAGCAAAACCACAAGATTGGCTTGGTTTTGAGCAAATGCTTTTTCGTGTAATTACTGTTACTTTATTTGGAACTGTTTTAAAAGAAGTGCAAAAAGTGTTAGTTAACTGTTTTTGATTGCTATTATATTGATTTTCTGCATCTAAATCTATGTCTGCGCAATTTTTAATCGTATGGTCTTGTAAATTAGTGGTTACAATAAAACCAACCTCTAAAGTATAGGCTTCTCCAGGTAACATTCTATCTCTGTAAAAATCAAGCTGATTACCATTATCTATCATTGTAAATCCAGGATGATTGATACCTGTAATTTGTAATTCAGTAGGTACTAAATCTTTAATTTTTATACCCTTATAAACCAAGCTATCACTACAATTTCTTACTGTAATTAAATATTTACCTTTACAGCCTTTCATTGTTAATCCCATATCATTACCATCTAATTGGTAAGATTTTGAAAAGTCTAATTCACATATATTACCACCTGTTCCAGTTCCTAAACCGCTACTAGGTGTTCCATTTCCACCTCCAGGCATTCCACTATTAAAATCACAAAAATTTGAACCTTTTTGAATAGTATAGCTGTCTTGTAAGGTGTATTGAGTATTACAAACATTATCGTATTTAAATTCCGCTTCGTTTTTTATGTTATACGAAGTAGTACATTGACAATTAGCTTGTTGTAATTTTATTTTTACAACATATAACAAACTACTTTCATTAGTGTTTTGTATTCCAGGAGGAAGTTGCCATTCTGCAATTAATTGATTTCCTATAATTTGTGTATAATGAGGAATTGCTGTTTCCGAAGATCTATTATTTTCATCTGGAATATAAACAACCTCAATATCATTTGCTGTTATATTTTGAAAACAACTTGGAATGGTGAAGATATCTTGAAACAATTCAGTTCCATTTTGTAGCGTTAAGAAATTTCCGCTTTTAGAAGATAATCTTACATCGTAATAAATTTCTTCTGAAGATGCATTATACTTAAAATATGATTTTTGAAGCACAAACGGATTACTATTATCAATAGATACAGATGTGTTATTACTATTAATGGTTGTATTGTTTGATAAATTAAGCTGTGCTGTATTATTGTATTTTGTAAGATTACAAGCACTTTGATTTAAGCGGACTGTAACATTAAATGATAATGTTCCACCAATTGGTGCTCCTGTACAATTAGGAAAAGTAATTGTAAGCTCATTATTTGCTGAAGTATTTTGGGTTAACGAACAAATTCCCCAAGTAATTAAAAGGTCGAGTGTATTACCATAATCTACACTTAAAATATCCACATTTTGGCCGAAATCATCAACAATAGTATTTATACTACTTAAACTACTAACATTATCTACAGTTATAGCGTAAGTAAACTCTTCACCTATATAGACACTAGTTTTGTCAACAGATTTAGTTATTGTTTGTGCATTTGTACTTTCTGAACTAAATAAAAGCCCAAAAAATGATATTAGAATGATATATGAATTTTTCATGGTTTTATTTTAGTTGTTAAAATTTCTTGTTATTTCACATATAGAACCATCAGTTCGGAATATTGTAAATTTCAATTGGTAATTTTTAATTATTTTTCTATCATATTTTTCAACATATACCAATAATTGAGAAATACCAGTAAATGGACTTGCTGAAAAATCTAATTGCCAAAGATTACTTCTTCTATTCCCTGTTGAGCTGAAACTTCCTATCGGATTACCAGCAAGACCAGTTCCTGTCATTATACCAACACCAGAAATTTCAAAATTAGGAATAGGCTCAACTAAACTATTGGTCGAATTATTTGCTCCGAAACTTTCCAATGTTATTAATATTTTTTTTATAGGAGTTCCAGAATTGGAAATATTAAAATCTAATCCAAAATTTTTCAAAATAGCATCTCCATTCTGATTATGATTAGTATTATTCTGAATTTTAATTTTAGAACAATCATCACAACATTCAGGTACAACTACTTCTAATTTACCTGGACAACAATTTTTAATTCCACCATGTTCACAAATACGAGTAAAGATATAAACTGTTGTGCCTTCATATTGTGATGGAATACTAATAGTAAAGGTCTGTAAACCATTAACACCAGTTATTGGATATGCTGGAATTGAAGCTATTGGAGTTCCACTTGGTCCTGGTGTTTGGGTGTCATAAACATCAGCATAAATACTGTAACCATTAAATAATGGAAAGTTAGCCCAAGGAAGTTCAAATGTAATTTGTGGTGTACCATTAATACATTCTGTATTTATTAATTTAGGAACACATGATTTATAACTACATCCGTTTAAATTAATACTTAGCTCTTTCACACACATTGGAACACCATTTGCATCATTTATTTCCATTTTAATTGTTACTGGTCCAGTAACATTAGGCAATACACTTATCATGTCATTGTAACTTCCTGTACCACTAATATTAATTGGAAATGAAGAACTTCCATAGCCAATAGTCTGATTGTTTGCATCTAATAAAGTGTAATTAAGAATACTCCCTGCGGGAACGTTATTATAATTTGTTGTTATAAAAATTTCTTGATTTCCTGATTTATTATTACAGCTAATAGCATCTGTAATTTCAAAATTACCACAGCTAGTAGGTTCGCAATTTGGAGTAAAAAAGTCAGCAAAAGAGCATTGGTTTATAGCCCCTGTAGTAGGGTCTTCAAATTGTAAGAAAATATTTATTGGTATGCTGTTATAACTATAAGGAATTGAAATAGTATTAGACATTGATCCTGTTGCATTTGCAGAAGTTATAGAAATAGGAAAAGAATTTGGTGCAACCGTTATAGGAGAAATTGCATTTCCAGATTGGTCTACAACTATCAAATCAACACTACTTCCAATCATAAGATTAGACCAAGAACTGGTTGCAGAATATGTTATGGTATTTCCATTACAAATAACATTTTCTATATCCAAATCAAAATTACATAAAGGAGGTTGAGGGCTACAATTTGGAACAGTGAAATTTAAAGGAACTGGCGAAGAACAAACTAAATTATTGTTTAAATCAAAAATTTTAATAGTTGCAGTTAAATTTGCTCCAATTAGGTTTGACTGTATGGGTACATAAAAAGGGACAGTTCCTGTATTCTGACTTAATATTTGAGGTGTAGCTGTTGCTGGATTAATTAATGTAGTACCATTGTAAATTTCTACAACTCTTGTATAGCTTGGATTATAGCCACTCCAAAACATTGTAAACTTTAACACTTTAGTACTAGTGTTGCACTCTAATTCTTCAAAAGCAATATCACAAAACGGAAGATTTCTACTAATAGAAGTATTGTTTTCAGTTTCATTAAGATTATTTCCTCCAAAACTAAAATTCAATCCCGCATTTAAATTAAAATATGAAGGTTTAATAGTTTCTTTGGTTGACTGAGCATTTATTAAATCATCTGGATTCGATGAGTTTTCAATTCCACAGTTGCAATAATCAACTTTAGCAGTTGAAAAAACATATTGAGGATTAATAAATAAGCTAAATCTATCTGATATTTTATAATTGAATCTAATGCCACTTGTTAATCCGAAACTTGTTCTTTCTTGAGAAGGAAGATTGAATATTGATTTTGAAAATCCATTGTCGCTTAACACAATTATATTCTTTGGACTTTTTGTATAAGAAATACCAGCTTTCGAGTAAATTTCAGCAGTGAATTTTTTATGTCCAATTCTATATGTCGGGCCTAAAGTAAAAGTCGATGTATTCCAATTACCATTTTCAGTTTGAGTTAAACTAAAAGGACTTGAAACATTTGGAATTGAATAAGGAAATGTGTATATGTTATTTTGGTAGTTAAAATCTAAGCCAAAGCCTAATTTTTTCCAAAAATAATAATCGATAGATGTCCCAATTACAATTCCATTTTCACTGAAATCCTTTAAATTTCCTGTGGGAAAACTCATCCCAGCATAAGGACTTACAATTAATTTTTTTTCTTGTGAGTAATTACTAAAACTAATTAATAATAGTAATAGTAATAGTAATAGTTTTTTCTTATTACTTATCATGAGTAAATATTTTACAATAAATATCTACACTTAAATTTTGTTATGCATTAGTAAAGCCTTAATCAATTAACTTGAATTTATATAATGTTTATTATAGTCCATAAACGGTTTTCTTTATTGAGTTTTTTTCAATAAATAATTCCAAGAAAAATCTAATGTTTGGTTTGAATTTAAATCAATATCGCTCACAAGATTAAAAAATCCTACATTTTAAGTGTAGGATTTTTTGTTTTTATATGTTCTTTATTTCGTTTAAAGTGTTCTTATTTCCAAGGTAGAGTTAGATGGCGAATTTCCTTATGGTTTTTGAGTAAGTAATTACCAAATATTTTATGTACAATAATAATTTTTTTACAAGTTTTCTAAAGTTCTTTCAAGTGCCATTCCTCTAGAACCTTTGATTAAGATTAAACTATCTGTTGTTTGAATACTTTTAAGATAGGTTGAAAAAGATTTAAAGTCTTCAAAAAAATGAATATTACTTTCTTTAATTTTATTGGTGTAAAAATCCTTTCCTATGAAATAGATTTTGATATTTGATTCTCCTTTTAATAAAGCAACTGTTTTTTTATGTTCTTCTAAACTTTCTTTTCCTAATTCAAACATATCGCCTAGAATGGCTATTTTGTTGTTGTGATTTAGTTGTTTGAAGTTTTCAATTGCTACTTGCATGCTGCTTGGATTGGCATTGTAAGCATCTAAAATGATTTCGTTTGTTCCTTTTTTGATTAATTGTGAACGGTTGTTTTCAGGAATATAGTTTTCTAATGCTTCTTTGATTTGGTTATTTGGAACTTCAAAATACTTTCCAATTGTTATGGCAGCATTGATATTATTTGCATTATATAAACCAATTAAGTGTGATTGAATTGTTAAGTTTTCTAAGCTTATTTTTACCATTGGACTAGCTTCTATTGAATCAATCTTGATGTTAGACTCTTTCTCTTTTGAAAAGGTATAACGATTCAATTGTTTTGTTTTTTCTTCTTGAATGAGGTCATCTAAATTGACAAAAACAAGTTTTTTATTGCTTTGTAGAAAATTATACATTTCGCTTTTACCTTTGATTACACCTTCCACGCCACCAAAACCTTCTAAATGTGCTTTTCCAAAATTGGTGATGTATCCGAAATCGGGCTCAGCTATTTCGCAAAGAAATTCAATTTCTTTTTGGTGATTGGCTCCCATTTCAATTATTCCAATTTCAGTTTCTTTTGTCAGTCTTAAAAGTGTTAACGGAACTCCAATATGATTGTTTAAGTTTCCAATGGTGGCAATTGTATTATATTTTTTACTTAAAACGGTATGAATTAATTCTTTTGTAGTTGTTTTTCCGTTACTTCCTGTCAATGCAATGATTCTAGTATTTAGTGCTTTTCTGTGGTGGTTGGCTAATTTTTGTAGCGCTATTAAAGTGTCTTCAACTAGAAGCGTTTTACCTTCAATTTGATAATTTGGATTGTCTATAACAACATATTTAGCGCCTTTTTCAAGGGCTTCATTAGTGAATGTATTTGCATCAAAATTATCGCCTTTGAGAGCGAAAAAAATGCAGTTTTCTGAAATTTTTCTCGTGTCTGTGCAAACAGAATTACATGATAAAAAATGTTGGTATAAAAGTGCTGTTTTCATGGAAACGAAGGTAATAAAAAAAGCCCTTTCGAAAAAGGGCTTTTAAAATATTACTTGTATGAAATTATTGTTTTGGGTTACCTCTAGGTGATTTTTTATCAGATTTTGGACCTACTTTAGACATTGCATTTCTAAATCCAATGTAATCAGTTGCCATATCTTGAGGGAAATATCTTCTAGAAGCAGGGTCTAACCAATATGCTCTGTCTCTCCATGATCCACCTTTGTAAACTCTTACATCATCATTAACTAAAGTTGTACGATCATTTGATTTATCAAATTTCTTAACCATAACACCTGTGCTATCGTCAACAGTTATGCTGTGTTTAGGTGATTCATACATTCTGAATTTGTCATCTTTGCCTTCGTTTTCTTCTTCAGAAGTTCCGAAATTGAAGTATCTTGTAGATGATCTGTCACCGTCTCTGTAGTTTCTGTTGTCAGATGTTGAGAATTGTGTTCTAAGATAAGTTTCATTTTCATCAACAGGTACTTGTGCAATTTGACCTGGCATATTTCTTGCGATAATTTTACCATTGCTTAAAGTATCGTATTTGATATTGTCCGTAGTTACAATTTCTACTAAACCATCTTCACCGATTTTATTTTTCATGTAAACATTACCTCTAAAGTAGTTGAAGTCATTTGCTTCGTCATCAACCATTGGTCTGTATACATCTTGTACCCATTCTGCAACATTTCCAGCCATATCATATAAACCGAAATCATTTGGAGGATATGATTTTACTTTATTTGTAATATCAGCTCCATCATCTGACCATCCTGCAATTCCTCCGTAGTCTCCTTTTCCTTGTTTAAAGTTAGCTAGTTGGTCGCCTCTATATTGTCTCTTGCCAGAACGAGTGTATTGTCCACTCCAAGGATATTTCTTTTGTCCTTTATAAATGTTGTACTCTCTATTTCCTACCAATGCCAAAGCTGCATATTCCCATTCTGCTTCAGTTGGAAGTCTAAATTCTGGTAAAATTAAACCTGAATTTCTTTGAGCGTAAACGTTCTTAGCTGTGTCAGCAGGAACTCTTCTTCCTCCGTTCAATTCTTTTTTCAAAACTACATCTTCTTTACCTCCAAAAGTTTGAGTAGGAGCTGCTAAATAAGTATCAGTGTTAAAAGAAGTTTCAGCTGTAACATCTTTAATTTTAGCGTCTTTTTTCAAGTAGCCGCTTCTTTCTAAGATATTTTCGTTAACGCGATCGGTTCTCCATTTGCTGAATTCAGTAGCTTGAATCCAGTTTACGCCAACTACTGGATATTCTGAATAAGCAGGATGTCTCAAGTAGTTGTTAGTCATTGTTTCATTATATCCTAAACGATTTCTCCAAACCAAAGTGTCTGGTATAGCGCCTGTGTAAATGTTTTCATAATTTTCATCTTCAGGAGGGAAAACTGTTTTTAACCAAAATAAATATTCAGTATACATTAAGTTAGTTACCTCAGTTTCATCCATGAAGAAAGACTGTACGTGTTGCTGATTTGGGGAATTATTCCAATCATGCATAGGGTCGTCTTGTACTTTACCCATAGTGAATGTACCACCTTCTACTGGAACCATTCCTGGAGGAGTCTCTTGTTTTTTAAATTTAGAATTGTGTTGAAAACCACCATTCTTGTCGTTAATTTTCCATCCTGTAGCTCTAGAACCACCTTTAGTTCCAGAACTTTTGCTACAGCTTGTAAAACCTATTGCTACTGATAATGCAAGCAACAATTTTAAAGTCATAATGTTCTTAAGTTTCATACTTTAGTAGGTAATAATTTAGTGTCGCAAGATAATAATTAAGTATTAAAATGCAACATGTTTTTAAAAAAATGTAAAAAAAATTAATTTTTTGTTAAAACTAATAATTCTACAACGAATTTTATCTTTTTTTATTGTATAAATTAGTTAATAATAATTTTTTTTTCTCTCTTTGTAATATATGTATTTAATGTGCGTTTAATTGTTGATGAAGAATATTTATTTTTTTTTTCTGTTTTTATTTCCATTTGCGATTTGTTCCCAAAACGTAAGAAATGTTTCATTAGATTGGATTGGTTCAGAACAATATATTGAGAAAGATTTTACTTTCAAGTATCCTGTTTTTGCTAGTTTGCATTTTTCTGTAGATGTTACTTCCAAGAATATATCATATAAAGAGCTTTTTAATGTTAATGGTAAAATTGATGTTTCTTCTTTACGAGTAGAAAATATACAGTACCAAAACATTACAGAAAACGAGTTGTTCGACCTAGAAAAAAAATACATTCCTTCTTCTATTGAGGCTACAATTGAAAGTTTTTCTGCTCGAGGTGAATATAAAGCTCTTTTGGTTTTCTCACCTATTATAAAGGAAGGAAACACGTACAAGAGAGTTGTGTCGTTTAAATATGATTTTAATTACCAAAATATTGCTGGAAGATCAATAATTGCCAATCAAACATTTTCGGTCGCTAATTCTGTATTATCTTCTGGTAATTGGTATCGGTTTTATGTTGAAAAATCTGGAATTTATCGTATTTCAAAACAGTTTCTTCAATCCTTAGGAATGAATGTTAATGTTGATCCAAGAAATATTAAAATTTATGGTGCTGGCGGAAGAATGGTTCCTTTGTTGAATAGTACATCATATCCGATTGATTTGGAAGAAAATTCAATTCAATTTATTGGAGAAGCTGACGGTGTATTTAACGATAATGATTATATTTTATTTTATGCCGAAGGAGTTGATGTTTGGAATAATGAGAGTTTAACAAGTGTTAATTTGTTTTCTGATAGAGCGTATTATTATGTAACCAATTCTGGTGGTGCTGGAAAAAGAATTCAAGATGCGGTCCAGCCAACGGCTTTGCCAGATTTGACTTTCTCCGTTTTTAATCAAAAGTTCACTTATGAAAAAGATTTGGTAAATGTTGGTAAAGTAGGAAGGAGATGGTTTGGAGAGCAATTTAATATTAATCCGAGTCAAAGTTTTACTTTTGAATTCCCTAATTTAATAACTTCAGAACCCATTATTGCCAAAATTAATTTAGCTTCTAAGTCGTTTGGAAATACATCTTTTGCTATTAGTGCTAATAATCAAAACATTGGAAATATTTCTTTCTTTGCATTAACTCCTGGAAGTGGAATTGAAGGTTTTGAATCAGCTCTTAATACGAGTTTCAATTCTACAACTTCAACAGTTACAATTGACTTAGAATATGCCAATGGTGGTGTTCCATCTTCAAACGGTTATTTAGACTTTATACAGTTGAATGTAACACGAAATTTAACAGGCTATGGAAAACAATTTGAATTTTATAACGATGAACAAGAAGTAAATATAGGAGTTGGTGAATATATTGTCTCTAATGCAAGTGCTATTTCTCAAGTTTGGGATGTGTCTGATATATTCAATGTGCAAAGGTATGTTAATGCAAATCAATCTAATTTTTCTTTTAAAGTTCCACTTGGTATTCCAAAAAAATATATCGCTATTGATGAGTCAGATGTTTTTTTACCCCTGAGAGAAGCTAATGCTTTGGTTCAAAACCAAAATTTAAAAGGTACAATATTTAATAATCAAAATAATTCTTTTGAAGACATTGATTATTTAATAATAACTCCACTAAACTATAGAAATCAAGCAGAAACATTAGCAAATTTTCATAGGAATAACTCCGGTCTAGTCGTTAAAGTTGTTACATTAGAATCTATTTATCATGAGTTTAGTTCTGGAAAACAAGACGTTGGAGCTATTAGGAATTTTATTCGCTATGTGTATTGGAATGCATCTGTTCCAGAAAATAGAGTTAAGTATGTGAATCTTTTTGGTGATGCTTCATATGATTATAAAAACAGAGTATTCAATAATACTAATATAGTGCCAATTTTTCATGGATTTAATCCTAATGCATCGGAAACCAATAACGTCTCAAATATGTCGTTGTTTAGTTCCTTTATGTCGGATGATTTTTTTGGTTTAATGGATGATGATGAAGGTCCAATGCTAAGTGGTGTAGATGGAATTGATATTGCCGTTGGAAGGATGTTAGTTTCAAGTCCTCAACAAGCCCAAGAAATGGTAAATAAAATTATTGAATACCACGCAGAGCCTTCTTACGGTCGATGGAGAAATAATTATGTTATTTATTCTGATGACGCAGATAATTTAACAGATGCTACATTGCAATTTCGATTGGATGATTTGGCAGATAATCTAGTAGCTCAAAAGCCATTTGTAAATGTAAAAAAAATCCATACAGATGCTTACATTCAACAAGTTGCAGCAGGTGGAGATCGATATCCTCAAGGGAAGAATGAGTTTTTAGACGCCTTAGATTTGGGGGCGCTGGTTTTTAATTATTTTGGACATGGAAATGAAGAATTTTTAGCTAGAGAACGCTTGTTTGAAAAGCTAGATGCCCAAAACTTGAGAAACCGTTACCGTTATCCACTATTCATTACTATTACATGTGAATTCACTCGTTTTGATGATCCAAATAGACAAACAGGAGGTGAGTTTATGTATTGGAATAAAGAAGGAGGTGCTATTGCTTTGATTGCAACTACAAGACAAATTGGTGTAAGCACAGGTTTAATTATGAATAATTATTTAAGTCAAGAGTTGTATGCTTTTGGTTCAAATAATTATCCTACAATAGCAGAAGCTTTGAGACGATCAAAGTTGTTGCCTGGAACATCTGATAATCGTAGAGTTATTTCTTTCATCGGAGACCCTGCTATGAAACTAGCTATTCCAAAACAGAAGGTGATTTTAACAGCGGTTAATGACATTCCAATTACAAGTCCTCTGCCTGTTTTTCAAGCTCTAAATTTAATGAAAATTAGTGGGCAAGTGGTAGATGAGAGTGATAATATTATTAGTGACTATAATGGTGATTTAGCAGTTCAAATTTTTGATAAAGATATAAATCGTGAAACATTGGCTAACGATTTTGTTTCTGCTCCAAGTCCCGGAGGATTTTCAATTATGGGAAACTTTTTTCCTGCTGGGCAATTAATTAAAATGAATTTTGTAACCCTTGGAGAAACGATTTTTAGAGGCAATGCTTCTGTTAATAATGGATTATTTGAATTAAGTTTTGTTGTGCCTCAAGATATTAGAATCCCAATTGGTAATGGAAAAATTAGTTTCTATGCTAAAAGACCTGGAACTCAATTAGAAGATCAGACAGGTTTCGATAGAACAATCCAAATTGGAGGTGTTAACGTAAATGCTCCTACAGACAATACACCACCAACAGTTCGATTGTTTATGAATGATGAAAGTTTTGTTTCTGGAGGAATTACAAATTGTTCGCCAATTTTTTTAGCCTTTTTAGAAGACGAAAATGGTATAAACACAGCAAGTGGAATTGGACATGATATAGTTGCAATATTAGACGGAGATGAAGCCAATCCTTATATTTTGAATGATTATTATGAAACTGAAAATGATGATTACACAAGAGGTAGAGTGCGATTTCCACTTCGAGATTTGTCTCCAGGAGTTCATACCATTCTATTTAAAGCGTTTGATGTTTATAATAATTTAATTACTGCAGAAATTCAGTTTAATGCGGTTTGTTCAGATGAAGGTTTGCGATTGGAACGTGTGTTGAATTATCCAAATCCTTTTGTGAGTTATACGGAGTTTTGGTTTAACCACAATCGCCCTTTTGAGCCTTTAGATGTGCAGGTGCAAATTTTAACAATTACAGGGAAAGTAGTAAAAACAATAAACCAACAAGTAGTAACTGATGGTTTTTTGTGTAGAGAAATTACTTGGGATGGACGAGATGACTTTGGAGACCGAATAGGAAAAGGCGTTTATGTATATAAATTAACTGTTCGTTCTAGCTTAACTGGATCTAAAGCAGAAAAATATGAGAAACTTGTAATACTTTAATAAAATAGTATATTTGTCAAATTAATAAAATACCCAAATGAAGAAGATTGCTTTATTGATAGCTTTTATAATTGTAAGTCAAAACTTAACTGCGCAGGAAAATTTAAGGCCTATAACAACTGGAGTTCCATTCCTATTAATTGCTGCTGATGCGCGTTCTGCTGGTTTAGCGGATATGGGAGTAGCTACATCTGCTGATGCGTTTTCTCAACAATATAACCCCGCAAAATATGCTTTTGCTTTACAAGAACATGGTTTTTCTGTGAGTTATACGCCTTATTTAACTAGTATCGCCAATGATATCTCGTTAGGACAATTGACTTATTATAATAAATTAAATGAGAGAAGTGCTTTTGCTGGTTCTTTTCGTTTTTTTGGTCTAGGAGATATTGAGTTGCGTGAAACTGGTGATCCAAATGAGGTGCCAAGGGTTGTAAATCCTAATGAATTAGCGGTAGATTTATCTTATTCTTTAAAACTTAGTGAGCGCTTTTCAATGGCAGTTGGAGGACGATTTATTCGCTCTGCTTTAAGAATTCCAGATGGAACAACGGATGCTTCTGCGGCAACAACTTTTGCAGTAGATATTGCAGGATATTATCAATCGGAAGAAATTGCATATGATGATTTTAATGGTAGATGGAGAGCTGGGTTTAATTTCCAAAATATGGGACCAAAAATCAGCTATGATAATGATGAGTTTAACGATAATTTTTTACCTGCTAATTTAAGACTTGGAGGAGGATTTGATTTTATTTTTGATGAATACAATAAAGTAAGTGTTACCGCTGAAGTAACTAAACTGCTTGTGCCAACACCTCCTGCAATTATTCAACCTACTGACTTAGATGATGATGGTACAATTTCTCCGTCTGAAATTGCAGCCGCAAATGACGCTAACACTTCAGCTCAAAATGAATACAGAAAGACTTCATGGACAAGCGGTATTTTTAAATCATTTAATGATGCGCCAGATGGTTTTTCGGAAGAGTTGAAAGAGTTTACTTGGGCATTGGGTGCTGAGTATTGGTACCAAGATTCGTTTGCTTTACGAATGGGATATTTCAATGAGCACGAATTAAAAGGGGCAAGAAAATTTTTCACACTTGGAGCTGGTTTTAAATACAACATCGTTAAAATTGATGTTTCGTATTTGTTCTCTGCTTCTAAAGTGAGAAATCCATTAGAGAATACCTTGCGTTTCTCTTTGACATTTAATTTTGGTGACTCTTACGATGAACTTTAATGATAAATAAATAAATTAATAAACATCCAAATTCGTTTTAATGAGTTTGGATTTTTTTTCCTTACATATGAAGCAAATTTCACTTACAACTACGTTTACCATTTTTGATTCTATCGATGATTTGAAAACGGCAGACAAAGAATTAATGCAACAAGCTATAGCTGCTAGAAAGAAAGCTTATGCTCCTTATTCTAAATTCACCGTTGGTGCGGCAATACTCTTAGATAACGGAAAAGTTGTTTTGGGATCCAACCAAGAAAATGCAGCTTATCCATCGGGTTTGTGTGCGGAACGAGTAGCCATTTTTTATGCCGGTGCAAATTATCCTGAAGCTAAAATTGTAAAGCTATACATTACGGCTTCTCCAGAAGATAGAGATTTAGATCAGCCAATTCCGCCATGTGGTTCCTGTCGACAATCAATTGCGGAATACGAAATTAAACAAGATGCTCCAATAGAAATTTTATTTATGGGAGGAAAAGGGAAAATATACCAATCCGACTCCTTGAAAAATTTACTGCCTTTCATGTTTGATAAAAATTATTTGTAGATTGCTGTCTTTTTGATAAATCGTCATAAAAAAACGCAAAATTGATAACAATTAATTTTTTCAATACGGTTCTATGTAGTATTTTTGCTTTTTGTAAAAAAAATAGAAGTTTTAGTTTATGCTCAAATAGGAGTGTTTCAACTTAATTAACAAACGAATGAAGCCAATAACAAAAGAAGTTTACCTAAAATGGTACGAAGACATGCAGCTTTGGAGAAAATTTGAAGACAGATTAGCTGCTTTATATATCCAACAAAAAGTAAGAGGATTTCTTCATTTATATAACGGTCAAGAAGCGGTTTTAGCTGGAGCTTTACATGCAATGGATTTATCCAAAGATAAAATGATTACGGCTTATAGAAATCACGTACAACCTATTGGTATGGGTGTGGATCCAAGAAGAGTAATGGCTGAATTATTAGGAAAAGCAACAGGAACGTCTCAAGGTTTAGGGGGTTCTATGCACATTTTTTCTAAAGAACACGGTTTTTATGGCGGACATGGTATTGTTGGAGGTCAAATTCCATTAGGTGCTGGTTTGGCATTTGCAGATAAATATTTTGAAACTGGTGGAGTTACCATGACTTATTTTGGTGATGGTGCAGCTCGTCAAGGTTCTTTGCATGAGACTTTTAATATGGCTATGTTATGGAAATTACCAGTAGTTTTTATCGTTGAAAATAACGGTTATGCTATGGGAACTTCAGTAGAAAGAACGGCTAATCATACTGATATTTGGAAATTAGGTTTGGGTTACGAAATGCCTTGTGGTCCAGTTGATGCAATGAATCCAATCAAAGTGGCGGAAGCCATGCATGAAGCTATCGAAAGAGCGCGTCGTGGTGATGGACCAACATTCTTGGAAATGAAAACGTATCGTTACAGAGGTCACTCTATGTCGGATGCGCAACATTACAGAACGAAAGAAGAAGTAGAAGAATACAAAAAAATAGATCCAATTACTCAAGTTTTGGATATCATCAAAGAAAATAATTACGCTACAGAAGCAGAAATTGAAGCTATTGACCAAAGAGTGAAAGACTTGGTTGATGAGTGCGAAAAATTTGCGGAAGAGTCACCTTATCCAGATTTAAATGTGATGTATGATGTGGTGTACGAACAAGAAAATTATCCATTTTTACCTCATAAATTATAAGCAGTATGGCAACAGTAATTACAATGCCGCGTTTGAGCGACACCATGACTGAAGGTACCGTAGCAACATGGCTTAAAAAAGTAGGAGATAAAATCAAAGAAGGCGATATTTTAGCTGAAATTGAAACTGATAAAGCGACAATGGAGTTTGAATCGTTTAACGAAGGAACTTTATTGCATATTGGTATACAAGAAGGCGAAACAGCTTCGGTAGATGCATTATTAGCAATCATTGGAAAAGAAGGAGAAGATATTAGTGGATTGTTAAATGGAGGAGCTGCTCCAGCTGAAACTAAAGAAGAAAAAGTGGAAGAAGAAGCTAAATCTGTCAAATCTATCGCAGTCGAGATTCCATCCAATGTGAAAGTGGTAACCATGCCGCGTTTGAGCGATACCATGACAGATGGAACTGTAGCAACTTGGTTGAAGAAAGTAGGAGATAAAGTAAGCGAAGGAGATATTTTAGCTGAAATCGAAACAGATAAAGCTACCATGGAATTCGAATCGTTTAATGAAGGAACTTTATTATATGTAGGAATCAATGAAGGTGAATCCGCACCAGTTGATAGTATTTTAGCAATCTTAGGTCCTGAAGGAACAGATGTTTCTGGAATTATTGCCAATTTCAAATCAGGTGGAACTGTTGCAGCTCCAAAACAAGAAGAAAAAGCAGTTGTTAAAACAGAAACAACAAACAATCAACAACATACGACAAATAATTCTGATTCAAGAATATTTGCATCGCCATTGGCTAAGAAAATTGCTCAAGATAAAGGAATCAACCTTGCTCAAGTAAAAGGTTCAGGTGAAAATGGAAGAATTGTAAAAAGCGATGTTGAAAACTTTACGCCTTCTACAGTTTCTAATGCTGTTGCTTCGAGTGGAGTAGAGGGTTCTCAAGCTTCATCAACTGTGAAACCATTTGTGCCTGCTGGAGAAATTTTCCAAGAAGAAATTAAAAACTCACAAATGCGTAAAACCATTGCGCGTCGCTTGGGAGAATCTAAATTCACAGCTCCACATTACTACTTAACAATTGAAGTAGCAATGGACGAAGCTATGAAATCTAGAGCTGTAATAAATACCGTTCCAGATACTAAAGTTTCTTTCAATGATATGGTTGTTAAAGCTTGTGCAATGGCATTGAAAAAACATCCGCAAGTAAATTCGCAATGGAGAGAAGATGCTATGATTATTAATCATCATGTGAACATTGGTGTTGCAGTTGCAGTTGAAGATGGACTAGTGGTTCCAGTTTTAAATTTTACAGACCAAATGAGTTTATCTCAAATTGGTGCCTCAGTTAAAGATTTGGCAGGAAAAGCTAAAAACAAAAAACTAACTCCAGCTGAAATGGAAGGTAGTACTTTTACCGTTTCTAATCTAGGAATGTTTGGTATTCAATCATTCACTTCAATTATTAACCAACCTAATTCAGCTATTTTGTCTGTTGGTGCAATCGAAGAAAAACCAGTGGTGAAAAACGGTCAAATTGTTGTTGGTAATACCATGACAGTTACTTTAGCTTGTGATCACAGAACAGTAGATGGTGCAACAGGAGCTCAGTTTTTACAAACATTAAGACAGTTTTTAGAAAACCCAGTTACTATGTTAGCATAATTAACAAAATATAACATTCTAAAATCCCGATATTGTCGGGATTTTTTTATTTTTACTAAAAACTTAAAGGTATGAGAATATACAGTTATTTGTTGGTGTTTTTGTTGGTCGCTTGTGGTGCTCCAAAAAGTAGTATTACTGCAGAAAATACTAAAGTAGAGGTTTCATCTGCTGATGTGTCCAAAACGCTACAATTTTTAACTTCCGATGATTTACAAGGAAGAGATACAGGAAGCGAAGGAATTGAAACAGCTGCAGTTTATCTCGAAAAAATTCTGAAAGAAAACGGAATTAAACCTTTTTTTAAAACCTATCGCGATACGCTTTCCAACTATGCAAAACCAGCATATAATGTCGTTGGATTTATCGAAGGAACCGATCCAAAATTAAAAAACGAATTTGTAATTATTGGTGCGCATTACGACCATATTGGTTTAGCCCAAAATGCCGTTGATGGTGACAATATTGTAAATGGAGCTAATGATAATGCTACAGGAACAACAGCCGTTACAGAAGTAGCTAAGTATTTTTCGAAAATTAAAAACAATAAAAGAAGTTTACTTTTTGTGTTCTTTTCTGCCGAAGAAAAAGGATTGTTAGGTTCAAAACATTTGGCAAAAAAACTAAAAGATCAAAACATGAATTTGTATTTTATGTTTAATTTTGAAATGATTGGTGTGCCAATGAAAGACCGTGGGATGGATTTCTATCTTACAGGTTTTGGGAAATCAAATATGGCTATAAAAATGAATGAATATGCTGGTGAAAAGTTAGTAGGTTATTTGCCAGTTGAAACTCAATATATGTTGTTCAGAGCTTCTGATAATTATCCATTTTTTACCGAATTTGAAGTGCCTGCGCAAACGGTTTCTACTTTCGATTTTGAAAATTTTGATTATTACCACCATCCAAAAGATGAATTTGAATTAATGGATACCAACCACATGGCAAAAGTTATTTCGAAAACAATTCCTGTATTAGTAAAAATGATTAATGCGCCAACTAAAGAAATTCAACTTAATGGAAAATAAAAATATCATCATCACTGGAACTTCTCGTGGAATTGGTTTTGAATTGGCTTTGCTATTTGCTAATGCAGGTCATCAAGTGCTTGCCATTTCTAGAAAAACCAAAAAAGAATTACTAGAACATAGCCATATTTCTTGCTTGCCAATTGACATTGCTAACGAAAACGATTTGCTTCAAGTAGCCGATTTTGTCAAAGAAACTTGGCAAAATAAAGTTGATATTCTGATTCACAATGCTGGGCTATTGGTCAACAAACCTTTCGAAAATCTTTCTTTTTCAGATTTTGAGCAAGTGTATAAAGTCAATGTTTTTGCAGTAGCCGAACTGACTCGAATTTGCATTCCGTTTATGAAAAAAGGAAGTCATGTAGTTACCATTAGTTCGATGGGAGGTATTCAAGGTAGTATGAAATTCGCTGGATTGGCTGCATATTCATCAAGTAAAGGAGCGGTTATTACGCTTTCAGAGTTACTAGCAGAAGAATTCAAAGAACAAGGAATTGCATTCAATGTTTTGGCACTTGGAGCCGTAAATACTGAAATGTTACAAGAAGCATTTCCAGGTTACGAAGCGCCACTTTCAGCCAAAGAAATGGCCGATTATATGTTTAATTTTGCTTTAACTGGAAACAAATTTTTCAACGGAAAAGTGCTGCAAGTTTCATCATCAACGCCTTAAAATAATTATGAGTTTTTAATTATAAATTATGAGTGAAAGTATTGTAAAAAAGAAAAGTTTTGAGTTATCTATTTTAGGAGTTAATTTTTATAAGAGTTTAGTTAATGAGAAAAAAGAATTTATAATGAGTAAACAATTTCTTCGGTCAATTACTTCAGTTGGAGCTAATGTTCGTGAAGCAGTTAATGCTCAAAGTAAAGCTGATTTTATTCATAAACTTTCTATTTCTCAAAAAGAGTGTGACGAATCGATGTATTGGTTAGAACTTTTGAAGGAAACGGATTTTATATCTAAAGAAGAGTTCGATTCTATTTATCCAAATTGTCATGAAGTTTTAAAAATAATTAGAAGTATAATAATAACCTCAAAGAAAAATAACTCATAACTTATAATTCATTAATTGATATCTATTTTACAAAAATATTTACCCGAACATGCAGTTCAGCCTGTTTTTGAGTTAATCAAAGCCAATCACGTGCATTTAAAAATTGTAAATGAACGAGTAACACGTCATGGTGATTATCGTAAAGATGCACAAGGGTATCATTTGATTACGGTAAATGCCAATTTGAACAAATACCGTTTTATGATTACGCTGATTCATGAAATTGCGCATTTAGTAGCTTTTGAAAAATACGGACGATTTATAAAACCGCATGGTGACGAATGGAAATTAACATTCCAACATTTGATGATTCCTTTTATTCGACCAGAAATTTTTCCTAATCAGTTGTTGCCATTAATAGCTCGACATTTCAAAAATCCAAAAGCTAGTAGCGATACCGATGCAACTTTGTCTTTGGCATTAAAACAATACGACGAAAAAGAATCCGATAAAAGTTATATCTTTGAAATACCATATGGAAGTCATTTTAGAATCCATAATGGTAAAGTGTTTAGAAAAATTGCATTACGTGTGAAGCGCTATGAATGTATGGAACTAGCTTCAGGAAGGTTGTATTTATTTCAACCGAATGCAGAAGTTGAATTAGTACCAAGTTAATTAAAAGAATAAAAGATATTTGCGACTTAGCGGCAAAAAAAAACTTAAGAATGAATAAGAATTATTATGCAATATTGATGGCTGGTGGAGTTGGTTCTCGCTTTTGGCCAGTGAGTACAACAGATTTTCCAAAGCAATTTCACGATATGTTGGGAACTGGCGAAACTTTGATTCAAAAAACTTTCAGTCGTTTGTCGCAGTTAATACCAAAAGAAAATATTTTGATATTGACCAATGAAAGCTATAACGATTTGATTTTGGAACAGTTGCCATTGGTAAAACAAGAACAAATTATTTTGGAACCAGCTATGCGAAACACAGCGCCATGTATTTTGTATGCTTCTCTAAAAATAAAAAAACAAAACCCAGAGGCACTTATGGTGGTGGCGCCAAGTGATCATTGGATTGAAGATGAAATGCAATTTTGTGCCAATTTACAACTTGCTTTCGATTTTTGTGAGCGTGAAGAAAATTTGATGACTTTGGGAATTTTACCTACTTTTCCAAATACAGGTTACGGCTATATTGAATTTGATAAATTGGATTCTCGTCCAATAAAAAAAGTGAAACAATTTAGAGAGAAACCAGATTATCCAACAGCACGTAAATTTATTCAAAGTAGAAATTATTTGTGGAATGCAGGAATTTTTATTTGGAGTGTAAAAGCTGTTGTTGAAGCATTTGAAGAGTTTCAGCCTAAAATGTATGCGCATTTTATGCAAGGATATGAAGCGTATAACACTGAAAATGAACAACAATTCATAAAAGAAAATTATCCATTAGCCGAAAATATTTCAATTGATTATGCCGTTATGGAGAAAGCAGAAAATGTATTTGTTTTGCCAGCAACCTTCGATTGGAATGATTTAGGAACTTGGGGTTCTTTATATGATAAATTACCAAAAGACGAACAAGATAATGCTATAGTAAACGCAAGAGTATTGCTGGAACATGCTTCAAATAACATCATTAGAACCGACGGAGAAAAATTAGTTGTGATTGACGGACTTTCAGATTATATAATAGTTGATAGAGATAATGTCTTATTAATCTATCCAAAAAATAAAGAACAAGACATAAAAAAAATCATTTCTAAAATATAGAAAAATGGAACAAAATAAAGATAATGCATATTCCAATCTTATAACAAGCTTGAAATTATTTTTAAAGGAAACATTTGATATTTCAAAGGATACTGATAGAAAAGCTACTATTGAAGATATTAAATCTGGCATTAATATGAAAGGACAAAATGCCTGGATTTTAATCTTTTCTATATTAATTGCTTCTACAGGTTTAAATACAAGTTCAACAGCTGTTGTAATTGGAGCTATGTTGATTTCTCCTTTAATGGGGCCAATACTTGGAATAGGTCTTGCTTTAGGTATATATGATACTGATTTATTAAGAAAATCATTGAAAAATTTTGGAGTAATGGTGGTGCTAAGCTTAGTTACTTCATTCTTGTTTTTTAGTGTGCCTCTTTTTCAAAATGAAACACAAGAGTTAATAGCCCGAACCTCTCCAAATGTATTGGATATTATAATTGCTTTATCTGGAGGTTTTGCTTTAATTGTAGCTCTTAGTAGAAGAAATAAATCTATAAATACTATTGCGGGTGTTGCGATTGCAACGGCTTTAATGCCTCCACTATGTACTGCTGGTTATGGTTTAGCAACTGCTAAGTGGGATTTTTTTGGAGGTGCAATGTTTTTATTTATAATTAATACTATTTTCATTGCCTCTGCAACTTATATCGTGGTTAAATTTTTGTCGTTTCCACCTAAAATTTACACTGATGCTAACAGAAGAAAAAGAATTTCTCAAGTTTTAAGTCTTATAGCATTGGCAATAATAATTCCAAGCATTTATTTCTTTTATAAATTATATAAAAAATCTGATTTTGAGCAAAAAATAACAGCTGTTTTAATTCAGCTTAAGGAAGATAAAGGAATAGGGATTTTTAATATTAATCCAAATTATAAAGAAAATACAATTTCATTTGCTGTTCTTGGAAAAAGTTTAGAGGATGCCGATATTGAAGTAATTCAAAAGAAAATTCAAAAATTAGGATTCGAAGACGTTAAATTGGAAGTTTTGCAAGACTCTGAAAATCAACAAACTTTATCTAGATTAAATGAATTAGAAAATTCGTATCTAACTAATACCAAAAGAAGGTATTTGAAAATAAAAAAGAAGAACAAATACTTTTAAAAGAAAAAGAAATTTTAGATTTAAAAAAGAAATTAGGTGAAGGTTCATTTGTTAATTTCTTAGATGTTTCAAACGAAATTAAAAGTTTGAATAGTAATGTAAAAAGGGTTTCCTTTTACAACGTTTTAAGTACAAATTTTTCTGCTATTGATACCATTCCGAATTTTATTATAGAATTTAAAGAAAATGTAAATCCTGAAGAGGCTGCCATTGAAATTTCAAAATTCAAAAAATGGTTGCAATTAAAATTAAAAAGCGAAAAAGTTATAGTGAGGCAACAATAATTTTTTTTAAATTATATATTTTCCTCTTCTAAATACATTTTTCGTACTTTTTTAAATAATTCTGATGAATATACAAAGTCGGTTACAGCTGCATTGTCCGTTTTGAATATCTCTCTTTTGGAACCTTCCCATTCCAATAAACCATTTTTAAGAAAGATAATTTTCTCACCAATTTCCATTACCGAGTTCATATCGTGAGTGTTGATAACAGTGGTAATGTTATATTCTTCTGTGATTTCTTGAATCAAATTGTCAATTACAATAGCTGTTTTTGGATCTAATCCAGAGTTAGGTTCGTCACAAAATAAATATTTTGGATTGTTTACAATTGCTCTAGCAATCGCTACCCTTTTTTGCATTCCTCCAGAAATTTCCGAAGGTTTTTTATGGTTGGCGTCTACCAAATTTACACGATTAATTACAATGTTAACGCGTTCTTTAATTTCTTCCGCAGTTTTATTTGTAAACATTTTTAATGGAAAACCTACGTTTTCCTCTACAGTCATGGAATCAAATAAAGCACTTCCTTGAAAAACCATGCCAATTTCGGTTCGTAATTCTCTTTTTTCGTCTTTGTCTAATTCGGAATAAATTCTGCCATCAAAAGAAATAGTTCCAACTTCTGGCGTATGAATGCCTAATAAACTTTTTAAAAAGACAGTTTTTCCAGAGCCACTTTGACCTATAATTAAGTTGGTTTGTCCCGCTTCAAATCGTGTTGAAATTCCTTTTAATACTTTTTGATCTCCAAAGGTTTTCTCTAGGTTTTTTACTTCTATCATTAGCTTAAAAGGAGTTGTGTTAATATATAATTCACTAAAATAATCACTACCGATGTCCAAACAAAGGAAACCGTACTTGCTTTGCCAACTTCCAATGCGCCACCTTTCATATAAAATCCATGAAATGATGGAATAGTAGCCAATATCAAAGCAAAAGAAATCGTTTTTATGAAAGCATATGCTATATGAAACGGAATAAAATCAACTTGTAGTCCAGTTATGAATTCAGGGCTTGTAGCAAAACCACCATAAACAGCAGCAATCCAACCACCTAGAATCCCAAGAAACATACTTAAACTAATAACAAAAGGGTATAAAAGCAAGGCAATTATCTTAGGAAAAACTAAATAATTCACCGCATTTACTCCCATAACTTCTAATGCGTCAATTTGTTCCGTTACTCGCATAGTTCCAATACTTGAAGTAATGAACGAACCCATTTTTCCCGCCATAATGATGGAAATAAAAGTTGGCGCAAACTCTAAAACAACCGATTGTCTGGTAGCAAATCCAATTAAATATTTCGGAATTAATGGATTGGTTAAGTTTAAAGCCGTTTGAATGGCCACAACGCCACCCACGAAAAAGGAAATAAAAGAAACAATTCCAAGTGAATCAATGATTAAATCATCAATTTCTTTTAAGATTAATTGTTTCATCATGCTCCATTTTGTAGGCTTGCTAAATACTTCTTTTAGCATGATAAAATAACGACCAATTTGAGATAAATAGCGAATGAGCATCATTTTGTTAGTGTTCAATTTCTAGTAAGCAGTAAAAATACTATTTTTTGAATTAATTTCTTTGGAATTCTTTTAAAACAACTTCTCTTTCATTTTCTTCCAACGATAATTTCTTATAAATTTCGCTTGTTCTGGATTTACTAACATCGTTTTGTTTTCTCTTTTCGCTTTCCAAAAACCTTTGATGTAATCTAAAAACAATAAAGGTTTTCCTTTTCGCATTGCTAATTTTAAAGAAGCAATGGCGGTGATTAAAAATCCGTAGCCTAAAGTGTAAAACGCTTCACCTTGTTTGTAACGAGCCGTTTTATTGTAGTTGGCTCCTGTTGGTTTTAAGTGTTTTACGTGTAAACTTTCGTCGGTTTTTATTTTCCAATGGTAGAATTTGCATAGTAATTCGTCCACAGTGTCCCAACCCATTTGTGCTTGTAATCCACCAATTTGTTGGAATGTTTTTTTTCTGTAAGCTTTCAATGCACCGCGAATGTGATCTTTATCGGTTAAGTTTTCTAAAATCCATTCGCCATTTTTCTCAATGTAGCAAAAACCACCAACCATCCCAATTTTCTCATCCGAGTCAAAATGTTTAATTATGGTTTCAATATAATTGGAAGGAAAAATTAAATCCGCATCAAATTTGGCAATACTATCATACGATTGATCTACATGTTTTAAACCTTCTTGAAACGCTTGAATAACTTTGCTTCCGGGTAAATGAATAGCATCTGATTGTTTGGTGACCAATGATATGAAGTCATGTTTTTCAGCATAATTTCGAACAATTGCAGCCGTTTCATCAGTAGAGTTATCATCAACTACAATGATTTTTGAAGGCAACAAACTTTGGTTCACTAGCGACTCTAAAGTGAGTCCAATGAATTGCGCTTCGTTGTGAGCTGGAATTATTATATAAAATTTCATGCGAATTCGAATATTTACATACAAATATCTTTATTTTTGTTGGGGAAAATGCTCTTTTCTAAAAATAAATTTTACAATCATGTACGAGAACACCTATCCAGACAAGCGCTTTCAAATTACAATTGATTTTTTGCAAAAACACGTGTCTAAGTCAGAACGCATTTTAGATTTGGGCGTGAGCAATCCGTTGTCAAAAATTATGGAAAAAGAAGGTTTTTCAGTGCAAAATACTTCTGGAGAAGATTTGGATTTAGACCAATCGGCGTTACAAAATAATTCGTATGATGTGTTTACAGGATTTGAGATTTTCGAGCATTTATTAAATCCGTTTACTGTTTTGAATGCTATAACTTGCGATAAAGTATTGATTTCTGTTCCATTAAAATTATGGTTTGCCAATGCTTACCAAAGTAAAACCGACAAATGGGATCGTCATTATCACGAATTTGAAGATTGGCAATTGGATTGGTTGTTGGAAAAAACAGGTTGGAAAATTGTCGATAGTGTGCAATTCACGCATCCCGTTAAGAAAATTGGTTTTAGGCCTTTGTTGCGTTATTTTACGCCTCGTTATTATTTGGTTTATGCTGAAAAAATAAAATAAGCACATCGAAACAAAAAACACATACAAGCAAACGTTTTGGTTTACCTTAATTAATTATTTGGGTATTGGTATTGGTGTGCTTTCTACGCTTTTTATTTATCCAAAAGACACTGAATTTCTTGGAATTATCCGTTATATCGATGGAGCAGCGCAATTGTTGTATCCGGTTTTGGTTTTTGGAGCGGCACAAACCATGATTCATTTTTATCCCATTGTAAGTAATTCCAATAAGCATTTATTGTTCAAATACGGATTATTTACCATTTTGATTATGGGTTTCTTGGTTAGTTTGTTGTTGATTTCAGGCTATTTTTTGTTGGATTATGAGAATTATGTGTATTTACTTTTGGCTTTGCCGTTAACGGTTATGTTGGCTTTGGTTGAACTTTTTAAACGTCAAGCTACAAATTTGCAAAAATTGGCTGTTCCCACTTTTTATGAAAAAATTATTCCAAAAGTAGCTTTACCATTGGTTTTTATTTTGTTTTTGAGTCACTATTTGTCTTTGTTTGCCAGTATTTGGACATATATTTTATCCTATATTTTTTTGATGGTGTTGATGGGAATTTACGTGTTTAAAAATATGCAATTTACTTTTGATTTTAATTTCAAACCTTTGTTTGCTGAGGTTTCTAGAAAATCGTATTACCAATACAGTTTGTATGTTTTTGCAGGAAGTTTTGGTTCATTTTTCGCCTTCAGAGTAGATTCGCTAATGATTCCTGAGTTTCTTTCTTTTGATTCGGCTGGAATTTATAATATTGGCGTTACTTTGGCATCGTCTATTGCCATACCGGCTACGGGATTATTTGCACTTTATGCTCCTATAGTTTCCAATTATATAAAAACCAATGATATTGCAGCACTCGGATTGAAATACCGAGAAACTTCCAAATTGTTGTTTTTTATTGGAGCATTGTTTTTTGGTAGTGTTGTTGTTGGAGTAGAATCGCTTTTTGAATTGATGCCGAACAAAGAAAAATTGGTTCAAGCTATTCCTGTAATTTATGTTTTGGGAGCCAATGTTTTAATCAATATGGCAACGGGGTTTAACACTGAAATTATCAATTATTCCAATTATTTCAAGTTTAATTTACAAGCTATTTTGACTTTGGTTTTTGTAAATGTTGGACTGAATATATTCTTCTTAACGCAAACCGAGTTGGGAATTTTAGGAGTTGCTTATGCTTCGTTGATTGCCATGACCATTTTTAACGTGGCCAAAACGTATTTCATTTATAGTAAATTCCAAATTTTACCTTTCGACCGAAGTTTTTTTCAATTGTTTCTGTTGTTAGTTGCTTTGGTTTTGGTTATTTATATCCTTCCAAATGCTTCCAATTTATGGTTGAACGTTTGTGCTAAAACAATTTCCTTTGGATTATTGGCAGTGATTTTAACTTACCAATTTAAACTGGTTTTCAGTTTAAACGAATGGGTTGATAAACTGCTTCGAAAGTTTAATATTGGTAGATAAATGCATTAATATTCATTCCCGCACCAACAGAAGCAAACAAAAGAATATCCCCTTTTTCAATTTTATGATTTTCTACTTCATCATTTAAAATCAAATCATATAAAGTTGGAACCGTTGCTACACTTGAATTTCCGAGTTTGTGAATACTCATTGGCATAATATCTTTCGGTGTGTCCATTTTGTAGCGTTTGTAAAAGCGATTTACGATAGCTTCATCCATTTTTTCATTGGCTTGATGAATTAAAATTTTCTTCAAACTTGTTATTGGAATACCGCTTTTTTCTAAACATGACTCCATGGCTTGTGGAACGTTACTTAAAGCAAATTCTGTAAATTTTTCTTCACCATACATCTTGATAAGGCGAATGTTTTCATCTTCCTTCCTTGTTATACTGAATTTCCAATACATAAGTATTTAATATTCATCAAAGAATACGTTAGATTCATAAGCAATTCCATTAGTGGTTCATCAGTTGCTTCTGATGATGGCGCACCAGCACCATCCGGAATAAATCATAGAGTTCTATCGTGTTTGTCTACTACTCTAGACAAGGTTTCGAGCCAATAACTGCTATTTTTTTGCCGTTAACTAGTGGCTTTGGAGGTAAAGATGCCTTTGTTGTAACTTTAGATGATGCGGGTCTTTACCAATGGGGAGGTTCAATTAGAAGTATGGATAATGAAGATGCTTGGGGACTTTCAGTAGATGATAATTATAATGTCTATGTTACAGGTTACTCTGCTAGCGGTAACATAGCTTTAAATCCATTTGCTAATAATACTGTGCCTAATAACAGCACAACTGGTAATGATGTATTTGTTGTAAAATTGGCTCAGCCAACACTGTCTAATGCTGATTTTGAATCTAATAATTCCTTTGTTGTGTATCCAAACCCTGTTAAAGAAATTCTTTATATCGAAAATTATTTAAATAGAAATATAGAAACAATTCGAGTTGTTGATGTTTCTGGAAAAGTAGTTTTAGAGCAAAAAGGAAATGAGAGAAGTGTTAATTTATCCAATTTAAATACTGGGTTTTATATTGTTTTTATTACTTCTGAAGGAAAAGTTAGTTCTCAAAAAATCATTAAGGAATAAGTCAATTATTTATAATTTTTTAAAAGTGATTGATTTGCGTCAGTCACTTTTTTATTGAAATTTAATCTGCATAATGGTTGCCATACTTAGAGCTTGCGTTTTCATTTGTTCGGCATATTTTCCTGCAAAATGGTTATCAATTGTTGCGTTGAAATGATTTAACCATGTTTCAAAATGTTCTTTTTTGAAAGCATGTTTTTCATGAACTTCTTTGTGAATAGAAAACATATTATTGAAATAACCACCTTTTAAAAACAAAGATTGCTCCCAAAAGGTAGCTAATATCTCAAAATGCGCTTCCAAATGTTGGTCAACTGCTGTTACTTTCGTGAAGAAAAAATTAATGGAGTCATCAGCTAAAAGTTTATCATAAAACTTTCTCATGATGCAAAGAATATCTTCTCTGGTTTCGATATCTTTCATTTTGATAATAGGTTAAAAAAAGGACTCAAATTATAAACTTGAGTCCTTTTGATTATTACTTCGTACTTTCAACTTTGTACTTCGTACTTTGAATTACATGTACGCTTCAATTGGTGCACAAGAACAAACTAAATTTCTATCACCATACGCTTCATCAACACGACGAACTGTTGGCCAGAATTTATTCTCTGCAATATAATCTAAAGCAAAAGCTGCTTGTTCTCTTGTGTAAGGGAAATTCCAATCGTTAGCTGTAACCATTGCTAAAGTATGAGGCGCATTTCTTAAAATATTATTGGCATCTTCTTTAGTTGAAGCTTCAATTTCTTTACGAATTGAAATCATGGCGTCACAAAAACGATCTAATTCAGCTAAATCTTCTGATTCAGTTGGTTCAATCATTAATGTTCCAGCAACTGGGAAAGAAACTGTTGGCGCATGGAAACCATAATCCATTAAACGTTTTGCAATATCCGTTACCTTGATTCCTTTTTCCTCGAAAGCTCTACAATCTAAAATCATTTCGTGAGCGGCTCTTCCCATTTCTCCAGAGTATAAAACTGGATAATGTGCTTCTAAACGCGCTTTCATGTAATTTGCATTTAAGATAGCGTATTTAGTAGCATTAGTTAGACCTTCTGCTCCAAGCATTGTAATGTATCCATAAGAAATCAAACAAACTAAAGCCGAACCATAAGGAGCTGATGAAATAGCAGTGATTGCTTGGCTTCCTCCTGTTGGGATAATTGGATTCGTTGGTAAGAATGGAACTAGTTTTTCGTTCACACAAATTGGTCCAACACCTGGTCCACCACCACCGTGAGGAATAGCAAAAGTTTTGTGTAAGTTTAAGTGACAAACATCAGCACCAATAGTTGCTGGATTGGTTAATCCAACTTGGGCATTCATGTTAGCACCATCCATATAAACCAAACCACCATTATCGTGAATGATTTTTGTGATTTCAATAATAGCACTTTCAAAAACTCCGTGTGTTGATGGATATGTTACCATCAACGCAGATAAGTTATCTTTGTGAAGGATTGCTTTTGCTCTTAAATCTTCTACATCGATATTTCCATTATCCATGGTTTTGGTAACGATGATTTGCATTCCTGCCATAGCTGCAGAAGCGGGGTTGGTTCCGTGAGCAGAAGCAGGGATTAAACAAACATTTCTGTGATTGTCACCGCGAGATAAATGGTAAGCACGAATAGCCATTAAACCAGCGTATTCCCCTTGAGCACCTGAATTTGGTTGTAATGTTGTTCCTGCAAATCCGGTTACTTCATTTAATTGTTGCTCTAATTTTTTCAACATGATTTGGTAACCTTCTGCTTGTTCTATTGGAGCGAAAGGGTGAATGCTGTTCCAATTTGCCATTGATAAAGGTAGCATTTCAGCAGCAGCATTTAGTTTCATCGTACAAGAACCTAATGAAATCATCGAATGATTCAACGATAAATCTTTACGCTCTAATTTCTTGATATAACGCATCAATTGCGATTCTGAATGATGGTTGTTGAAAACCTCATGTTGTAAGAAAGTCGATTTTCTCACTAAGTTTTCAGGAACCATTACTTCATTTGCCAATTGGCTAACTGTTATTTTGTCTTTTCCAGTAGCTTCAGCAAAAATGGCGATGATTTGGTTGATATCATTTACAGAAGTTGTTTCGTTGAATGAAATCGAAATCGTTTCAGCGTCTGGATAGAAGAAGTTTACTTCGTGTTTCTCAGCGATTGTTTTTACTTTTGCTGCATCCGCTTTTACTAAAATCGTATCGAAGAAAGCAGAATTTGTTTGGTAAACTCCTAATTTATTTAAAGCATCAGCAGTGGTAACTGCAGAAGAATGCACTTTATTAGCAATATATTGCAATCCTTTTGGTCCGTGGAACACAGCGTACATTCCAGCCATAACCGCTAATAAAACTTGAGCAGTACAGATGTTTGACGTTGCTTTTTCACGTTTGATGTGTTGTTCACGAGTTCCTAATGCCATACGTAACGCACGGTTTCCGTTAACATCGATAGAAACACCAATGATTCTTCCTGGCA
Source organism: Flavobacterium sp. (assembly GCA_018401995.1). Lineage (GTDB taxonomy): Bacteria > Bacteroidota > Bacteroidia > Flavobacteriales > Flavobacteriaceae > Flavobacterium. The sequence continues at coordinate 167,724 of JAGYJR010000001.1, read as the reverse complement.
TCGAACGTTTGTATTCTTCTTTTGTTGCGAAATAGCCAGCGTGTGGTCCACCATAGCCCATTGGAATACCAAAACGTTGTGTGGTTCCAACTACTACTGAAGCACCCATTTCACCTGGAGGTGTTAATTTTGCTAAAGATAAAATATCAGCAGCAACCGCAACTTTGATTTCGTTTTCAGTTGCTTTTGCAATGAATGCTGAATAATCGTTTACTTGTCCAAATTTTCCTGGATATTGTAAAATAGCACCATAGAAATCTGAAGAAAAATCAAACGTTTCGTGATTTCCAACTACTAATTCAATATTTAAAGGAGTAGAACGTGTTTGTAAAACCGATAAAGTTTGTGGTAAAATTTCTTCCGAAACGAAGAATTTGCTCACATTGTTTTTCTTTTGGTCGCGAGTTCTTACATCAAAAAGTAATGCCATTGCTTCTGCAGCAGCTGTTCCTTCATCAAGTAAAGAAGCATTTGCGATTTCCATTCCTGTTAATTCGATAACCGTAGTTTGGAAATTCAAAATCGCTTCTAAACGACCTTGTGCAATTTCAGCTTGATAAGGTGTGTAAGCGGTGTACCATCCTGGGTTTTCAAAAATATTTCTTTGAATAACTGCTGGAACAATTGCAGGATGATAACCCAAGCCAATATATGATTTGAATACTTTATTTTTCTTTCCTAATTCTTGAATGTGATTTAGGTACTCATACTCAGTCATTGGAGCATCTAAATTTAATTCATTTTTTAAACGAATATCATTAGGTATTGTCTCAAAAATTAATTGGTCTAATGATTCTACACCAACTGTTTTTAACATGTAATCTAAGTCACTCTCACGTGGACCTAAATGTCTCAAAGCGAATGCATCTGTTCTCATTTACTAAAAAGTGTATAAGTGGATTTTTATGTGTTGTTTTGGACAACAAAAGTAATTATTAATCTTGTAATTATTTGTTTTTATAATGGGATTTTTTGTGATTTTATCAACTAATTTGAAGTCTTATTAACAGATTGATTAATTTTGTTGAATGTATTATTTTAGACGCTTTGCCGATTTTTGTATTGATAGTAGTATTCTAGTGGCTTTTGCTGCTTTGGCATTTCTGCAACTTACAGTTATTAGGTTAAACATAAGTATTGCTTATGAATTGCAATTTTTTGTCTTCTTTGGAACGCAAGTATCATATTCTTTTGTAAAGTATTTTCACTATTTTAATTTCAGTACTATAAAGCGGGACTTATACAAGCGTCTTTTGTTACTATTCAGTTTTTTTTCTTTACTTATAGCTGGATATTGTTTTTTTGAGTTAAATGGAACAATGCAAGTAGTTGCAGTCTTAAGTTTACTAATCACTTTACTTTATGTTTTTCCTTTTTTTAGCGGTTCTAACTCTGGTCGTGAATGGATTGGATTTAAAGTTTTTTTGGTTGTTTTGAGTTGGACATTAGTAACTTATGTTCTACCGGTTTTTACATTGGAACAAGAATTTTCACTTGAAATCTTTTTTCTTGGATGCCAACGATTTTTCTTAATTTATGGCTTAATGTGTATTTATGAAATAGTTGATTTGCAGTTTGATAATCAATTATTACAAACCTTACCACAGCGAATAGGAGTAAAGCGCACAAAACTTTTTTCTTTCTTTTGGTTGTCTCTTTTTCTTATTATTGAAATTTATTTTTACTCCAATCAATTTTCATGGATCAACCTTTCCTTTTTATTTATTATTTTTCTTTTTCTGTTTTTTGTAAAGGAAAATAGTTCTAGATATTTTTCTGATTTCTGGTTAGAAATCGTTCCTGTTTTGTGGTGGTTGGTATTGGTAATTTTCTGACACTTCTTTTAAAACTTTATTTCGATGAAGAATGAAATTTGTAAGATGATTTTCTAATATCAGTTTATCGAATAGTTTTCCAATAAAACCAAAAGGCGTTTCATATTCCAAGATGTCAGTCATTATGGTTTTATTTTCTTTTTGTTCGAAAATATGTTCATGTTTGAAACTTTTAAAATGACCTTTTACTTGTTGGTCAACGAAATAGTTTGGAAAATCCATTTCAGTAATGATACTTTGATGTCTAAGATTAATGCCAAAATGTTTGCCTTTCCAAGTGACAGTTTCTCCAATTTCGATTAAACCAGAAGTTCTGCCAGCAATTGCTTTCTCGTTTGTTTTACTTGCTGAATATTGGTGGATGTCTATATTTCTTGAATTATTGAAAACAATTTCAATGGGTGTGTTTATTGTTGTTGTGATTTTTATTTGTGTCATTGTTTTTGATTTAAATCCTAACAGGTTTCAAAAATCTGTTAGGATTGTTTAAATTAAATTTTCAAAAGTTTTATCTAAATCACCAAATTCAAAATCAAATCCATTTTCAGTTAATCGTTTTGGAACAACATTTCTACTTTTTAAAACCAATTCAGTTTCAGTTTTGATGATTCTTGCGCCCAATTCTAATATTGGTTTTGAAATAGGTAATCCAAACGGAATTCCAATGGCTTTTTGAAGTTTTTTCATGAATTCTTCATTTCGAATAGGCTTTGGTGAAACAACATTGATGCTTCCTGAAAGTTTCTTTTCAATTATAAATTCAATAGCTCTAGCAAAATCTTTCTCGTGAATCCAGCTGATGAATTGTTTTCCATTGCCATTTTTTCCTCCTAATCCAAATTGTGTTAGTTTTTTTAAAGGAATAAAAGCGCCTCCATTTTTGCCTAATACAATCGAAGTTCTAATCGCTGTTTTTATTGTTTTTAAAGTTTCGACTTCATAAAATGTTTTTTCCCAAGATTTGGCAACATTCATTGAAAAATCATTACCAATTTCACCTGTATATTCATCCATTTCTTTATCTTCTGAATGACGATAAATAGTAGCAGTTGAAGAGTTGATGAAATGTTTTGGGGGATTTTTACATTGTAAAATGGCTTCGTTTAAAATTTTGGTACTATTAATTCTTGAGGCTAAAATTTCCGCTTTATTTGTTTCGGTATATCTACAATCAACCGATTTTCCAGCTAAGTTGATTAATGCATTTGCATTTTCTAATTCCTTTTCCCAACCCGAAAATGATTTTGCATCCCAATTTATATATTTGATTTGGTTCTTAATTTCAGATTTTCCTCTGGTTAGGATTACAATTTTTTCAAATTTATTATTGAAATGTTGGATTAAAACGTTTCCTAAAAAGCCTGTTCCTGCTGCAATTATTAGTTTTTTCATTTTTAGAATGTTAAGATCATTATTAAAGCTATAATTCGATATAGAATCCATGTTATCGTTAAGTATTTAGGTAATTCTAGTATTTTTGTTCTTCTGTAATGTTCCAATATCATTAGGTTTACTGTTAAACCAAACCAACCTAAAATTATATATTCATTTACTAACATAAAATGATTTAAAAGTAATACAGGTAACAAAACTAAACTTCCCATAATTGAAACAGTAACTAGATTTCCTAAATAATCAAGTTGTTTTTGTTTGCTTATTTTTTGTATGAATAAATATTGAAATCCAATTTGTCCAAAAGCTAAAACTAATTCTCTACTAAAATTGGCTTTTGGTAATAGTGTTATTAATTCAGCATATTTAAATAATGTAATTGCTGTTAAAAGTGTTACTAAAAGAATATATATAACTCTATATCTGATATTTAAACTTGGAACACATTGAATTTTGTTGTCGTTTTTATTTTTACTAGGAGCAATGACTTTTCTATTGTAAGATACTAGTTTGTATAGCTTTTTTAATAAATAATTGATGGGTTTCCAATTTCCTGCTTTTTCCATCAAAGGGAATGAGTTTCCAATTACTTTTAATAAGCTTTCAATTCCATAATAGACTTTTTTATTTTTTTTATCTACTAAAGCAATTTCATTTTTAGCTCTTTCTATATTTATATAATTTATTTCTTCAGTTGAAATTAGTTCAAAAGATTTTCTACCTTGACTATCTAACATTTTTGTTTTTATGAAACCAGATGTGTAAATATTACAAACTGGGCAATCCTCATCGTAAAGCAAAGTGTGATTGTTTAATGTTTTCATCTTATCTTTCTTTTATTTTCAACACTAATTTTAGAACCTACTGCAAGCAAAACTGAAATTGGTTTTTGATTGTTTAGAAATTCAAATTCTTTACCATATGTTTTCTTGAAATCAACATCTAAATAGTGATTGGTTACTTTGTATTGCTGCCATCTTGGATGTCTAACTTCATATTCATACGTTTTTTCTTCATTTACTTTCGTGTAACCAAAATAATGCTCGGTTATAAATTCAGCCTCAGAATTAGCTTCAATTTCAATCGGAGTTTTTTCTGTTTCTACTAAAATGGTGTTCCATTTGTTTTCAGTTTTCCATTGATAAACAAAATCTACTTTTTCTTGTTTATTATCTTTAATTGAGTGGTTCATTTGTAATGTTTGATAATTTTCTTTGTAAATGGTATTAGCTACAAATGTTAGCGCTGGTTTTGGGACAATTTCTTTTATAAAAACAACTCCTCGTTTCCATTCACCATTTTCAAAACGTTTTACATAAAATCGCAAATTGACTTCTTCAAAATTGATGTGAAACGGAATTTTTATTCCCAATAATTTTACATTTTCAAACATAAATCCAACTAAACTTATGTAGCATTTTCCATTCCAAATATCTAACTCTGTTCCATTTGGGAGGTATTTTTCTAATTTTTTAGCATCAACTTCATAATTGAATAATGCTAAGTTTTTCCATTGTGCGGTTAAGAAGCTCATGATTTTGTAAGATTAAATTTTGAATTTGAGAAACTGCAGTAGTTTAAATACAAATTATATACTGCAATAAATAAGCAAGAATAGAAATATAGTTTTCCTATAAACAAAAAATATAAATAGACTAATAACCAATATATTAAATATAATACCAATAGTTTTTTGTTTCGATTAATGCTATAAAAGGTTATTCCTAATGATAAGGAGATTTGATAAAAACCAATAAACAATAAAAGGAGTAAATTTTCATCGGTGTTTTCAAATTTTAAATTACTGTATAAAGTTTCAATTAAGAATATGGAAAGTAATATTACATTAATTCCAAATGTTAGTTTTCTCATATTATCTATTATTTTAAACTTTCAGAAATAATTGAAAGTTTTAATTAAATTTTTTTATTTCATGATTTTAACAACCAATTTAGCTAACCAATTGTCTTTGTATTCTGTGATTTTGTCCAAAACGTTATCTGCTTTTAATACGAAGTCGTACAATTTTGTGGTTTGATCTACGAAATGTTTTTCGGCTTCTGTGTTATCTGATTGAATTGATGAAACTTCTTTTAAAACTTTCAACGCTGGTTTTATTTCGCGTTTGCTTCTTTCTCTTGAAATTTTTACCGCTAATTCGTCTAAATCTTTTTCAGCAGTGAAAAATTCACGTCTTTCGCCCGCTTTGTATTCTTTGTAAACGATTCCCCAATCCATTAACGCTCTCAAATTCATAGAAGCATTACCGCGCGAAATTTGTAATTCTTCCATAATGTCTTCCATAGAAACAGCTTCGTGCGAAACCATCAATAACGCATGAATCTGTGCCATGGTTTTGTTAATGCCCCATTGAGAACCTAATGCTCCCCAGGTTTGTACGAATTTATTTTTTGCTTCTTTGAATTTCATTTGTCGCTTTTATTGTTTTTTTAAAGGTCAAATGCAAATCGCATTGAAAAAATGCTCATTGTCATGAGACAAATGTACAACAAAGTTTTTAAACTTTCAAAAAAAAATGAAAGTTATTTTTAAAAAGAAAACGAAGCATTAAACTTTGGTTCATTTTCTATACTTTTAACTTTGTACTTTTAACTTTATACTTATATTAACCCCGCTCTTTTCAAAAGCGCCTCCACTTTCGGTTCCTGACCTCTGAATTTTTTATACAATTCCATTGGTAACTCGGTGCCACCTTTTGAAAGTACGTTGTCTTTGAATTTGGTTGCGACTTCTTTGTTGAAAATACCTTTTTCTTGGAAATACGCAAACGCATCAGCATCTAAAACTTCCGCCCATTTGTAGCTGTAATATCCAGAAGAATATCCACCTTGGAAAATATGTGAAAACGATGTACTCATGCAGTTTTCTTCCACATCTGGATATAATGATGCAATTTCCATAGCTTGTTTTTCAAAGGCTTTTACATCGTCAATAGTTTGCGATTTTCCGTGATAGGTCATGTCTAAAATTCCGAAACTCAATTGCCTTAATGTTGCCATTCCTTCTAGGAAACTCGCGCTTTCTTTTATTTTTTCTACGTATTGTTGCGGAATAATTTCTCCCGTTTCGTAATGTTTGGCAAACAAAGCCAACGCTTCAGGTTCGTAACACCAGTTTTCCATCACTTGACTTGGTAATTCCACAAAATCCCAATACACCGAAGTTCCTGATAAACTTGGATAAGTTGTATTGGCTAACATGCCGTGTAAAGCGTGCCCAAATTCGTGAAATAATGTCGTTACTTCGTTAAAAGTTAATAACGATGGTTTCGTTTCGGTTGGTGGTGTGAAATTACAAACAATAGAAACATGTGGTCGTTCGTTGATTCCATCCTTAATATATTGTGGTTTGTAGGATGTCATCCAAGCGCCATTTCGTTTTCCTTTTCTTGGAAAGAAATCGGAATAGAAAACAGCGACTAATTGTCCTTCGAAATCCAAAACTTCAAAAGTTTGCACATCTTCGTGGTATTTGTCAATATCAAAAACTTCTTTGAAGGTAATTCCGAATAACTTTTCAGCAATCGTAAAAGCGCCATTCAATACATTTTCTAATTTGAAATACGGTTTCAACAACTCGTCATCCAAACTGAATAACTTTTGCTTCAATTTTTCCGAATAATAAGCGCCGTCCCATTTTTCTAATTGCTCAATTCCGTCTAATTCCTTGGCGAAAGTAGTTAGTTGAGCAAATTCTTTTTGAGCAGCAGGTTTTGCTTTTTCCAATAAATCATTCAAAAATGATTGTACTTTTTCTGGATTTTGTGCCATTCGTTCTTCTAAAACAAAATGCGAATGCGATTGATAACCCAATAAATTCGCACGTTTGTGGCGTAATTCCACAATGCGTTTTACGTTTTCTTTATTGTCGAATTCATTATCTTGAAACGCTTTTTTTCCAGCTGCAATGGAGATTTCTTTTCGCAATTCACGATTCTCAACATAGGTTACGAAAGGTAAATAACTTGGGAAATCTAAAGTGAAAACCCAACCTTCCAAGTTTTTCGATTTAGCTAAACTTGCTGCCATTTCTTTAGCCCCGTCGGGTAAACCTTTTAAGTCGGATTCATTGGTAATATGTAACTGATAATTATTTGTTTCTGCCAAAACGTTTTCTCCGAAAGTCAGTTTTAGTTTGGCTAATTCGGTATCAATTTCTCTAAGTTTTAATTTGTCTTCTTCATTCAGTAAAGCACCATTTCTAGAAAAACCTTTAAATTTTTTATCTAATAAAGTCGCTTGTTCTGTAGTTAAATTCAAAGCGTCTTTTTGATCGTAAACCGTTTTTACGCGTTTGAATAATTCTTCATTCAAAGCAATATCATTACTAAAAGCGGTTAGTAAAGGCGAAACTTCTTGCGCAATTTTTTGCATTTCATCACAAGTTTCTGCCGAATTCAAATTGAAGAAAATCGATGATAATCTATCCAAATTTTCGCCTGAAAAATCCAAAGCTTCAATTGTATTAGAAAAAGTTGGTTTTTCAGCGTTATTTACGATGCTATCGATTTCAGTACGAGCAAGTTCGATCGTTTTTTCGAAAGCTTCCTTATAATCTGTAAGTTTTATTTGATTAAATGGCGCAGAATTGTGCTTTGTTTCAAATTTTCTCAAAAAAAGTTGCATATAATTTTGTTTTTATCGATAAAGTGTATATTTTTGTCGACGAAATGATGTAAAAACATCCTTTTTGTCCCAAATCAGAAAGAGTAGAATTTTTTTTATAGTTGTCACTTAATTGTGAGTGGAAATCCCGAGCTTGAATTAGTTCGGGATTTTCTGCTTTTTATTTCAATCCTTCAGAAGCTTTCAAAACGGCTTGTTTCAATCCTTCTTTGTAAGCGATAATTTTATCTAATACACATTTATCAGAACTTCCAATAATTTGTGCAGCTAAGATTCCAGCATTTTTGGCTCCGTTTAAAGCAACGGTTGCCACAGGAACGCCACCAGGCATTTGTAAAATCGATAAAACAGAATCCCATCCATCAATGGAATTACTAGATTTTACTGGAACTCCAATCACAGGAAGTGGCGACATAGAAGCAACCATTCCAGGTAAATGAGCCGCACCACCAGCACCAGCAATAATAACTGAAATACCTCTTTCGTGCGCATTTTTACTAAAATCAAATAATTTTTCAGGTGTTCGATGTGCCGAAACTATATCTACTTCGGTTTCGATATCAAATCCTTTTAATATGTCGATGGCTTCTTGCATTACTGGCATGTCCGAAATGCTTCCCATGATGATTGCTACTTTCATATAAGCCCCCTAACCCCCGAAGGGGGAATTCCTACTAGGGGTGAGTAGGGGTTTGGTTGTTTTTTGAGTTAGTTGTTTGTTGAAATTTAATAAATTCTTTAAAACTTTTTGAAAATTGTAAATGATAAATTGCAATTGAATATACTATTATCATAACAATAAATGGAGATTTTATGATTAAAGGCGTTTCAAAATTTAGTAAACCATAAATTGCCCCAATTGTTGCGAGGATAAATAATATTATTGAAAGATTTTTAGCCCAATTTTTACCTATGTAAATAAAATATAAAATACCTATGGTAAGACAAAATCTTATTATTTGTTGGATTAGTTTCTTTGTTTCGATTTCTGGTCTTACAGAATGGTAAAAATATATTGTATGAATTGAAACAAGTAAAATACTTAAAAAAACAAGTAATGTTCTATATTTTCCTTTTTTAGCTAATTCATTCATTTTTTTGTAATTTAAAAATTGTTTTATCATTTTAATTCGGTTCTAAATTCCCCCTTTGGGGGTTAGGGGGCTATCACTCTAATTGAATTCTTCACTTCTTCCGCAATTCTTCTCGCTTCTGTCATATCTTCATTTACAATCGTTACGTGTCCCATTTTTCGGAAAGGTCTTGTTTCTCTTTTTCCGTAAATGTGAGGTGTTACGCCGTCGATTGCCATGATTTTTTCTATGTTTTCGTAAACTACTTGTCCAGAATACCCTTCTTCGCCTACCAAATTTACCATAATTCCAGCTACTTTGCTATCGGTATTGCCTAAAGGTAAATCTAAAATCGCACGAATATGATTTTCAAATTGGGAAGTATAACTCGCTTCAATAGAATAATGTCCAGAATTATGTGGTCTTGGCGCCACTTCATTAACCAAAATTTCATCATCTTCAGTTTGGAACATTTCTACGGCTAGCAATCCAACATGATTAAAAGCTTCTGAAACTTTTAAAGCAACTTCTGTAGCTTTTTGCGCTACTTTTTCATCAATTCGAGCGGGACAAATGACATATTCAACTTGGTTCGCTTCTGGATGAAATTCCATTTCTACTACTGGATAGGTTTTCACTTCGCCAGAAACCGAGCGAGCCACAATTACTGCTAACTCATTTTTGAATGGAACCAATTGTTCAGCAATACATTCCACTTCTGGAAGTTTTACTAAATCCAAAGCCGAACGACAAATTTTCACACCATTGCCGTCATAACCAAATTGCGCCGATTTCCATACAAAAGGGAAATTCAATTCGTCTTTTTCAAGCGATTTTCTCAAGTCATAAATATCGACAAAGCGTTGGTGAGCAGATGTTGGAATGCCATTGGTAACATAAAAATCTTTCTGACGTCCTTTGTTTTGAATCAATCGTAAGGTTTTTGGTGAAGGATAAATAGGTAAACCTTCTTCTTCCAATTTATCTAAAGCGTCTAAATTTACATTTTCAATTTCGATGGTTAACAAATCGACCATATTACCAAATTCGTAAACGGTGTCAAAATCCATTAAACTGCCTTTGTAAAATCCATTGCAACCAAAGCGAGCTGGTGCTTCTTCACTAGGTTCTAAAACTAAAGTTTGAATATCGAATTTGCGAGTTTCAGTCAAAAGCATTTTTCCTAATTGACCGCCTCCTAAAATTCCTAATTTAAAATCAGATGAAAAATAGTTCATTTGTGGTGTGTTGTTGTTCGTGTCGCAAAGATACTCAGACAATTGATAATTAACAATTGATAATTAACAATTTGTTACTTGTTCAGTTTTTTTAGTAAATTTCGAGTTGCGGCTTGGTAAGCTGCGGAGTGATTGGAATAATCTTGTTCAATGATAGTTTTCAATTCTTCGTGAACCCAATCGTATTTTTTGCCCAAAATAAAAAGCGCTTTCATCGAATAGACTTTTGAAGCTACTTTTTCCTCTTGAATTAATCGGTCAATCAGGGCTTCAATTAAGTTGTGTTCTTGTTCTTGGGTTAATGAAATACCGTTTTTTCGATGATTGCTTTTGGTCAGAAAATAAGCAATTCTTGTTGCTGGTCGTAAGGCAGAATCATCTTTTATCTTTGGAAGAATACTGCAAAAATCTTCAATATAAGGAACGAATTGTTTTAATTTTTTTTCGCAAACCAAATCCAAACTCCAAAATGCTTTTATATGTAATTCATGTTGGATGTCAAAAGCTAACTCAATCATTTCGCCAAGATTTTTTTCATCTTTCATGGCAAAATTACTGACCATTTTTCTACTAGCTACATGGCAAGTACTCGATTCCACTTTCTGATACATTTGGCTTTTCATTTGGTAAATATATCAAATTTGCAAAAAAAATGAAATACTTTACAGCTATTCATTTGACTTTCTTAAATTTGTTGTTTATTTCTAAATCTAACCAAAGTGATACAACTACACGATAAAAAATTTGAAGTTTTTATTTCGGGAGAGGAAATTAACTTCGCCATAGAAAACATGGTCAAACAAATTGAAGACGATTTTTGCGATGAAGTTCCAGTTTTTATTGGTGTTTTGAACGGTTCTTTTATGGTTGTTGCTGATTTACTAAAAAAATATACGCACAATTGTGAAGTTTCGTTTGTAAAAATGGCATCGTATGAAGGAACGCAAACTACAAACGAGGTAAAGCAATTGATTGGAGTAAATCAAAATTTGGAAGGTCGTTCTGTAATTATTGTGGAAGACATTGTAGATACAGGAAATACAATTGAAGAATTAAAAGCTATTTTAAAGCAACATAAAGTAAAGCATTTCAAAATTGCAACCTTGTTCTTAAAACCAGATGCTTACAAAAAAGACATTAAATTGGATTATGTAGGAATTAGAATTCCTAACCGATTTATTGTTGGTTACGGATTGGATTATGACGGATTGGGAAGAAATTTGAAAGATGTGTATCAACTTTCAGAATAAAGAAATTAGAGATTAGACTTGAAACAATAAACTACAAACCACAAACAATAAACGTAAAAAAATGATCAATATCGTATTATTTGGAAAACCAGGAGCGGGAAAAGGAACGCAAGCTGAATTTTTGAAGGAAAAGTACAATTTAACACATTTATCAACGGGCGATATTTTTCGTTACAACATGAAATACGATACACCACTTGGTAAAGAAGCTAAAGGGTATATCGAAAATGGAGATTTAGTTCCAGATAGCTTAACAATTAAAATGTTGCAAGACGAAGTTGAAAAAAATCTTACTTCAAAAGGATTTTTGTTTGATGGTTTTCCAAGAACTATTCCACAAGCGGATGCGTTAGATGCTTTTTTACAATCAAAAGGTTGGGGAGTAACAGCAACAATCGCGTTGGAAGCTGATGACGAAATTTTAGTGCAACGCTTACTTGAAAGAGGAAAAACTTCAGGTAGAGCTGATGATCAAGACGAAGAAAAAATTCGTAATCGCTACCAAGAATACAATGAGAAAACCGCTCCATTAATGGATTATTATAAAGTGCAAGGAAAGTTTCATTCAGTAAATGGTATCGGAAAAATTAAAGAAATTACAGAGCGTTTAGCTAAAGTAATCGATAATTTATAGGAGCTAATCCTGCTATTCATTACAAGTCCGCATAAAAAACAACCATTTTGTAAGTTACACAATGTGCTGCTTAGGTCGCAATTGCATAACAACAAAATTTGGTTGTTTTTTATTTGCGGGCTTTTCATTGCTATCAGGGCTATTCCTAATCAAAACCCAAAAGTCAAATTCCAAATTCCAAAAATCAAGAACAAATTCAAAAATCAAATTCAAACCTGAAACCTGAAACTTGAAACAAAAAAACATCGTGAAACTTAGTGAAAAACATAGCGAAACTTTGTGCTACCAAACCTGAAACAAATTTCAACTTTAAAAAATCTTCCAACTTCCAACTTCTAACTTCCAACTTTCCCTATCTTTGCAAAATGTTTAATTCTAGTTTTAAGTTACTTCTAGCTTCTAACTTCAAAATGACAGAAGATTTGAAATTAAAAGGAGGACAGCCGGTGGCTGTCAGGTATTCTTTAGACACAAGTCAAAATAAAATATAAAAATATGACTGAGGGGAACTTCGTAGATTACGTAAAAATATATGTTGCATCGGGTAAAGGCGGAAAAGGTTCTACCCATTTACACAGAGAAAAATTCATTGAAAAAGGCGGGCCAGATGGTGGAGATGGTGGTCGCGGTGGTCACGTATACATTAAAGGGAATAAAAATCTTTGGACACTTTTTCACTTAAAATTTGTGCGTCACGTTAAAGCCGGACACGGTGGCGATGGTGGTAGTGCGAGAAGTACAGGTGCTGATGGTGAAGATAAATATTTAGAAGTACCATTAGGAACTGTAGTAAAAGACAAAGAAACGGGAGAAGTTTTATTCGAAATTACCGAACATGATGAGGTTAAAATTCTTGCAAAAGGAGGAAAAGGTGGATTAGGAAACTGGCATTTTAGAAGTTCAACTAATCAAACGCCTCGTTATTCACAACCTGGAATGCCAATTCAAGAAATGGATATCATTCTAGAATTGAAAGTTTTAGCTGATGTAGGTTTAGTAGGTTTTCCAAATGCTGGGAAATCAACTTTATTATCGGTGCTAACTTCAGCTAAACCAAAAATTGCAGATTATCCGTTTACTACTTTAAAACCTAATTTAGGAATTGTAGCTTACAGAGATTTTCAATCGTTTGTAATGGCTGATATTCCTGGAATTATTGAAGGTGCTGCGGAAGGTAAAGGACTTGGTCATTATTTTTTACGTCATATTGAAAGGAATTCAACTTTGTTGTTTTTAGTTCCTGCAGATGCCACAGATGTTAAAAATGAATATGAGATTTTATTAGACGAATTACGTCGTTACAATCCAGAAATGCTAGATAAAGACCGTTTAATTGTAATTTCAAAATCCGATATGTTAGATGATGAACTAAAAGCGGAAATGAAAATTGAGCTAGACAAAGCTTTCAAAGGAACACCATATATGTTCATCTCATCGGTAGCTCAGCAAGGTTTGCAAGAATTGAAAGATAAACTGTGGCAAATGTTGAATTCATAATTCAATAATAAAATACCAATAAAGCATCTCCATCGAGATGCTTTTTTCGTTAAAATTAAATTAAAAATGCGACTTTTCTTTTCCTAAATTTTATTCAAAATTAATTTTGAGTATCTTCGCCTTATCAAATCAAAAATTAGATTTTCAATGAAAAAATTAGTACTATTCGTTGTTACTGCTATGCTAATGTTACCAGCATCAGTAAAAGCTAACGAAGGAATGTGGTTTTTAATGTTCATAGAACGTTTGAATCACCGCGACATGCAAAAAATGGGCTTGCAATTAACAGCCGATGAAATTTACAGCATCAACAACCACAGTTTGAAAGATGCAATCGTTCAGTTTAATGGCGGTTGTACTGCTGAAATGATTTCAAAAGATGGTTTAGTTTTAACGAATCACCACTGTGGTTACGATAAAATTGCTGAATTATCAACTCCAGAAAACAACTACTTAAAAGATGGTTTTTGGGCTGCTGATAGAAGCAAAGAATTAAAACCAAAGAATTTATTCGTTCGTTTCTTCGTTCGTATGGATGATGTTACTAAAAGAATTTTATCAAAAGTAAATCCTTCTATGACAGAAGCTGAAAGAGAAGCGGCTATCAACAAGGAAATTGCATCAATCCAAAAAGAAAACGACGAAGGTGGGAAATATACAGTTTCGGTTCGTCCTTTCTTCCAAGGAAATGAATACTATTATTTCGTTTACCAAGATTATACTGATGTTCGTTTAGTAGGAACTCCAGAAGAAAGTTTAGGAAAATTTGGTGGTGATACAGACAACTGGGAATGGCCACGTCATACTGCAGATTTCTCTTTATTCAGAGTTTATGCTGATGCAAACGGACAACCAGCGGAATATTCTACGAACAATGTTCCATTAAAACCAAAACACTACTTACCAGTAAATATTGGTGGAGTGAAAGAAAACGATTTCGCTATGATTCTAGGTTATCCAGGTAGAACTAACCGTTGGATGCCAGCAAGCGGAATTGATCAAAACGTGAAATTCGCTTATCCAGCTTGGGTAGAAGGTTCAAAAATGGGAATGGACAAGTTAAAAGTGCACATGAACCAAAGCGCTGAAGTGAATTTAATGTATGCTTCAAAATATGCTTCAATTGCAAATTACTGGAAAAACCGTCAAGGAATGATTGATGCGTTAACGCAATTTGGTACGGCAAAAACAAAAGCGGCTCAAGAAGCAAAATTCAATAAATGGGCAAACAAAAAAGAAAATAAAGCAAAATACGGAAATGTTGTTGCAACTATTAATAATTATTACGCTTTAACTAATGAAAAAGCAAAACACGATAATTATTTAATGACATTATTGCGTTCTAGTTCTTACGGTACAATTGCAAGAAGCTTAGGTCGTCAATTAGAAGCTTATGCTAATGCTAACGAAGAAAAGAGAAAACAAATGGCTCCTGCATTATCCCAAATGGCGGATGAGTTTTTTACAGAGGTTTATATTCCAGCTGAAAAAGATGTTTTAGCAGGACAATTGAATTTATACGCAACAAAAGCTACTGGTTATGGAATTGCTCCGTTTGTTGCTGAAATTGGAAAAGCAAATAATAATGATTTTACTGCTTATGTAAATGCAGCATTTGAATTGAGTATTTTTTCTTCTGCTGAAAAAATAAAAGCATTTTTATTAGTTCCAAATCAAGCAGCAGTTGCAAATGATCCATTAGTGAAATTATCTAATGAGTTATTAAACCACTACAATGCAAAATCAGATGAAATTGCAAAAGCACAAAACGATTACAGTGCGGCTTTCCGTTTATTGGTTGAAGGTTTGAGAGAATCTAAAATAGCTACTATTTTGTATCCAGATGCAAATTCAACGTTGCGTTTAACTTATGGAAAAGTTCGTGCGTTACCAGCTGACAAACGTAACGATGCAAAAGTGAACAATTATACTACAATGGAAGGTTTGGTAAAAAAATACAAAAAAGGCGATGCTGAATTTGATTTGCCAACCAAAATTTTAGACATGCAAAAAGCACGTAACTACGGTCGTTATGCAGATAAAGACGGAACGTTACACGTGAATTTCTTAACCGATAACGATATCACTGGAGGAAATTCAGGTTCACCAGTTTTAAACGGAAAAGGTGAGTTAATCGGTTTAGCATTCGACGGAAACATCGAAGCTATGGCTGGTGACGTAATTTTTGATCCAAAATTACAAAGAACAATCAAC
Source organism: Flavobacterium sp. (assembly GCA_018401995.1). Taxonomy (GTDB): domain Bacteria; phylum Bacteroidota; class Bacteroidia; order Flavobacteriales; family Flavobacteriaceae; genus Flavobacterium. The sequence continues at coordinate 151,945 of JAGYJR010000001.1, read as the reverse complement.
GTTGATGTTCGTTTTGTACTTTGGGTAATTGATACCTATGCTGGTGCGAAACACCTTGTAGATGAAATGACCATTGTAAAGTAATTTGCAAATTCATTAAATAAAACGTCCCGATTTTTCGGGACGTTTTTTTATGTTAAATTCTTAAGTTTCCTATTATTCTTGAACTTGAACTTTTGTGCTTTTCGAAAAGGCGCTAAATTCTGGAGCATACATGCTTTGTAAAGTGGAAATTCCATCATTGAAAATGCCTAAATTAGTAACTCTAACATCATACTCAAAAACATAAGTTCCTTTGTTCATAGTATCGAAAAAGAAATGAGTAGCCACATCTTTTGTACTTCTGTAATAGCTAATATTGTTTTGTCTTTCGTATTTTGATAAAACGGCAACAGGTTCAAAACAAGTTGCTCTAGCGTCTTTTAAATGAACAAATTCCAGGTTTTTATTAGTAGTAACCACAATTCGGATTGTTACTAAATCACCTACTTTTATATTCGAATTTGTTATTGGAACTAATTGACTTCCATTAGTTACGGACTCTTTTTTGAATAATGATTTTTCAATTTTAATTTTTTGATTTTCATCTGGATTTATGGTTTCTAAATCTTCGAAATATTGCCAATAAACACCACCAAAACCTGGAACTTCCGATTGGTTGTTTACTGAAATTTGTCCCATATTTTCCGAAATTTCATTTGATTGCCATTGCTTTTTGATGTTTCCTAAGTTATTATTTTCTGTTTTTTCTGAAGTGCTAAATTTTTGATTTCCAATTTTGAATTGGGTTTCGCCTTTTTCATTATTCCAACTTTTTCCACGAAGTAACAGTGCATAAGTGGCTTCAGTAGTTGCTTTTGTTGTGGGCCAATGATTCAATTGTTTTTGTTTTAGTAGCCAAACTTTCATTTCTTCTACCAATTTTTCATCGTTTTCAATTTCTGAGAAAGCTTCTATTAATAGTGCTTGTGTTTCAATTGCTGATTCGTACCAATAGTAGCCGTTTTTATTAGCTATCCAATACATTCCAAAATCTGAATTTGTAGCAGCAGTTTCTTTTAAATGTTTGATGATTTTTTTAGCAAACTTCTTCTCGTTCATGCGATGCATTGTTAGTGCTAATAAACCTTTTTGGTATAATGTAAGCGAAAGCCAATTTGATTGTAAATCCTGAATTTCTTCTTGAATTAACGTTTTCATTTTTGGTGAAAGTGGTTTTTTATCAAGATAAAAACTTCGAGCATAAAGAAAATGCAAGTTGTTGAATTTGTTATGATTTACTGTTTTTTCTTTTGAAGTTTTTTGATTTTCAAAAGTTGTATCCAGAAACGGAATCGCTTTTGAAGTAATATTTTCAAAAACAATAGATTTCTCAGGTGCAATTTTTTCTAAGTGTCCAAAACCTGCTAAAATATGTTGGGTTATATACAAATTAGCTTCGCCGCCATCAAACCAAGGAAATCCTCCAGAAGGCAATTGTTTTTCTTCCAATTTTTTCAGCGTCTGCATTTCAGATTCTTTCATGGCATTTGCATCCATTAGAAGTGCTAATCGCTTGTTTTTTGACGCTTCACTTTCAGTATCAAGCAACCACGGAGTTTCATTGAGAACTATAGATTTTAATGCCTCATTTTGGGTTAATTTAGAAGTTGGTCCAGGATTTTTCTTCCAAGATTCCAGTAAATCAGCCATTTTGGGTTGGCTCGAAATAATTTCTGATGCGATGAAGTTTCCGTAAAATCTTGAAAATGTTTGTTCAGCACATTCGTGTTCGTATTCCATTAAATAAGGTAACGCTTCCAAGACTAACCAAGTTGGGTTTGAAGTATAAGTCAAAGTCAGTTGATGATTTCTTGCTGAATTTGATGTGGAGTTTTTTAGTTTTTCAAAAACATATTCTTTTTTGGAATTTGCTTTCACCCAAATTGGAAGACTTTCAGTAACCAAAATTTTATTACTTAAAACCGGTAAAATATTTTCTTCTCCATCAGAATAGTTTCCAGATTTGGCTACTATTTTGTATTGTAAACCTTGAATGTTTTCTGGAATTTTGATTGTCCAACTCACCGCGACGCTTTCTTTAGGTTTACAAGAAAATGATTTGATATTGGTTTCATTGGCAGCAATAGAATCAATAGGATTCATGGAAGTAGCATCAAAAAGGAGCAACATAGCATTTCCTGTTTTTACTTCATTGGTAAGATTCGCAACTTTTGCCGTAAGGGTGATTTCGTCTTTTTCACGCACAAATCGTGGCATATTGGTTTGAAGCATTACTTCTTTTTGTGCAATGATTTTTGATTCTAAGTATCCTGAATCACCTTGATTGTTGTGTCCTAATAATCGAAGTTTCCATTGGGTTAGCGATTCTGGTGTTATAAACTCAAAAGAAAACGCTCCATTAGTATCCGTTGTAATATGTGGGAAAAAGAAAGCGGTTTCGTTAAAATTACTTCTGGTTTGTACTTGTGCTAATTCTTTAACTGCATTTTTAGTGGTGATTATAACAACACCGTTTGCCCCTCTACTGCCATACAATGCTGCAGCAGAAGCATCTTTTAAGACTGACGCACTTTCAATATTGTTAGAATTTAAACTTCTAAAGTAATCCTCATCAACTGGAATACCGTCAACAATAAATAAAGGTGCCCCATTATTATTAATTGTACTTGTACCTCTAAGACGAATAGTTCCGCTTTGTCCTGGTTGTCCTGAACCTGTTGACATTTGTAAGCCAGAGAAATTGCCCTGTAAAACCTGATCAAGAGATGCGATAGGTATCTGCTCAATAGAATCCGCTTTAACTACAGAAACCGCAGAAGTTACATTAGATTTTTTTGTCCCTCCATAAGCTACAACTACTACTTCTGAACCAGTTAAAATATCTTCTTCTAAAATTATATTAATTTCTTTTGAGTTGTCTACTGATACACTTAATTTTTTCATGCCTGTATAGGTAACTTCTAAAATGTCACCAGGTTCCGCTTTGATTGAAAAGTTGCCGTCAAAATCTGTAGTTGTTCCATTTTTTGTTCCTTTAACGATCACATTAGCTCCGGCCAAGGGACCTAGATTATCTGAAACATTTCCATATGTATGTGTGTTGTCTTTTGATAAATTTATTTTTCTTTCAATTGTTTTTAAATACTTCTCACGAAATTGGTTGTTACTATCATTCAAAAATTTAAATCCGAACCAATTTAGTGTTAGAATTGCTCTTTTAAAAGTTTGAGAATATTTTCTGTTAAAATTGAAATTTTCAATATAGAAATTTGAAGTGTTGTTCTTTTTAACATTCACTTGAAAATTATTAAAATTTGTTGTTTCAAAATTCAAATCTTCCCACATGCTTTTTTTGAATTGATCCAAAGAACTATCATACATACTGGCTAAAATTTCGGTTTGAATTTTTTGGTCAATAATTTTAAAAGCCCATTTTTCTTTACTTCCAGGTTCTATCTTGTTGCGAAGGCTAGTTGCTTCGAATTGAATTTGAGTATTGTTTTTTTCTGTTAGTATTTGGTAGTTTTCTTCATAGCCTTCATTTTCCCATATGCTACTAAAGTGGAATTGTGCTAATTCTGTAGTAGGATTGTTTTTTATAAACTTCAAAATTCCTCTTCCATTACTAAGTTGAATCGTTTGAGGTTCTGTACTCATTTCACCCAACTCATTACAGCGACCAGTAATATATAAATCAGGAATTATACTGTAAATTTCAAAAGTATAAGCATTTGAATTAGGCTCTGAAATGTCTTTAAAAGTGTATACTTTATCTTCTCGTAATGGTTTCTCTTTTGAAGAAACAGTAATTATTTTCTCTGTTTTTATGATGTTTCCTTTTTGATCAAGTGCTTCGGCTACAATTTTAAATTTTTTGTTAGGAAGGTTTTTCAAAAAGGATAAAACAATTTCTTTACTTTTTTTAGTGTTAAAAGTAATGGTTTTTACTAATTCTTCTGTTGCTTCTAAATCTTTTCTGTCATAAGGTAGATGAGGGAATAAGCTTTCAAATTTTGCTCTTGGAATGGTTTGAATAATTGGAAATCCATTTCTTCGCTGTTTTAAAAATGGCTTACTTTTTATTTCATAAATTAGGATTTTTCCAGAAGCTTCGATTGGGAATTGATTTTTTGTTTGGGATTTAATTACCAATTTATTTTCTTTTTCCACATATATTTCATTTGGAATAATTAGCTGTATTTCAAGCATTTCTTGACTTACGGATACATTTTTAGAAGCAATTTGAGTTTCGCCTTGTACATCTGTAACTTCAGCTTGAATAGCATAGTCAAAAGAGATTATTTCTTCATTGTTAAAGATAGAATCATTTGCAACAAAAGAGATAGTAAAATCACCTTTTTCATTAGTTGAAATAGTTTCGTTTATAAAATTTTGTTGGTATGGAACATATTTTTCTTTAACTATTAAACGTCTTGAAACTGTGTATTTAATCTTAGCATTTGTAAGGTTGTTTCCTGCAAAAGCTTTGGTGTTTCCTTTAACTTTTATGGTGTCGCCAATGGTGTAATTTTCATTTATTTCATCAAATGTTACTTCAAATGTTGGACGTTTGTATTCTTCAACGGAAAAATAAAATGAATTGTAGCTAAAATCTACATTATCCCAGAAAATGTGTTCTTCCTCTTCATTGTCGTAATATTTATCATCTTTTTCATAATTATCAGGTTCTTCGATTTCAATTTCAAATTCACCTGTTACTACATTTTTTGGTATTTCAAATTCGCCAGAGAAACTTCCAAATTCATTAGTCTGTACTTCAAATTCTTTAATAATAGTGTAGTTTGCATCTTTAATTACAACATTAACTGTAAGAAATGGGACTACACTTTTTTCTGTATCTTTTTTTTGCAATAATATTCCTTTGTAAAAAAGTTTTTGTCCAGGTCTGTATATTGCTCTATCAAAATATAATAATGCCTTTGCTTCCCAATTGTCGTATTCGTCCAAATTTATTGTTTCATCATCTGGTAAATACCCTTCATAATAGTTTTGAACAATAGTGTCATTTTTGGATATAAATAAAGCTTTATTTTGGTAATTTTTGTTTTTCTCTCTTTTTTTATGGTTGAAAAATGTCTTTCCATTAATTGAAGATAATTTTGTCTCTAAATTATTTCTAACAACAACATTCTCGATTGGTTTTCCAGTTTTTCTGTTGTAAACATAAAAAGAGTCTTTCTTATCTTCTTGCTCATCAACAATAAAAAAGTTAGAAACAATTATACTTTGGTAACTAAAAGCTTCCTTGTCTTTTTTATCATAATTTGATGTCTCAACATAAATTAAATAATGACCAATGTCTAATTTTTCTAAAACAAATTCTGTAGAACTTAAGTTGTATTTATTCAAAGGAAGAACTACAATTTGCTCTTTAATTAGTTGCTCATTACTTGTGATAAGCTTATTTAAAATTGAATCTTTATTTTGACTGATTTTGGTATTGTAATTGTGATTAAATAAATCGGAATATTCAACAGGTATCTTGAAGTATTTAATCGTAAGTGTGTCAACATTTTTAAAATCTACAGCTGCTAAATTACTTTGATTAGGGTAGCTGTTTTTAGGTAAATGAATTGAAAGATACTTTTGTAATATTGTTTGTTTAATATTTTCTGCTTGATATAGCGCTTGACTATTAATCCTAGTTTGTAAAATTGTGTCAATCAATTGTAAAGCTTCTTCATAATTTTTTATTTTATTAGTTTTTTTTGCTGTTTGAAAAATGTAGTCAAGTCTATCGATTTGTAATTGCTTTTTCAAATGATTATTTTTAGTTTTCTTTTCTAATTGACTAGCTTTTTTAAAAAATAAGCTATCATTTTTTAGAATTGTTTTTACAGTCCATATTCGTTCTCTGTAAACTCTATCTAATTCGTTTTCATTATTTTGTATCAAATGAAAAGCTTCATTTTTTTTCCAAAGACTAATTAATTTAAGTAAGTTTTTATTTTGTATTTTTTCAAAATTTACATTTTTGAAGATTATTGGTTCATCAAAAAGAAGAGAAATTTCCCTATTTGTTCCTTCATTGTTTGTTACGGTGTTAACTTGAGATTGCAGATGTGTACTAGTCTTTTCTGATAAAAAATCATAAACACTACTTTTTTTTGCATCAATATGAAACGAATACTCAAATATTTCTTTAAATGATGCAATATTTACACTTCTAAGCTCTTTTTCAGATTCTAATAAATAGGAATAAGTGGAATCAATTTCATTGTGAAAATCTAATGTTGTCCAAGTTAAAAAATCCTTGTGTTTCTCGTTTTTTATTGGAGTTCTTTGGGCTATAATATAACGATAATTCGAAAGGTAATCTTCAAGCATTCCAATGTATATATAGCGCAACAATGCTTTGGAAACAGGTTTGGCTTCTTTGATTTCACGCTCAATGTCTTGAATGATTGTCAATTGAGCGTTTTCATTTAAAACTTGTTTGAATTTCGATAAATAGAAAAAACATTTTACTAATTGTACTTCATTTTCTTGTCGCTTTGCTTTTTTGAAAATGGATTGCACTTCTTTTTGAGCCGATTTTACTTCGCCATTTAGTTCAAATTGATAGACCTTTTTCCAGTGGTTATCAAAATTATGTTGAGCAAAAAAAGTAGTTGAAAAGGTGAAGCAAAAAAGTAAAAATAGAATTCTCATACAGTTGTTTTAAAATAGAGGATGATAATTTTATCCAAAAGGTTGGAATGATTTTTGATTTTTTAAAATTAACCAAAAAAATGATACTGCTATTGTACATTTTCCTATTTTTGGAGAATATTTCCTTATGCGACAACTATTTTTGATTTTTTTATTTCCAATGGTTCTTTTCTCACAATCCAATTTTGAGAAAGGCGAACGCTTATTTGCGGAAAACAAACTTTCAGAAGCCAAAGGAATTTTTAAAAATGAATCCCAAAATTCGGCTAATTACTATAAATCTATTGAATATTTAGGTGATATTGAAGGGAAAAATAAGAATTGGGATGATGCTATTTCGTACTACAAAATTTTAAAAACCAAATTCCCTAAAAACGCTAATTATTGGTACAAATACGGTGGCGCTTTGGGAATGAAAGCGAAAAATTCCAATAAATTTAAAGCTTTAGGAATGATTGATGAAGTAGAAGAAACCTTTTTAATCGCTGCAAAATTAGATACAAAACATATCGATACACGTTGGGCATTAGTAATGTTATACATCGAATTACCCGGAATCATTGGTGGAAGCGAAAAAAAAGCCCAAAAATATGCCGATGAATTAATGGCACTTTCAAAAGTCGATGGTTACTTGGCAAAAGGTTATATCGATGTGTATTTCAGTCGCTATGCGAAAGCGGAAATCCATTATAAAAAAGCACATGAAATTGGTAATTCAAAAACTACTTTCGAAAAATTATATGACTTATATTTGAACAAGTTGAAAGACAAAACAAAAGCAAATAAGTTAAAAGAACAATTTGAAAACAAATAGTGTAATTGTTAAAATGTTGAATCGTTTAATCGATTTAACAAATTAACAGTTTAACAATTCAACAAAAAATGAGAACACATTTCATAGCCATTGGCGGAGCAGCCATGCACAATTTAGCATTAGCTTTACACAACAAAGGATATCATGTAACGGGTAGCGATGATGCTATTTTCGAACCTTCAAAATCACGTTTAGAGAAAAAAGGTTTGTTACCAAAAGAAGAAGGTTGGTTCCCCGAAAAAATCACAACCGATATTGAAGCGATTATTTTAGGAATGCACGCTAAAGCCGATAACCCAGAATTGTTGAAAGCGCAAGAATTAGGCTTGAAAATTTATTCGTATCCCGAATTTTTATACGAACAATCAAAAAACAAAACCCGAGTAGTAATTGGTGGTTCTCACGGAAAAACAACAATTACTTCGATGATTTTACACGTGATGCATTATCACAATATCGAAGTGGATTATATGGTGGGAGCTCAACTAGAAGGTTTCGATACGATGGTGCATTTAACCGAAGATAACGATTTTATAGTTTTAGAAGGCGATGAATATTTGACTTCTCCAATAGATTTGCGACCAAAGTTTCATTTGTACCAACCGAATATTGCGTTGTTATCCGGAATTGCTTGGGATCATATCAATGTGTTCCCTACGTTTGATAATTATGTGGAACAATTTAGAATTTTCGCCAACCAAATCACGCGCGGCGGTATTTTAGTCTACAACGAAGAAGACGAAGCTGTAAAAGCAGTAGCCGAAGGAACCGAAAATCCAATCCGAAAAATTGCGTATCAAACACCAAGTTATACAGTAGAAAACGGAAAAACTTTATTAGATACACCAGAAGGTCCAATGCCAATTGAAGTTTTCGGAGCACACAATTTAAGTAACTTAGCAGGAGCCAAATGGATTTGCCAATGCATGGGCGTTGATGAAGCCGAATTTTACGAAGCTATTGCCAGTTTCAAAGGCGCATCCAAACGATTAGAAAAAATTGCAGAAAGTGCTAATAAAGTTGCGTATAAAGATTTTGCACATTCTCCTAGTAAAGTTACAGCTACTACAAAAGCGGTGAAAGCTCAATATCCAGATAGAAAATTAATCGCTTGTTTAGAGTTACATACTTACAGCAGTTTAAATGCAGAGTTCTTAAAAGAATACCAAGGTGCTTTAGATGCAGCTGATATCGCTGTTGTTTTCTATTCGCCCGATGCCGTAAAAATAAAACGTTTGGAAGAAGTAACCTACGACCAAATAGCACAATCGTTCCAAAGAGAAGATTTGATTATTTACACCAACCCAACCGAGTTCAAAGACTTTTTATTCAGCCAAAATTTAGAAAACTCAGCTTTATTATTAATGAGTTCAGGAAATTACGGCGGATTGAATTTTGATGAGGTGAAAGGGTTGATAAACTAGTTGATATGGGAGATTTAATTGATTTGATTTTTAATTTCTTCAATTTTTTAGACGTTTTTCCAGCACTTGAAAAGCATTATGAAAGTTTTAAAGATAAAGATTTGCATATTGTTAAACGCGTCTTTAGTTTTTATAATCTGTTTTACAGTTTTATTTTTAGGAGCTTTATTTTTATTATCTTTTTGGTATACAGGTTATTATAAAATTATAATAAATAACTTGTCATTTCGATGAAGGAGAAATCACGTAATCGATAAATAGTATTTAATTTTGAGAAAAAAATTCTTTCCAAAAATTCTTTTCCCTGCGATAAAATTTGCTTTTATTGTAGGAATTGCTTTTCTGTTCTATAAATCTTTAGAAGTTATTTATGCTAAGGTATTTTTGGACTTTGATTTTGGACTTTTTCTAGCAGCATTGTTTTTTGTTCTTTTTTCAGGTTATTTTGTTTTTCATCTATCTTATTTTTTTAGTTTTTATTTCAAATATGTAGTAGTTGATGATGAAAATTTATCGATTTTTGAGTTAAATAGATTTAAATTCAAGAAAAACACTTTAGATAAAATTTTAGGATATTCAAAATCTGAAGTTTATTTTGGAAGATATTCATGGAAATCAAAATCAATAGTAATCTACTTCAAAAATGGAGAAACAGCCGAGTTAGTTAAAGTTTTTTTGTCCAATTTTGACACATTAGAAGAAGAATTGAAGAGGAAAAAAATTAAATATTTGGGATTTGAAGATTACCAAACAGGATGGTTTTATAGACAATATAAATTCAATAGAAACAGCAAATAGATTTTTGTTTTATTTCCCATACCTAAAATGCCCCACAATTTTCCAACTCAACAAACAATCTTCTAAAACTTGTCCGCTTCCTACGTTGTGCACAATCATTGGGTTTCCATTGTTTGATTTTATGTGCGTTACAATACCAATATGAGGAATAGCATCACCCGCCAAAAGCCAAGTCACTAAATCGCCTGTTTTGTAATCGTTTGGGTTTTGTGTAATAGGTAAAGTTTTTCCTTTTCGAGCAAAGAAAACCTCTAAATTAGGAACTCTTCGGTGGTCGATGTTTTTATCAGTAGATTTTAATCCCCAAGTTTTTGGATATAATGAAAAGTTGGCTTTCATGTCTTCATGCACTTCTTTTTGCAAATCAATTCCTAATTTTCGATAGGCACGAATCACCACATCTGTACAAACCCCAGTTTTTGCAGGAACATCGCCGTTTGGATATTTTAACCCAACATAAGCCGGTGTATAAACCACTTCAGGATCAATTATCGAAATCGCTGCATTAGAAAGTTTTTGGTAGAAATCAGTAGGAATTTCTATAAGTTGAGTGGTTGGTTTTGATTCCGATATGTTTTTCGCAATTTTTTCAGGTTTCTTACATCCAAAAGAAAAGCAGATTAAAAGTAGAGTAATAAATAGTTTCATGTTATACATTTTTTGTCAAACTGAGCGAAGTCGAAGTCAATACTTTTTAAAAATTTTCGACTGCGCTCGAAATGACAGATTGTAATTTCAAACGCAATTTTCAAGCCATTTATTTTGAAGATTTTTTAAAACCGCATAGAAACATAGAAAAAGAAGAATTTAATAGTCAATAAATTGATTCACGTAGCTTCTTTGTAACCTGTCTAAAATAAAATGCCTAATTAAATGAAAGGTAAACCTATGTTTCTATGTGGTAAAAATTTAGTTTTTTTCATTTTTAAGATTTTTTAATTAACTTTGTTCTTATAAACGCCAAAATAACATCTTATGTACACGCCAATCAACCAATGGGCCGAAGACGATCGCCCACGTGAAAAATTTCTTCTAAAAGGTAAATCCACCTTATCTGATTCCGAATTACTTGCTATTTTAATTGGTTCCGGTTCTCGCAATGAGAGCGCGGTGCAATTGTGTCAACGCATTTTAGCTTCCTCCGAAAACAATCTGAATACGTTAGGAAAAATGTCGGTTGCCCAGCTTATGCAATTCAAGGGAATTGGTGAAGCTAAAGCCATTTCCATTGCTGCTGCATTAGAATTAGGACGAAGACGCAGGGCCGAAGACGCAATCGAACTCAAAAAAATTACTTCCAGTAAAGCAGTTTTCGACATCATGCAACCCATTATTGGAGAATTGCCTCACGAAGAATTTTGGGTGTTGTATCTTAATAACTCTAATAAAGTTATTTATAAAGCTCAGCTTTCAAAAGGAGGAATAACAGGAACGGTTGTAGATATTCGCTTAATTTTCAAAATGGCTTTTGAGCAAAACGCAACAGGATTGGTTTTAACGCACAACCATCCATCGGGAAAATTAATTGCCAGTGAAGCTGATTTGAAAATAACCAAACGTATCAAAGAAGCAGGTCAAACCTTGGAAATCCAAGTTTTAGATCATCTTATTATCACCGAAAATGGATATTTGAGTTTTCAAGACGAAGGGATTTTTTGATTAATTCCAAAGCCTAATTTTTTGCAAAAAATTAAGAAAGATTTCTTTTCTAATTAGCTATATTGCAAACCTATTCGTATAAAGTTTAGATAAAAATGATTAGTACAAACAAAATCACATTTTCCTATAATAAAGATCAAGTATTTCATATGCCTGATTTGTATTGTGAAGCAGGAAGCACTATTTTAATTACAGGCGATTCTGGAAAAGGAAAAACGACTTATTTGCATATTTTAGGAGGTTTGTTAAAACCAACTTCTGGCGCTATCGAAATTGATAAAGAAAATATGCTCGCTCTTTCGGAAAAGAAATTAGATAAATTTCGAGGAAAAAATATTGGTATTGTTTTCCAAAAATCACATTTTGTGAGCGCTTTAACGGTTTTAGAAAATCTAGAAATGGCCTCATGGTTAGCAACTGGTAAAAAGAATTCAGCAAGAGCTAAAAAGCTTTTAGAACAATTAGATGTTGCCAACCAAGCAAATAAATTACCTTCTCAATTGAGTATCGGTCAACAACAACGTGTTTCTATTGCACGTGCTTTAATGAATGAACCCAAAGTGCTTTTGGCAGATGAACCCACATCAAGTTTGGATGATAAAAATGCCGAAAAAGTTATCGAATTACTAACTTCTTTATCTAAAGAATATAAAGCCGCTCTAGTAATTGTTACGCACGATAGCCGAATTAAAGAAAAGTTTATCAATAAAATTACTTTGATATGATAGCAAAATTAGCTTGGAAAAATATATGGTTTAAACCATTAAATACCATTTTGAGTGTTATTTTGCTAACCTCAAGTGTGGCGATCATAACGACATTGATATTGGTAGAAAAACAATTTGAAGAAAAATTTACCAAAAATATTGACGGTGTTGATTTAGTGATGGGTGCTCAGGGGAGTCCGTTGCAATTAATTTTGTCTTCGGTTTATCATGTGGATGCTCCAACAGGAAATATTAGTTATGATTCTGCAAAAGTTTGGATGCAACATCCGTTTGTGGAAAAAGCTATTCCATTGGCATTTGGAGACAATTATCGCGGATTCAAAATACTTGGAACCACAGCTGATTATTTAGAAAAATATGAAGCGAAAATAGCAGATGGTAAAATCTTCGAAAATAACTTTGAAGTAGTTTTGGGAAGTGAAATTGCTCAAAAGCTGAGTTTAAGTGTTGGTGATGAATTTTACGGTTCGCATGGCGATGCTGCTGAAGGTCATGTTCATGAAGAATATGCTTATAAAGTAGTAGGTATTGCAGCGCCAACAGGGAAAGTAGTAGATAATTTGATTTTATGTACTATTCCAAGTGTTTGGCAAATGCACGGAGATCATGGTTCAACAGAAAGCGAAAACCCTGCACATGGGGAAGAAGGTCATGTACATGTAGAAGGCGATGACCAAGATCATAACCATCATCATGATCTAACACTAGATGAACCAGGAATGGAAATCACAGCTGTTTTGCTAAAATTCCGCAATAAAATGGGAATTGTAACTTGGCCAAGAATTATAGCTCAAAATACTAAAATGCAAGTAGCTTCACCAGCTTTAGAAGTGAATCGTTTATTTTCATTATTTGGTATTGGAATTCAAGCGTTGCAATATTTGGCTTATGGAATTATGCTCATTTCAGGAATATCTATTTTCATTGCCTTATACAATACTTTGAAAGAACGTAAAAATGAATTTGCATTACTTCGTGTCAATGGTGCCAAAAGAATGCAACTGATGCAACTAGTTTTAATAGAAAGTTTGTTACTTTGCATCGTTGGATTTATCTTTGGTACGATTTTGGGTAGAGTTTCTATACTATGGATTTCAGCTTCTTCTGAACAAGATTTTAAAATGAGTTTCAATCCATATGAGTTCCTTTGGGATAAAGAAGGTGTTTTGTTTCTTTTGACCATTGGTGTTGGAGTAGTGGCAGCGTTAATTCCGGCCATAAAAGCATATAAATTAAATATATCAAAAACATTAGCAAATGCATAATTACAGTAAATTTTTCATCGCAATTTTAGTCGCAATTTCGTTTTTTAGTTTCCAAAAATCGGAAGTTAAAAAAGTGAATAGCAGTAAAACAACAAAAACAATTCTAGCTGACACGCTGACTTGGACCTTACTTGGAAAGATTGATTACAACAAAAAAGCCGATAAAGTTTATGGAGAAGTTATGTTCCCAGTAATTAATCCAAAATTAAAAGCCAAACAAGGGAAACCAATTGTAATCAGTGGATTTATTATTCCAATCGATAATAAAAGTTATGCGTTGAGTAAAAACGTATTTGCTGCTTGTTTCTTCTGTGGAAAATCAGGACCAGAAACCATCATGGGCATCAAGTTCAAAGGTGGCGCATTTCCAAAATTAAAAACCGATCAATACTTAACTTTAACCGGAACTTTTCGTTACAATGATAATGATGTAGAAGATTGGATTTACCATATCGAAAATGCCGTAATTACCGCCGGTAAATAAGTGATGAATTTTCAAAACAAAAAACATATTTTCTTCGATTTAGATCATACCCTTTGGGATTTTGATAAAAATTCTGCGTTTGCTTTTGAAATCATTTTTGAAAAACATCAAATTCCAGTTTCAGTAAATGCGTTTATTCAACATTATGTTCCAATAAATCAACAGTATTGGAAATTATATCAAACCAATCAAGTATCACACGAACATCTTCGTTATTATCGATTAAAAGACAGTTTTGATGCGGTAAATTTTGAGGTAGATAGCACTATAATTAACCAACTTTCCGAAGACTATATTCATTATTTACCTGAAAATAATCATTTATTTGATGGAGCTAAAGAAGTTTTAGATTATTTGTCAAGGAATTATAAATTGCATATTATCACAAACGGATTCAGTCAAGTACAAACCCGTAAGCTACATAACGCTAACATCGCTCATTATTTTACTACCGTTACAAATTCAGAAATGGCTGGTGTGAAAAAACCACATCCAACCATATTTAATTTTGCCTTATCTTTGGCTAATGCAACCATTCAGGAAAGTATCATGATAGGCGATAGTATTGAAGCAGATATTCAAGGTGCATTATCAGTAGGAATGGATGCGATTTTTTTTAATGAACAAGTTATACATCATTCACATCCAGTAATGCAAATTCAGCATTTATTGGAACTTAAGAAATTTTTATAATGAAAATAGTATCATTTTTATTTCTATTCACAATTACTAGTCTTTTTTCTCAAGAAAAATATGAATACGTTATAGTCCCCTATTCTTTTGATTTTTTTGAAGAGCCTAATAAGTTTAATTTAAATGGGTTAACAAAATCTTTTTTTGAAAAAGAGGGTTTTAAAGTTTTATACGATACTGATATAAAGCCTGATTTTGTTGCTAATAATCCCTGTGAAGTTCTTTATGCATATGTAATTGATGATAACAAATTATTTTCTAAAAATCTTTATGTTCAAGTTAAAGATTGCAAAGGAAATTTGTTAATTGAGAGTGTTAAAGGTTCGTCAAGAGAAAAGGATTTTGATAAGTCATTTACTATTGCACTTCGCCAAGCACTAACTTCACTCAAAGGTCAATTGAACTTCAACAAAAGTAAAAGTTTTGTAAAGAATGAAAATAAAGAGATATTGATTGAAAAATCAGCTGAAAACAAAATTGTTGTTGAGAATAATAACACAAAATATTCTTCTATAATTACTGAAACTGGTTATCAATTAACTAATTCTGAAAATGAAGTTGTTTTTGAGTTAACAAAAACATCATCTGAAGATATTTTTATTGCTAAAAAAGGAAATTTAAATGGTGTTTTAGTAAAAAAAATAAACGGTTGGTTTTTTGAATACAACGAAGCTAATCAATTAGTTTCAGAAAAAGTTGAAGTGAAGTTTTAATGGTAAAGTCTATCTTCTAACTTCTAATCTTTTTTCTCTAGTATCCATACTTATCTTTCCAGCGATTTTTCAAAAACTGATGTAATTCTTTTTCGCGCGCATTTTCGCCTGGTTCAAAGAGTTTTGTTTCTGAAATTTCGTTTGGTAAAAATTCTTGCTCGGCAAAGTTGTTTGGGAAATCATGCGAATATTTATACTCTTCTCCGTAGCCCAATTCTTTCATTAATTTGGTAGGAGCATTTCTTAAATGTATCGGAACTGGTAAATCACCGGTTTGTTTTACTAGTTGTTGCGCTTTTCCGATAGCCATATAACTGGCATTACTTTTGGCAGAAGTTGCCAAATAAATCGCACACTGACTCAAGATAATCCGACTTTCAGGATAACCAATTGTTGTAACCGCTTGAAAAGTATTATTCGCCATAATCAAAGCCGTTGGATTAGCATTTCCAATGTCTTCACTGGCTAAAATCAACATTCTTCGGGCAATAAATTTTACATCTTCGCCACCTTCAATCATTCGAGCTAACCAATAAACCGCGCCGTTTGGATCACTACCACGAATCGATTTTATGAAAGCAGAAACAATATCGTAATGTTGTTCACCTGTTTTGTCATATAACACCGTATTTTTTTGCACCAATTGCATTACTTTCTCATTCGTAATTTCAACAGCATCACTTTCATTAGCATTAATTACCAACTCAAAAATATTCAATAATTTTCGACCATCGCCCCCTGAAAGACGAAGTAGTGCTTCCGTTTCTTTTAATTCGATGTTTTTCTTTTGTAATTCCAAATCAGTTTTCATCGCGCGATGCAATAAAGCTTCCAAATCTTCTTTGGTAAACGCATTTAAAACATAAACCTGACATCTTGACAATAAAGCGGGAATGACTTCAAAACTCGGATTTTCAGTTGTAGCACCAATTAATGTAATCCAACCTTTCTCAACCGCTGCCAACAAAGAATCTTGCTGGGATTTCGAAAAACGATGGATTTCATCAATAAATAAAATAGGATTTTTGGTTGTGAAAATACCACCACTTTGCTTTGCTTTTTCAATGACTTCACGAATGTCTTTCACACCTGAATGTATAGCACTCAATTGGTAAAATGGTCGTTTACTTTCTTGCGCCATAATTTGTGCCAAAGTTGTTTTTCCTGTTCCTGGTGGTCCCCATAAAATTAAACTCGGAATTAATCCTTTAGCAATTTGTTGGGTCAACGAACCCTCGGGGCCAACTAAATGCAATTGGCTGATATAATCCGATAATTGTTGCGGACGAATGCGTTCGGCTAGTGGTTGATTCATGACGTAAAATTACAATTTTATGACAAATGTGCATAGAATTATTTTTGGCGTTATCTTTGAAATAATCTTTTTATGGAAAAACAACACGACAATCCTTTTCAATTTTCACTTTCGGTAATTCTTTTGCCATTGCTTTTTGTTATGATGTTATGGATGGTTTTTGCTTACGAAAATCATTTTGGCGTGCGTTTTTCGCATTTGGGAATTTATCCTCGAGAATGGTTCGGCGTTAAAGGCATTCTTTTTAGTCCGTTTTTACATAGCGATTTTCAGCATTTGGTCAATAACTCTATTGCATTATTTATTTTACTTCCCATTTTGCGGTTTTTTTATCGCGAACAAACTTTTGTGGTTTTGGTATTTGGAATACTGTTTTCAGGATTAGGAACTTGGCTTTTGGGAAGGCCGAGTTATCATATTGGAGCAAGTGGTTTGGTGTATACTTTGGTAAGTTTTATCTTTTTTAAAGGAATTTTTACCAAATATTATCGCTTAGTAGCTTTGTCGTTTGTGATTGTTTTGTTGTACGGTGGAACGGTTTGGTACATGTTTCCCGAAGTGGATAATTCTGTTTCTTGGGAAGGCCATTTAAGCGGATTTCTAACGGGATTAGCCTTTGCATTGGTATTAAAAACACCTCAATTTGCAAAACCTATTTTCTACGAATGGGAAAAACCCGATTTCAACCCCGAACAAGATCCCTTCATCCGAAATTTTGATGAAAAAGGAAATTTCAATCCACCACCTAAACCTGAAGAAACCATCAAGGAATACTTCAATTCATCAATGAAAGTGATTTATGAGTTTTTGGGTGGGAAGAAATAGTTTTCTTGATGTAATTTGTGGTTGAACACTGCGACTGCAAACTGAACACTTCTTACATTCTCTGTCTTAAAGTTTCATACAAAAAAGCACCACAAGCCACCGAAACATTCAAAGATTCAATAGTTCCAAACATTGGAAGTTTTGCTTTTTCATCTACAATTTTCAATACTGAAGGATTTACACCTCTGTCTTCGCTTCCCATAATGATGGCAACCGGTTCGTTGAAGTTGATGTCGTAAATGTGTTGGTCTGTTTTTTCAGTTGCTGCAACCGTTTTAATTCCGCTTCCTTGCAAATAGAAAATGGCATCTTTAATGTGATCTACTTTACAAATAGGCACATTAAAAACAGCTCCGGCTGAAGTTTTAACGGTGTCACCATTTACAGGAGCAGAACCTTGTTTTTGAATAATGATTCCGTCAACACCCGTGCATTCTGCTGTTCTGATGACAGCACCAAAGTTACGTGCATCAGATAATTGATCTAAAATTAGGAATAAAGGCTTTTTACCAGTTTCAATAACACTTTCAACCATAGTTTCTAGTGAAACAAAAGAAATAGGAGCAATAGTTGCCACCGCACCTTGATGATTATTTGGTGTTAAACGATTCAATTTTTCAACAGGAACGTATGAAAAGTTGATGTTGTTTCTTTTCATCGTTTTTAGCAAATCCTGCATCAAGTCGCCTTGTGCATCTTTTTGAACGAATACTTTATCGATTTCTTTTTTGGCATTAATAGCTTCAATAATAGCTCTAATTCCGAAAATTTGATTGTCTTTTTCCATGGCGCAAAGATAAAGTAAAGTTGGAAGTTTAAAGTTTAAAGTTTAAAGTTTTTCTAAAAATTGGTTTTAAAGCTGATTTGTACAATCGAGTTGGCTAGTTTTATGCCTTGATCACTTGTGGAGCCATTGGCATAAATTAAGTTGAAAATGCCGTTATTGGTAAATAATCCAAACCCAAAACCTAATCCCAATAAATTCTCGGTCAAATTACTGGTTTTATCTTGAAAATAGCCATAATCAGTTATTGAATGTATGTAAATTGTGGGAGCCAATAGATAACGATATTCCAATAAAATTCCGGAATACAAATTCGCTTGCAAGCTATTTTCTCTAAAACCTCGAATCGAATTGATGCCACCAAAACGATGCAATTCATTTACTAAATACGAATCACTTTGCAAATAAAACGATTGGTTTTTGAGGTTGATGCTGTTTTTGGAATTCAAATACAAATTGTGACTCACTTCCAATTGTCCAAACAACTGCGGATTTTTGTCAGACGCAATAGTTCGGTTTCCATAACCTAATTTTACTCTTAGGTTTGTTTTCTCCGGAAAGAAAAAATCGGTCAAATTGCGTTTCAAATAATCAAAACCAACCGTGTAAAACCGACTTTTAAAATCGTTTAAATTGGAATTATTTACATTTTGAATATCTGCCGAAGTGGTGCTTTTTATTCCAATAAATAATTTCTTGTTATACGAAAAAAAATAGCCTAGATTCAATTCCGATTGCGTATTTTGAAACGTACTGTCTTGCCTAAAAATTCGCAAATTAGCTTGAATTCCTAACGGTGATTTAAATAAATAAGGAACTTCGCCTCCCAAATTAAATGTTGATTGCTGGTTACCATCATTTTTCCAATACAAAGCTAATTTTTCACCCGAATTAAATATGTTTTGTAATGCCAAATCCAAATAACCATTGAAAGTCAGTTTGCTGTTTTCATCATTGGCAAAACCAATAAAACCATCAAAACGATTGGGTTTCGCTTTTTCTAAATAGGCGTAAATTTTCGTTTCATCATTGGTAAATAAAATTTCGGGATATTTCGTTTGGTTCACAAAGGGAAAATCCGTCAAAGTAGTATAAACTTCCGTTACTAAATCTTGATTGAATGTTCGGTTTTTCAAATTTCGCTTCAGTTGGTGTTTGATGTTTTTTGGAAATTTATCGTAACCTAAAATAACCAAGTCATCTGCGATTCGTTTTTTATTGGTAGTAAGGGAAAGTTCGGCAAAAAGTTCGTTTTCCTTTTGAGTTAAATTGGTAAGTTGCAATTTGGCGAGTGAAAATCCTTTAATTTCTAATAATTTTAACTTCAATTGCATCCAGTTTTCGGTTTGGTTTGTAGCAATTACAATTGAATCTTTGGTTTCTTCCAAAAGCAACTTTTCATCCGCCGAAAGTTTACCTATATATATATTCACATTTTTAAGTGCATTTCCTAATTGGTAAGTAAAAACAAAACTACTATCGTTTACCTTTTTTTGGGAGAGCAATTCGTAGCTAACAAAACCCGAAAAAGCTAGTTTTTTCTCAAATTCTTTTTGAGTTTCCAAAATAGAAACTACTGTTTCGTGTTTTTTGGTATATCCAATGCTATCGATTACTTGAGTTTCGGCAACAGATTTCCCTTCAATTGACAAGTTAAATTTTTGAGCAACAGCCAATTGAAAGCAGCAGATAAATAAAAAAGCTAGTAGTTTTTGCATCGGTATCAAAGTAACGCAAAAAAACAGAATAAATTTTAATTTGGAGCCAATCGCTTGCGAACTTTTTAAACGAAGTTCCCGCTGTCCGCTATATCTGCTAAGGCAGGATGCCACTCCCATCGGGGCTAAATAAACACTTTTGGGTGCTTTTTAAACTTCGGGATTTTTTAAAAAATCACAATTCAATTGAAAATTAACGGCTTATGATTTGTTTTGTAAAAAATATTACATACATTTGCAACCCCTAAAAATAGGGAGTTTAATTTTTTAGTAATAATTATAAACAATTATGCCAACAATTCAACAATTAGTAAGAACAGGAAGAGCCAAAATAACTAAGAAGAGTAAATCGGCTGCTTTAGATTCTTGTCCTCAAAGAAGAGGGGTTTGTACGCGTGTTTATACCACAACACCAAAGAAACCAAACTCGGCAATGCGTAAAGTTGCTCGTGTGCGTTTAACAAATGGTAATGAGGTAAATGCTTACATCCCTGGAGAAGGACACAATCTACAAGAGCACTCGATAGTATTAGTTAGAGGTGGAAGAGTAAAAGATTTACCAGGTGTACGATACCATATCGTACGTGGAGCATTAGACACAGCGGGTGTTGCAGGAAGAACACAACGTAGATCTAAGTATGGGGCTAAACGTCCAAAACCAGGACAAGCACCTGCTGCAGCTGGAAAGAAAAAGTAATTTAAAATCTTTTAAAGAAAAGACATGAGAAAAAGACAGGCCAAAAAAAGACCGCTTTTACCAGATCCAAGATTTAACGATCAATTGGTAACACGTTTTGTGAATAACTTAATGTGGGATGGTAAAAAATCAACCGCTTTTAAAGTATTCTATGATGCAATGGATATTATTGAAACTAAAAAGCAAGACGAAGAAAAAACGTCATTAGAGATTTGGAAAGATGCATTAACAAATGTTATGCCTCACGTAGAAGTTCGTTCACGTAGAGTGGGTGGAGCTACTTTCCAAATTCCAATGCAAATTCGTCCAGATAGAAAAATTTCTTACGCTATGAAATGGATGATTTTATACGCAAGAAGAAGAAACGAAAAATCAATGGCTGCAAAATTAGCTTCTGAAATTTTAGCTGCTGCTAAAGAAGAAGGTGCTGCTGTTAAGAAAAGAATGGATACTCACAAAATGGCAGATGCTAATAAAGCATTCTCTCACTTTAGATTTTAATTCATAAGAAATGGCTAGAGATTTAAAATTTACAAGAAACATTGGAATTGCTGCTCACATTGATGCTGGTAAAACAACAACAACGGAGCGTATTTTATTCTATACAGGAAAATCACACAAAATTGGTGAAGTACACGATGGTGCTGCAACAATGGACTGGATGGCACAAGAGCAAGAAAGAGGTATTACAATTACTTCTGCTGCTACAACTTGTGAATGGAATTTTCCTACTGAGCAAGGTAAACTTATACCTGAATCTAAACCGTACCACTTTAACATTATCGATACTCCAGGTCACGTTGACTTTACAGTAGAGGTAAACCGTTCGTTACGTGTATTAGATGGTTTAGTGTTTTTGTTTAGTGCTGTTGATGGTGTTGAGCCTCAATCAGAAACTAACTGGAGATTAGCAGATCAATATAGAGTTCCACGTATGGGATTCGTAAATAAAATGGACCGTCAAGGTTCTAACTTCTTAGCGGTATGTCAACAAGTTAGAGATATGTTAAAATCTAACGCTGTTGCTATTACCTTACCAATCGGTGAAGAGATTGATTTCAAAGGAGTAGTTGACTTAGTGAAAAATCAAGCTATTATTTGGCATGATGAAACGCAAGGAGCTACTTTTGATATCGTGCCTATTCCAGAAGATATGGTTGAAGAAGTTAAACAATATAGATCAATTCTTATAGAAGCGGTTGCTGATTATGATGATAATTTACTTGACAAGTATATGGAAGATGAAAATTCTATTACTGAAGAGGAAATTAATAATGCATTAAGAGCAGCTACTATGGATATGGCTATCATTCCTATGATTGCTGGTTCTTCTTTCAAAAACAAAGGAGTTCAATTTATGTTAGATGCAGTATGTAAATACTTGCCATCACCATTAGATAAAGAAGGTATTGAAGGAATTCATCCTGATGATGCTGATTTGTTAGAAGAAGATCAAAAGAAAATTTTACGTCGTCCCGATCCAAAGGAGCCTTTTGCTGCTTTAGCATTTAAAATTGCTACTGACCCTTATGTTGGTCGTTTAGCTTTCTTCCGTGCTTATTCAGGTCGTTTAGATGCTGGTTCTTATATCTTGAACACACGTTCAGGAAACAAAGAGCGTATTTCTCGTATCTACCAAATGCACGCTAACAAGCAAAACCCAATCGATTTTATCGAAGCTGGAGATATTGGAGCTGCTGTAGGATTTAAAGATATCAAGACTGGAGATACAATGTGTGATGAAAAACACCCAATTATTCTTGAGTCAATGAAATTTCCTGATCCTGTAATTGGTATTGCGATTGAGCCTAAAACAAAAGCTGACGTGGATAAAATGGGTATGGCTTTAGCTAAATTAGCTGAAGAAGATCCAACATTTACAGTTAGAACGGATGAGGCTTCAGGGCAAACGATTATTTCTGGTATGGGTGAGCTTCACTTAGATATCTTAGTGGATCGTATGAAACGTGAGTTCAAAGTTGAGGTAAACCAAGGTGAACCACAAGTTGAATATAAAGAGGCATTCACAAAATCAGCACAACACAGAGAGGTTTACAAAAAGCAATCTGGAGGTCGTGGTAAATTTGGTGATATTGTGTTCCGTTTAGAGCCTGCTCAAGATGTAGATGGTAAGCCAGCTGTTGGATTACAGTTTATTAATGAGGTTAAAGGTGGTAACGTACCTAAAGAATATATTCCATCTGTAGAAAAAGGTTTTAAAGAAGCTATGAAATCAGGTCCTTTAGCTGGATATGCTGTAGATAGTTTAAGAGTAACTTTATTAGATGGATCTTTCCACCCGGTTGACTCTGATGCTCTTTCTTTTGAATTAGCAGCAAAAATGGGTTACAAAGAAGTAGCGAAAGCTGCTGGAGCTGTAATTCTTGAGCCGATCATGAAAATTGAAGTTATTACCCCAGAAGAAAACATGGGTGATATCGTAGGTGACTTGAATCGTCGTAGAGGTCAGGTGAATGATATGGGAGACAGAAATGGTGCTAAAACTATTAAAGCTGATGTGCCTTTGTCTGAAATGTTTGGTTATGTTACTACATTAAGAACATTGTCTTCAGGTAGAGCAACTTCTACAATGGAGTTTTCTCACTATGCAGAAACACCTTCTAATGTTTCAGAAGCAGTAATCAAAAAAGCAAAAGGTAACGCCTAATTTTTAAGAAAATGAGTCAAAAAATCAGAATAAAATTAAAATCTTACGATCACATGTTGGTAGATAAGTCTGCTGAGAAGATTGTAAAAACGGTAAAAAGTACTGGTGCTGTTGTAACAGGTCCAATTCCATTACCTACAAACAAAAAGATTTTCACAGTTTTACGTTCTCCACACGTAAACAAGAAAGCTAGAGAGCAGTTTGAATTAAGTTCATACAAAAGATTATTAGATATCTATAGCTCTTCATCAAAAACTATTGATGCTTTAATGAAATTAGAGCTTCCTAGTGGTGTTGAAGTAGAAATCAAAGTATAATTTTTACGACTGTTCAAAAGTCAAATAATTAAAAAACCGTATGTGATGTACTCACTACGGTTTTTTTAATATCCAAAATTAGGTTAGTTGTGTGTGTTTTTAATAAAAGACAGATGTAACTAATTTAATTTGCGGTATTTAAAAAATAATTATATATTTGCACCCTCAAAAAAAGAGGAATGTGCAGTATTGTGCGTTTTTAAAAATAGAGTTTAATTAATAATTAGTTTAATATGTCTGGGTTAATCGGAAGAAAAATTGGCATGACTAGTATCTTTGACGAGAACGGGAAGAATATTCCTTGTACTGTTATTGAAGTAGGTCCATGCGTAGTTACCCAAGTCAGAACCATGGAGGTTGACGGGTATGAGGCTCTTCAGCTTGGTTTCGATGACAAAACTGAAAAACACTCGATTAAAGCTGAGTTAGGTCACTTTAAGAAAGCGGGAACAGTTGCGAAGAAAAAAGTCGTTGAAATCCAAGATTTTGAAAATGAGCACAAATTAGGTGATGTTATCACCGTTGACTTATTCGCTGAAGGTGAATTTGTTGATGTACAAGGGGTTTCTAAAGGTAAAGGTTTTCAAGGGGTTGTTAAGCGTCACGGGTTTGGTGGTGTTGGACAAGCAACTCATGGTCAACACAACCGTTTAAGAGCGCCAGGATCTGTTGGAGCTTCATCTTATCCATCTAGAGTATTCAAAGGAATGCGTATGGCTGGAAGAATGGGCGGAGACAACGTAACTATTCAAAACCTTAAAGTTTTGAAAGTAGTTGCTGAGAAAAATCTTTTAGTTGTTAAAGGGTGTGTTCCAGGACATAAAAACTCTTATGTAATCGTTCAGAAGTAATGGAAGTAAAAGTATTAGATTTTAACGGAAAAGATACTGGAAGAAAAGTACAACTTTCTGATTCAGTATTCGCAATTGAGCCAAGTAAGCATGCAGTTTACTTAGACGTAAAACAGTATTTAGCTAATCAAAGACAAGGCACACACAAGTCTAAAGAGAGAGCTGAAGTTACTGGAAGTACGCGTAAAATAAAAAAACAAAAGGGTACTGGTACTGCACGTGCAGGAAGTATTAAAAATCCTTTGTTTAAAGGTGGGGGTACAGTTTTTGGTCCAAGACCAAGAAATTATTCTTTCAAATTGAATAAGAACTTGAAAAGATTAGCTAGAAAATCAGCTTTAGCAATGAAAGTTCAAGATTCAAATTTGATTGTTGTAGAAGACTTTACTTTTGACACGCCAAACACTAAAAATTTCATTAACGTATTGAAAGCTTTAGGGTTAGAAAATAAAAAATCATTATTCGTGTTGGGTGATACAAATAAAAATGTATATTTGTCGTCACGTAATTTAAAATCATCTTCTGTTGTAACTACCTCTGAATTAAACACTTACGGTATTTTAAATGCTAAAAGTTTGGTTCTTTTAGAGGGGTCTTTAGGAGAGATTGAAGCTAATTTAAGTAAATAATAAGGTTATGAGTATCATTATTAAGCCAATTATAACTGAAAAAATAACTAAAGATGGTGAAATTTTTAACCGTTTTGGTTTTATCGTTCAAAAAACGGCAAACAAAATTCAAATCAAAAATGCAGTTGAGGCTGCTTATGGTGTGAATGTAGTTGAAGTAAATACGATGAATTACAGACCAAATAGAAGTGTTAAATATACCAAGAGTGGTTTGATCAGTGGAAAAACAAATGCTTACAAAAAAGCAATTGTTCAAGTACAAGAAGGAGAAACAATAGATTTTTATAACAATATCTAATAGAAAATGTCAGTTAGAAAATTAAAACCTATTACCCCAGGTCAGCGTTTTAGAGTTGTTAATAGCTTTGACACTATTACAACTGATAAGCCGGAGCGTTCATTAATCGCACCGAAAAAAAACTCTGGAGGTAGAAATAGTCAAGGAAAAATGACCATGCGTTACACAGGTGGTGGTCATAAGCAAAGATATCGTATGATCGATTTTAAAAGAACTAAAACTGGAATTCCAGCGGTAGTTAAAACAATCGAGTACGATCCGAATCGTTCTGCTTTTATTTCGTTGTTAGCTTATGCTGACGGTGCTAAAACTTATGTTATTGCACAAAACGGTTTAGAAGTTGGACAAACTTTAGTTTCAGGTCCAGATGCAGCTCCAGAAATTGGAAATGCAATGCCTTTAAGTAAAATTCCTCTTGGTACAGTTATATCATGTATCGAATTGAGACCAGGTCAAGGAGCTATTATCGCTCGTTCTGCTGGAACTTTTGCTCAATTAATGGCTAGAGATGGAAAGTACGCTACAATTAAAATGCCTTCAGGTGAAACAAGATTAATTTTGTTAACATGTATGGCTACAATTGGAGCGGTTTCTAACTCTGATCACCAATTAGTAGTATCAGGTAAAGCTGGTAGAACTAGATGGTTAGGAAGAAGACCAAGAACTAGACCAGTAGCAATGAACCCAGTTGATCACCCAATGGGTGGTGGTGAAGGACGTTCTTCAGGAGGTCACCCACGTTCAAGAAAAGGTTTACCAGCTAAAGGTTATAGAACTCGTTCTAAAGTTAACCCGAGTAATAAGTATATCGTAGAACGTAGAAAGAAATAATAAGTAAGATATGGCACGTTCATTAAAAAAAGGACCTTTTGTTCACTTTAAATTAGAGAAGAAAGTTCAAGAAAATATCGAGAAAGGAAACAAAGCTGTTGTTAAGACTTGGTCTAGAGCATCTATGATTACTCCTGACTTCGTTGGACAAACTATCGCTGTGCACAATGGTCGTCAATTTGTACCAGTTTACGTTACTGAAAACATGGTAGGACATAAATTAGGAGAATTTTCGCCAACAAGATCTTTTAGAGGTCACGCTGGTGCAAAAAATAAAGGTAAAAAATAATAAGAAGCTATGGGAGTTCGTAAAAGAGAAAGAGCAGAGCAGATTAAAGAAGCTAAAAGCCAAGTTGCTTTTGCTAAATTAAATAACTGCCCTACTTCACCTAGAAAAATGCGCTTAGTGGCAGATTTAGTTAGAGGTCAGAAAGTAGAATTAGCTCTTAATATATTAAGATTTAGTAGTAAAGAAGCTTCAAGAAAATTAGAAAAACTATTATTGTCAGCTATTGCTAACTGGCAAGCTAAGAATAGTGAGGCTAGTTTAGAAGAAGCAGGCTTAATCGTAAAAGAGATCCGTGTAGATGGTGGTATGATGTTGAAAAGACTTCGTCCAGCTCCACAAGGTCGTGCACACAGAATTAGAAAACGTTCTAACCACGTAACAATCGTGTTAGGAGCTAATAATAACACACAAAGCAATTAATAAACAGTATGGGACAAAAGACAAATCCAATCGGAAATAGACTTGGTATCATCAGAGGATGGGACTCAAACTGGTATGGAGGTAATGACTACGGTGATAAAATCGCTGAAGATTACAAAATCAGAAAGTATATCCATGCACGTTTATCAAAAGCTAGTGTTTCGAAGATAATTATCGAGAGAACTTTGAAACTTGTAACCGTTACTATCACTACTGCTAGACCTGGTATTATTATTGGGAAAGGTGGTCAAGAGGTAGACAAGTTAAAAGAAGAACTTAAGAAAATTACCGACAAAGAGGTTCAAATCAACATCTTTGAAATCAAAAGACCAGAATTAGATGCTTATTTAGTAGCTAACAGTATCTGTCGTCAAATTGAAAGCAGAATTTCTTACAGAAGAGCTATTAAAATGGCTATCGCTGCTGCAATGCGTATGAATGCTGAAGGTATTAAAGTAATGATCTCAGGTCGTTTGAATGGTGCTGAAATGGCTCGTTCAGAGCACTTCAAAGAAGGTAGAATTCCTTTGTCAACTTTCAGAGCTGACATTGATTATGCATTAGCAGAAGCTCATACTACTTATGGTAGAATGGGAATCAAAGTATGGATAATGAAAGGTGAAGTTTACGGTAAAAGAGATCTTTCTCCGTTAGTTGGAATGGACAAAAAACAGTCTAAGCCATCAGGATCTACTGGAGCTGGAAAAGGTAAACCAAACGCACGCAAAAGAAAGTAATTTTTTAAACTAAAGAAAAATGTTACAGCCTAAAAGAACAAAATACCGTAAGGTACAGAAAGGTAGAATGAAAGGCGTTTCTCAAAGAGGTCACGAACTTTCTAATGGAATGTTTGGAATTAAATCTTTAGATTCATGCTTTTTAACTTCTCGTCAAATCGAGGCAGCTCGTATTGCTGCAACTCGTTACATGAAAAGAGAGGGTCAATTATGGATCAAGATTTTCCCAGATAAACCTATTACTAAGAAGCCTCTTGAAGTACGTATGGGTAAAGGTAAAGGTGCAGTTGAATATTGGGCTGCAGTTGTGAAACCTGGAAGAATCATGTTTGAAGTTGGTGGTGTTCCACTATCTGTTGCAAAAGAGGCGTTACGTCTTGCTGCTCAAAAACTTCCAGTTAAAACTAAGTTTGTCGTTGCTAGAGATTTCGAAGCATAATCAAAAAATATTATGAAACAATCAGAAATAAAAAATCTATCTGCAGCTGAGTTACAAGAAAAACTTAGTCAGTTAAAGAAAACGTATGCTGACCTAAAAGCAGCTCATACTATTTCTCCAATAGAGAATCCTCTTCAAATCAGATCGGTAAGAAGAGCCGTTGCGAGAATTGCTACAGAGTTAACTAAAAGAGAGTTACAATAATTGTATTCTGCTGAAAGATGGAAAAAAGAAATTTAAGAAAAGAGAGAATTGGTGTTGTTACAAGTAACAAAATGGAGAAATCTATTGTTGTGTCTGAAACAAGAAAAGTAAAACACCCATTATACGGTAAGTTCGTGTTAAAAACTAAGAAATATGTTGCACACGACGAAACAAACGACTGTAACATTGGAGATACAGTAAAGATCATGGAAACAAGACCTTTATCAAAATCTAAATGTTGGAGATTAGTTGAAATCATTGAAAGAGCTAAGTAATTATGGTACAACAAGAATCAAGATTAAAAGTAGCAGATAACACGGGAGCTAAAGAAGTTTTAACTATCCGTGTTTTAGGAGGAACGAAACGTCGTTATGCCTCTGTTGGAGATAAAATTGTAGTTTCTATTAAAGATGCAACTCCTAACGGAAACGTTAAAAAAGGAGCCGTATCAACTGCAGTTGTTGTACGTACCAAAAAAGAAGTGAGAAGAGCTGATGGATCTTACATCCGTTTTGACGATAACGCATGTGTATTGTTAAACGCTGCAGGTGAAATGAGAGGTACTCGTGTTTTTGGTCCAGTTGCCAGAGAACTTCGTGAGAAACAATTCATGAAAATTGTATCATTAGCACCAGAGGTGCTTTAATTCTAAAAATGATGACAAAGCTAAAAATCAAATCTGGAGACGTAGTAAGAGTAATCGCTGGTGACCATAAAGGTTCAGAAGGTACTGTTTTACGTGTTATCCGTGATAAAAACAAAGCGGTAGTTGAAGGAATAAACATGGTTTCGAAACATACAAAACCAAGTGCTAAAAACCCTCAAGGTGGTATCGTTAAAAAAGAAGCTCCTATACATATTTCTAACTTATCATTGATTGATCCAAAATCAAAAGCAGTGACTAAAGTTGGTTTCAAAGTAGAAGGAGAAAAGAAAGTGAGATTTTCAAAAAAATCTAATCAAGTATTATAGTAATGGCTTATATACCTAGATTAAAAGAAGAATATAAGAGCAGAGTTATTGCTGCTCTTAAAGAAGAGTTCGGTTACAAAAATGTAATGCAAGTTCCTAAACTTGAAAAAATTGTTGTAAGCCGTGGAGTTGGTGCAGCTGTATCTGACAAAAAGTTAGTTGATTATGCTGTAGAAGAAATTACGAAAATTACTGGTCAAAAAGCCGTAGGTACTATTTCTAAGAAAGATGTTGCGTCATTCAAATTAAGAAAAGGTATGCCGATTGGTGCTAAAGTAACTTTACGTGGTGATAGAATGTATGAATTCTTAGATAGATTGATTACTTCTTCATTACCTCGTGTAAGAGATTTTGGTGGAATCAAATCTACAGGTTTTGATGGTAGAGGTAACTATAACTTAGGAGTTTTAGAGCAAATCATTTTCCCAGAAATTGATATTGATAAAGTAAATAAAATTTCAGGTTTTGATATCACTTTTGTAACTTCTGCAGATACAGATAAAGAAGCAAAATCGTTATTAGCGGAATTAGGTTTACCTTTTAAAAAGAATTAAGATATGGCTAAAGAATCAATGAAAGCCCGTGAGGCGAAGAGAGAAGCATTAGTAGCTAAATATGCTGAAAAAAGAAAAGCTTTGAAAGAAGCTGGTGATTATGAAGCATTACAAAAATTACCTAAAAATGCATCTCCAGTTCGTTTACACAATCGTTGTAAATTGACAGGTAGACCAAGAGGGTATATGCGTCAGTTTGGTCTTTCTCGTGTAACGTTCCGTGAAATGGCTAATCAAGGATTAATTCCAGGAGTTAAAAAAGCTTCTTGGTAATCTCGCAAAAAGTTTATACTTTTGCAATCCGAAATTATTTAAGTTTAATTGGTTAAAGGTTCTACGGAGAGAGTCTCTGTAGAAAACCATAACCGTAATTTTATACATATGTATACAGATCCTATTGCCGATTTCTTAACAAGAATTAGAAATGCTGTAAGAGCAAACCACAAAGTGGTTGAAATTCCAGCTTCTAAATTGAAAAAAGAAATCACAAAAATTTTATTTGATCAAGGATATATTTTAAGCTACAAATTTGATGACAATGCTGTTCAAGGTACCATCAAAATTGCACTTAAATATGATAAAGACACGAAAGAGTCTGTAATCAAAGATATCCAAAGAATTAGTAAACCAGGTTTACGTAAATATTCTGGATCTTCAACTTTACCTAGAATCTTAAATGGTTTAGGTATTGCAATCGTTTCTACCTCTAAAGGGGTGATGACTGGCAAACAAGCTAAACAGCTTAATGTTGGAGGAGAAGTAATTTGTTACGTATACTAATTAAAAGACGAAAGAATGTCAAGAATAGGTAAAAATCCAATTGCAATTCCAGCTGGCGTAACTGTTGAAGTTAAAGATGCTGTGGTTACAGTAAAAGGAAAATTAGGCGAGCTTTTTCAAGAGTTTTCTGATGTAACAATCAAAATCGAAGATAACCAAGTTATCGTTGAGCGTTCATCTGACCACAAAAATGAAAGAGCGAAACATGGACTTTATCGTTCTCTTATAAACAATATGATTATAGGAGTTTCAGAAGGTTTTACTAAGGAATTAGAATTAGTTGGAGTTGGTTATAGAGCTTCTAATCAAGGTCAAAAACTTGATTTAGCTTTAGGTTATTCTCACAACATCGTTCTAGAAATCGTTCCTGAAGTAAAAGTGGAAACAGTATCTGAAAAAGGTAAAAATCCAATAGTAAAATTATCATCATTTGACAAACAATTATTAGGTCAAGTATCTGCTAAAATCAGATCTTTCCGTAAGCCAGAACCATACAAAGGGAAAGGTGTTAAGTTTGTAGGTGAAGTATTAAGAAGAAAAGCAGGTAAATCAGCTTAAAAATTAAGACTATGTCATTAACAAAAACAGAAAGAAGACAAAGAATCAAATTCAGAATCAGAAAGATTGTTAGCGGAACGCCTTCTAATCCAAGATTGTCTGTATTTAGATCTAATAAAGAAATCTATGCTCAAATCATAGATGATGTTAACGGTGTAACACTAGTTGCTGCATCTTCTCGTGAAAAAGAAGTGGTTAAAGGTACAAAAATCGAAATTGCAAATGCAGTTGGAAAATTAGTAGCTGAAAGAGCTCTTAAAGCTGGTATAGCTAACATCTCTTTTGATAGAGGTGGTTATTTATACCATGGACGTGTTAAATCATTAGCTGAAGGCGCTAGAGAAGCTGGACTTAAATTCTAAGAAATTATGTATCAAAATTATAAAAATGTAGAGCTAGTAAAACCAGGAGGTCTTGAATTAAAAGATCGTTTGGTTAATGTAAATCGTGTAACTAAAGTTACTAAAGGTGGTAGAGCATTTGGTTTCTCTGCTATCGTGGTAGTTGGTGACGAGAATGGTGTTGTAGGACACGGATTAGGAAAATCTAAAGATGTTTCTGAGGCTATTGCAAAAGCAGTAGAAGATGCAAAGAAAAACTTAGTTAGAATTCCTTTGAATAGTGCTACAGTTCCTCACGAGCAAAAAGGTAAATTTGGTGGAGCAAGAGTGTATTTAATGCCAGCTTCTCATGGTACTGGAGTAATTGCCGGTGGTGCAGTTCGTGCCGTATTGGAGTCAGTAGGTATTCACGATGTATTATCAAAATCTCAAGGTTCATCAAACCCTCATAACGTTGTTAAAGCTACTTTTGATGCTTTATTGCAAATGAGAAGTGCAGCTACTGTTGCAAAACAAAGAGGTGTTTCTTTAGATAAAGTATTTAAAGGTTAAATTCAAGGAAATCATGACAAAAATTAAAGTAAAACAAGTAAGAAGTAAAATCAACTGTCCTCTTGATCAAAAGAGAACTTTGGAAGCTTTAGGTCTTCGTAAAATGGGACAAGTTGTTGAGCATGATGCAAATCCTGCTATCCTTGGAATGGTAAATAAAGTTAAACACTTAGTTTCTGTTGAAGAAACTAAATAACATCAATCGTTATGAATTTAAGTAACTTACAACCAGCTGAAGGTTCAGTTCACAACCAAAATAAAAGATTAGGTAGAGGAGAAGGTTCTGGTAAAGGTGGTACTGCGGCACGTGGACACAAAGGAGCTAAATCTCGTTCTGGATACTCTAAGAAAATTGGTTTTGAAGGTGGTCAAATGCCACTTCAAAGACGTGTTCCTAAGTTCGGATTTAAGAATATAAACAGAGTGGAGTATCAAGGTGTAAACTTAGATACGATTCAATCATTAGTAGACAATGGTGTTATTACAGATACTTTGGATTTCGAAGTATTAGTAGACACGCGTTTAGCTACAAAAAATAGCTTGGTAAAGATTTTAGGAAGAGGTGAGCTAAAAGCTAAACTTAAAGTAAGTGCTCACAAATTTACTGCATCGGCAAAAGCGGCTATTGAAGCAGCTGGAGGTGAAGCGGTAACTTTATAAACTATTTAGTAACATGAAGAAATTTATAGATTCTTTTATCAATGTTTGGAAAATCGAGGAGTTAAAAAATCGTATTTTATTGACTCTTGGTTTGTTATTAGTGTATCGTTTTGGTGCTCAAGTAACGCTTCCTGGTATTGATGCTACTAAATTAAGTAATCTTACTGATCAAACTGACGGAGGTATTGGTTGGTTAATTAATGTATTTACAGGTGGTGCGTTTTCGCAAGCATCTGTATTTGCATTAGGTATTATGCCATATATTTCTGCTTCTATTGTGGTACAGTTGATGGGAATCGCGGTTCCTTATCTACAAAAACTTCAAAAAGACGGAGAAAGTGGTAGAAAGAAAATTAACCAAATTACAAGATGGTTAACCATTTTAATAACGCTAGTTCAAGGTCCTGGTTATATTTATAACCTATACAGAACCTTACCTACTGATGCGTTTTTATTAGGGGTTAGTTCATTCTCGTTCCTTTTCTCTTCAGTATTGATTTTAGTAACTGGTACTATCTTTGCAATGTGGTTAGGTGAAAAAATTACGGATAAAGGTATCGGTAATGGTATTTCATTATTAATCATGGTTGGTATTATTGCTAGTATGCCGCAAGCGTTTATTCAAGAGTTTTTGTCTAGAACAACGCAAGCTAATGGTAGTTACATGATGATTGTTATTGAGTTAATCTTATGGTTCTTGGTAATTATCGCTTGTATCTTGTTAGTAATGGCTGTTAGAAAAATACCAGTTCAATATGCAAGAAGAACTGCTTCTGGTGATTTTGAACAAGACATGATGGGTTCTCGTCAATTTATTCCATTAAAGCTTAATGCTTCTGGAGTAATGCCGATTATCTTTGCGCAAGCAATCATGTTTATTCCAGCAGCTGTTTCAGGTTTAGCAAAAGAATCTGATACGGCACAATCGTTAGCTGGTATGTTCAATAATCCTTTCGGATTAGTATATAATATAGTATTTGCTTTGTTAATTATAATTTTTACGTATTTTTACACCGCAATTACTGTACCAACTAATAAAATGGCAGACGATCTAAAGAGAAGTGGTGGTTTTATTCCAGGTATTCGTCCAGGTGTTGAAACTGGAGATTATCTAGATAAAATCATGTCTTTAATTACATTTCCAGGTTCTGTATTCTTGGCTTTAATAGCAGTTTTACCTGCTATTGTAGTAAGTTTGTTAAACGTTCAAGGTGCTTGGGGATATTTTTATGGAGGTACTTCTTTATTAATTATGGTTGGTGTTGCAATTGATACTATCCAACAGATTAATTCTTATTTATTGAATAAGCATTATGACGGTTTGATGAAATCAGGTAAAAATAGAAAAGCAGTAGCTTAATTTTTATGGCAAAACAATCAGCAATAGAACAAGACGGAACAATCATTGAAGCATTGTCAAATGCAATGTTCCGTGTAGAATTAGAAAATGGACATGTTGTAATTGCTCACATTTCAGGAAAGATGCGTATGCATTATATTAAATTACTTCCTGGAGACAAGGTGAAACTTGAGATGAGCCCTTACGACTTAACAAAAGCAAGAATTACATATAGATACTAAAGCTATTAAAATGAAAGTAAGAGCATCAGTAAAAAAGAGAAGTGCCGAGTGCATTATAGTGCGTAGAAAAGGAAGATTATACGTTATTAACAAAAAGAATCCTAGATTTAAACAAAGACAAGGATAATTATGGCTAGAATCGCAGGGGTAGATATACCTAAACAGAAAAGAGGAGTTATTGCATTAACCTATATCTTTGGTATTGGTAATAGCAGAGCTAAAGATATTTTAGCTAAAGCTCAAGTAAGTGAAGATAAAAAAGTTCAAGATTGGAATGATGATGAAATCAGTGCAATTCGTGATGCTGTTTCATACTTCAAAATCGAAGGAGAATTACGTTCAGAAATTCAATTAAACATCAAACGTTTAATGGATATCGGATGTCAAAGAGGAATTCGTCATAGAGCTGGACTTCCATTAAGAGGTCAAAGAACTAAAAACAACTCTAGAACTAGAAAAGGTAAAAGAAAAACTGTTGCTAACAAGAAAAAAGCAACTAAATAATAAGTAATAATATGGCTAAGGCAACAACTAAAAAACGTAAAGTTATCGTTGAATCTACAGGAGAAGCGCATATTAATGCTACCTTTAATAATATCATCATTTCGTTGACAAACAAAAAAGGTGAAGTTATTTCTTGGTCTTCAGCAGGTAAAATGGGCTTTAGAGGTTCTAAAAAGAACACACCTTATGCAGCTCAAATGGCAGCAGAAGATTGTACTAAAGTAGCATTAGAGGCTGGGCTTAAAAAAGTAAAAGTTTACGTTAAAGGGCCAGGTAACGGTAGAGAATCAGCAATCCGTTCAATTCACAATGGTGGTATTGAAGTTTCTGAGATTATTGACGTTACTCCAATCCCTCACAACGGATGTAGACCTCCTAAGAGAAGAAGAGTATAATTTAAGTATAACCAAGGTAGACAAACGATTATCGAAGGATTTTAAGACCTGAATTCATAATCACTACCTTAATTTAATTTTTTAAAATGGCAAGATATACTGGTCCAAAAACAAAAATTGCTCGTAAATTTGGCGAAGCAATATTCGGAGAAGATAAAGCCTTCGAAAAAAGAAATTACCCTCCAGGACAACATGGTTTGGCTAAAAAGAGAGGTAAAAAATCTGAGTACGCTGTTCAGTTAATGGAGAAGCAAAAAGCTAAATATACTTACGGTATTTTAGAAAAGCAATTCAGAAACTTATTTGAAAAAGCTTCGGCTGCTTCTGGTGTAACAGGTGAAATCTTACTTCAATTATGTGAGGCTCGTTTAGATAACGTAGTATACAGAATGGGTATCGCTCCTTCTCGTAGAGCTGCTCGTCAAATCGTTTCGCACAGACACATCACGGTTAATGGTGAATTGGTTAACGTACCATCTTATCACTTGAAACCAGGTGACAAAGTTGCGGTTCGTGAAAAATCAAAATCTCTTGAAGCTATTGAGCGTTCTTTATCTAATGCTTCTCAAGTTTATGAGTGGATTACATGGAATAATGATACTAAAGAGGGTACTTTCGTAGCTGCTCCTCAAAGACTTCAAATTCCTGAAAACATTAAAGAACAACTAATCGTTGAGTTGTATAACAAATAATAATTGACTTTAGTCGCAATATGGCATTATTTAATTTTCAAAAGCCCGATAAAGTTATCATGATCGATTCAACCGATTTTGAAGGTAAATTCGAATTTAGACCTTTAGAACCTGGTTACGGATTGACAGTTGGTAATGCATTAAGAAGAGTTTTACTTTCTTCTCTAGAAGGATACGCTATAACATCTGTAAGAATCGAAGGTGTAGAACATGAGTTCTCTACGATTTCTGGTGTTGTAGAAGATGTAACTGAAATTATCTTAAACTTAAAACAAGTACGTTTCAAAAGACAAATTGAAGACGTTGATAATGAATCTGTTTCTATCGCAATTTCTGGAAAAGATCAAATTACTGCTGGTGATTTTCAAAAATTTATCTCTGGTTTTCAAGTATTGAACCCAGATCTAGTAATTTGTAACTTAGATAGTAAAACAACTATCAACATGGAATTATCTATCGAAAAAGGTAGAGGGTATGTTCCTGCTGAAGAAAACAAAAAAGCTAACGCACCTATTGGTACTATCTTTACAGATTCTATTTACACTCCAGTAAAGAATGTGAAGTATGCTATAGAAAATTTCCGTGTAGAACAAAAAACTGATTATGAAAAATTAGTTTTCGAAATCATCACTGACGGTTCTATTCACCCCAAAGATGCATTAACTGAAGCAGCGAAAACGTTGATTCACCACTTTATGTTGTTTTCTGATGAAAGAATTACACTTGAGGCTGATGAAATCGCTCAAACAGAATCATATGATGAAGAGTCATTACACATGAGACAGTTGTTAAAAACTAAACTTGTGGATATGGACTTATCTGTTAGAGCTTTAAATTGTTTAAAAGCGGCAGAAGTTGACACATTAGGAGACTTAGTTTCTTTCAATAAAAATGACTTAATGAAATTCCGTAATTTCGGTAAAAAATCATTAACAGAATTAGATGAACTAGTTGCTGCTAAAGGTTTGAACTTTGGAATGGATTTAGGTAAATACAAATTAGATAAAGAATAAATTACTTCATATTTTGCTCTCCATAGTGGATTGCAGCAAGATGAAGGCTAAATAGTAAGGTCATGAGACACGGAAAAAAATTCAATCATTTAAGTAGACAAAAAGGACATAGAAGAGCTATGTTAGCTAATATGGCTTGTTCTTTAATCGAACATAAACGTATCAATACAACTGTTGCCAAAGCAAAAGCTTTAAAGCAATTTGTTGAACCATTAGTTACAAAATCTAAAGAAGATACTACTCACAACCGTCGTACAGTTTTCTCTTATTTAAGAGATAAATATGCTGTTACTGAATTGTTTAGAGAAGTTGCTGCTAAAGTAGGTGACCGTCCAGGAGGATACACACGTATCATCAAGTTAGGTAATCGTTTAGGAGATAACGCTGACATGGCAATGATCGAGTTAGTAGATTTTAACGAATTGTACAACGGAGGTAAAAAAGAAGTTAAGAAAGCGACAACTCGTCGTGGAAAAGCTAAAAAAGCAGAAGGTACAACTCCTGAAGCTCCAGCTGCTGAGACTTCTGAAAATACTGAAGTAACTGAATAATCATGAAAGCATGATTTTATATAAAAGGATAAACTTTCTTAGTTTATCCTTTTTTTTATACATTTTTGATTTGAAATTTATTTTTCAAATTTTTAGATTAAATTTGCACATTCAACAACACAACAATAATGAAATACACTAATCGCGCTAAAGCTGTTTTACTACTTAAAGACGGCACTATTTTTCATGGTAAATCAATTGGTATTGCTGGAACAACCTTTGGGGAAGTTGCTTTTAATACTGGAACAACAGGATATCAAGAAATTTTTACAGATCCTTCTTACTTTGGTCAAATTATGGTTACTACCAATGCACACATTGGTAATTATGGAGTAAACACTAACGAAGTAGAATCTGATGGTGTTAAAATATCAGGGCTGGTTTGTAAAAATTTTAGTTTCAACTATTCGCGTATCGATGCGGAAGGTAGCTTATTCGATTATTTACAAAAACAAAATTTAATTGTAATTTCTGACGTAGATACACGCGCTTTGGTAAGTTATATCAGAGATAACGGCGCAATGAATGCTGTTATTTGTACAGATGGAACTCCAATTGAAGAACTGAAAGAAAAATTAGCGCAGGTTCCAGATATGAATGGTTTGGAATTGGCATCTAAAGTGTCAACAAAAGAGCCTTACTTTTTTGGTAACGAAAATGCTACATACAAAATTGCGGCTTTGGATTTAGGTATCAAAACCAATATTCTTCGAAATTTAGCCAATAGAGATTGTTACATCAAGGTGTATCCATACAATGCTTCTTACGAAGATTTGAAGTCGTTTAATCCTGATGGGTATTTCTTGTCAAACGGACCTGGTGACCCAGAACCATTGGAATCCGCTCAAGAGGTAGCACGCCAAATTTTAAATGAAAATAATCCTTTATTTGGAATCTGTCTTGGACATCAAGTTATTGGCTTAGCTAATGGAATCTCAACCTATAAAATGTTTAACGGTCATAGAGGAATCAATCATCCAGTTAAAAATTTAGTTACAGGTAAAGGTGAAATCACCTCTCAAAATCATGGTTTTGCCATCGTTAAAGAAGAATTGGAGAAACATCCTGATTTTGAATTAACACATATGCATTTAAATGACGGAACAGTAGCAGGAATGCGAATGAAATCTAAAAACTGTTTTTCTGTTCAATACCATCCAGAAGCTAGTCCTGGACCACATGATTCAAGCTATCTTTTTGACCAATTTATCGATAACATAAAAGCATCTAAAAATTAAAAATATCATGAGTATCATTTTAAAAATTCACGCAAGACAAATATTAGATTCAAGAGGAAATCCAACAGTTGAAGTGGATGTAATCACTGAAAATGGTGTTTTAGGAAGAGCAGCTGTGCCAAGTGGAGCATCAACAGGCGAACATGAAGCAGTTGAACTTCGTGATGGCGGAAAAGCTTTCATGGGTAAAGGTGTTTTAAAAGCAGTTGAAAATGTAAACACTAAAATTGCAGAAGCTATCGTTGGAATTTCAGTTTTCGAACAAAATTTAATCGACAAAATGATGATTGAATTAGACGGAACTGCTAATAAATCGAATTTGGGTGCCAATGCTATTTTAGGGGTTTCTCTAGCGGTTGCAAAAGCAGCTGCCAATGAATTAGGATTGCCTTTATATCGTTATATTGGTGGTGTTTCTGCAAATACATTGCCAGTTCCAATGATGAATATCATCAACGGAGGTTCGCATTCTGATGCGCCAATTGCTTTCCAAGAATTTATGATTATGCCTGTGAAAGCAAAAGATTTCACTCACGCCATGCAAATGGGAACAGAAATTTTCCATAACCTGAAAAAAGTATTGCACGATAGAAAATTATCAACGGCTGTAGGAGATGAAGGTGGTTTCGCTCCAAATTTAGCAGGTGGAACCGAAGACGCTTTAGATTCAATCAAATTGGCGGTAACCAATGCAGGATATACTTTTGGTGGTGATATCATGATTGCTTTAGATTGTGCAGCAGCAGAATTTTATGTAAACGGAAAATACGACTACACTAAATTTGAAGGTGAAACAGGAAAAGTAAGAACTTCCGAAGAACAAGCTGCTTATTTAGCTGAATTGACTGAAAAATATCCAATTATTTCTATTGAAGATGGAATGGATGAGAACGATTGGGCTGGTTGGAAATTATTAACGGATAAAATTGGAAATAAAGTACAATTAGTTGGTGATGATTTATTTGTTACCAATGTAGAAAGATTGTCAAGAGGAATCAATGAAGGAATTGCCAATTCTATCTTGATTAAAGTAAACCAAATTGGAACACTAAGCGAAACAATTGCAGCTGTAAATATGGCACATAATGCAGGTTATACTTCAGTAATGAGTCACCGTTCAGGAGAAACGGAAGACAATACAATTGCTGATTTAGCAGTAGCTTTGAATTGTGGACAAATCAAAACAGGTTCAGCTTCACGTTCGGATCGTATGGCAAAATATAACCAACTTTTAAGAATTGAAGAAGAATTAGCTGATGTAGCTTATTTCCCTCAAGCAAAAGCTTTTAAGATAAAATAGAACATATTTTTTTAAAATTTATCCCAATAACACTTAATTGTTATTGGGATTTTTTATGGTGTATATTAAATAAACATAAAATATTCTAAAATACTTTAGAATTCAAGTTAGATTCATTAAATTCGCATTATTCTTATTTATATACCCAAAAAAAATATTTTTACATATGTCAAAAACTGCAATATTAGAGCTTGATGGCCAAAAGTATGAGTTTCCTGTAATTGTAGGAACAGAAAACGAAGTAGCTATCGATATAGACAAGTTGCGTAGTGCAACTGGAGCTATTACTATCGATCCTGGATACAAGAATTCAGGTTCTTGCAAAAGTGAAATCACATTCTTAGATGGAGAAGAAGGAATTTTACGTTATAGAGGTTATGCTATCGAAGATTTAGCAGAAAAAGCAAACTTTTTAGAGGTTTCTTATTTGTTGATTTTCGGAGAGTTGCCAACAGCTGCTCAATTAGAAAAATTTGAGAACGATATTCGTAAATATACTTTGGTAAACGAAGAAATGAAAACTATTATTAAAGGTTTTCCAAAAACGGCACATCCAATGGGTGTTTTATCTTCGTTAACAAGTGCATTGACAGCTTTTAATCCAAAATCTGTTAATCCGCACAACGAAAAAGAAATGTATGAAGCGGTATGCAAAACCTTAGGTAAATTCATGGTTATCGCTACTTGGACCTACAGAAAAAGAATGGGATTCCCATTAAATTATTATGACAATACTAAAGGTTTTGTTGAAAATTTCATGACATTAATGTTTAAGTTGCCAACTGAACCTTATAAAGTTGATCAAAAAGTGGTTGCAGCTTTAGATAAATTATTCATCTTACACGCTGATCACGAACAAAACTGTTCAACTTCAACAGTAAGAATTGTTGGTTCTTCACATGCTGGTTTGTTTGCTTCAATTTCTGCTGGTGTTTCTGCGCTTTGGGGACCACTTCACGGTGGAGCTAATCAAGCGGTTTTAGAAATGTTGGAAGAAATTCACAATAACGGTGGTGATGTGGCTAAATTTGTATTAAAAGCAAAAGATAAAGATGATCCATTCCGTTTAATGGGATTCGGACACCGTGTTTATAAAAACTTTGATCCAAGAGCAACAATTATTAAAAAAGCGGCGGATGATGTTTTGGGATCTTTAGGTGTTGATGATCCATTATTAGATATTGCAAAACAATTAGAAAAAGTAGCTCTTGAAGACGAATACTTCAAGTCAAGAAACTTATATCCAAACGTAGATTTCTATTCAGGAATCATTTACCGCGCTATGGGAATTCCAGTAGAAATGTTTACTGTATTGTTCGCTATTGGACGTTTACCAGGATGGATTGCACAATGGAAAGAAATGCGTGTTAATAAAGAGCCTATAGGTCGTCCAAGACAAGTATACACTGGTTATACATTAAGACCGTTCAAAGAAATTAAAGACAGATAGTTTTTAAAATTAAGAAGATAAAGCTTCTCTTTATAGAGAGGCTTTTTTTATATTTGTTTTTTATTCCATTCAAAATAAATAATATGAGTAAGAATATTGTTTTTGTTATTAATAAATCAGAAATAACGGCAGGTACTAGAGGTGGTTCTTTGGGGCCTGAGGCAATTATGGCAGCGGCAAGAAAAAAAGGAAGTACTATTTTTCAGAACGCTCAATTTGAAAAAATTGAAGATCAAAATTTCTTATTGGATAGCCCTACAAAATATCCCTTTGGTAAAAGAATTGATGGTTTATTATCTATATATGACCAATTAAATTTTAAAATAGATTCAGTTTTAAAGCAAAATTCATTTCCATTAATTTTAGCGGCAGATCATGGTTCTGCGGGAGGTACAATCTCAGGTATAAAGACAGCTTATCCAGAAAAAAAACTTGGCGTAATATGGATTGATGCACATGCTGATATTCATACACCATTTACAACTCCTTCAGGAAATATGCATGGAATGCCTTTAGCAACTTCTTTGAACATAGACAACAAAGACTGTCAGATAAATGACGTTGATGAAGAAACTGTAGCATATTGGGAAAAATTAAAAAATATTGGAGGAATTAATCCCAAAATAAACCCTGAAGATCTTATTTATATTGCAGTACGCGACACAGAAGATCAAGAAAATTTTATTCTAAACAAATTAGGAATTGAAAATATTTCAGTTGATTTTGTTTCTAAATACGGAAGTAAATCGACAATAGAGAAAGCTTTTGATTACTTACAACATTGTGATATGATTTATGTGTCATTTGATGTAGATTCAATGGATCCTGATTTAACTTCTTTAGGTACCGGAACACCTGTTCCAAATGGAATTTCACCCGAAATTGCAAAAGAATTAATGATAGGATTTGCTGAAAATCCAAAGACAGTTTGTATAGAAATTGTAGAAGTGAATCCTTGCTTAGATGAAAAAGAAAATACCATGGCTGAAGTTACTTTAGATATATTGGAAGCTGTAGTAACAACTGTAAAAAGAAAATAATAATGCCACAAACAACCAATTCCATAGTAATGATTCGTCCGGTAGCATTCCGAATGAATGAACAAACAGTAGTAAATAATCATTACCAAAAAGTGATAGAGGGATTACTACCAGCTACGATAAATGCCAAAGCACAAGCAGAATTCGATGCTTTTGTAGAAAAATTAAGAGCCGTTGGAATTAATGTAATCGTAATTGATGATACAGTAGAGCCTGATACGCCAGATAGCGTTTTCCCAAATAACTGGATTTCTTTTCATGAAAATGGAGATATTGCTTTGTACCCAATGTTTGCCGAAAATCGCCGTTTAGAAAGACGTGAAGATATTTTCGATATTCTAGAAGAAAAAGGATTCCAAATCAACGATATCATGGATTATACTTCTGCTGAAGAAGACGGAATTTTCTTGGAAGGAACAGGAAATATTATTTTAGACAGAGAAAATGAAATGGCTTATTGTGCTTTATCTCCAAGAGCTGATGAAGAATTGTTTATCGAGTTTTGTGAAGATTTTGAATACAATCCTGTTATTTTTGAAGCGTACCAAGCCATGTGGAAAAAACCTTTTATCTTTAATGTAATGATATTTTTCTTCAGCTTACCAAAATAACGTATTTGTGTTTGCAAAATTACCATTGATAGTAAAATGAAAGAAAAATGTTTTACAAAAACAAAAGAAAATTGTAAAAATCATTTAATTACCAGAACAAATAAATAATTTAGCAGAAATATGCCTGGTCAGAGGCAAATAATAAATATTCTTAATGAAGTGGTAAACATAATGTTCACCAGCAAAAAACAAATCACTAAGGTGAAAACACCAAAATTTTTATACAGTTTGAACATCATCAGCTTTGAGCGGAAGCTTCATTTACACTGATGATTTCTTACACTGAAAGTATTTTACCATCACCTGGTGATTTCCAAAATAGTAAATCTATTTCCCTGATATAATTGATGAGATTTTTTTCTTATTATTCTTTTAATCTCCTCAAAAATAAAAAAAAATGAAAAGACTATTTACCTGTCATAATTAGCCTAATAATCCATACAGTCTAAAGATTGCAAATTTGATGATTTGTTTTCATTGTCTATTCTAAGTTCCTTGAAACCTCTCCAGGTAATCATTTCAGGCACTTAAAAATGTCTTTTTCTTTGTTATTCTGTATAAAATAACATCACCTACTCTAATGTGTAGGGTGTTCCACCTCTTCATAAACCAACACCTCAAAATCTCAATAATCCTCTTA
Source organism: Flavobacterium sp. (assembly GCA_018401995.1). Lineage (GTDB taxonomy): Bacteria > Bacteroidota > Bacteroidia > Flavobacteriales > Flavobacteriaceae > Flavobacterium. The sequence goes on along the minus strand of JAGYJR010000001.1, from coordinate 108,238 downwards.
ATTACACATCCAATTACATTAATACCAGCCTTTTTCTCCTTAATGAACCAAATATTGTCATCTTTATCAAATTATTGATTATTTTCTATTTGGTGGTCTTTAAACATCCATAAGGTTGAAATTTAGACCAGATGAAAAATTATGATAATTACAGCACAAACTATAACAATAGATATTCTAAATTTTGCTCTCTTTTTTAAAAAGCAGTTCTTATGACTCTTAGTAGTAGGATTAATTCTAATATTTTGAAAGTCCTTGTTTTAATCCTTCTATTTATTACTATCCTTGGAATTTACAGCTAGTTCTGAAGCCAGATGCAACATGTTTCCAACCAGAAGAAAGTTTTGGTGTCATGCAGGAAGAGTGAAAATCCAAAAGACAAGTACCTCCTGGTTTTAGCATACCAACAACATCATTTCTTTGTAAAAAGTACTCAGGTCTCAATATCACTTGAGATTAGATTGTAAATTGTTCTTTCTTAAAGCAAACATAGTCAAACCTTGATAACGTCACGTATTTGTGTTCAACATTTTGATTATTCCCATTTTGGCGTAACCATTATAGTGCATTTCTCCACAATCATAGAATTGATTTCAAAAGAAGCACTCCAGGCCAGCAATTTCCACAACTCAACTTGTGAGTGTATAGTGCCTTTAGTAAAAATATCTGTCTTTGTTTACTTTAAAATTTGTAAATGTTTTGTGTTCTTCTGTTTCTTACTCAATACAATCTACCAGAAACACCACAATGGCACTCCACTATGGTGAGTGAATTTGAAACTGCAACTTTTACTATCAATCAATAATGAACTGATAAACACAGAATGATCAAAATAATAAAGCAACATCAATATTTTGAGTCTTTTCCCCATTATTGTTCATTCACAAATGCTTTAAAATACAGTTTTTTAATGGCATTAGTAATCCCGAATATAACAACATCTGTTTGGCAATCTTCATGACATGAGTAAAGCAGAAGCAATCACACGACCTACATAACCATTAGCACCTGTTAATAAAATTCGCATAGTTTTCAAATTTTATTAAAATTAGGCAAAAAAGAATGGAAGTTAGTGTTTTTCTAAAAAATTAGGATTTGTTTATACTATTTTGAAAATAGAAACCACACCATTTGAAATATATTGAATTCCAATAGCAATTACAATAAATCCAATGACTCTCGAAATAGCTACAATTCCAGAAGAACCCAAAATTCTAGATAAATAATGCGCACTTTTTAAAATCAAAAAGATACAAAAAGCAACCGCTAAAATGGCTAAACATGTAGTGATTTTTTGAGAAACTTCAGCGTGCTCTTGATACATGGCAATTAATAACGACATAGAACCCGGACCAGCTAACATTGGAATGGCTAAAGGCGATAAAGCGATATCATTGCGTTGCATAGCATCAGAAGCTACTTTTTTATTTACGCCTCTTTTTTTACTGAAATTTCCAGTTAATAAGGCAAAACCCGAAGTTACAATTACAATTCCGCCGGCAATTCGCAAGGAATCAATGCTAATTCCAAAAAAAGCCAATGCATATTTTCCAACAAAATACGAAATCGTTAGAATGATGAAAACATTAATAGCTGCCCAAATAGAAATTCTTGAGCGTTCTTGTTTGGAGTCGTCTTGAGTTAATCCTACAAAAATGGGAACAGCTCCAAGAGGATTCAATACAGAAAATAAGGCGGCGAAAACGTAAATAAATAAATCCATAGTTTTTTATGCAAAGAAATGATGAGTTTCGAAACTTCCGATTAAAATAATGTTATTTCAAAGTTATAATTATTATTTAAATTGCTTAAATTTATACAATAATTTTTTACAAATTTTCATTGAATTTGTACTTGTAAGTGAATTAAAACTTGTCAAAAAATAATAACATGAAAACATTAGTTCTGGGCGCATCAACAAATAAAGAGCGCTATTCATACAAAGCCATTCACAATTTAGTAGATAAAAGTCACCAAGTAGTAGCCATTGGAGCGAAAAAAGGCATGGCATTTGACATCCCAATTGAGACCAATAAAATCGATTTTCATGGTGTTGATACGGTTACACTCTATTTGAATCCAAAAGCCCAACAAGACTATTACGATTACATTTTATCGCTAAAACCAAGACGTGTTATCTTCAATCCTGGAACTGAAAACCCTGAATTTTATTCGATTTTAGATACGAATGGTATTCAATATGAAGTTGCTTGTACTTTGGTACTATTGGCGACGAATCAATACTAAACCTATAAAAGTCAACAAACCATTGACAATTAAAATTTCAAATCCAAAAGCGAATCCAAACCAGGTTTCGCTTTTTAAGTTTAAAATAATGGACGTTGCAACTGATAAAATAGCAACTAATGGAACTAACTTATCTTTCACATTCCATTTGGTAAACAAACCAAAAGCATAAAGTCCTAATAATGGACCATAAGTAAATCCGGCAAATTTCAATACTTTGTCAATAATACTCGCATCGTTAAAAGCGTATTTGAAAAATAAAATGACCAAAATCGAAATTCCAACAAACATCAAATGAATACGTTTTCTAATCGCAACTTGTTTTTGCATGTCGTATTTTTTTTCAATTTCCAAAATATCAATGCTAAAAGAAGTGGTTAACGAAGTCAAAGCGCTATCCGCACTAGAATAAGCCGAAGCAATTAATCCCAAAATAAAACAAAAAGCGGCAACAATTCCTAAATGTTCATTGGCAAGAATAGGAAATAATTGGTCTTTATGAGCGTCAACTCCGTTTTTGATGGCGTACTCGGTGAAAAGTAAACCCATTACCAAAAACATAAAATTCACAAATGTCAACACAATCGTAAACCAAAACATATTCTTTTGCGCATCTTTCAAACTTCTACATGTTAAGTTTTTTTGCATCATATCTTGGTCTAAACCGGTCATAACAATAGCGATAAAAGCACCAGATAAAAATTGCTTCCAGAAGTATGTTGGCAAACTAGCATCTTCGAAAAAGAAGGTTTTAGAAAAATCGCTATTGGCAATAAAACTAGAAAAATTGTCAATGTTTAATCCCAAATCTTGCGAAACCACCACAATACAAACACCAACAGCAACCAACATAAACAAAGTTTGCAACGTATCTGTCCAAATAATTGTTTTAATTCCTGATTTATGCGTGTAAACCCAAATCAACAAAATAGTAGCCGAAACCGTAATCCAATAAGGAATACCCAAAGATTCAAAAACCAAGGTTTGCAATACATCAGCAACCAAAAGCAAACGCAAATTAGAACCAACTGTTCTAGAAATAATGAAAAACCAAGCGCCAGTTTTATAGGAATATTTTCCAAAGCGATCTTGCAAATAGGTATAAATCGAAGTTAAATTGAGCTTATAATACAACGGCAACAAAACCGTTCCAATGACCAAATACCCAATAATATAACCCAATACCAACTGAAAATAAACAAACTGAGAAGCTTCTACTTTTCCAGGAACCGAAATAAATGTTACACCCGAAAGTGAAGCACCAATCATTCCAAAAGCAACCAAATACCAAGGCGCTTGCTTATTGGCTTTGAAAAAAGAGTCATTGGTATCATCGCCTTTTCTTCCTGTGAAATAGGAGAACAAAATCAAAACGCCAAAATAAGCTAAAATGGTAATGAGTATCGTAGTAGGTTGCATACGTTATTGGATTTCTGACAAAGATAAAAGAATTAAGAAAATAAAGCTCGTATTCACTTTGTTTTGTAAATTTGCCGTTATGGAATTACCTTCAAAATTATTGGAAAACGCAGTGAATGAAGTCGCTCAATTACCAGGAATTGGTAAGCGAACGGCATTGCGTTTGGTGTTGCATTTGTTGCGCCAACCGGAATCGCAAACGCAAACTTTGAGTGCGAGTTTAACTAAAATGCGTGAAGAAATTCAATATTGTACGTCGTGTCATAACATTGCTGATGCGCCTATTTGTCAAATTTGTGCCAATACCAATCGAGATGCTTCCACTATTTGTGTTGTAGAAGATGTTCGTGATGTTATGGCAATCGAAAACACCGGAACTTTTAAAGGTGTTTATCATGTTTTGGGTGGAAAAATCAATCCGATTGAAGGTGTTGGGCCAAGTCAATTGAACATTGGAACTTTGGTAGAAAAAGTAAAATCGGGAGAAATTTCTGAAGTAATATTTGCGTTAAGCTCTACTATGGAAGGTGATACAACTAACTTCTATATTTTCAAACAAATCAAAGATTTTGGTATAAAAACTTCAACAATCGCAAGAGGAATCGCCATTGGAGATGAATTGGAATACGCTGATGAGGTAACTTTGGGTAGAAGTTTGTTGCACCGAATCCCGTTTGAAAACTCCATGAAACAAATCTGATGTGATTTTTGCATTAAAAAATCCCAATAAATTCTTAAATTTTAATTGTATCAACTATATTTGTTTCCTCAAATAGAGAAAAATGAAGAAAATAAATTTTTTATATATACTATTGGTTGTTGTGGCAACATCTTGTGTGCCAAATAAAGAGTTGGTTTACCTGCAAAACAAAGGCGATAACAAATCAACTATTGAAGTAAGTCAAACGGAATCTAAACCTTACAGGGTGCAAACCAATGATATTTTAAGTATCAATTTAAAAGCGTTGGATCAAAAATTAGTCGAAATGTTTAACGTGTCTGCCAATGCAAATCAAACACAAATGACGCCACAAGCCATGTATTTTAATGGTTATGTAGTTGATGATCATGGAAATATTAGAATTCCAGTAATTGGTGAAGTAAACGTATTGGGTTATACCATAGACGAAATTCGAACTACCATTGAAAAAAGACTTTTGGACGAATATTTTAAAACTGAAGCAAGAATTTTTGTTAATGTGAAATTAGCTGGTTTAAGATATACTATTAACGGTGAAATTGGAAGTCCAGGAACCAATGTGTTATATCAAGATAAAGCAACAATCATGGAAGCTATTGCAAATTCTGGTGATATTACCATAACAGGAAATCGTAAAGAAGTCCAAATTATTAGAAAATTACCTCACGGTTATGAAACGCATGTTTTGGATTTGACCGATGCAAAAGTGATGGATTCTCCGTATTTTTACTTACAACCAAATGATTATATTTACGTGAAACCTTTGCGTCAAAAATCTTGGGGAACAGGAATTACTGGTATGCAAACCATTGGAACAATTATGACAGCAGTTTCTTTAATCACCACGGCAATACTTTTATCAAGGAATTTCTAAACTATAAAAAATGTTAGACACTAAAGATTTTAATTTTTTTGAATCCCAAGCTAGTTTTGATTTTAAAGGATTTCTTTTAAGATTAGTGGGATTTTGGAAATGGTTTGTTTTAAGTTTGGTGATTACATTTCTAATTGCTTACAATGTAAATATCAGAAAAGAGAAAATATATGGAATGCAATCTTCAATTGTAGTTAAAGAAGAGAATAATCCATTTTTTACTTCTAATACGAGTTTGGTTTTTAATTGGGGAGGTGTTTCAGATAAAGTGCAGACCATGATTACTACTTTAAAATCGCGTTCGCATAATGAAGTTGTAGTAGATAAATTGCAGTATTACATTCAGTATTTACAAAAAGGAAAATATTACTACCAAGACGTTTATGGTATTGCCCCTTTTTATATCCAAATTGATAAAAACAAAGGACAATTAGCAGGAACACCTATAAAAATCAAGTTTATTTCAGAAAGTAAATTTGAATTATCGGTTGATTTTGTTGCAAATCCATCCAAAACCTTAATACATTATATCGATAATTCAAGGAGTCAGGCTCCAATGGATAATGAAGTTTTTACTAAAGTATTCAAGATTGATGAAGAATTAAATTTACCATTTTTAAACGGAACGATTCACCTAAAACCAGATGCTTACGGTTATGTTGGACAAGAGTACTATTTAAGATTTGATGACTTTAACGGAACTGTGGGTCGATATAGAGGTTTGGATGTTTCTGCCGATTTGAAGGCGCAATCTGTAGTTACTTTACAAATTGAAGGAAATAATATCCATCGCTTGGTTGAGTATCTAAACGAAACCGTAAATATATTGAGGAAAACACAATTAGATAAAAAAAATCAATTTGCAACCAATACAATTCGCTTTATCGATAGTACATTAGCTCAAATGGAAGGGCAAATTAAAGATGCTGAAAGCGAACTAAAAGATTTTAGAAGAGGGAAAAACATATTCGAAATTGAAGGTGGTGGCGAAATGCTTACTCAAAAGTTATCAGAACTAGACTTACAAAAAGATGTTCTAGAAAGAAAATTAAAATATTTAAACAATTTACGTTCTTATTTAGTCAAAAGCTCTGATTTTTCTAGATTGCCTGCACCAACTGTTGCTGGAATTGATGAACCTAACATAATTACAAATGTTACTGCTTTAATTCAGCTTTCTGCTAAGAGAGATGAATTAAGTTATTCAGTAAAAAGCACCAAAATGTTTTCTGAGTTTGACGTAGAAATGGAAGCAATCAAAAATGTTTTGTTAGAAAATATTGAAACATATAAGAATTTCTTACAAATTGATTTTAATCAAGTAAACAGAAATATTGCAAGAGCAGAAGGTGAAGTGAGTCAATTACCTGAAATTCAACAAGATTACATTAAAATAGCTAGGAAATACGATTTAAAAGACCAGATATATAATTCTTTTTTACAAAAACGAAGTGAAGCCGAAATTGTAAAAGCAGCAAATGTTTCTGATGTTGAATTTATTGACCCTGCAAAAGATGTTGGTGGTGGTTTACGCGGACCAAAAACAAGTATAAATTATATTTTAGCGGGATTGTTAGGCTTTTTAATTCCGTTATTATTTGTTTTTGTTTTAACGTTGTTAGATAATAATATCAATTCTTCAGATGATATTTTGAAGTTAACCAAAATTCCATTGATTGGAGTAGTAGGTAAAAAGAACACGGAAAACAATTTATCGGTTTACGAAAAACCAAAGTCACCATTAGCAGAATCGTTTCGAGCTTTACGTTCGTCATTGCAATATTTGTATAAAAAGACTAATGTGAAAGGAGCTAAAACAGTAATGCTAACATCATCTGTTAGTGGTGAAGGAAAAACGTTTAACTCCATTAATTTAGCCACCGTTTTTGCGTTAAGTGAAAAGAAAACGGTTTTAGTAGGATTGGATTTAAGAAAACCAAGAATTTTTGGAGACTTCAACATTGATAATGTTACTGGAGTTGTTAATTATCTAATTGGACAAAAAACATTAGACGAAGTAATTCAACAAACACATGTTCCCTATTTAGATGTAATTTCTTCTGGACCAATTCCTCCAAATCCATCCGAATTATTAATGGGAGAGAGCATGGAAGAAATGATTAACGAATTGAAATTGCGTTATGATTATATAATTTTAGACACACCACCTGTTGGTTTAGTTTCTGATGCTTTAGAATTAGCTAAATTCTGTGATGCAACTTTATATGTAACGCGCCAAGGTTTTACTAAAAAAGGGATGTTATCCGTGATTAACGAAAAACATAAAAGAGGAGAATTGCATAACATCAGTATTATTTTAAATGGTTACCAAAATCAATCTAAATACGGTTATGGGTACGGTTATGGGTACGGTTATGGTTATGGAGCTTATGGAGAAGGGTATCATGATGATGCAGTAGAAGTGAAAGGTTGGAGAAAGTATTTGAGAAAATGGAGAAAAAAATAAGACTTGTCGTAACTGGAGGAGCTGGTTTTATTGGCTCTAATCTTTGCGAACATTTTTTAGCAAAAGGGTTTGAAGTGGTTTGTTTGGATAATTTTTCAACAGGACATCACAAAAATATTGCTTCATTTTTAGTGAATGAAAATTTTCAATTGATCGAAGGCGATATTAGAGATTTGGATACTTGTAAAAAAGCGGTGAACGGCGCAGATTATGTATTGCACCAAGCGGCTTTAGGAAGTGTGCCTCGTTCCATTAACGACCCTTTGACTACAAATGAAGTGAATATAACAGGTTTTTTGAATATGTTGGTTGCAGCTCGAGATGCGAAAGTAAAGCGTTTTGTGTATGCAGCTAGCTCGTCAACTTATGGTGATTCTGAGGTTTTGCCAAAAGTAGAGGATGTGATTGGAAAGCCTTTGTCGCCTTATGCAATTACTAAATATGTGAATGAGTTGTATGCTGAGGTGTTTGGAAAAACGTATGGGATAGCAACTATTGGATTGCGTTATTTTAATGTTTTTGGAAGAAGACAAGACCCTAATGGCGCTTATGCCGCAGTAATTCCAAAGTTTGTGATGCAGTTGATGCGCGGGGAAAGCCCTGTTATTAATGGGGATGGTAATTATTCGCGTGATTTTACTTATATTGAAAATGTAATTCAAATGAATGAGTTGGCTTTGTTTACAGAAAATACTAAAGCATTACATACCGTTTTTAATACGGCTGTGGGTGACCAAACCACATTAAATGAATTGGTGCAGAATTTAAAAAAGTATTTAGCAAAATTCGATGCTACTATTGCTACAATTACCCCTGTTTATGGACCGAATAGAATAGGAGACATTCCTCATTCTTTGGCTAGTGTAAAAAAAGCAGAAGAATTATTAGGATACATTCCGTCTCATTCATTTGAGAAAGGGTTAGAGGAAGCGGTAGATTGGTATTGGAAAAATTTAAAATAAGTTATGATTAAAAACATTTGTTGTATAGGAGCAGGATATGTTGGAGGGCCAACAATGGCAGTTATTGCTCAAAAATGTCCGCATATTAAAGTTACAGTTGTCGATTTAAACGAAAAAAGAATTGCGGCTTGGAATGATAAAGATGTAAATAATATTCCCATTTACGAACCAGGATTAAGTGATGTAGTAGCAGAAGCGCGTGGCAGAAATTTATTTTTTTCTACTGAAGTTGACAAAGCTATCGATGAAGCCGATATGATTTTTATTTCGGTGAATACACCAACGAAAACATACGGAGTTGGTAAAGGAATGGCAGCCGATTTAAAATATATTGAATTATGTGCGCGCCAAATTGCTCGTGTGTCTAAAACAGATAAAATTGTTGTTGAAAAGTCGACTTTACCGGTGAGAACGGCTCAAGCGATTAAAGATATTTTAGATCACACCGGAAACGGAGTGAATTTCCAAATTTTATCCAATCCAGAGTTTTTAGCTGAAGGAACTGCTATTGAAGATTTATTTGCACCTGATCGTGTTTTAATTGGAGGAGACACTACACCTGAAGGCCAAAAAGCCATTCAATCACTTGTCGATGTTTATGCCAATTGGGTTCCAAAAGATAGAATTTTAACCACCAATGTTTGGTCTTCCGAATTATCGAAACTAACAGCTAATGCTTTTTTGGCGCAACGAGTTTCTTCTATCAACGCTTTGAGTGAATTATGTGAAAAAACAGGTGCTGATGTAAATGAAGTGGCTAGAGCTATTGGAATGGATAGTCGTATTGGACCAAAATTCTTAAAAGCATCAGTAGGTTTTGGTGGGTCATGTTTTCAAAAAGATATTTTAAACTTGGTTTATATTGCAAAAACATACGGATTAAACGAAGTGGCTGATTATTGGGAACAAGTCATTATTATGAATGACCATCAAAAGCGTCGTTTTGCCAAAAATATAATCAGTACTTTATACAATACAGTTTCAGGAAAGAAAATTGCATTTTTGGGTTGGGCTTTCAAAAAAGACACCAATGACACTAGAGAGTCAGCGGCTATTTATGTAGCAGATGATTTATTGAGTGAACAAGCAAATATTGCGGTTTATGACCCAAAAGTGGAAGAAAATCAAGTGTATTTTGATTTGGATTATTTAGAAACAAGAAAGTCTGAAGCAAATAAATCAGGCTTAGTTGTTTTTGATAATCCTTACGAAGCGTGTCAAAACGCACATGCTATTGCCGTTTTAACAGAGTGGGACGAGTTTAAAATCTACGATTGGCAAAAAATTTATGATGGTATGTTAAAACCTGCTTTTGTTTTTGATGGTAGAAATTTATTAAATAAAGCAGCATTAGAAAAAATAGGTTTTGTTTATCAAGCTATTGGTTCTTAGTTGAGTATTGGAAGTTGCGATAAAGGGAGATTTGGAGAAGAGGAGATTGGGTTTTTGGAATATAAATATTAAAAGTAAATAATGGCGAAGATTGCTACTCATAAAGATTTACGTGTTTTTCAGGCTGCATTTAAAGTTGCTATGGAAATTTATAAATTATCCCAATCATTTCCTGCTGAAGAAAAATTTTCTTTAACGGATCAAATAAGAAGAAGTTCTCGTTCGGTTTGTGCTAATTTGGCGGAAGCTTATCGAAAAAGAAGGTATCCTAAGAATTTTGTTTCCAAACTTTCTGATTGCGAAGCTGAAGCTGCTGAAACTCAAGTTTGGTTGGATTTCGCTTTAGCATGCGATTATATTAGTCAAGAGAATTTCGAAAAAATATATAAAGAATACGATATGATATTAGGAATGTTAGTCAAAATGATTGTTGAACCTGAAAAATGGAAAGTCTAATGTCTCAAAATCACCCCATCACCCCATCACCTCGTCTGGCTATTATTGGACTTGGATATGTAGGCTTGCCTTTGGCACGTCTTTTTGCTACCAAATTTTCAGTAGTAGGATTTGATATAAATCAGCAACGTATATCCGAATTAAATCAAGGAATTGATGTCACACTTGAAATAGAAAAAGAGTTACTAAAATCAGTTTTGGTTGCTCAATCTTCAAGTGAAAAAGGATTATATTGTTCTAATCAACTAGCTGATATCGCTGATTGTAATTATTATATTATTACGGTTCCAACACCTGTTGACAAACACAATAAACCCGATTTAACACCGCTTTACAAAGCAAGTGAAACGGTTGGTAAAGTGTTGAAGAAAGGGGATATTGTTATTTACGAATCTACGGTTTATCCAGGAGCAACTGAAGAAGATTGTATTCCTGTTTTGGAGCGTGTTTCAGGATTGCAATTTAACGTAGATTTCTTTGCAGGCTACTCTCCTGAACGAATCAATCCAGGAGATAAAGAACATACCGTTGAAAAAATATTAAAAGTCACTGCAGGTTCAACTCCTGAAATAGGACAAAAAGTAGACGCCTTATATAAAAGTGTAATTACTGCGGGAACGCATTTAGCACCCACGATTAAAGTGGCAGAAGCTGCAAAAGTAATTGAGAATTCGCAGCGCGACATCAATATTGCATTTGTGAATGAATTGGCTAAAATTTTCAATCTTCTTGATATCAATACCCATGATGTATTGGCTGCAGCGGGCACAAAATGGAATTTCTTACCTTTTAAACCAGGTTTAGTTGGTGGGCATTGTATTGGAGTAGATCCGTATTATTTAGCTCAAAAAGCGTTAGAAGTAGGTTATCATCCTGAAATTATTTTGGCTGGTCGTCGTATGAATGACAGTATGGGCGAATACGTAGCTTCGCAAGTAGTGAAGACTTTAATTCGTAAAAACATCAAAGTAAATGGCGCAACTATTTTAATGCTAGGATTTACCTTTAAAGAAAATTGTCCTGATGTTAGAAATACTAAAATTGTAGATGTTGTTAAATCATTAGAAGAATATAGTACTCAAGTCACCATTTATGATCCTTGGGCAAACCCAGAAGAGGTAAAACACGAATATGGTTTAACTTGTCATGCTGAACTTGTTTCAGAATCTAAATACGATGCGGTTGTTTTAGGTGTAGCTCACAAAGCGTTTTTATCTTTAGCTATTGCTGATTTGCTAAAGGAAAACGGAGTGGTTTATGATGTGAAAGGAATTTTAACAGGTAGTATAGACGGAAGGTTGTAGTAGGAAGCAAGAAACAAAAAACGATTTGATTTTGAAATATCATTTTTTTAAAGTTTAAAATTGGACCGAAAGTAAAATCGGTCTTTTTTGTTTTTGAATCCCTTTCGAAATTGAAATAATACGAGAAATATGAATGCACTTAATTTAAATAACAAACGTATCGCTAAGAACACCTTGATGTTGTATGTTCGTATGTTGATTACGATGTTAGTTAGTTTGTATACGGTACGAGTACTGTTGCAAGAATTAGGGCTAATGGATTATGGGATTTATAATTTAGTAAGTGGATTAGTAACCTTTTTTTCTTTTATCAGTATCACTATGAGTTCCGCTACTCAACGTTATTTGTCCTTTTCTTTAGGAAAAAAAGACAAGATATCGTTTCAAAAAATATTCAGTATGAATGTATTGATTTATTTTTTCATAGCAATACTTGTCGTCATATTAGCTGAGACCTTCGGTTTGTGGTTTCTTAATTCTATTCTAAATATTCCAGTAAATAGATTGTCGGTTGCTAATGTGGTTTATCAAATTTCACTAGTAACATTCCTTATTAATTTAATGCTAATTCCTTATCATGCCTCTATTCTAGCAACTGAGCGAATGAGTGTTTATGCTTATGTTAGTATTGTTGATGTTTTTTTGAAGTTGTTATTGGTTTATTTTTTAGCTGTAGTTGATGGTGATAAATTAATTACATACAGTGTATTGTTATTTTTACAAACCGTTTTAATAGCATCAATTTATGTACTCTACTGCAGAAAAAAAATTGAAGGTTGTACGTTTGATTTTTTTTGGGAGAAAAAAATTTTCAAGGAAATTTTGGGTTATACAGGATGGACTTTCTTCGGGGGAATTAGTGGGATATTAAATAATGAGGGATTGAGTTTCCTTATCAATTTCTTTTTTGGTCCAGTTTTAAATGCTGCTAAAGGGATTTCGGATAGGGTTAGTTCGGCAATAGCTATGTTTATCAATAATTTTTATTCGGCTGTTAAACCTCAAATTGTTAAATCATATGCTTCAGGTGATTTTACTTATATGAAAACGCTTGCATTTCAAAGTTCAAAGTTCTCTTTTTTTTTAATGTTACTACTCTCTTTACCTCTAATATTGGAAACTCATTTTGTGCTCTCATTGTGGTTAGTAGATGTGGAAAGTTCTATGGTTGGATTTACAAAATTAATTTTGATTTATTCCATTATAAATGTTTTTGAATTTCCTTTAACACAATTAGTTCATGCAACAGGAAAAGTGAAAAAATATCAAGTTTCAGTGGGGCTTTTCACTCTTTTAACATTGCCAATTACATTTTTACTATTTCACCTTGGTTATTCTGCGAAGTATGCTATAGTTGTTTTAATAGTTGTTTATTCGTTGGCCTATATTCCAAGGTTAATCATTGTTAGGAATCAGTTAAATATTTCTATATATGAGTATTTTCAACAAGTAATTACAAAGTCAGTAATAGTTTGTTTGTTTTCTATTATTTTACCTCTTGTAGTTGTTTTAAATATAGAATCTGGACTTTTTAGAATGGTATTAACATCTATGATTTCTTTCTTCTCGATTTTGATTTCAGTCTATATTTTTGGAATTAATGGTTCGGAGCGAGAATTGGTAATACATTTTTTAAGAAAAAAGATTTTTACTTTTGTAAAAATAAAATAAGTAGGACTAGCTTTTTTATTTAAAGTGGGTCAATGCGTTATAAATTTTCAAGAAAAGTATAAACTTCTTGTACATGAATTAAATATGAATAACTCAATAAAAGACAAATTAAGAATATATTTTTTTCCGTTAGTTTTTGTAAAAAGAAAGTTACACCACTATTGGATTAAATTTTTAGGGATTTATTTTCCCAAAAAACTCGCTTCAATGCTTCATTACAGTTATTGTAATAGAGAAATTGATTGGGATAATCCAAAAGATCTAAATGAAAAAATTAATTGGTTAAAATTTAATTCAGACACTAAGTCATGGAGTGAACTTTCTGATAAATATGCTGTTAGAAAATTTATAGAAGATTCCGGTTATGCAGATATCCTAGTAAAATTGTATGGAGTTTGGTCAGATGTAAATGAAATTAATTTTGATGAACTACCTGATTCTTTTGTATTTAAATCGAACAATGGGTCTGGAACGGTTTTAATAGTAAACGATAAAAATTCAATAGATAAAAAAGAAGTAAAGAAGTTGTTGAAAAAATGGCTTACATTAAAATTTGGTGCCATGACAGCCGAACCGCATTATTTTCCGATAAAACCATTAATCATCGCCGAGGAATTATTAATTAATGATAAAACGGAAGTATCATCCTCACTTATTGATTATAAATTTTGGTGTTTTGAAGGAGAACCTCATTACGTTTGGACATGTTCTAATCGCTCGGAGGAAGGAACTTCTCTTGCTTATTTTGATATGAATTGGCAAAGACATTCTGAATATATGGTTGCTGTAACGGGATATAATGCATCTGAAAATGATATGCCAAAACCAAAATCATTTGATAAAATGGTTGAAATTTGTCGAGTTTTTTCCAAAGGCTTTCCACAAGTTAGAATTGATTTTTACGAAGTTAATGATAAACCCTATTTTGGAGAATTTACATTTACTTCCGAAGCTGGGTATATGGATGTTTGTACTCATGAATATTTGTTAGAAATGGGCTCAAAATTTCATATTAAATAAATGAAAAATATTCTTTTTATATCTCACGATTCTGTTCCTTATGGCGCACCTAAATCTATGCTTAACATAATAGATGGACTAAAGGATGATGTCAATTTTATAGTTTTACTTCCTTATCATGGTAGTATAGTTGATGATTTAGAAAAGAATAAAATCAAGTGGTACATTTCAAGATATTATTGGGATATTTATAGCTTGTCCTCATTTAAAGATTTTTTACTTTTCCCTTATCGTTTTATACGACATTATGTTACTAGATTGCAAACCATCTGGTTAATAGTAAAGCTCCATCAAATTAGAAATTTTGATGCCATACATTCTAATTCTGGTGTAATTAGAGTCGGTTTTTATGCGGCTAAATTGTTAAAAATCCCTCACATATGGCATGTTAGAGAATTTCAGACCATAGACTATAGTTTAAACATTCTTTTTGGCAAGAAAAATCTCATAAAGTTGTTTAAAAAGTCTGATATTACTATTTGTGTTTCACAATCTGTAAAGCGTTTTTTTCAATTAGTTGAGTCATTAGTTATTTACAATGGTGTATTGTCAACTACAGACGATTCTTTACTTTTTGAAAAAGACGATTACTTTATCTTTGCGGGATCTTTGTTACCGAGTAAAGGAATTTATGATGTGCTTTCCGCTTTTATTTCATTTTCTAAGCAAAATAATACTACAGTTCTTAAAATTTGTGGTACTGGAAACGAACAAAATACAAAACGAATTGAGGCAATAATTCAAGAAGCTAATTTACAACACCGAATTCAACTTTTAGGATATAGAAATGATATTGTAAATTTGTTAAAAAAAGCAAGGGGATGTATTGTTGCTTCACACAACGAAGCATTTGGTAGAATTACAGCTGAGGCTATGTTAATAGGATGTCCAATTATAGGGAAAGCTACTGAAGGTACATTGGAACTAATACAATCAGCTACGAACGGATTTCTTTTTACAAATGAAACGGAACTATTAAATGCGCTATTGTTTTTATCGAATGTTGAGAATAAAGAAAAAATAACGGAAAAAATAATTTCATCAAAATTAAGAGCCGAATTGCTTTTTACACAAGAAATTTTGTGTGAAAAAATGTTAGAAATTTATACTACTTTAAAAAAACAAAATGAATTCAGTGCAAGATAAAAATAAATTAATTGCCATGTATTTACCACAATTTCATCCCATACCAGAAAATAATAAATGGTGGGGTGAAGGTTTTACTGAATGGACAAATGTAGGAAGAGCAAAGTCTTTATTTAAAGGTCATTACCAACCACGTGTCCCGGCTGATTTAGGCTATTATGATTTGAGGTTGCCTCAAGTTAGAAAGAAACAAGCAGAAATGGCAAAGAATCACGGTATTGATGGCTTTTGCTATTATCATTATTGGTTTGGAAATGGGAAACAATTGCTTGAACTTCCTTTTAATGAAGTTTTAAAATCAGGGGAACCCGATTTCCCTTTTATGCTTTGTTGGGCAAACGAAAGTTGGCACGAAAAATTTTGGGATAATAAAGGTGGAGTGAGCAAAAAGTTGCTTATCGAGCAAGTTTATGGCGATGAAAAGGAATATGAACATCATTTTCACTCCTTACTCGATGCTTTTAAAGACCATAGATACATTCGAGTTGATGATAAACCTGCCTTTATGATTTACGAACCATTGAAGTTTCCAAATGTGCATCAATTTATTAAAAAATGGCAACTTTTAGCTCAAGAAAATGGTTTAAATGGCATTCATTTTATTGGACAAACCCAAAAAGCAAACAAGGAAAAAAATCAAATTTTAGATTTGGGTTTTGACGCTATAAACGCAGTTAGAATTTATGATATTTTACAAAATAAATCAAAGTTAAACAGAGCAATTTCTAAATTAAAACGACTGGTTTTTGGAACTGCTTTATATGAAAACTACAGCAGTGCTGTGAAATATTTAACCGATACCAATTTTGATGCTGCTAATGATGTTTATCCTACAATTCTTCCAGGTTGGGATCATACGCCAAGAAGCGGAAAAGGTGGCTTTTTGTTTCATAATTATACTCCTGATTTATTTGAGAAACACGTAAAAAATGTTTTTAAGGTTTTGCAACACAAACCCGATGAAAAGAAAATTGCGTTCATAAAATCGTGGAATGAATGGGCAGAAGGTAATTATTTAGAACCCGATTTAAAATTTGGTACAAAATTTTTAAATGTTATCAAACGGCTAAAAAACATCTAATTTGCATTTTTATGACTAAAATATTATATATAACTAATGGCATCAATGGAGCTGGTGGGTTAGAACGTGTTTTAGCTATAAAAACTTCTTATTTATCGGAAAAACTAAATTATGAAGTGCATATTGTTTCATTGAATGAAACTCAGTTTAATCCTTTTTATACTTTTTCACCAGACATTCACTTACATAGTATTATGGTTAAAGGAAACCTTTTTAACTATATTTGGAACTATATATTTGGATTAAAAAGAATTAGTAAACAAGTACAACCAGATATTATCTCTGTTTGTGATGATGGATTAAAGGGTTTTTTCTTACCAATCATACTTGGAAATAAATTTCCAATAATCTATGAACGCCATATTTCAAAGGAAGTGGAAAATACTAAAGGCGACTCGTTTCTAAAAAAGAAAAGTAATCAATTGAAATGGTCTATAATGACTACTTTGGCAAAAAAGTTTGATGCTTTTGTGGTTTTAACAAAAGGAAATATTAAGGAATGGCCTAACTTGCATCATTTAAAAGTGATTCCTAATCCAACATCGTTTTATCCTGAACAATCAGCAACTCTGAATAATAAAAAGGTAATTGCTGTAGGTAAACAAGGCTATCAAAAAGGCTATGATCAACTACTAAGCGCTTGGGGCATTGTTTGTAAAGAAAATTCGGATTGGGAATTGGAAATATATGGAAAAATTGAGCCTAAAGAAAATTTACAAGAACTCGCAACGCAATTAGGTATCCAAAATAGAGTGTCTTTTTATCCTCCTACTTCATCTATTGAAGAAAAATATTTGGAAGCATCTATTTATGTTATGTCTTCAAGATTTGAAGGCTTTGGAATGGTGCTTATTGAGGCTATGTCATGCGGTTTACCTTGTATTTCTTTCGATTGTCCTCACGGACCAAAAGATATCATACAAACAGGTGAAGATGGTATTATAGTAGCTAATTATGACATAAAAGGGCTCGCTGAAGCTTTGATTGAACTGATTAATGATGAAACTACCAGAAAAAGAATGGGAGCTAATGCAAGAGAGAATGTTAGAAGATATTTACCAGAATCGATTATGCCGCTCTGGGAAGATTTGTTTCAAAATTTAAAAAAATAAACCAATTTACTGTATCACTTTTGTAACCAATTGATTTAAAATGTTTGATTTCATCCCAATAGAACAATATACTTTCTTTTACTATCAAATTTTGTTAGTTTTTTTGATTGGGGTTTTGTTGCATGCCGTTATTTTAGAAGTTGATGATGCTAGAAATATAAGGTTTTTAAAAGTTTTTGGTTATTTGTCATTAATTTTTGTCATTCTTTATATGGGTTTAAGACCCATTCATGCCGTTTTTGTTGACATGACCATGTATGCCATTTCTTTTGAGCGTTATGTAGAAGGAAATCCTTTCGAAATTACCGAAGATTATGGGTTTTATTGGTTCCTAGAATTTTGTACAAAAATAATGTCTGTTGAGGCATTTTTCTTTACGTGTGCTTTTCTTTACGTCATGCCTCTTTTCGTTCTCTCTATAAAATGGTTTAAGGAATATTGGTTTTATGCTTTTTTTGCACTAACAATTTCATTTTCGTTCTGGGCTTATGGTACGAATGGAATCAGAAACGGTTTAGCCACATCTTTATTTTTATTGGCAATGGTTTATAGAGATAAGAAAATACTATTGTATCTCTTGTTAATAATTGCTGTTTCTTTTCATAAAACTATGGTTTTACCGGTTTTTGCTTTTATAGTTTCAAGCTTTTATACCAAATCTTTACATTATATTTTCATATGGTTTGGAGCTATATTGATTTCTTTAGCTATTGGAAATTTTTTCGTAGAGTATATAGAATCATTAGGAATTGATGATCGACGATTTGAACAGTATTTTACAGATGAAATCGATGAAGCCATAACAAAAACAGGATTCCGATGGGATTTCTTAATTTATAGTGCCACTGGAGTCTTTGCGGGTTGGTATTACCTGTTCAAAAAGAATTTTTCAGATACGTTGTATGAGCAACTCTTTAATATGTATTTAATTGGGAATGCTTTCTGGATTTTGGTAATTAGAGCAAATTTTACCAATAGATTTGCTTATTTATCCTGGTTTCTTTTAGCCTTAATTATTTTTTATCCTTTACTAAAAGAGCAACTCTTTAAACACCATCATCGTATGCTTGGTGCTATTTTATTGCTGTATTTCATGTTTACTTATATTTTTAACGTAATTCTAGTCAAGTAAAATGAAATTAAGCGTTATCATCCCAGTTTATAATGTTGAAAAATATGTAATTCGTTGCATTAATTCCGTTATTCAGAATGATTTGGAATCTTCAGCTTATGAAATAATTATTGTGGATGATGAATCACCCGATGATAGTGTGAAAATCATACAATCACATTTTCAAGATGTTGCTAATTTAAAAGTTATATCCCAAAAAAATAAAGGACTTGGCGGTGCCAGAAATACAGGTGTCTTACATGCGAAAGGAACGTTTTTACTTTTCTTAGATGCCGATGATTACTTGGTTTCTAATACGTTAAGCCAAATTGTAAATCAAGCCATAACAACTCAGGTTGAGGTTTTAGAATTTGGAGCTCAAGGCGTTTTAGAAAATGGGAAAATATGTTATACGCTATCTAATTCTTCTCATAATCTTGTTTTAGATGGAATGGACTTTTATCAAAAAGTTCGTTATGCCAATTCGGCTTGTAATAAATTATATAGCACAACTTTTTTGCGAAACAATCAACTCTTTTTTGAAGAACAACTTTATATCGAAGATTTTGAATTCAATACCCGAGTTTTTCTTCAAGCGAAACGAATGTTAGCAGTTGAAACCATCGTTGGACAATTTTTGCAAACGCCCAATTCGATTACTCGAAATGGCAGTCTTGCTAAAAAAGAAAAAATGCAAAACGATATCGAACGCGTTATGGTGATCACCAATCAATTGTATTCAAAATCTACTAATCAAGATGCTTTTTTTAAAGAACGTTTGGGTTTTTTATTGGCTACTTTAATTGTTCAAATGATTAAGAACAACTCAGATTATAAAACTATTCATTTGAAAATGGAAGATTTGAAAACTAAAAAGTTGTTTTTTGTAAATCACAAACTGTTTGATCGTTCTAAAAATCTATTTCGAATCATATTCTTAAAGCATACGCTACTTTTAAAATTAGCTTTACCTTTGTATGAACTTTTGAATAATAAAAGCGAATGAAGAAAAAAATCTGTTTTGTAGTTTCGGCACCCATTACTGCCAAAGCATTTTTATTGAAACATTTTGAATACCTTTCAAAAGAGTTTGATATTACTTTGGTAGCTAATTTTGAAACACAAGCTGATTTTGAAATTCCGTTTGTAAAAAACACCAAACATATTGCAATTCAAAGAAGCATTAATCCTCTAAAAGATTTCATGGCTTTGATTCGATTGTATTTTTTCTTTAAAAAAGAATCGTTTCATGTTGTGCATTCTGTAACACCAAAAGCAGGTTTATTAGCGATGGCGGCTGCTTGGCTGTCTAGTATTTCTGTTCGAATTCACATTTTTACCGGACAAGTTTGGTACACACAATCAGGTTTTAAAAAGCAATTTTTAAAGTTATTAGATCGATTATTAGTTTTTTTTACAACTCATGTTTTGGTCGATGGTCAGTCGCAACGTCAATTTTTAATTGCCAATAAAATTGTAACTGATAAAAATTCTAAAGTTTTAGGAAAAGGTTCCATTAGTGGAGTAGACGTTCTAAAGTTCAATCCTTCTTCGGAAACTAGAAGTTTATATCGCGCTCAACTAAATTTTCAAGATAATGATATTGTATTTGTTTTTCTAGGTAGAATGAATACCGACAAAGGTATTTTAGATTTAGCAAAAGCATTTCAAAAGTTACATACAGATTTTTCGAATGTGAAATTGCTATTAATCGGTTTTGATGAAGAACACATGCAAGAGAAAATTCGTCAAATTCAAACGGAAAATATTATTTATTTTGGTCCCACTCCAAAGCCACAAGAAGTTTTACAAGCTGCTGATGTGTTTTGTTTGCCAAGTTATAGAGAAGGTTTTGGCACAAGTGTTATAGAAGCTTCGTTATTAGAATTACCCATAATTTGTAGCAATACATATGGTTTAACAGAAACAATAATCGAAAATGAAACCGGATTACGTCATGAGGTAAAAAACGTAAACCAACTCTATACTCAAATGAAATTGTTGGTTCAAAATAAAGAAAAAAGAACTGTTTTAGGTAAAAATGGAAGGCAATACGTGTTAGACCATTTTTCGGCAGATGAGATTTCGTTACAATGGCTTGCTTTTTATAAAGATATTTTAAATAATGTATAGAAGTATTTTAAAACCTATATTAGATTTTATTTTGGCATTGGTTGGATTTGTCCTACTTCTGCCTGTGTTTTTGTGCATTACTATTTTGCTTTTTTTTGCCAATCAAGGTAAACCATTTTTTATTCAGAAACGACCTGGATATAATGGAGAAATCTTCAGTATCATTAAGTTCAAAACCATGAACGATAAAAAAGATGAAAAAGGGAATTTGTTGTCAGATGCCGAACGATTAACAGCTGTTGGAAGTTTTGTTCGTAAAACTTCACTAGATGAGATTCCACAATTGCTTAACGTCTTGAAAGGCAATATGAGTTTAGTGGGTCCTCGACCTTTATTGACCCACTATATGCATTTGTATTCGCCTTATCAAAATCGCCGTCACGAAGTAAAACCTGGGATTACGGGTTGGGCTCAAGTTAATGGTCGAAATGCGATTGATTGGGAAACTAAATTTGAATTGGATGTATTTTATGTTGAACATATTTCTTTTAGTTTAGATTTTAAAATTCTTTTGAAAACGGTAAAAAAGATTTTAATCAAAGAGGGAATAAACGCTCAAAATTCGGCTACTATTGAGCCTTTTAGCGGCACTACGTCTGTTTATATTTTTGGAGCTGGAGGTCATGGTAAGGTGGTTTTAGACGTGCTTTTATCGGAAAATAAATATGTTGTGAAAGGAATTTTAGATGATGCACCCAAACTCGATACTTTATTTGATATTCCCATTAAGAAAAATTTTAATCGACAAAAATTACAAGCTCGAAATTGCATAGTCGCAATAGGTGACAATTCGATTAGAAAAAAAATAGTTACCACATTAGATACCAATTTTATTATGACCATTCATCCTCATGCTATTGTGTCCAAATTTGCCAAGATTGGACCCGGAACTCAAATTATGGCAGCAGCAGTAGTAAATCCTGAAGCTGTAATAGGAAGCCATTGTATCATCAATACAGGAGCTATTGTAGAACACGATTGTAAGTTAGCGGATTATGTGCATGTGGCACCAAATGCTTGTTTGGGTGGTAATGTTTCTGTTGGTGAGAAAACCTTAATTGGTATTGGAGCCGTAGTTATTCCCAATATAAAAATTGGCAAGAATGTTAGCGTAGGTGCTGGTGCAGTAGTGGTTACTAATATACCAGACAATGCAGTAGTGGTAGGTGTTCCGGCACGAATTATTAAATATCAAGAGAATTAAAATGGAAGAGAAAATTTGGCTTTCCTCACCTCACATGGGCGGAACGGAACAAAAATATGTACAAGAAGCTTTTGATAGCAATTGGGTAGCACCCTTAGGACCAAACGTGACAGGTTTTGAAAATGATTTGACTCAATTTTTAGGAAAGGATTTACAGGTGGCGGCTTTAAGTTCGGGAACTGCAGCTTTGCATTTGGGACTCATTTTATTAGGTGTAAAAGCAGGCGATGAGGTGATTTGTCAATCCATGACTTTTTCTGCTTCTGCTAATCCAATTGTTTATTTAGGTGCAACTCCTATTTTTGTAGATAGTGAATTGGATACTTGGAATATGTGTCCAGTTGCATTAGAAGAAGCTATTCAAGATAGAATTGCAAAAGGGAAAAAACCAAAAGCAATTATTCCCGTACATTTGTATGGAATGCCTGCTAAAATGGATGAAATACTAGCAATTGCAAATCGCTATGAAATTCCCATTTTAGAGGATAGTGCGGAAGCTTTGGGGAGTTCATATAAAAGTCAAAAATGTGGTACATTTGGAACGATGGCAGCCTTGTCTTTCAATGGAAATAAAATTATAACTACTTCTGGTGGTGGCGCTTTGGTTGTAAAATCAGAAAGTCTTAAAGATAAAGCTATATTTTTAGCAACACAAGCAAGAGACAATGCACCTCATTACCAACATAGTGAAATTGGTTATAATTATAGACTGAGCAATATTGCAGCAGGAATTGGTAGGGGACAAATGGAAGTTTTAGAAAAACATGTTGCCCTAAGAAGGAAATGGAATAAAAAATACCAAGAATTCTTTGCTTCTATACCTGGCATTAGTGTTTTAAAAGAACCTTCTGAGGCTTTCTTTTCTAATCATTGGCTAACAGCAATTTTGTTAGATTCATACGAACAACGAGAAGCTCTTCGATTGCTATTTGAATCACAAAATATTGAGTCTCGACCTTTATGGAAGCCAATGCATGTACAACCTGTTTTTCAATCATATCCGTTTTATGGTACTCATGTTGCGGCTCATTTATTTGAAAAAGGATTGTGTTTGCCTTCGGGATCCAACTTAACTGAAACTCAATGGAAAAGAATAGAAAATGTTTTGGAAGAATTCTTTAAATACTAGAAAGAAACCTAATAAAAGCGAGTTACTTCCACAACTTATTGTATTTTTGTAATCCCAAAACTGTTAAACAATTTTAAAAGTGACAAAATTTAACTTTAATTTTTCAGGAAAATCTATTTTTAGTGAGATAACTAAAGATTTTTTTGAAAATCGATTCAGTAATTTAGCCTATTTACCAAGATGGGTTGTTTTTTGTATCGATATTGTTATTGTTTTGTTTGCCAGTGTAATTACCTATTTTATAGTATCCAATTTAACGTTTAAAAACTACGATACCTACTCTGTTTCCATCCGTTATCTGATTACTCTTTTAACTTACGCTTTCTTCTTTTTTGCTTTCAGAACTTATGCAGGTATTATAAGGCACTCAAGTTTTATTGATGGAATACGATTGTTACTAGCTACTTCTTTTGCTTTTTTTTCATTAGTTGTTTTAAATTATACACACTTTTTTGTTCATAGTACTAAGATTTTTTTAATGCCTGAATTGTTTATTCATAGCATAATTTCTTTTGTTTTATTATTCCTTTTTCGAATTGTAGTTAAGTTTTTATTTGAAACGTACGTCGAGTTAGAGAGTAAAGATAAAATTAAAAAAATAGTAGTTTTTGGTATCGATGCCAATGCTTTTGCGCTAGCTAAAGCACTAAATTCAGAACAACCCAAACGATATAAAGTTGTCGCTTTTATTGAAAAAACGGCTGCTAATAAAACCAAAGAAGTTTTAGGGTTACCCATTGTGAGCTATAAAGAAAGTGTTGCTCAAATCATAAAGAAATTTAATGCTTCAGGAATTATTTTAAGCGATCATTCACTTACTAAATCGGAACAATTACAAATTGTAGACGATTGTTTAGAACATCATTTTCAAGTGCTTTCTACGCAAACGGTTAAAAACTGGGAAGACGAAAAAAGTATTACCAAAAGTATCAAACAGTTTGATATTAAAGACCTTTTAGAACGACAACCCATTGTGTTACATAACCAAGTAATTTCCAATCAAATTAAAGGGCAAACCATTATGATTACTGGTGCAGCGGGTTCAATTGGAAGCGAAATTGTGCAGCAAGTTTTGGATTTTAAGCCATCAAAATTAATAGTGGTAGATCAAGCGGAGACACCCTTGTATCAATTAGGATTGCTACTAGATTCTTTGTTACTTGATATTGCTTACTTTTCCTATGTTGCGGATATTAAGGAAGCGTTTGTAATGGAAAAAATAATAAGTGAGCATAAACCTAGTGTTATTTATCACGCAGCTGCATACAAACATGTACCATTGATGGAACTAAATCCCTATCAGGCGGTTCTGACAAATGTATATGGTACCAAAGTATTGGCAGATTTAGCTCAAAAATACAAAGTGGCTTCTTTTGTGATGGTTTCCACTGATAAAGCTGTTAATCCAAGTAATGTAATGGGGGCTAGCAAACGGATTGCAGAGATGTATGTACAATCTTTATTTAGGAATGCGCAAGCCCAAGAGGAAACAACTACTAAATTCATTACTACTCGTTTTGGAAATGTATTGGGGTCAAATGGTTCTGTAGTGCCATTATTTACAAAACAAATTCAAGAAGGAGGGCCAATAACCATTACCCATCCAGATATCATTCGCTATTTTATGACCATCCCAGAGGCTTGTCAATTGGTTTTAGAAGCGGGTTCTATGGGAAATGGAGGGGAAATTTATATATTTGATATGGGTGAGCCTGTTCGGATTATTGACTTGGCTTATAAAATGATTCGATTGGCTGGATTTATTCCAGAGCAAGATATTAGCATTCAGGTGGTAGGCTTACGTCCAGGTGAAAAATTATATGAAGAATTGTTGAATGATGCTGCTAAAACATTACCTACCTATCATGAAAAAATCATGATTGCCCATGAAGCAAGCGTAACTAATTTTGAATTGTTCCTTTCACAATTAGAAGCGTTAATTCAAAGTGCCAAAAAAATGCAATCTACCGAAACGGTGTCGCTAATGAAAACGATACTACCAGAATTTAAAAGTAGAAATTCAGAATTTGAACGTCTTGATAGTTAAAATCTTGGCCAATTGTTAAAGTCTCTTATATTTGTAAAAATTTAGAATATGAAATTTGTAAAATTCTCTTTTTTAGTGTTATCTGTACTTTTAATCACATCTTGTGCCTCTAAAAAAGATTTGATTTACCTTCAAGGTACTTCTCAAGCAAAAGAGTTAGTTTCTTATGAACCTGTTTTACAACCAGATGATGTGTTATTCATAGTTGTTGCTTCTGAAAATGCAGAAGTTGCAGCCCCTTATAATTTGAGAGCCATTACATTACAATCCGATAGTGAAGAACAATTGAACCAACAACGTCAACAATCCTATTTGATTGATCCTAATGGGAATATTGAATTTCCAATTTTAGGTACTATTGCCTTAGGTGGTTTAACAAAGACAGAGGCTATTGCTAAAATGAAGTCCCTTTTACAAGATCACATTAAAGATGCAGTTGTAACTATACGGTTACTAAATTTCAAAGTTTCCGTATTGGGAGAAGTTCAAAAACCAGGCACCTACAGAATTGCAAGTGAACGAATCACTTTGTTAGAAGCTCTTGGTATGTCGGGGGATTTAACCATTTATGGAAATAGATCTAATGTGTTGGTAATTAGAGAAAAAAACGGCACAAAAACGATGGAACGTATAGATTTAACAAAGTCTGATTTTTTGAATTCTACCGCTTACTATTTGTCACAAAATGATGTTGTTTATGTGGAACCAAATAAGACTAAGATTAATTCATCGGCTGTAGGACCCAATTTAACTTTGGCAATATCGGCATTATCATTAATCGTAACTATTATTGCATTAACAGTTAAATAAGCATGCAAAAAAAAGACTTTCATAGTGTAGCTTCAACTAATTTCAATTTAAAAGAAGAAATTGAAAATTATATTTCTCAGTGGAAATGGTTTGTTTTAGGTGTTTTACTTTTTTTAAGTATTGCCTTTGTGTATTTACGCTATTCCATTCCACAATATAAGGCCACGGCTACCTTGCTTGTTAAGGACGACAGAAAAGGAGGTTTGGCCTCAGAACTTTCTGCTTTTTCTGATTTGGGATTGCTATCTGGTGTAAAAAGTAATGTGGATAATGAAATTGAAGTTATTAAATCTAGAACTTTAATTGCTTCCACTATTAAAGATTTAGGACTCACAATCGCTTATTTGAATTTAGGTAGGGTGAAATCTGAAGAATTGTATAAAGTTAGTCCTATTCAGATTTTCTTTTCAGATGCAAACGATGAATTTTTAAACAATTTTCATACTTTCCGTATTTCTTCTGTAAATAGCAATCAGTTTGATTTTTATGATGGCACTGGAGTTAAATTAGGTACTTTTTCCTACGGAACAAAATTTAAAATTGATGGAGTGGAAGCTTTGGTTATGAAATCCTCAACTCAATTTTGGAAAGAAGAATTTACTATTGCCATTCAAGTTTTTCCAATAAAATCATTAGTAGAAAGTTTTAAATCGCGACTTACCGTAAGTTCTTTTGGAAAAAATACAAGTGTAATTGAACTAACTTTAGTTGATCCCGTTCGAGAGAAGGCAGAAGATTTCTTAAATACTTTAGTGATCAATTACAATAAAGATGCAGTTGCAGATAAGAAGTATATTGCTGAGAATACGTCAAAATTTATTGAACAACGTTTGAAAATTATTTCTGACGAACTTAAAACGGTTGAGGCTGATGTTGAAACGTTTAAAAAACAAAATCAAGTAACTGATATTGTTTCTGAAGCTGGACTTTTTATAGAAAATGCTAGCGAATTTGATAAAAAAGAGATTGAAGTAAGTACACAAATGAAAATTGTGACTTCTATTCTAGAGTATGTAAAATCAGATGCGGTTACAAATTTAATTCCTGCTAATATTTTACCTCCAGAAGAGGGAGCTTCTCAATTAATTGCGCAATACAATCAATTGGTTCTTGAACGAAATCGTTTGTTGAAATCGGCTGGAGATAAAAACAGTCTGGTAGTTTCTTTAGACGCTAAAATTGCTTCTTTAAAAAGCACTATAGCAGCAAGTTTAAATCAATTACAGAGTAGTTTACAAATTAAAAAAAGCGATATTTCGAGACAAAAAGCACTTTTAGGAGGTAAAATCGCTCAAATTCCTACTCAGGAAAAAATCTTTAGAGATATTGATAGAAAACAAAATATAAAAGAAGCGTTGTACTTGTATTTATTGCAAAAAAGAGAGGAAACGGAAATTTCATTAGCAGTTACTGCACCAAATGCTAAAGTTATCGATTCTGCAATTGCTTCTAAAAATCCGGTGACACCTAATCGAAAGTTGATTTATTTGGGTAGTTTGTTTTTGGGACTTTTATTGCCATTTTCAGTTTTGTATGTTCGTCGTTTATTAGATACTAAAGTAAAATCTCGATTAGATATTGAAACGGCTACGACTATACCTTTCTTGGGTGATGTTCCAAAATCTGAAAACAAAGATGAAATTATTGCAACAAATAGCAGAACCAATATAGCAGAAGCACTTCGAATTATTCGTACTAATTTAGAATTTATGCTTCCTGAAGTTTCTGAAAGTACAGCAAAGACGATTTTTTTGACATCCACATTTCCTAAAGAAGGAAAAACATTTATATCGGTTAATTTAGCCGCCACAATTGCTTTATCTGACAAAAAAGTAATTTTAGTTGGTATGGATATTAGAAATCCTAAATTAGAAGAGTATCTAGCTGTTCCGACTATTGGATTGACGAATTATTTAGCCACTCCTTCAGCCGATCTAGCTACTTTTATCAGTAAAGTACCTGGTTATTCTAATTTTCATGTCCTACCTGCAGGTATTATTCCTCCCAATCCAGCTGAATTGTTGATGAGTAAAAAAGTAGGTGAGTTGTTTGAAAAATTAAAACAAGATTTTGATTATATCATTGTAGATACGGCACCCGTAAGTTTAGTGACGGATACTTTATTGATATCCAAATATGCCGATGCTTTTGTATATGTAACAAGAGCAAACTACTTAGATAAACGTATGCTCTCATTACCAGAAAAATTGTACCAAGAAAAAAAATTGCCTAATATGTCAATCCTAATTAATGATACCGATGCCGCAAAAGGCTATGGCTATGGCTACGGCTACGGCTATGGGTATGGTGTTGAGTCGGAAAAGCAATCATTTTGGAAACGTATTTTTAGATAGTTTTGTTTAGGTTTTTTTGGAAAGTAAAAAGGGAAAAGGGAAAAGTAAAAAGTAAAAAGTAAAAAGTAAAAAGTGAAGGCTAAGTGCTTCTAATTTCATTTATTTAATTTCTAGTTTTTATTCTGCGACTGAAAACTGCGACTGAATACTAATCATCGTTTCAGGTTTCAAGTTTGTAGTTGATTTTTGAGTTTGAACTTGTTTTTGATTTTTGAACTTGCCCTTGATTTTTATTTAAAAAAAGCATTCTTAGTCATGATTTCTTCCAATGACTTGGAGTATTTAATAAT
Organism: Flavobacterium sp.; assembly: GCA_018401995.1. Lineage (GTDB taxonomy): Bacteria > Bacteroidota > Bacteroidia > Flavobacteriales > Flavobacteriaceae > Flavobacterium. Next base: position 79,309 of record JAGYJR010000001.1, on the reverse strand, counting down.
TACTTTATTTTGGAAAGCAGCAATGTGTTTTTTGTGATGAATATCGGAACCTACAAAATCATACAAATCATTTTTCAATAGGTAATCCGATGTTTCAGCGGCATGCTTTCCATAATAACCAACCGTTGCTAATAAATTTAATTGCAATTTACATCCTGCTTTTTTTAGCTTTTCAAATTCTTTTTTGTGATTGTGGAAATAATTATAACGTTCTGGATGAGCCAAAACCAATTGGTACCCTTTAAGCTGCAATTCGAATAAGTATTCATATAAAGGAATGGGAGGGTTTAAATAGGAAAGTTCTATTAAAATAGTTTTATCCTTTAAAGGCAATAAGTTGGTATTTTGTGCCAATTGTATCAAGTTTTCATCCAAAAAATACTCCGAAGCAAAACGTAAATGCAGTTTTTCTTTCCAATCGGGTAATTCTAGGGCTGCTTGGTTAAATGCATTTGTTATAGTTTCTGTAGTATTATCCCATACGTTTTTCATGGTATGTGGAGTCGTTACTACTGTATCAAAACCTAGATTATACATGGCTTCCAGTAAAAACGCTGTATCGTTATTCTTTTGTGCACCGTCATCAATTCCTGGTAAAACATGAGAATGGATGTCTACATAACCAGAAGGGATAAGTTCTTGCAGTTTAGGTTTGCTTTTGAAAAGGGATAACATGAATTGGAATTTTGTGTAAAATTACGAAATATTTTGATGTTTTTTTGTTTCAGTTTTTATGTTTTAGGTAGAAGGGAAAAGTGAAAAGGTAAAAGGTAAAAGGTAAAAGTAAAAAGTAAAAAGTAAAAAGAGAAGGCTTTAGGAATCCTAATTCCACTGACGTCACTTCGAGTGTTTTTTAGAAAATGGCCATAGCTATTTTTTAAAAAATGTATCGAGAACAACTGGAATGTTTTTTTGTTCCTGATTTGGTTTTTTTTGGAATACAGATTGGAGAAATTGTAATAATCTTAAAAATTAGTTTCCTAAGATTGTCACCCTGAGTTTACCTGAAATGAGCTTTGTAGAAGTATTGAAGGCTGTTGGAATTTTGTTTCACAAAGTTTACTACGTCAGTTTGCTTTCGCTTGGGTCGCTAAGTTTCACACAGAGCTACACGAAGTTTTTTTTAAAGTGGATTATGTTGAGAGAGATACACAGAGGCGCTTTGCTTTTTTAGATTGGCACGCGGATGACACTTATATTCACTGCGACTGAAAACTGCGACTGCAAACTAATTATAGTTTCAGGTTATAAGTTTGAAGTTGATTTTTGAAGTTGTACTTGCCCTTGAAAAAGTTTTACACAGAGTTACACGGAGTTTTTTTGAATGGGATTGTGTTGAGAGAGTTGCACAGAGGTGTTTTGCTTTTTTGAAAAGCAAATGGAGTTATATTTCTTAGAAGGATTGTTCCCTTGAGAGCTTGTTCGGAGCATTCGGAAGGACTTCAGGGATGTAGCGGGTTTGATTTTACACAGCGTTTACATCCCCCTAACCCCCTTCAAAGGGGGAATTTGTTCTAAGTCGTTTAGATGTTTTTGTTTTCAGTTTGACGTTTTTTTTAAGCGGATTGTGTTGATAGAGTTGTACAGAGGCGCTTTGCTTTTTTTGAGACTCGAGAATGGGGAGGTGGTGACTAGGAGATGGATGGGGCGACTTAGCAGTGTGTTATATTTGTATTTTAAATATTTATATAATTAGTAAAAAGTTATATTTATATTTATAACTTTTTGTATATTTGTGTATTATTTAAAATATAATTATCATGAAAATTCCTAAGCAGCTTATTTCAAGAATGGATTATATGGATCGTGTTGTTCCATTTATTGGTAAAAACTTGATAAAAGTGTTTACTGGGCAACGTCGTGTTGGGAAAAGTTACTTGCTGTTTCAAATTATGGCTTATGTAGAAGATCAATTTCCCGGGTGTACCATTCTATATGTCAATAAAGAAGATTTGGGTTTTTCTCATATTAAAACAGCTACTGATTTACATGACTATGTCATTTCTAATCAAGCTACTGAAAATACAACATTTGTTTTTATTGATGAAATTCAGGATATCGAAAATTTCGAAGCAGCTTTACGTTCCTTATTGCTTTATGAAAATCTGGATATTTATTGTACTGGAAGCAACGCCAATTTGTTATCTGGCGACATAGTAGGACATTTGAGCGGACGTTATATTGAAATCACCGTTTACAGTTTGTCTTATGTAGAGTTTTTACAATTTCATACTTTAAAAGACAGTGACACTAGTCTGAATCTTTTCTTAAAGTATGGAGGGTTGCCTTATATCAAGCATTTGCCTTTACAGGATGCTATTGTTTTTGAATATTTAAAAAATATTTATCATACGATAGTTTACCGCGACATTATTAATCGCTTTTCTATACGAAACACTGTTTTTTTAGAGCAATTGGTTCAGTTTTTAGCGGCTCATACGGGCAGTTTGTTTTCTGCCAAAAAGATTAGTGATTTTTTGAAATCGCAACGTACCAATATGGCGCCCAATCAGGTTCAAACGTATATTCAGTATTTGGTTAGTGCATTTTTATTGCATAAAGTAGCTCGTTATGATCTTGTGGGGAAACGTTTGTTTGAAATAGGTGATAAATTTTATTTTGAAAATTTAGGAATTCGAAATGCTATATGGGGTTACCGCATTGAGGATAGAGGTAAAATAATGGAAAATGCGGTATATAATCATTTGGTTTTTTGTGGTTATTTGGTAAAAGTTGGGATTTTAGGTGATAAAGAGATTGATTTTATTGCTGAAAAAAATGGGGAAAAGTTATATGTTCAAGTTGCTTTGTCTCTTGATGCTGAAAAAACTATGGAGCGCGAATTTGGGAATTTATTAGCTATAGAAGATAACTATCCTAAAATGGTGGTTACCATGGATGTTTTTGATGGTGCGAGTTTTCAAGGGGTTAAGGCGTTGGATTTGAGGAGTTTTTTGATGGAGGCATGGTGATGGAGTGATGGGGAAAGAGTAAAAAGTAAAAAGTAAAGTAAAAAGAGAAGGCTTTAGGAATCCTAATTTACTGACGTCACTTCGAGTGTTTTTTAGAAAATGGCCTTAGCTATTTTTTAAAAAATGTATCGAGAACAACTGGAATGTTTTCTTGTTCCTATTTTGGTTCTTTTGGAATACAGATTAAAGGAATTGTAATAATCTTAAAAATTAGTTTCACACGATTGTCATCCTGAGCATTTGCCTGTTCCGACTTTTTCGGAATCGAAGACTAATGAAATGATTTTAAGTTTGTTGTTGATTTTCGAAATTGTTCTTGTTCTTGAAAAGTTTTACACAGAGTTACACGGAGTTTTTTTCAATTAGATTGTGTTGATAGAGTTGCACAGAGGCGCTTGCTTTTTTAGATTGGCACGCGGATGAAAAGGGTCCGTCTAGGCGGAGCGCAGATAATGAGGGATTTTTTAAAGTTTGAAGTTGATTTTTTTAGTTGAACTTGTTCTTGAAAAGTTGCATCACAAAGTCTCACGAAGTTTTACACAGAGGTTACTACGTCAGTTCGCTAACGCTCTGGTCACTGAGTTTTTTTGAGGTAGATTGCGCTGATAGACGTTTTACTTTTTTGTAAAGTAAATGGAGTAAAATGTCTTAGAAGGATTGTCCCCTTGAGGGGACTTTAGGGGTGTAGCGAGTTTGATATTTACACAAAGACTCACAAAGTTTTTACTTCGTCAGTTCGCTATCGCTGGGGTCGCTGAGCTACACAGAGTTTTTTTTTGAATCGGATTGTGTTGAGAGAGATGCACAGAGACGCTTTGCTTTTTTGAGACTGGGAGACGAGGAGATGGGGAGACGAGGAGATGGGGAGACGAGGAGATGGGTGATTTGATAAGAAAACTCTGTCTGAGTTTCTGGCTCTGACAGAGTTGTGTTGGTGAAGGGTTATTTTTGGTTGAAGTTTTTGATTCCAATTATGGTGGTGGTATTCCATTTTTTATGAAGGGGTTTTGTTTTTCGACGTTCTTTGTTGGAGAAGCCTATAAAAAGGTAGGCAATCCAAAGGTCTTTGGTTTGGAGTTTGCTTATTTGAAATTTTAGGTCTACTTCCGAATCGGTTTTTTCTAAAATAATTTCGTTGCTGTAATGATTTTCGAATGTATCTTCTTTGTAGTTCCAATTGGCTATGGCTATTTGGAAATGAATACGGTTGGCTTCGGGTTCTGGCCAATGGATGTCTTTTTCTACGTTGCTACTTTTGAGGTTTATATTTCTATTTTTCCAATCAAAGGTGACTTTTTTGTTCAGTACTTTTTTCAGTGGTCTTAGTTTGTTTCCTTCAAAATTTACTAGTAATTCTTCTAATTCTGGAACTTGGAGACCGATTTCTAGCTTTCTTTCGCCAATTTTATTGGTTGTGTCTTCTTCTAGAATTTCGAATAGTAAACTATTCACCCTTCCGGCGAATGATACTTCTTTTGCTCTGTCATAGAATTGTTTGGCTAATAAGCGAAACACTCTTGATTTACGTACGCAACTTCCGAATTCCGTTCCATGTTTTTTGATGGGATTGAAGATGGGATTGTTTGCAAATTGTTCTTTGGTGATTCCCGGTTTTCCTTTTAGTCTGACTAGATTTTGTTCCGATGCCTTGTAGAAGTTGAAATCGTCAATTGTGCCAGTGATTTCGATAGGTGATGTTACTTTTGCCATAATGAATATTTTTTTTGTAAAATTAATTTCTTTTTTAATCGGTTTTACGTCACTTTTTAGAACAAAATAGGACAAATGTGTCGTTTTAGGACATTTGGTATGGTTTCGGGTTTCAAGTTTCAGGTTTCAAGTTAGTGGTTTGTTGTTTATGGTTTTTTGTTTATGGTTTGAAGTTGATTTTTGAAGTTGACTTGTTCTTGAAAAGTTGTAACACAAAGTTTCACGAAGTTTTACACAGAGTTGCACGGAGTTTTTTGAATGGGATTGTGTTGAGAGAGATGCACAGAGACGTTTTACTTTTTTTGTTTCAGGTTTCAAGTTAGTGGTTTGTTGTTTATGGTTTGTTGTTTATGGTTTGAAGTTGATTTTTGAAGTTGACTTGTTCTTGAAAAGTTGTATCACAAAGTCTCACGAAGTTTTACACAGAGTTGCACGGAGTTTTTTTGAATGGGATTGTGTTGAAGAGAGATGCACAGAGACGTTTTACTTTTTTTGTTTCAGGTTTCAATTTTGTACTTGTTCTTGTTTTTTGAACTTGCCCTTGATTTTTGATTTTTAACATACTTCACACAATAAAGTTTGCTTCTTACTTAAAAAAGGTTAATTTTGAAACGTTAACAAAGTACAAATTCTAGCATGCATAAAACAAGTTATTCCGAGGAAGAATGGTTGTATGAAATTACTCCGAAAAACAAATTCTTTTCGCTCAATTTAAAAGAAGTTTGGCTTTATCGCGACTTGTTGCTTTTGTTTGTAAAACGTGATATTGTAACGGTATATAAACAAACGGTTTTAGGACCACTTTGGTATTTGATTCAGCCTTTGTTTACTGCAATTACGTTTACTATTATTTTTAATAGTGTGGCGGGTATAGAAACAGGTAAAACTCCAGCGTTTTTATTTAATTTGGCTGGAATTATCATTTGGAATTATTTTACTTCTTGCCTAAATGAAACTTCAGATACATTTAAAAAGAATGCCTCTATTTTTGGTAAAGTATATTTTCCTAGAATTATAATGCCAATGTCTATAGTGATAACTAATTTGGTTAAATTGGCTATACAGTTGCTAATTTTTATTGGCTTTTATATGTATTATATTTCGCAAGGGATGTCCAATACACTATCAATTTCTGTGATTTATTTTCCTTTATTGGTTTTGATTATGGGAGTTATGGGGCTTGGGTTAGGAATGATTATTTCATCATTGGTTACTAAATACCGCGACTTGACTTTTCTTGTTAGTTTTGGTGTACAGCTTTTGATGTATGTTTCTGCGGTTATGTATCCGATGCAGCTGATTAAAGAAAAACTACCTCAATTTGGTTGGTTGATTGAATACAATCCACTGGCTTATGTGGTAGAAACATCTCGATATATTCTTTTAAATGAAGGCAGCGTGTCTTTCTATGGTTTGGTATATACAGTGGTTTTTACAGTATCTATCTTTTTTATAGGATTGTTAATTTTTAACCAAACGGAGAAGAAGTTTATTGATACGGTTTAGTGAGGTGATGGGTGATAGGTGATGGGTGACGAGGAGATTGAGGGAATGAGAGATTGGCACGCGGATGAAACAGGTCCGCCTAGGCGGAGCGCAGATGATTACGGATTTTTTTCCAAGTTTGAAGTTGATTTTTGAAGTTATGCTTGTACTTGAAAAGTTTTGCACAGAGCTACACGGAGTTTTTTTAAAATGGATTATGTTGAGAGAGTTGCACAGAGACATTATACTTTTTTGATTGAAATGCGGATGAAGTACTATTTCTTAGAAGGATTGTCCCCTTGAGAGCTTGTTCCGACCATTCGGAAGGAGTTTAGGGGTGTAGCGGGTTTGATTTTACACAGAGTTACACGGAGTTTTTTGAAGTGAATTGTGCTGAGAGAGTTACACAGAGGCGTTTTACTTTTTAAGAGAGCGAAACAGATAAAAGATTTTTAAATTGTTGTAATTTCTTCCATCTGTGTTCCTAAAAATTTATAAATTGGGATTTGGAATTTGAATATTGGGATTTTAAAAAAAAATGAGTAAAAAAGACATCATATTAAAAGCAGAAAATATTTCCAAACAATACCGTTTAGGCGTTGTAGGTACGGGTACTTTGAGTCATGACTTCAATCGTTGGTGGCATAGAGTGCGTGGCAAGGAAGATCCTTATTTGAAAGTAGGAGAAACCAATGACCGTTCTACAAAAGGAACAAGCGAGTATGTCTGGGCATTGCAAGATATTAACTTTGAGGTGGAACGTGGTGAAGTTTTGGGTATTATTGGAAAAAATGGCGCAGGAAAATCTACCTTATTAAAAATCTTATCCAAAGTTACGGCACCAACAACTGGCGTTATCAAATCTAGAGGAAGAATTGCTTCTTTGTTAGAAGTAGGTACAGGTTTTAATCCAGAACTTACTGGAAGAGAAAATATCTATCTCAACGGAGCCATCTTAGGAATGACTAAAAAAGAAATTGCTTCAAAAATAGATGAAATTATCGCATTTAGTGGTTGCGAACGTTACATTGACACACCAACTAAACGATACAGCAGTGGAATGACCGTTCGTTTAGCTTTTGCCGTTGCTGCATTTTTAGAGCCTGAAATTTTAGTAGTAGATGAGGTTTTGGCTGTGGGTGATGCCGAGTTTCAAAAGAAAGCTATTGGCAAAATGCAAGATATTTCTAGAGAAGGCGGAAGAACGGTATTGTTTGTGAGTCATGATATGGCAGCTATTAGTTCTTTATGTTCAAGACTAATTGTTCTAGAAAATGGTGGAGTAGGTTTTAATGGAGAAACTAAAGAAGGGATAGGTTATTATTTAACTTCTGACGAGTCAATAGGGATTTTTAATATAGGACAAAACAAAATAAATCTTATTGAGGTTAATAATAACAAAGGTTTTGTTTCTGGTAAAAATTTGTCGATAAGAATTCATTTGCAAGTAAAACAATTAGTTGAAAATCCAGTTTTTTTAATTGTTATAAAAAATTCTCAGGGTAAAAAAATTGCTGAGTTTCATTCTAAAGGAGTTGGATTAAACTCAAATTTAACTGAAGATTCTATTCTAGAATTACTTATTGAAAATTTTAATATTCATATTGGTAGATATATTATTGATGTTGTATTTTATGATGGTAAAAGATATGAATTTGAAAATGCAGTTAGTTTTAATTGTATACAGATTGATACCGATATTAATAAATTCTATATTAGAAATAATGATTATTTTTTTAAATATACTTATAAAATGTAAAAAATGAAGATACATTTAAAAGGATATTATGGGTTTGGTAATTTAGGAGATGATTTATTAATGATTTCTTCAATAAGTATAATAAACAAATTATACAATAATTCAGTTATTTATATTAAATCACAAAATGATTATGCGAAAAAATTAATAAATGCTCCAAATGTAGTTTTTGTTAAAGATTATAATGATATACCTAATGTAGATTTGTTAATTCTTGGTGGTGGAGGTTTGTTTTTTGATTTCATAAATGGCAATAATTTTTATTTAAATACACTTGTTAAAAAATTTGGTTTAACGAGTTTTAATCGAATTATTAAATTACTGAAGTCAAGAAACAATCAAAAGATAATCTCTTGGGGGATAGGTGTAGGACCATATAAGAAATCATCAAATTTATTCCTTAGACAAATGTATTTTTTGTCAAGGTTTTCTTTTATTGGAGTTAGAGATAAAGAAAGTTATCTTATATGCAAGAAAGTAAACAAAAACACTTACTTATACACTGATATTGTCTTTGAGTCTGAATTATGGTTAAGGTATTTTCCATCATCATCTTCAATTAATTTTAATAAAATATTATTAGTTTTAAGAGATTGGGATTTTGAAAATGTTAATTTTGAAAAAGAGTTTGAGTTAGCTGAAAAACTAATTAGAATGGGTTTTCAAATAGAGTTTTTGTCATTAAATCCTCAAAAAGATAAAAATTTAATAAAAAAATTAGAAAAAAAAGATTACCCTTTTTCTGTTTATCAACCTGAAAATATTTTAGATGTTATTTCTAATATGTCAAATTCTGGTTTAATAATTACACAACGAGCTCATGGTGCAATTATAGGAAATGTTTTGGGTGTACCTTCAATATGTATAGGTATAGAACCGAAATTGAAAAACGTACATGAAATGGTTAAAAATTCTAGTTTTTTTATTCCAAAAGATTATATTATAGATGATTTATTGAGTCTAATTCAAAAAAGTAATAAGATAGATGAATTAAGAGTAAATTGTAGTCTTGATAATAGAAATAATAGGAAGAAAATTAGTGAAATGCTATTAAAAATAAAAAGTTTTTAAATAGTGGCTAAGTTAATATCTATAATACTTCCAGTTTACAATGGTGAAAAATTTGTTTCAGATGCCATTAAAAGCGTATTGAATCAGACATATAGAAATTTTGAATTGATTATTGTAAATGATTGTTCAACTGATAGTACTTTGGAAATTATTTCAGAATTTGCACTACAAGATTCCAGAATTAAAGTTATTACCAATCAAATAAATAAAAAATTACCAGCAAGTTTAAATGTAGGACACAAATACGCAACAGGAGACTACATAACCTGGACAAGTGACGATAATTTATATCAGCCTAATGCTTTTGAATACTACTTAAACTATTTACAAGGCAATAAATTTGATATAGTTTATAGCGACTTTGATTTGATTGATGATAATGGTGTAGTTCTAAAAAGGAGAAATTTATCTGAACCAGAATATTTGATTAACGGGAATTGTGTTGGAGCTTCATTTCTATACAAAAGAGAAGTTTTTGAATCGTTAAAGGGTTACGGTGAAAACTTGTTTTTAGTTGAAGATTATGATTTTTGGTTGAGGGCTCTAATAAAATTTAAATTTAAGTATATTCCTGAGAGTTTATATTTTTATAGATCTCATGACGAAAGTCTGTCAAGCCAGATTGGTAAGAACGAAGAAAAAAATAACTTGTGGAAAGAAAATCTAACGAATATGTTTGATGCTTTTTTAACTAATTTTACAACTGAGCATGTCTTTTTTAGTGAAATTTTCATGAAGCAACTGACTTATCAGCCTATTTCATTAGCTGTTTTGTTAGAAAACAGAAAGAATCTTAAGTTTTTAATTAATAACATGTCTACCAATAGTTTATTGAATAAAAAAAGTGTTCGAGTTGCTTTTAAAGATAAATTAATGCAACTCTTAGTGAGTAATCACCAAAAAGATTCTACAGTTAAATTTTCCTATTTTATCGCTAAAAATTTTTGGTGCGAATTGAAAAAAAATGATGTTAAAACCATAATAAAATATATTTTATTCAAATGAAATCAACTGTAACTATTATCATGGCGACCTACAATAGAGCGCATTTTATTGTAGAAACGTTACTTTCTATCCAAAAACAGACTTTTGGAGCATGGGAGTGTTTAATTATTGATGATGGTGGTACGGATAATACGCATGAAGCTATAGCTCCGATTCTAGAAAAAGATACTAGATTCCAATTTTTAAAACGCCCTGATACCTATTTAAAAGGATTGCCAGGATGTAGGAATTATGGGTTGGATTTAGCTAAAGGTGATTTTATTATTTTCTTTGATGATGATGATATAGTGCATCCTATGAATTTGGAGTTGTGTGTGAGTGAATTGAAAAACACGGATTATTCATTTTGTAGGTATTTAAGAACTGTTTTTACAGGGGATTTTAATTATAATTTTGATTTAACTTCAGCTTACGATTCATTTCATATTGGAATTAATGATGTTCCTTCTTTACTAAAGCATGAATTGCCTTTTAATTCTTGTGCTGTTATGTGGCGAAAAAGTTGTTTTAAAGAAAATCGCTTTGTTGAGCACTTAATGTATGCGGAGGAATGGGAATTGTATTCTAGAATACTTTCAAGTGGCGTGTTAGGAATATCAATTAATAAAATTTTATTTTTTGGAAGAAAACATGCCAATTCCAATACTGGAGAGTTTTATTCTCATAATCCTATTCGGAAAAAGTCTAATAGTGATGCCATCTTATTAGTTATTGCTAATTTGAAAGAAAAAAAGCTGTTAACCGATTCGATTCTTCGCTATTTCTTTCAAATTGCTTTGGATTATAAAGAGTATAAATTATTTTCAGCAATAGTAGAAACGGCTCAATTGTCGGTATTTGGAAAAATAAAATGGCAAATTTTTTATGCCTTTTTACCTGTAAGATTATATCTTTACAGCTTTAAGAAAAAACTATTTTCATGAGGATTCTACTTTGTTTTGGCACGCGCCCTGAAGCTATCAAAATGGCTCCGCTATTTCATGAGTTAAAGAAACGCCCTTTTAAAGTAAAAGTTTGTGTTACTGCGCAACATAGAGAAATGTTAGATCAAGTATTGGATTTTTTTGAAATACGTCCGGATTTTGATTTGGATTTGATGCAAAAAGGACAAAGTTTAAATCAGTTGAGTGCTCGCATACTTTCTAGTATAGATTCAGTGTTGCATGATTTCCAACCCAATTTGGTTTTAGTTCACGGTGATACCACGACTTCTTCTATGGTGGCTTTAGCAGCTTTTCATAAAGGAATAAAAGTAGGACACGTGGAAGCTGGTTTGCGAACCTATAACAAATTATCACCTTTTCCAGAAGAAATTAATAGACAAATAACCGGTAAAATTGCCGATTATCATTTTGCACCCACTTCATGGGCTTCCGATAATCTTTTACAAGAAAAAGTAGCCAAAGAAAATATAGTAGTTACAGGTAATACTGTAATTGATTCTTTACAATTGGGTATTTCCAAATTGGAAACTGGTTATACTTGTTCCGATTTGCAAATGGTAAAGCAGGTTATAAATAGTGCCAAAAAAGTGATTTTAATTACAGGTCATCGCAGAGAGAATTTTGGTGCAGGATTTGAAAACCTTTGTTTAGCTATTCGCCAAATTGCAACAACGGCACCTGATGTTCAAATTATCTATCCCGTTCATTTGAATCCGAATGTACAAGAGCCTGTGCAGCGTATTTTGAGTGACATTTCTAATGTACACTTAATTCCGCCAGTTGATTATCCCGCTTTTTTATATTTGATGCAAAGCGCTTATTTCATTCTAACCGATTCGGGTGGTGTACAAGAAGAAGCACCGTCTTTAGGAAAACCCGTATTAGTTATGCGTGATACTACAGAAAGACCCGAAGCTATAGAAGCAGGCACGGTTGAATTGGTCGGTACTAATACAGCAACCATCGTTGCTGCTTGTTTGCGTTTGTTACAAGATAAAAACGAATATCATGTTAGAAGTCAAGCTCACAATCCGTATGGAGATGGGAAAGCTTCGGAACGAATTTGTACCTTTATAGCCCAAATACAAGCTTAAAAATGAAGATTTTAGTTATAGTCGATTCCATAAATGTGAATGATAGCAGTGGTTCTAAAGCCAATGTAGCTCTAATTCAAAATTTAGCTGCTTGCGGATTTGAGGTTCGGGTGTTACATTATACCCAAAAAGAAATCTCTTTAACTGGGATTACTTGTATTGTTATTCCAGAAAAAAAATGGAATTTCCTTTATTTATTGAGTAGAACGGAGCGCCTATTTACTAGACTAACTAAAATTAGTGTGAATGCCTCTTTAGAAAATTGGTTTGGTTTTTCCTTTACTTTTTTCAATGATTCCAATAGTATAGCTCAGGCAGTACGAAAACAAAAAGATTTTCAACCCGATTTGGTTTTGACATTGAGTAAGGGCGCCAGTTTTCGTCCGCATCATGCAATGTTACAATTGCCAGAGCTTCATGATAAATGGATGGCTTATGTGCATGACCCTTATCCGTTTCATTTTTATCCAAGACCTTACAATTGGGTAGAACACGGCTATTATAAAAAGCAAGAATTTTTTAGAGCAGTTTCAAAAAAAGCCCGATATAGTGCTTTTCCAAGTCAATTGTTGCAAGAATGGATGGGAAGTTATTTTCCTGATTTTTTAAGAACAGGAGTCTTAATTCCACATCAAATTAGTGACTGTCAGATTCAAGATACCACGTTTCCGTCTTTCTTTAATCCAGAAAAATTTTCATTGTTTCATGCAGGAAATTTGATGAAACAACGCGATCCTATTTTTTTAATCCAAGCATTTGAGCAGTTTTTAGACAAAAATCTAGAAGTAAAAGACAAGGTGCAATTAATTTTAGTTGGCGAACATGATTATCACAAAGAAGTATTGCAACACTATAAAAATAATAATACTATTTTTATTGGAGGTAATATGCCTTTTGATGTAGTTTTTAATGTGCAAAAAAATGCAGGTGTAAATATTATTTTAGAGTCTAAAGCCGAAATTAGTCCGTTTTTACCGGGTAAATTCCCACATTGTGTTGAAGCAAATAAACCGATATTATTGTTAAGTCCTTATTACAGTGAAACCAGAAGATTATTAGGCGAAGATTATCCGTATTGGTCGGAAGCAGATGATGTTTCTAAGTTGGAAGCGATTATTACAACTATGTATGCTACTTGGAAAGAGAAAAATGGTATATTTGAATTGAATCGTACGGATTTACTAGATTATTTGAGTGTAGAAAAATTAAAAGAAACGCTAACCACTTTACAATAACCATGGTTACTATCGTATATGCCTTTCGCAATCGCGATGTTTTGAGAGTTAAAGCTTCTTTAGATTCTTTGCAACAACAAACGCATTCCGATTTTAAAGTGATTTTTGTTGATTATGGTTCTGAAACATATTTAGCAACGGAAATAGAAAAACTGATAAGTACTTATGATTTTGCTAGTTATTATTACGTGCCTTCAACTACTTTACTTTGGAATAAAAGCAAAGCCCTTAATTATGGCATATCAAAAGCGATAACCCCCTTTATTTTTATTGCCGATGTTGATTTAATTTTTCATCAAAACACAGTTGCTTTATTTCATAAAATTGCTAATGCTGATAAAGCAATATTGTTTAAATTAGGTTATTTAACAAAGGAAGAATCTCAAAAAATAGAAACTCCAATTGCATTTGAAAATTTTAAACCCAAACATTTTGGTTACGTAAATGGGATGGTTTTATGCTCAAAAAAAGCGTTAGAACAAATCAACGGATATGATACTTTTTTTCATTTCTACGGCTCAGAGGATGTAGATTTATATGCTAGATTAGAACATGCTGGAATTACAATTGAACAAAGAGAGGTAGCTTATTTCTTTCATAATTGGCATGTTATTTATAATTCCTATAGCGATGAGGTAATGAGTAAAACGCCTCGTTTGTATAATGTAAAGAGAATTAATCAACAACATTATTTCTTTCATCAACAACATAAAATTATAGTACCTTTCAATCAAGAAGAATTTGGAACCGTAGTAAAAAAGGAAGACCAAGAGCAACTATTACAGCCAACTAAAATAGTTGAATTGCCTAATATTCATGCGGTTGTGCATCATTTTATTTGTGTGCAATTGCCTACATTTAAAAACGAAATTGTAAAAATCACTATTCAAGAGGATGCTTATTATCGTTCGTTAAAGCATTATTTGAAAAAGCTGTTAAAAAAGCAGTCTCAACCTTATGTTTCCATAAAACAAGTTAATGATCTACTATTAACTGAAATCTTATATCGTTATAAACATCATAATTATGCTTATGAAATTTCTGATGATTTAAAAAAAGTTATCTTTACTATTAAACTATAAAAAAAGCATGAAGTTAATTCGAAAACTAGTTAATTACTTGAAGAATCGCAAACGCAAGAAAGCGAATGAGATACGCATGAAAATGATTCAAGAAAATACGTTGAAATTAAAAGAACAAAAGCAAAGCGATATTGATCGTTGGAAAAATGATACCGAACTTTATGAAGATTGGAATGAACGTACTGCTATTTTAGGAAGTTATGTACAACCAAATGCAAAGGTGATTGAGTTTGGAGCTGGAAATATGTGTTTAAAATCAATTTTACCATCTAGCTGTGAATATACGCCATCAGATATTGTCAAAAGAAGCGAAAACACAATAGTTTGCGATTTAAATCAGCCTATTGCATTTGATTTATCAAAATACGATACAGCTATTTTTAGCGGAGTGTTAGAATATGTGTACGATATTGATACCGTTTTTAAACAAATGGAACCACATGTTCAACATGTGATTTTATCTTACGCTTGTAGTGATGTTTGCAATCACAACAGATTGGTTCACGGTTGGTTAAGCGATTACACAAAAGAAGAAATTAGAACTATTTTTTCAGAATATAATTATTCGGTTCTAAACGAACAGGAATGGCGCCAACAAACTATTTTTGAATTGAGAAAAAAGTAAAAGCTATGTTGAAGTCCAATACTATTCGTCTGTTTTGGTGGAATGAAATTAAGATGATGCATAAAGCCAAAGAAAATTATGGCGATATGTTAGGTAAATATTTGGCGGAAAAAATTTCGTCGAAAAAGGTTACTTGGGTTTTTCCTAAACATTTTTCTGTTTACAATTATTTTCAACCCATTTATGCTACTATTGGAAGTATTTTAGCTCATGTGAATGAAAATTGTATTGTTTGGGGAAGTGGCATTATTTCTCAAACAATTCCAGTAAAAAAAGCTAAATTTTTAGCAGTCCGTGGACCGCAAACGAGGAAATATTTGATTGGATTAGGTTATGATGTTCCCGAAGTTTATGGCGACCCAGCTTTGTTGTTACCCAATTATTATCATCCGGAAGTTGCTAAAAAATACAAATTTGGAATAGTGCCACATTACAATGATTATAAGGCAATGTCTCAATTGTATGTAAATCAGGATGATGTGTTGGTTATTGATTTAATGACAAATGATATTGAAGCAGTAACGCGACAATTTTTACAATGTGAGAAAGTAGTTTCAACCTCTCTTCATGGAATTATAGTGTCTCATGCTTACCAAATTCCAGCTGTTTGGGTACAATTTTCAGATAAGTTGTTTGGAGACGGAATCAAATTTCAAGATTACTTCGAGTCTGTAGAAATGCAATCGTATGTTCCTTCTATTAATTCAGAAAAAATGACGAATTCCGATATGGAACAACTTTTCGAAAGTTATCCGAGTCTTCCAAAAACGGAAAGAATAGAAGCGTTAAAAAATGGTTTAATGGCAGTTTGCCCTTTTGTGTAATTATGAATATCCCCTACTACATAGCCGAAATCGGACAAGCCCATGAAGGCAGTTTAGGAATTTTACATTCTTATATTGACGCTTTAGCTACAACTGGAGTTCATGCAGTGAAATTTCAAATGCATATTGCAGCAGCTGAAAGTAGCGAACACGAACCTTTTCGTGTAAAATTTTCCTATGAAGATGTTACCCGATTTGATTATTGGAAGCGAATGGAATTTACTTTAGAGCAATGGAAAGAAATAAAGCAACATTGTGATGCTGTAGGTCTGGATTTTATTTGTTCGCCTTTTAGTAACTTAGCAGTAGATTGGTTAGAAACAATTGGAGTTCAATATTATAAAATTGGTTCAGGTGAAGTAACAAACTTATTGCTTTTAGAGAAAATTGCTCAAACAGGAAAACCTCTTATATTGTCTTCTGGAATGAGTAGTTATGAAGAGTTAGATACTTCTATATCTTTTTTAAGAGAGAAAAATGTGCCATTTTCTATTTTGCAATGCACTACTTCTTATCCTACCCAACCAAATCAATATGGTTTTAACGTAATTCAAGAATTAAAAAATCGATATAATGTTGTAGTTGGATTTTCAGATCATTCGGCAAAAGTTGCTACCAATGTTGCGGCGGTAGCTTTAGGTGCAGAAATTTTAGAATTCCACGTTGTTTTTGATCGAAAAATGTTTGGCCCAGATGCTAAATCATCTTTGACACTTGATGAAGTGACACAATTGGTGTATGATTGTAACGCTATTCATGAAGCAATAGAGCATCCTATACATAAAAATGATACTAGTTCTTTTACCGAATTGAAATCAATATTCGAAAAATCGTTATCCGTGAATAAGGCATTATCAAAAGGTCATATGCTGCAATTTAATGATTTAGAAGCAAAAAAACCAAAAGGATACGGAATTGATGCTGTTCGATTTCAGGAAATTATTGGTAAAAAATTAAATAAAAATCTAAATCAGTGGGATTTTTTGAATGAAGGGGATTTGGAGTAATCTCGACTTCGCTCGATATGACAGTCTCGACTTCGCTCGATATGACAGTTTTTCTTTCGTTTGATTTTATGGTATTTCCTTTGCTCGATATGACAGAGCGGTACTTCTTAAGTTATATATTTCCACTATTATTGATTTAAAGCAGGATTTTGTCAAGTCGAGCGGAGTCGAGACTTTTTTAATTTATAAATAATTCCTATTTTTACATTTATAAATATATACGCCATGAAATTTTATTTTGTTTACATCCTCAAATGTTCCGACGATTCTTATTATGTTGGAATAACTTCAAATTTAGACCGTAGAGTTACGGAACACAATGCTGGTAAATATTCAGATGCTTATACTTTTTCAAGAAGACTAGTTGAGTTGGTTTGGTATCAGGAATTTTTAGAGCCTAATCAAGCTATATCTTTTGAAAAGAAAATAAAAAAATGGAGTAGAGCTAAGAAAGAAGCTGTGATTAAAGGAGAATGGGATTTGTTACCAATTTTGGCTGAGTGTAAGAATGATTCGCATTGTAAGAATAAACCATCTCGACTTCGCTTGATATGACAGTGTCTCGACTTCGCTCGATATGACAGTTTCGACTTCGCTTGATATGACAGTTTCTCGACTTCGCTCGATTTGACAGTTTCTCGACTTCGCTCGATATGACAGTGTCTCGACTTCGCTCGATTTGACAACGTCTCGACTTCGCTCGATTTGACAGATTTAATTTAACCTAGAGTTTCAATTTTATAAAAATTCTCAAACCCACATAATTTCCATAAATTTTACTTATTTTTAGCCCTTTGAAGTAGCAAAAGAAAAATGAATAAAAGAAAAATAGCAGTTGTAATCACAGCACGACCTTCTTATAGTAGAGTTAAAACAGTTTTATCTGCGATACAACTACATCCCAACTTAGAATTGCAATTGATTGTGGCGGCTTCGGCTTTACTAGACCGCTATGGTTCTGCGGTGAATTACATTGTAAAAGACGGATTTGAAATTGCGGCTAAAGTGTTCAACGTTTTAGAAGGAGAGAATTTAACCGCAGCAGCTAAAACTACTGGAATTGGAATTTTAGAATTGTCAACCGTTTTTGATAACTTAAAACCAGATGTTGTAGTAACTGTTGCTGATCGATTTGAAACTATGGCAACCGCTATTGCAGCGTCTTATATGAACATCCCTTTAGCTCACATCCAAGGAGGTGAAGTAACAGGAAATATTGATGAAAAAGTACGACACGCTATAACTAAATTAGCAGATTACCATTTTGTGGCTTCTGAAAGTGCTAAAGAACGTGTAGTTAAATTAGGAGAAAACCCAGAATTTGTTTTTAATACGGGTTGTCCCTCTATAGATTTGGCTAAAGAAGTAAAGGAAAATAGCGATTCATTACCTTTTAATCCTTATGAGAAATATGGAGGCGTAGGAGCAACACCCGATTTGTCTAACGGTTATTTGGTTGTTATGCAACATCCTGTAACCAATGAATACCAAGATTCTAGAAAGCATATTGAGGCAACATTAGAAGCAGTCTATCAATTGAATCGTCCTACTTTATGGTTTTGGCCTAATGTAGATGCAGGAGCGGATGGTACTTCCACAGGAATAAGAGCTTTTAGAGAGCAACACCAATTGCCAAATGTACATTTCTTCAAGAATATGGAGGGTAAAGACTTTTTACACTTATTGCATCATGCGGATTGTTTGATTGGAAATTCAAGCGTCGGTATTAGAGAGTGTGCTTATTTAGGTGTTCCAGTAGTGAATATTGGTACCCGACAAAATCGAAGAGATAGAGGCAGCAATGTGGTTGATGTCACTTATGACGTGCAAGCTATTAAAAATGCTATCGAAGAACGTATTTCAAGTTCAAAACAAATTTCCAATGTGTACGGCGGTGGCGATGCAGGAAAACAAATAGCGGAATTATTGGAACAGTTGCCATTACAGTTTCATAAAACAATAATGTATTAATGAAAGTCTTAGTTATTATACCTGCTAGAGGCGGTTCTAAAGGAGTACCTGATAAAAATATAAAAAATTTAGGAAATAAGCCTTTAATTTTGCATTCCATTGATTGTGCAAAAAAGTCAAGAAAAACAACTGATATTGTAGTTACAACTGATAGCGAAGAAATATTAAGTGTTGTTTCTAATTTAAATATTAAAGTTGTAAAAAGACCTGAAAGTTTAGCTCAAGACACTAGTAATGTTGTAACAGCTGTTCAGCATGCTTACCATGAGCTAAAAGAAGATTACGACATTATTATTTTGTTACAACCTACTGCGCCTTTTCGTACAGCAAAAGATTTGGATGCAATTGTTCAAATTTTTGAAGATAATGAAAGCGTGGAAAATATAGTTAGTGTTGTACCAATGGATGATATTCATCCAGCCCGAATGTATAATATGAGTTTCGATAAAGAGTTAATTCCTTTTATTCCTAAAACAGAAACATTAAGAAGACAAGATTTGGTTCCTGTATACTATAGAAATGGTTGTTTTTATGCAATACGAACAAATGCATTTTTTAGAGAGAATGCTTTTATTATTTCAAATAAAAGAGCCTATGTTATGGATCCCAATTGGTTAGTAAATATAGATACCATAAGAGATTTTAAATTAGCAACTGTACTTTATGATGACTGGAAAAATGAAATTGCTGATTACTGAATTTGAAGACTTTAGCCAAGAGGCAATAAAAGTGCTTAACGAAAAATTTGATGTAGACTTTCTCGAGACTTTCTCTAGAGCAAATTTAATAGATAGAATTCACTTGTACGATGTGATTTTTATACGATTGGGTATTTATATTGACAAAGAAATAATTGAGCTAGGACCTCGCCTTAAATATATTTTAACTGCTACTACCGGATTAGATCATATTGACGTGGATTGCTTCGAAAAGAAAGGAGGTAAAGTAATTTCATTAAAAGATGAAGTAATGTTTCTTTCAAGTATTCCCTCTACTGCAGAACATACTTGGGCGTTGTTATTGTCGTTAGTTAAAAAAATACCGTCTTCGTTTGAGAGTGTTAAAGAAGGGGTTTGGAATAGAAATCTTTATAAAGGAAATAATTTAAAAGGAAAGAAACTAGGTATTCTAGGTCTTGGTAGAGTTGGTATTCAACTTGCTAAATTTGCACAAGCCTTTGATATGGAAGTAGGCTACTATGACTGTGAAAAGAAAGAAACTAGTTTCGTAGGTTTCAATTCGCCTGAAGCACTTTTTAAATGGGCAGAAATACTATCCATACATATACCATTAAATAAAAATAATGTTCATTTTGTAAATAAGTCACTTTTGGATTTATTGTATGAACAATCTATATTAATTAATACATCAAGAGGAGCTGTTGTAGACGAATCCTATCTTTGTTGTTTAATCAGAGAAAATAAAATTAAAGGTTATGCAACAGATGTTTTAGAAAACGAACTAAGTTTGAATTTTTCTAATCATGAGTTAATTGGTTTGGCTAAATCAGGTTATAATGTGATAATAACACCGCATATTGCCGGTGCTACATATGAGTCGATGAAGATGACCGAAGATTTTGTTGTCCATAAATTTTTAGAGATTTTATAATGAAACCAAAAAAAATATTTGTTTTATTACCCGATGGTGTTGGGTTGAGGAATTTTGCTTTTTCTAATTTTTATGAATTAGGTAAAGCAAAAGATTTTGAAATTACCTATTGGAATAAAACTCTTTTTGATTTAAAAGATTTAAATTACTCTGAAGTCAAAGTAGCTTCAGGCAATAATCATTTTTTAACTGATATTTTAAAAAATGCAAGAAAGCACATAGAACTCAATCTAAATATAAAAAAAAGCAATTCAGAAGTATATAATACATATCGTTTTCCATTTGTATATTCTACGATTAAAAACGCGTTAAGAAGTTTTCTTACTAGATTGCTTATTTTTTTCTTTTCATCTAATAGAGGACTGAAACTAATTCGCTCTTTCATTAAAAAAATTGAATCAAAAACAAGCTATTTTGACGCCTGTGTTGATCAATTAAGACAAGAAAAACCAGATTTTGTATTTTGTACAAATCAAAGACCAGTTTTAGGAATAGCACCTATTTTGGCGGCACAATCCTTGAATATTCCTACTGCAACTTTTATATTTTCATGGGATAATTTGCCAAAAGCTACGATGGTAATTGAAACCGATTATTATTTTGTATGGAGTGACCATATGAAAAATGAATTGCTTCATTATTATCCTTACATAAAAAAGGAGCAAATTGTTGTAACGGGAACTCCTCAGTTTGAATCACATTACGATGCTAATATAATCCAGTCAAAAGAAATTTTCTTTGAAATTTATCAGTTAGATTTGACAAAAAAATATATTTGCTTTTCGGGGGATGATATTACAACAAGCCCTAATGATCCTGTTTACTTAGAAGACGCAGCTAAAGCTGTACGTCAACTTAATCAGGAAGGAAATAATATAGGAATTGTATTTAGACGTTGTCCTGTTGATGTGTCGAATCGATTTGATACTGTTTTGAAAATGTATAGTGATGTAATTACTCCAATACAACCCAAATGGCAGAAAATAGGAAGCTCTTGGAATACGATTTTACCTACAAAAGAAGATATGTCGCTACTAGCCAATACAATTTATCACACTGAATTTGTTATTAATCTTGGTTCTTCAATGGTGTTTGACTATGTTATATTTAAAAAACCATGCATTTATATTAATTATGATGTAAACGATTGTTTTATTAAAAAATGGACAGTAAAGAAAATTTACAATTACATTCATTTTCAATCTATGCCTTCAAAAGAAGCTGTTTTATGGTGTCGTCAAAGTAATGATTTAAAACAGCTGTTTGAAAAGATTTTAAATAAAGAAGTTTCTAACGTAGGGGAAGCAGATAAATGGTTTGAAAAAATCACTTGTCAACCCGCTAATTTAGCCTCAGACCGAATTTGGAAATCAATTAATTCGATAATCTAAATTATGCTCTTCAACTCCCTAGAATTTCTACTTTTTCTACCCACAGTATTTGTACTGTATTGGTTTGTATTTAAAAACCAATTACGTGCACAAAATATCTTGTTGTTGTTGGCTAGTTATGTGTTTTATGGTTGATGGGATTGGCGCTTTTTATCGCTAATTGTTTTAAGTATTGGCAATTGATTATTTTGTTGGCTTGCAACTAGAAAAACAGTTGAATCTTTCAAAAGAAAGCTACTGCTAGGGCTGAGCTTAACGGCAAATTTGGGAATGTTGGGCTTTTTTAAGTATTTCAACTTCTTTGTGCAAAGTTGGGTAGACGCATGGGCAAGTGTTGGTGTGACGATGCAAGGTACTACTTTGGAAATTATTCTACCTGTTGGTATTTCGTTTTATACGTTTCAAACCTTAAGTTATACGATTGATATTTACCGCAAACAACTACAACCCACCAAAAGTTTTATAGATTTTGCTACGTTTGTTACGTTTTTTCCACAATTAGTAGCTGGTCCCATCGAACGGGCGTCGCATTTGTTGCCTCAGTTTTATAAAAAACGAATTTTTAATTACGACCAAGCCGTATCTGGTATTCATTTGATTTTGTGGGGTTTGTTTAAAAAGGTGGTCATTGCGGATTCTTGTGCTATTTATGTGAATGAAATTTTCGGGAACTATGAAAATTTAGATTCACTAACATTATTGCTTGGGAGTGTTTATTTTGCCTTCCAAATTTATGGTGATTTTTCAGGTTATTCCGATATGGCGATTGGTATCGCGCGTTTGTTTGGTTTTGACTTGATGCGAAATTTCAATTATCCTTATTTTTCAAGAGATATTGCCGAGTTTTGGAGAAGATGGCATATCTCCTTATCTACTTGGTTTCGGGATTATGTGTATATTCCATTAGGAGGCAGTAAAGGAGGCGTGTGGATGCAAGTTAGGAATACGTTTATTATATTTTTAGTCAGTGGTTTCTGGCACGGTGCCAATTGGACGTTTTTAGTTTGGGGATTTTTAAATGCGTTGTATTTTTTGCCTTTATTGTTGCGAGGAAAGAACAGAACCCATTTAGGTACTATTCAATTAGGATGGGATTTTCAAAAAGAACACTTTTAAGTATACTTTCTACTTTTTTATTGACTTGTTTAGCTTGGGTTTTTTGAGCAGACTTATAAAAAAGAAGCACGGCTTATATCCAGCGCTTGGTTACGTATCTGAAATAAAATTAGTTATTTATCTATAGATCGTTATAGTATAGAATTATTACTTTTGGTTTTTGGATTTGTGGGGGTTGAATGGTTTTATCGTAATAGACAAGAACCTATTTCGTAAATATGCAATGATAAAAATTGTTTTTGTATTACTAGCACTATTAATATTATAGTTATTCAAATCCGCAAGATTTTATTTATTTTCAATTTTAATGAGACAGTTTTTCTTTATATATTTAAAGTTTTCTTATAGTAATAATAATTGCTTTTATTTTGGATTTGATATACACACAAGTTTACTCTTTGTCTGTTAAGAGGAATAAAATTGAGAGTATAGTTAATGGTTTAAATGTAGAATATGATGTTTAATTTTAGGATCATCCCGAGCTGAAAATCATTTTGTTACGGAAATTTTTTAAAAAATAATCTAAAAGCATTTAATTATGGTTTGAGTGGTTCAAGATTAGAAGAATCAGCGCTTCTCCAAATTATGTTAAATAAAAATATATTATAAAAACATAGTATTAGAGGTAGACTTAAATATAATGGATGAAGGTTATTCAGAAGGTATAAGAGCCAGCTTTATGCCTTACTTAACATCACATCAAATTATTTCTAATTATTACAAAAACATTCCAAATTTTAGTTATTTATACTATTTACCATTTTATAGATATATATTTATTATGATTCTAGAATTGGTTTTAGAGAAATGTTCTTTTCATTTTTAAAGAAAGAATCACAGAGTCTTTCGAATGGAGGATTTGTTCCTTTAAATGGTAAGGGAATAAATTTGGAATATGATTTGTCAAATAAGTTGCCTAATAAAAATAAAGATTACGAGTTTATAAAACTACTTTGTAAAAAAAATGATATTAATCTTATTGTGGTAAATACTCCAATGTAAAAACGCCAAAGGGATTGATAATTATTTATTAAAAAGTTAAAGAAATTTATCCTGAAATTTATAATTATAAAGATATAGTTAATGATGATGTTTTTTTTTCAAGTTGTGGTCATATGAATAAAAAGGAGCTAGTATTTTTACATCAAAAATAATTGAAGATTTTTTCAAACAATAAATAGGATTAAACATGCTCTTCAACTCCCTAGAATTTCTGCTTTTCCTACCCACAGTTTTTGTGCTGTATTGGTTTGTGTTTAAAAACCAATTGCGTGCACAAAATATCTTGTTGTTGGTAGCTAGTTATGTGTTTTATGGTTGGTGGGATTGGCGCTTTTTATCGCTAATTGTTTTAAGTACGGCAATTGATTATTTCGTTGGCTTGCAACTAGAAAAAACAGCTGAATCTTCCAAAAGAAAGCTACTGTTAGGGCTGAGCTTAACGGCAAATTTGGGAATGTTGGGCTTTTTTAAGTACTTCAATTTTTTTGTGCAAAGTTGGGTAGACGCATGGGCAAGTATTGGTGTGACGATTCAAGGTACTACTTTGGAAATTATTTTACCTGTTGGTATTTCGTTTTATACGTTTCAAACCTTAAGTTATACGATTGATATTTACCGAAAACAACTACAACCAACCAATAGTTTTATAGATTTTGCGGCATTTGTCACTTTTTTTCCGCAATTAGTAGCTGGTCCCATCGAACGGGCCTCGCATTTGTTGCCTCAGTTTTATAAGAAAAGAGTCTTTCAGTACGAACAAGCCGTTGCGGGTGTCCAACTCATAATCTGGGGAATGTTTAAAAAAGTAGTGGTTGCGGATAACTGTGCGTTTTTTGTGAATCCCATTTTTGAAAATCCAGCTGCTTTTTCTAGTGGGGAATTAGCCGTTGGAATGGTGTTTTTTGCTTTCCAAATTTATGGTGATTTTTCAGGCTATTCCGATATTGCCATTGGGATATCCAAATTATTTGGTTTTGATTTGATGGTGAATTTTAAATTTCCCTATTTTTCAAGAGATATTGCCGAGTTTTGGAGAAGATGGCACATTTCCTTATCCACTTGGTTTCGCGATTATGTGTATATTCCTTTGGGAGGTTCCCGAGGGTCGAAGGGATTTCAGTTGCGAAATGTATTCATTATCTTCTTGGTCAGTGGCTTTTGGCATGGTGCCAATTGGACGTTTATCCTTTGGGGATTGCTGCACGCCTTGCTTTTTTTACCGCTGTTGTTAGGGAATTGGAACCGCACCAATCTAGCCTCCAAATCGTACGGTTGGTTAGACGTTCTTAAAATCGGGACTACATTTACATTGGTTTGTGTGGCTTGGGTATTCTTTAGAGCGGATTCCTTATCGCTAGCACTAACATATTTGGAACAATTATCGAGTTTGGATTCGTTTTCGATCCGTTTTTTTATTAAGAATAATGCCTATACGTTGTTGTTTTTACTCAGTGTGCTGGCTATTGGGATTTTGAGCTTGAGAGAGTTGCTTTGGGTACTCCAAAAAAGAGAAACACCGTATTTGAATCGCTATTGGACCCTATTTTTATTGCTAGCTATCTTTTTTATGGGCAGTTTTAAAAACCAAATGGATTTTATTTATTTTCAATTCTAATGCAAAAGTTTGTAATCAAAATAGGTATATATGGCGTGTTGAGTTTTGTTTTACTCAATGCCATTGCTTTTGGCGCTTTGTTTTTTTTAGGGAAATCCCAATTGTACAAACCTCAGTTTTTGAAAAATGGAATTTCAAGCAAACAATTTGATTATATCGTTCTCGGTTCTAGTACAGGATTGACCACTTTAGATACCAAAACTATTGATTCCGTGATGCAATGGAACGGTTTGAATGTAAGTATGGACGATTCTTCGCTGAATTCGCATGTACTGATGTTGGAGTATTTTTTGTCCTTAGGTAAAAAAACGGATAAAGTTATTTTATGTGTCACGCCATGGGATTTACAAAATCCTACCAATACCTTAAACGACAACGATTATCGCTTTCTCACGGAAATTAATAATCCAGTTATTTATCAACATTATCAAACCTATGATACCAATGGGTTAGCTGTGTTGAAATATTCCAAATACTTGCCTTTTTTAGGAATGAGTTATTACAACAACGAACTCTTTTTTCCTGCTTTGTTTACGGCAGTCCAACCCAATAAGCGTAATCGATTTGATGAAAAGGGCAATTATACGTATCCCAATGCGCAAAATGCAGTAGTTCCCAAAGAACCAAACACCATACAACTGAGTATTAAGAATCCAGCATTCCAACGGATGCAAGCTTTGTGCGAAGCCCATCAAATAGAATTACTGATTTACCAATCGCCTTTGTATCGCCAAACCGTGCAATTTCCTGATGGAAAGGAATCCATCATCAATCACAGTGCTATTTTACCAGAAGATTTATTTTATGATCCCATTCATGTAACGTCAGTTGGACGAACTTTTTGTACATTAGCGTTTTGTGAAGCTTTGATATTACAAGAATGACGATGGGGGGATGGGGAGATTGGGAGAGTGACTAAACGTTGTTTAGTGGGTTGCCTACTATGTAGGAGATTCCTAGCGGGCTCGGAATGACAGGTTGAGGAGACTTTGAGATGGGGAAATTGGGGATGCATCGTTTTTACAGTTCTCGATACATTTTATTTTTGTAAATCTTTGGCTTTACAAAAATAAAATACTCGAAGTGACGGAGTGGGATTGCGATTTTAAAAGTTAAATAAAAGTAAATAGAAAATTTAGAAACAAAACTAAATATACCCAACGGGTTTAAAAATATAAAATATGCATATTGCTTTTCTCACTCCTGAATACCCTCATGCAGCAACTGGTACTTCTGGCGGTATTGGTACGAGTATCAAAAATTTAGCGGAAAGTTTAACGGCTTTGGGTCATGAAGTACGAATTTTAGTTTACGGACAAAAAGAAGATGTAATTTTTGAAGAAGATGGTACTGTCATTCAACAGATTAAAAATGTCAAGATAAAAGGGTTGTCGTGGTATTTTACAAGAAAGAAGTTGCAAGGAATTATAGATGATTTATATGACAAGCAACTTTTGGATATCGTAGAAGCTCCTGATTGGACAGGAATTTCGTCTTTTATACAACCCAAAAAGTGTCCAATTATTATAAAACTACATGGTAGTGACACCTATTTTTGTCATTTGGACGGTCGCCCTGTGAAGTGGTGGAATCGTTTTCATGAAAAAAGAGCGCTACAAAAAGCCGATGGACCTATTTCCGTAAGCCGATTTACCGCAGAACAAACCAATACGTTATTTGGATTACAACTTCCTTTTACGATTATTCCCAATGGAATCAATCCAGAGAAATTTCAACCCGATGGTTCTGTACAAAAAATTCCCAATACGATTTTGTACTTTGGTACTTTGATTCGTAAAAAAGGTTTGTTAGAATTGCCGTTGATTTTTAATCAAGTTATAGTAAAAAATCCAAATGCCCAATTGATTTTAGTCGGGCGCGATGCTTTTGATATTGCCACAGGAAGTACCTCTACTTGGCAATTGATGCAACATTTATTTACTCCAGAAGCGCTAAAGCAAGTAAATTATTTAGGTGGCGTTCCCTACGAAGAAGTTCGAGCCCATATAGCACAAGCGAGCGTTTGTGTGTTTCCAACATTCGCAGAAGCCTTACCGGTTTCTTGGTTAGAAGCTATGGCGATGGAAAAAGCCATTGTAGCTTCCAATATCGGTTGGGGTCCAGAAGTAATTACAAACAACCAAGAAGGTATTTTGGTTCATCCCAAAGACCATGAAACGTATGCCAATGCGATACTGAATTTGTTGGAAAATGTTACCTTAAATACTACCTTTGGCCAAAAGGCAGCTCAAAAAATACAAGACGTTTTTGCGAATGGCTTTATTGCGGAGCAGAGTGTAGCGTTTTATCAAACTATAATAACTAATAAGAAATGATTTCGTTTACTACCTATACCAATTCCCAAGGGGAAGCCATTTATTATACAGGAAATCCTGACTTGGATAAATTAGAAACTCTATCATTAGGAACAGGAGATTTGTGGCACAGTTCGTTTGAACAAGGGTATAAAAATGCTTTTCCAGAAATCGTTTATTTTGCCGTAGTTTTTTTTTGGTATGTCAACGATTTTGATGATTTGGACGAATGTGTGAGTTGGAGAGTTAATCCAAATGCTTTTGCTATTCGTAAATCGGCTTGGGATGCTTTGAATGGATTTGATGCTGAAATTGAAAATCCAACGTTACAAGCTTTGGACTTTGGATATAATTTTCTAAAAAATTCAGGTGGTTTGCCTTTATATGTTCGTGGTTTGTTTGCTGATACTACGAAAAGTGTTCAGCAAATAAGTTCTTATGACCGACATGTGTTTTTTAGAAAAAACTTCAAATTGGAACATGCGGTTTACATGAATTTTAGAGAAGGTTTTTGGAAAGTAAATGAATGGATAAATTTATTTAAAGCAAGAAAATTTGCCTTTAGAACGCATTATCCTCTAATTCCACCTAGAACTTTGGAAGCTATTAAAGGAAATCCAACCGTAAGTTATATCATACCCACTATGTTGCGTCAGGATTTTACGCTGACGCTATTGGAAGATTTAAAAAAACAAACCTATTTGCCTACTCAGGTTGTAGTCGTAGACGCTACACCCGAAAATCAGCGTGACGAAAGTTTGTATAATCCAGCTAATTACCCTTTTGAAGTTATTTTTCAATGGCAAACGACTAAAGGAAGTTGTAGAGCTAGAAATGAAGCTATTGCTTTTTGTACCGGTGATTATATCCTTTTTGGGGATGATGATATTCGCATTCCATCTGATTTTATTGAAAATCATATTCGTTTACTACAAACCTATAAAGCGGGTGCTTGTAACGGTTTAGACATAAGAGCAGATCATCAACAACAATCCTTAATCGATTTAGATAAGAAATTAGATCAATTGGGGGAAAAACGTTGGAAAGTAGGACCAACACCGAATTTTAGCAATGCCAATTCTTGTGTAAAAAAGGAATATGTACACCAATTGAAAGGAAATGATATCAATTATGATGGTGGTTATGGTGAAGATGGAGATTTTGGACTTTCTTTGGTTAAAATAGGAGTTCCTGTACTTTTTAATCCGTTTTCAGCCAATTTGCATTTGAAGCCACCCGCTGGAGGCTATCGTTTTTGGGGTAGTCAGGCAAAAAAGAAAGGCAAACAAAGAAAAGTACAACCATGGGAATTAGACACACCAGTAAAAAAGATAATTCCAGTACCAAGTCCAACAATCATGTATTTGATACACAAACATTTTGATGCACGTGCCATTAAAGAATATAGCATTAAGTATTTTGTATTGCATTTGTCTAAAGGGAAGTTAGTGGAATTACCCTTAAAGCTTATACGATTGCCTTATAAAATCTTACAATATAAAAAATCTGTTTTTTACGCTAAAAAATTGCTAGCATTAGGAAAAAGAACCGCTTAATTATGAACTTTAGTCTCATCATATGCACCTATAAACGCCCACAGGCTTTGTTGACTTTACTACAATCCGTAAAGCAGCAAACGCTTTATCCAGATGCGATTTTAATTGTAGATGGTTCTCCGGATGAGGCTACTAAAGCCATGCTGGACCAAAATACTTTTCAATATTTGAACTATTTCAAAGTAAAGGAAAAGGATAGAGGTTTAACCAAACAGCGTAATTATGGGATTTCAAAAGTTCAGGAAACCAGTGAAGTCGTTTGCTTTTTAGATGACGATACCGTTTTGGTGCCCAATTACTTCGAAGAAATTATCAAAACCTATACGATACACCCAGAAGCATTAGGAGTAGGAGGTTACATTACCAATGAAGTAGCTTGGCAGTATGTGGGTATGGAATATAAACCTAAAAGCAATGAATTTTATTTCGATGGGTATAAACGAAGTGATGGTTCTCGTTTTGTTTGGCGCAAAAAGTTAGGTTTAGATAGTGATGTAGCTCCAGGATATTCCCCTGATTTTTCACATGGACGTAGCGTTGGGTTTTTACCTCCATCAGGAAAAGTCTATCCTGTAGAACAATTAATGGGTGGAGTTGCTTCATTCCGAAAATCCGTTTTTCAGGAATTACAGTTTTCCACATACTTTGAAGGTTACGGTTTGTATGAAGATGCGGATTTTACCTTGCGTGTTTCTAAAATCGGGAAATTATTTTTAAATACCGCTGCCCAATTGGAACACCATCACGATGCTGCCGGTCGTCCCAATCAATACGCCTATGGAAAAATGGTCGTCCGAAACGGTTGGTACGTGTGGCGCGTAAAAAATCCAAAACCTTCATTTAAAGCAAAATTAAAATGGCATGCCATTACATTGTTGTTAACCGCTATTAGAGGAACAAATGTGTTTACTTCTTCCAAAAGAAAAGAAGCTTTTACGGAGACATTGGGTAGGTTAGTGGGGTGGTTTTCGTTGTTTTTTGATACACCTAAAATTAGATGGTAATGAAATTTGTAGTAATTACTCATGTTCAACATATAAAAGAAGATAACCGCTATTTTGGTTATGCACCTTATGTGCGTGAAATGAATATTTGGTTTAAGTATGTTGATGAGGTGATTGTAGTAGCGCCGATGGTAAATGAGTTGGTAAATCCGATTCATGCGTCTTATGTTGCCACTTCAATTAACTTCAAGCGTGTTCCCGAGTTTTCTATTGCTTCAGTTCCACAATTGCTGAAAACATTGTTTCAACTTCCCTTGCTTTTTTTTACGGTTTATCATGCCATGCAACAGGCCGATCACATCCACTTGCGTTGCCCTGGAAATATGGGGTTGATTGGAGCTTTAGTGCAAATTTTATTTCCCAATACGCCCAAAACCGCTAAATATGCGGGCAATTGGGATCCAAAAGCTAAACAACCATGGAGTTACCGTTTGCAAAAATGGATTTTATCCAATACTTTTTTAACTCGAAACATGCAGGTTTTAGTGTATGGCGAATGGACAAATCAGACTAAAAATGTGAAGCCGTTTTTTACTGCGACTTATAGTGAGGATGAGATAATGGGACGAGGTGACGAGGCGATTGGGAGACGAGGCGATTGGGAGACCGGGGTGAAGTTTTTATTTGTTGGAACCTTATCTAAAGGGAAGCAACCTTTGTATGCGATTCAATTGGTAGAAGAACTGCACAAACGAGGAAGAAAAGTAACGCTTGATTTGTATGGTGAAGGTGTTTTACGAAAGGAATTGGAACAGTATGTTGACCAGCATCATTTACAAGCTGTAGTTACTTTACAAGGTAATCAGACCAAAGATAGCGTTTTAAAAGCGTATCAAAGTAGTCATTTTTTACTATTACCATCTAAAAGTGAAGGTTGGCCCAAAGTGGTGGCTGAGGCTATGTTTTGGGGTTGTGTGCCATTAGTTTCGCCGGTTTCTTGTGTGCCCTATATGCTAGGAAATGGAAGTAGAGGAGTTGTTTTACAAGAAAGTTTGAAAGCGGATTCCAATCAGTTACTAGAATTGATAGATCAACCGGAAGTTTATCAGAAAATGGTTTATGAAGGGCAAAATTGGTCAAGACAATTTACAACGGATAAATTTGAAGCGGAGATTAAGAAGTTGTTGAGGTGATGGGGGATTTATTGTTTCAGGTTTCAAGTTTGTAGTTTTTAGTTTATGGTTTGTTGTTGATTTTTGAACTTGTCCTTATCCTTGTTCATGAAAAGTTTCTCGGAACGCGGATGAAGCCGATTTGACGGATTTTCGCTGATATTTTTTATTTTATTGTCCGCTTAAGCGGAAGCTGATGGTCACGGATTTTTTTCTGAGACTGAAAACTGAGACTGAAAACTAATTTTTAAGTTTGTAGTTTATGGTTTGTTGTTTATGGTTGATTTTTGAAGTTGTTCTTGTTCTTGAAGATTTGTAGCACAAAGTCTCACGAAGTTTTGCACAGAGTTACACAAAGTTCTTCATCTTTGCGACTTAGCGTCTTTGCGAGCAAAAACTTTATGAATCTTTAAAAGGAATCAAATTCAACTTTAAAAAACTTATATGCCTTATATGGTTTTAATTTTTTTGTTTCAGGTTTGAAGTTTGTAGTTGATTTTGAGCTTTCTCTTGTCCTTGAAAATTTTTTTGGAACGCGGATGAAGCCGATTTGACGGATTTTCGCTGATATTTTTTATTTTATTGTCTGCTTAAGCGGAAGCCGATGGTCACGGATTTTTTTCTGAGACTGAAAACTGAGACTGAAAACTAATTTTTAATTTTCAAGTTTGTAGTTTATGGTTTGTTGTTTGTTGTTGATTTTTGAGCTTGTTCTTGTTCTTGAAGATTTGTAGCACAAAGTCTCACGAAGTTTTGCACAGAGTTACACAAAGTTCTTCATCTTTGCGACTTAGCGTCTTTGCGAGCAAAAAAAACTTTTATGAATCTTTAAAAGGAATCAAATTCAACTTTAAAAAACTTATATGCCTTATATGGTTTTAATTTTTTTTGTTTCAGGTTTGAAGTTTGTAGTTGATTTTTGAACTTGAATTTGAGCTTGCCCTTGCCCTTGTTTTAATTTTTTCTATCTTTGACACAATCAATACCACCACTTGTGCCTAAAAAAGAGATTCGCATTTTACAATTAATTGATAGCCTAGAAGCGGGTGGTGCTGAACGGATGGCGGTTACGATAGCTAACACACTTGCAAAGAAAGTCGTTTTTTCTGGATTAGTAGTAACTCGTTTTGAAGGAAATTTAAAAGCTACAATCAATGATTCAGTTGCTTATAGTTTTCTGAAAAAGAAAAGAACTTTAGATATTAAAGCTTTATTGCAATTAAAAAAAAATGTTAAGCAAAATAAAGTTTCAATAATTCATGCTCATGGTAGTTCCTATTTTTTTGCAGTATTATTAAAATTAATGCTACCTTCAATTAAAATATTTTGGCATGATCATCTTGGAAATAGGCCTTTTGAAAATCGGTCTAATTTCTTTATTAAATTATCTTCTTTTTTTTTTAGTGGAGTATTTGTTGTCAATGAAGAACTTAGGAAATGGTCATTGCAAAATTTAAAAACTACAAATGTTGTTTTTTTACCAAATTATGTGGAAGAGAAAATAGTTGAAATAAAATCAACATTTTTAAAAGGAGAAGAAGGAAAAAGAATAGTTTTATTAGCAAATTTAAGACATCCTAAAAATCATTTATTAGCTTTCGAAGCATTCACCTTAAGTGAAATAGCTAAATTAGGATGGACTCTGCATTTTGTAGGGAAAGATAGTTTTGATGAGTATTCGGGCAAATTAAAAGAGAGTATACAATTGAAAAATATGTCATCATCCGTTTTTTTATATGGTTCTTGTGGAGATGTGCAACATGTTTTAAGTCAATGTAGTGTTGGTTTGATGACATCTACTTATGAAGGATTTCCCGTAACACTTTTAGAATATGGGAAAGCAAATCTGTTGGTTGTTACTTCAAATGTTGGTTATTGTTCTCAATTAATTAAAAATAAAGTAACTGGTATTTGTTTTACATCAGAAAGTGTAACTGAATTGGTTAGTATTTTTAGTGCAATAGCAAATAACATGTATTCAAATTCCTTGTTAGCTAATAATTTGAATACTTTTGTTGCAGAGAATTATTCATCTAAAGCAGTAATTAAGAAGTTGCTTTTTAGTTATAAAGAAACTCTATGAAATCAAAAGAATCTTCAAATTATTTAATATATATTTTAATCCACATATTTATTGGATTGATTATTTATTTTGTGCCTTTTCTTTCTAAAGTTTATGGATTATTAATACTTTTCTTTGGAACAGTATTAATTTTTAAATCTAAAAATAAAAATAATGAAGTTTTATTTATTATTGGTTATGTGATAGGTTCTGAAGTTTTTCTACGAATGACGGGGGGAAATATTGCTCATGAAATTGCTAAGTATGAAGTGATTTTTTTTTTATTTTTAGGCATGTTGTTCAAAGGGTTTTCCTATAAATCCATTATCTATATCCTATTTATGTTGCTTTTGTTACCAGGAATTTATCTTGGAGCTAATGTTCTTGGTCACGAGATAGATGCACGTAAAGCAATTTTATTTAATGTTTTAGGTGAAGTTACTTTGTTTGTGAGTGCGATGTATTGTTTTGAAAAGAAAGTAACCTTGGAGCACATGCATTTTTTACTTAAAGCATTGTCTTTACCTATAGTTTCGGTTTTAACTTATTTATTTTTATATAACCCATCGATTAAAGATGTAGTTACTAGTACCCAATCCAATTTTGAAACTTCGGGTGGTTTTGGTCCTAATCAAGTGTCTACCATTTTAGGTTTGGGGATGTTTTGTTTTTTTGCTTTACTAGTGTTATTTTCTAAAACTAGGAAGTTGCAACTGATTCATTTAGCCTTATTAATTATTGCGTCTTTTAGAGGAATTGTTACCTTTTCACGTGGGGGTATTTTTACTGCTCTAGCTATGATTGCAGCTTTAATAGGAGTATTGTATTGGTATGCTAATGCTAAAACTAAAAATTTAATCCTAATATTAAGTGTTTCTGCGGTTTTACTAGGTGGTTTTGTTTGGACGTATAGTGTAGTGCAAACCAGTGGAATGATTGAGAATCGTTATGCCAATAAAGATGCTAGAGGAAGGGAGAAAGATGATCGTTTGGGTGGTCGTGAGGAAATTGCAGAGACTGAAATTCATATGTTTATGGAAAACCCAATTTGGGGTATTGGCGTAGGAAAAAACAAAGAATACCGTGAACAAATGACGGGTATTGTAGCTGCTTCGCACAATGAAATTACGCGTTTGTTAGCGGAGCATGGTACTTTTGGTATTGTTGCCCTTTTAATTTTGTTACTTACGCCTCTGATTACTTATTTTACCAATCGAGAACATGTATTTTTGATTCCTTTTTTTATTTTTTGGTTACTAACTATTAATCATGCCGCTATGCGTTTAGCAGCCCCAGGATTTATTTATGCCTTAACCTTACTTAAAGTAAATTTTAAAGATGAAAGTTCGACTGCTGTATCTAGGGAACCAACTGAGTAAGCACGGGTTGAATAAAACCACCATTGAAACCTTAGGTCCTGATTTGGAAAGTTTGGGGTTTGAGGTGGTCTATGCTTCTTCAAAGAAAGGATTTGTGTTTCGCCTTTTGGATATGTTGGGGGCTATTCTATTTCATCGCAAAAAGTTGTCTTATATTCTAATTGATACTTATAGTACCAAGGCTTTTTGGTATGCATTCTTAGCTGCTCAATTTGCTCAACTTTTGAAGATCAAATACATTCCCATTTTACATGGTGGGAACTTACCTAATCGTCTTAAAAACAATCCGAAATTGAGTCGTAGATTGTTCTCAAATGCCTACAGAAATGTTGCGCCATCAGGTTATTTGAAACAGGCTTTTGAAGCTGAAGGTTTTACGAATGTGGTTTTGATTCCCAACGCTATTGCTATAGAAAAATATACTTTCAAAAATAGAATTAATTTAGCATCAAAATTGCTATGGGTTAGATCTTTTGCCTCTATTTATCATCCTGAAATGGCAATTCATGTCTTACAACAATTGCAAAAAACGTATCCTGAAGCCACTTTAACTATGGTGGGGCCTGATAAAGACGGGAGTTTGCAAACTACAAAAGCATTAGCTGCCTCTTTAGAACTTCCTGTCACTTTTACAGGGCAACTATCAAAAGAAGCTTGGTGGCAGTTGGCTGCTGAACACGACATTTTTATTAATACCACTCATTTTGATAATACGCCAGTGAGTGTTCTGGAGGCCATGGCGTTAGGTTTACCTGTTGTTTCTACTGCTGTAGGTGGAATTCCTTATTTGATTACTCCTGATGTAACTGGTAAATTAGTTCCAGACGCAGATACGGATGCCATGGTAGCTGCTATAACGGAACTCCTACAACAACAAGAACAAGGGCAATTGCTTATTCAGAATGCTCGTTCGTTTGTGGCTCAAATGGATTGGGATGTAGTGAAGGAGAAGTGGGTTGAGGTTTTTAAATGATGGGTATATTTTTTTGTTTCAGGTTTCAAGTTTGTGGTTTATTGTTTATTGTTTATGGTTTATTGTTTGTAGTTTATTGTTGATTTTTAGTTGTTCTTGTTCTTGATTGTTGTTTCAAGTTTTTTGGAACGCGAATGATACAGGTTAGACCGATTTACGCTGATTTAAATTTGGATATGTGTCCGCTAAAGCGGAAGTTGATGGTCACGAATTTTCTCTGCGACTGAAAACTGCGACTGGAAACTATATTTTAAGTTTCAAGTTTGTGGTTTATTGTTTATTGTTTGTAGTTTATTGTTGATTTTTAGTTGTTCTCGTTCTTGATTGTTGTTTCAAGTTTTTTGGAACGCGAATGATACAGGTTAGACCGATTTACGCTGATTTAAATTTGGATATGTGTCCGCTAAAGCGGAAGTTGATGGTCACGGATTTTCTCTGCGACTGAAAACTGCGACTGGAAACTATATTTTAAGTTTCAAGTTTGTGGTTTATTGTTTATGGTTTATTGTTTGTAGTTTATTGTTGATTTTTAGTTGTTCTTGTTCTTGATTGTTGTTTCAAGTTTTTTGGAACGCGAATGATACAGGTTAGACGGATATACGCTGATTTAATTTTGGATTTGTGTGCTAAAGCGGAAGCCGATGGTCACGGATTTTTTTCTGAGACTGAAAACTGAGACTGAAAACTATTTTTTTAGTATTTTTTTAACAATTTGAATTTTATTCATTACTTTGCAGTATTACTGAATACCTATGAAATCAAATAAGAAAATACATTTTGAAATTTCTGAGCGTAAAATATTATTGCGCTTGGTTGATGTTTTCGTTGTATTACTTACGCTTTATTTTATTAGCGAGTTTTTTAGGTTTGATTATTTTGCTGTTCGAGTAGATAATTTTTATTGGACAATAGTTCTTGCTATTTATCTGAATTTAGTAGGGACGGTTTTTGAAATGTATAATTTACAAGTAGCCAGTAATCGGTTTCAAGTTACCAAAAGTATTATTTTAACTACTTCGGTTACTACTTTATTTTATTTGTTAACTCCTTTTTATACACCTGTTTTACCTTCTAATCGATTACAAATTATATTGTTTTTTCTCTCTATTTTGTTTGCTCTATTATTGTGGAGGAATCTTTATATTGTGTTTTTAGCATCCAATCGTTTTATAAAAAGAGTATTGTTTATTGGAAGTAGCAAGAAAGTTGAAGCTTTAGTTTTTGAATTAAGTATTGGTAATCCTCACTATGTGGTTAAAGGTTTTGTAGCTACAGATGAGAAAAAAGCACCAACTTCATTGCCCGAAATTCAACTTTCTGAGTTGGAATCTTATGTGAAAGAGCATGCAATTTCAGAAATAGTGGTTGCCAATGGATCAAGAAAAACTATGGATGCTGCTTTGTATGATTTGTTACTAAAATTACTTGAAAACGGGGTGGTGATTCGCCAGTATGATGATGTATATGAATCGGGTACTTACCGACTTCCCATTCATTTTGATGATAAGGAATTGTATAAATTTTTTCCTTTTAGTAGAAGTAATCAGAATAAATTGTACCAATTATACACTCGGGTTTTTGATGTTGTATTTGCTGTTTGTGGTTTACTTGGTTTAGTTGTTATTCTTCCATTTGTATTTCTTTTTAACTTGATTTGGAACAAAGGACCACTTTTTTACAAGCAAGAGCGCGTAGGTCGAAATGGAGTTTCTTTTAATATAGTTAAATTGAGAACTATGGTGGTTAATGCTGAGCAAAATGGTGCTGTATTTGCTACAACCAATGACAGCAGAATAACCGCTTTTGGAAAATTACTTCGAAAGTCGCGATTGGATGAAGTGCCTCAATTTGTTAATGTATTAAAAGGCGAAATGGCGGTAATTGGCCCTCGACCTGAACGACCTGTTTTTGTTGAGAAAATTGCAGCTAGCATTCCCATGTATCAAACGCGCCATGTAATTAAACCAGGACTTACTGGTTGGGCACAAGTGAATTATTCTTACGGAGAAAACTTAGAAGATAGCTTGATGAAGTTACGCTATGACTTGTATTACATTAAACACCGTAGTTTGTTTTTGGATATTAACATCATTGTGAAGACGTTGAGTACGGTTTTATTTTTTAGAGGACAATAACAAGTTTCAAGTTTGAGGTTTATAGTTTGAAGTTGAATCTGTTTTTGAAGATTTGTAATGCAAAGTTTACTCGTCAGTTCGCAATCGCTCGGGTCACAGGAGTGTTGTGTTTGTTTTAGAACACTGATGAAATGGATTTTCTCTGCGACTGAAAACTGCGACTAAAAACTAATTTAGTTTCAAGTTTGTAGTTTGAAGTTGATTTTTGAAGTTGCCCTTGATTTTTGAGTTTGTTCCTTTAAACCAATCTTTTATTTTCCAAAATCAATCTTCCTACCAATAGAAAATTGGTAACTATAAAAGGCAAAACAATAAGTAAATGGATTTTTCCAAGCATGTATACCACGTATCCTAACAGGCAGAAAATGATAATTTGCCCAGTTTTCACTATGCCTTTTTGATTTTTCTTGAAATAGAAAAATGTTAGTAGCAAATAGATGGGATTGAAAAGAAACGCATTGTAATTCCAAAGAACTTCTTCATGTTGGGAGTATAAACCTACCAAACAAAAGAAAATACCTAAGCCACCTAAAAGGATAAAATAACTTTGGGTTAGCCATTTTTTTCTTACTAAAATTATAATTCCAAGTGCTATGATTAGGGTGTAGATGCTGTTGAATGGGTTGGGTTGGTACTTGTTTTCTGGAGCTTCGTAAAGCGTTTTTGTTGGTTTTGCTAATGACTTTCCGTTAATTTTTGTGCTTTCTAAGGATTGAATTAATTCCAATGGTAAGAATAGGCGTTCGGCAGGTTGGTCTACTTTCGTTCCAAAAATGATATTTATTCCTAATTTTTCAAAAAAGTGATTTTCCATATACGGATACAGAATTTCACGGTAACTAATGGTTACTGGTTTTAGGGTTGTAATGTATTCGTTTCCTAATACCGCATTTACTTTGTCAATAACCATAGTGGTGCAATTGCGGTCAATGAATTTATAGGTGTAATATTTTTCGCTTGAAGTTAGTGAACTTACTAGTTGTTGGTATAAAAGCTCTTTTTGTTCTTGGGAAAGGTCAATTTCTTGTTCGTATATAGAACGTTTTTCGTAGCGATAGGTATATTCAAAATCGGCGAAGTAATTGGTAGTAACAAAATATTGCAAATCGCCTTTTACGAATTTTAGCATGAAATTGGGTGTGTCAAAATCAAAAGCGCCATAATTGAATACAATATCAATTCCTTGTAACGGATCGTTAATTCGAATTCCTGTATGTCCGTAGAGTGAATAGGATTCATTTCCTGTTCCACAGTTTAGGATGCTAATGGTTGCTTTTTCTGAAAGGGATTGGGAAAAAGATAAAGTAGTTGTTAAAAGAATTAGTAGAACGAATAGTTTTTTTACCATTTTTTTATTGTTTATGGTTTGTTGTTGTTTTTTTGCTTCGCTCAAATGGCAACCTACTTCGTAGGAGATTCCTACTTCGGCGGAATGACAAAATCAAGTTTAAGTTCAAATTCAAGTTCAAGTTCAAAAATCAAGTTCAAAAATTATTAGCCATTAACAATTAACCACAAACTATAAACCATAAACCTCAAACTAGCTACAAATATCTGAAAATCCAATATCCGAAAATCTAACTTCTAATCTCTATTCTCTCAAATTACCTAAACAAATCCAAATCTACTTTTACCGAAAAAATATTGGAATATAAAGCAGCACTTTGGTTTCCTAGATCGGTTAAGGCGTAATCAATTTGAATGCCTCGGTATTTGAAACCTAGTCCGAAATTGGGTTGAAAGCTTAATTTACTTGTATTGTCTATTTGCGTGATTTGTTGGAAATTCCCCACGCCACCGCGTAAGTAGATTAACTCAATATAACCAAACTCAAAACCCAATGCTGGGTCAATACTCATAGCATTGGTTGAAATAATATCATTGGTTCTTGTGAATCTGGTGTTTAAGTTCGCTGCTGCTGTTAGGCTATAATCGTAACGAATAATCCATTTTTTGGCGACTCCCAATTGTGCTTTTGGTAAGGTGATTTCGCTCGTTTCTGGTAATTCTTGATTTTCACCAGGAACTGCATCTCTAATTTTATTGAACTCTTCTTCGTTGATAGTCCACGTGTTGTATGTAGTGGTGATATCGCGTACCATAATGCCAAACTTCCAGTCTTCCTCGTCACTTATATATTGTAGCCCCAAATCGAAACCAAATCCCCAAGCACTTGCAAAATCGCCAATAGTTCTATGAATTATTTTCGCGTTTACTCCAAGATTTAATCCGTCTATTGGTAAGCTTCTTGCATAAGAAACGGTTAACGCATAATCCGCTGTTGAAAATAGGGAGATTCTGTTGTAATCAATGTTTCCTTGGCTATCGATTAATTGGGTTGTATTTAAAATGTCGTCTACTCCAAAACGGATGATAGAAGCTCCAATAGCACTTCTGTCATCAATAGGCATAGCAAAACCTGCGTAGTTGTATTGTGCAATATTTGCAAAATAATTGGCATGCATTAAAGCAAATTGTTTGTCCTCGAGTTTAATCAAACCTGCAGGATTCCAATAGCCAGAATTCACATCGCCTGTGTGTGCTACTACTGCATTACTCATGCCTAATGCAGCCGCATCAACTCCAATGTTTAGAAACTCATTGGAATATTTACGCACCGTTTGCCCATAAGTAATGGTAATACTACTTAGAAGAAGACCAATTATAAAACTCTTTTTCAACCGCTAATTATTTTTACAAATATCTAATAAAATTCTTAAATACTAAACTCTAAAAGTATTACAATATTGTATTACATTTGCTTTATCTAATTAAGTATTCTTTTTTAGGTACGAATTTTGAGACGAATATGTTTTATTTTCTTCGTTTTACTAATTATACGTTTAACAAACATTTCTTTCATGGATATTAAAAAACACATTCCCAATAGTATCACTTTATTGAATTTAGCTTCTGGTTTATTGGCTTTGATTGCTATTTTTAATGGCTTTTTTGATGAAGCTTTTATTTTTGTCAGTTTGGGTATTTTCTTTGATTTTTGGGATGGATTTTTTGCTAGAAAGTTTAATGTTGCTGGTCCGTTAGGTTTGCAATTGGATTCTTTAGCCGATATGGTTACTAGCGGTGTTGTTCCGGGTTTGTTGATGTTTAAATTGTTTGATAATATCCAAAAAGATGACACTTCCATTTATTACTTAACTGAGGAGTATTACTATATGGGCTTTGTGCCTTACCTGGGTTTTTTAATTACCATTGCTTCTTGTTATCGTTTAGCAAATTTTAATATCGATACGCGTCAAACCGAATCGTTTATTGGTTTACCAACGCCTGCCAATGCTATTCTAATCATGAGTATTCCTATGATTCAGTATTTTAGTAGCTGGACATGGTTGACGGAATTACTTTCTAATCCTTATTATTTGTTGTTCATTACAGTGGTTAGTTCTTATTTGTTAAATGCCAATATTCCTCTGTTTTCTTTAAAAGTAAAATCATTTTCTTGGGAAACTAGTAAATTGCAACTTTCTTTTCTTGGGTTTTCATTACTACTTTTGTTGGTTTTAGGTTTTGTAGCTATTCCAATAATTATATTTTCTTACATCGGTTTATCTTTACTTCTTCATTCTAAAAAGTAATTTTCTTGGCTACTAAAAAGTCATATACGCGTCGCGCGAATTCCAAAAGAAAAACGAAAAAGAGTTGGACAACCCGAATCCTTCTTTTTAGTATTAGTTTTTTGGTATTGGTAATTGCGGTTTTTACGGTATATCAATTTCGTGATGGCGTTTTGTATTATTTGGGATTTAAAACCAATAAAAATGTCAATGCGCTTTCCAAAGAGGAGCGAAAAATAGCCGATATCCGCATTTATGAAGTGTTATCCAAACATCCCGATAAAGTGGTTGGTTTTGATGTTTCGCAATACCAAGGAACCATTCAATGGAATGAAATTAGAAAAATAGAAGATACGTTTCAATTGCAATTTGTGTTTGTTCGTGCTACTGCTGGAAAGAATAAAGTAGATAGTAAATTTAAAAATAATTGGAAGCAAGCAAAAAAACATCAGTTCATTCGTGGAGCATATCATTATTACCGTCCCAATGAGAATTCGATTCAACAAGCGGAGAATTTTATACAAACTGTACAACTTGAACCAGGAGACTTTCCGCCCGTTTTGGATATTGAACAATTGCCTAAAAAACAATCTTTAGATAGTTTGAAAGTAGGTTTGAAACGTTGGTTAACAAAGGTGGAAAAACATTACAAAGTAAAACCCATCATTTATTCTGGCGAAAGTTATTATAATGATTTTTTAAAAAAGGAATTTTCTGATTATTCTTTTTGGATTGCCAACTATAATTTTTGGCGTAACGAACCCGAATCGCATTGGTTGCTCTGGCAGTTTACCGAAAAGGCGCAAGTTTCTGGGATCAAAGGAGCTGTAGATATTAATATTTT
This sequence comes from Flavobacterium sp., assembly GCA_018401995.1. GTDB lineage: Bacteria > Bacteroidota > Bacteroidia > Flavobacteriales > Flavobacteriaceae > Flavobacterium. The sequence continues at coordinate 36,835 of JAGYJR010000001.1, read as the reverse complement.
CAATGGGAATTTAATTTATTTACGCAGTACACTTGTGTATTAGATTATTTTGATTACTTTTGTTTAATCAAATTCAATAAAAGATGAACAAAGTAAAAACAATCTTCACGGTAAAAGATTTAGAAAACCTATCGGGTATTAAAGCTCATACCATTCGAATTTGGGAAAAACGCTATCAAATTTTCACGCCTCAGCGTACTGAAAACAATATACGCCTGTATGAAAATCAAGATTTAACAAACCTTTTAAACGTTAGTTTCTTAAATAATTTTGGGTACAAGATTTCCAAAATTGCAAAGTTGAATGAAGCTGAACGTCAAGAATTAGTAAAATCAATTTATAACGATAAAAGTAAAAGAGAATTAGCTATCAATGATTTCAAAATTGCCATGCTAAACTTTGATGCGCAGTTGTTTCATAAAGTCTATGATGACGTTTGTAGCGAAAAATCGTTTAAAGAAGTTTTTTATCAAATTTTTATTCCTCTATTAGATGAAATTGGTATTTTGTGGCAAACAGGAACTATTAAGCCTTCTCATGAACATTTTATTAGTTATTTAATTAAGCAGAAATTAAATTCAATTATTGAAAATCTTCAGCTTAATACTCCAATTACTAGTGATAAGATTTTTATTTTGTTTTTGCCTAATAATGAAGTGCATGATTTGGGTTTGATGTTTGTTAATGCTGAACTAATCCAAAAAGGATATCAAACCGTATTTCTAGGAGATAATATTCCTTTAGAAGATTTACAAGATTTTGTCAATCATTTTGATGATATTACTTTCATTTCTTATTTTACTATTGCCCCAACTTCTGAAGAAATTTCTGAATATTTGAATGAGTTTTCTAGTAGAATATTAGAAAATACGACTAATCAACTTTGGACTTTAGGAAAACAAACTCAATTTGTTGATCAAGTTCCTAAACAGATTCGTAAATTTAGTGGTATAGAAAGTCTTTTAGCAGAAATTTAAGAAAACACTATTTGTTTTGTTTAGTCAAAACAGTATCTTTGTTAAACAAAATTACATATATGAAAATTCACATTATTGGTTCAGGGTTTGCTTCTTTATCGGCTTCGTCTTATTTAGCAAAGGCAGGTCATGAGGTAACTGTTTTTGAAAAAAATGCTACTGTTGGTGGAAGAGCAAGACAATTGCATCGTGATGGTTTTCATTTTGATATAGGCCCAACATGGTATTGGATGCCCGATGTATTTGAAAAGTTTTTTAATGATTTTGGTAAAAGTGTATCGGATTATTACGAACTTTTTAAACTAACACCTGCATATCAGGTGTATTTTAAAGACAATGAATCAGTTACAATTGCAGATAATTTAGCGGATATAAAGACAACTTTTGAATCAATTGAAAAAGGTAGTGGTGCTAAGTTACAAGCCTTTATTGATGAAGCAAGGGAAAATTATGCGATTGCTGTTGAGAAAATGGTTTACAAACCAGGAGATTCTCCTTTAGAATTAGTGAGTTTTGAAACTATTCAACGCGTAAGTCAGTTTTTTTCCACGGTTAGTCAACAAGTACGCAAGCGTTTTACTAATGAAAAGTTAATCCAAATCTTAGAGTTTCCGGTATTGTTTTTAGGTGCAAAACCTTCAAATACGCCTGCTTTCTATAATTTCATGAATTATGCGGATTTTGGTTTAGGCACTTGGCATCCAAAGAACGGGATGTATAGCGTAGTTTTGGCTATGGAATCACTAGCTAAAGAATTAGGCGTGAAGTTTGTAACCAATGCAACTATTTCTGAAATTATTGTAGAGAATGGAACTGCCACAGGACTGGTAGTGAATGGGGAAAAGCAATTTGCAGACATTGTTTTAAGTGGCGCAGATTATCATCATACAGAGCAATTACTAGAAGAAAAAAATAGAATGTATTCTGAAAGTTATTGGGATAAAAAGGTATTTGCTCCTTCGTCTTTGTTGTTTTATGTAGGTTTTGATAAAAAAATTAAAAATGTGGAACATCATACCTTATTTTTTGATGCGCCTTTTGAACCGCATGCTAAAGAAATTTATGATACCAAAGTTTGGCCTAAAAACCCATTGTATTACGCTAGTTTTCCTTCCATAACTGATTCGTATTTTGCACCAGAAGGAAAAGAAGCAGCTACTTTTTTAATTCCAATTGCTCCAGGTTTAGAAGATAATGAAGCAATTAGAAAAAAATATTTTGATATCATATTAGATCGTTTAGAGAAATCAACTAATCAAGAATTGCGTTCTAGCGTTTTATTTGTGGAATCGTTTTGTGTGAATGATTTTATAAAAGATTACAACTCGTACAAAGGAAATGCTTATGGTTTAGCGAATATTTTGACTCAAACTGCTTTTCTTCGTCCGAAAATTAAAAGTAAAAAGGTTGAAAACCTCTATTTTACTGGTCAATTAACCGTTCCAGGTCCTGGTGTTCCGCCATCTATAATTTCTGGAAAAATTGTTAGTGAAAAGATAATCAAGAACATATAATTTAGTATATTTATACAATTACATAATATATTGCCTATGAAAGCATTGTTTGATGAAGTTTCTTTAGACTGTAGCAAGAAGATTACCAAAAAGTACAGTACTTCTTTTTCGCTTGCTATTAAAATGTTGTCGCCTAAAATCCAAGATGAGATTTATGCGATTTATGGTTTTGTGCGCTTTGCTGACGAAATTGTAGATACGTTTGAAGGATACGATCAAGAAATTTTGTTAGACGAATTTGAGGCTGAGTACGAAAAAGCATTGGAACGTAAAATTAGTTTGAATCCAGTTTTGAATGCTTTTCAGCGTGTGGTACATGAGTATAAGTTACACGATTTGGTTCCGCCTTTCATGAAAAGTATGCGCATGGATTTGACAAAAAAAGAATACGAAACTGTAGCGGAGTATGAAGAATATATTTACGGTTCGGCTGATGTAGTGGGCTTGATGTGTTTGAAGGTCTTTGTTGCTGGAGATGAAAAGCGTTACGAAGAATTGAAATCTAGTGCGATGCGTTTGGGTTCTGCTTTTCAAAAGGTGAATTTCTTACGTGACTTGAAACACGATTACGAAACTTTGGGACGTATTTATTTTCCTGGTATTAATTTTTCTTCCTTAACCAATGAAAATAAGAAGCAAATTGTTGCTGAAATTGAAGCAGATTTTGATGAGGCTTTTAAAGGAATTTTACAATTACCTGTTGAAGCTAAGTTTGGTGTTTACACGGCTTTTCGTTATTACAGAAGTTTAATGAACAAAATAAGTAAAACGCAGCCAGAGGAATTTTTAAATGCTCGAATTCGTATTTCAAACCCTTTAAAATTAGTAATTTTGAGCAAATCTTATTTACGTTATCAATTCAATATTATCGCTTAATGGAAATTTTATTATTTATAGGAACTACACTTGTTACTTTTTTAGTAATGGAAATGGTTACTTGGTGTACACATAAGTTTGTAATGCATGGTTTTTTATGGTATTTACACGAAGACCATCACCAACCAAAATACCAAGGGATTTTTGAAAAAAATGATGCTTTTTTTGCCATTTTCGCTATTCCAAGTATCATGCTGTTTTATTATGGTGTGCAACCCGAATTGAATTATTTGTTCTTCATTGGATTAGGGATTTTACTTTATGGAATAGCTTATTTTTTAATTCATGATGTTTTAATTCATCAGCGATTTAAATGGTTTAAGAATACTAAAAATAAATATTTAGTTGGCTTACGAAAAGCTCATAAAGTACATCATAAACATTTAGGAAAAGAAGAAGGTGAGTGTTTTGGGATGTTGAACGTTCCAAAAAAGTACTTCCGAATGTAAATTTTTGTTTTTTGTTTTTGTTTTTTACCAAAGAAAAATCTCAATCGTTTTGATTGAGATTTTTCGTTTTTTAGAATTCTAATTTCTTTTTTCGCAACTCGAAATTTTGTCCGAGGTACACACGTCTTACCATTTCGTCTTCTACCAATTCTTCTGGTTTTCCTGCCTTCAGAATGCCTCCTTCAAACATTAAGTAGGTTTTATCGGTAATTGCTAAAGTTTCTTGTACGTTATGATCGGTAATTAAAATCCCGATGTTTTTATTTTTTAATTGGGCAACAATTCTTTGAATATCTTCTACTGCAACTGGGTCAACTCCTGCAAATGGTTCGTCCAATAAAATGAATTTTGGATCTGTTGCCAATGCGCGAGCAATTTCTGTTCTTCGTCTTTCTCCTCCAGAAAGTAAGTCGCCTCTATTGGTGCGAATGTGTTCCAATGAAAATTCAGCAATCAATTCTTCCATTTTGGCAATTTGTGCTTCTTTTGAAAGCGTGGTTAATTGCAATACACTTAGAATATTATCTTCTATACTTAATTTTCTGAAAACTGAAGCTTCTTGAGCCAAATAACCTATACCATGTTGAGCTCTTTTGTACATAGGGAAATCGGTAATATTCATATCGTCTAAATAAATATTGCCGCTATTTGGTTTTACCAAGCCCACAATCATGTAGAAAGAAGTTGTTTTTCCAGCTCCATTTGGTCCCAATAAACCTACGATTTCTCCTTGATTTACTTCAACGGAAATTCCTTTTACCACACTTCTTTTCTTGTAGGTCTTGACTAAATTTTCTGCTCTTAATTTCATTCTAAGGTTTAAATGTTTAGAAGTTGAATTGTTTAATCGATTTACAAATAAACGAATAAACAATTTAACAATTTATCTTTTAACAATTATTTAGTTTGCTCTTCTAGTGCTTCCCAAAATTCGTAAGCTCTTCGCAAGTGTGGAATCACGATAGTTCCACCTACTAGAGTGGCAATTCCCATAGCCTCCATCATTTCTTCTTTAGTAATTCCATTTTTATAAGAAGTTTCTAAATGGTATTTGATGCAATCGTCGCAACGCAAAACAGCTGAAGCTACTAATCCTAAAAGTTCTTTCGTTTTTACATCTAAAGCGCCTTCGGCATAAGCATTGGTGTCTAAATTAAAAATTCGTTTTACAATTTTATTGTTATCGGCCAATAATTTATCGTTCATTTTAGCGCGATAATCGTTGAATTCTTTTACTAAATCTGCCATTTTTTTTAGGTTTTTATAATTTCTTTTTCTTTGTTTTTTAGTACAACTACACTTATTAATATGCTTAATTCGTATAATATCATAATAGGAATTGCCACAATAACTTGACTCAATACGTCTGGAGGTGTGATAATTGCGGACAAAATTAGTACAATAATTAAAACATATTTCCTATACGTTCTCAGGGATGTTGGAGTTACTAGACCTATTTTAGTTAAAAAGTAAATAATTACCGGTAACTCAAAAAATATTCCACATGCTACTGTTGAAGAGCGCAATAAACTAATGTATGAAGCCAAATCAATATCATTGAAAATTTCTTTACTTACATTGTAATTAGAAAGAAAATTGACTGAAAGTGGTGCAATTAAATAATATCCAAACAGCACTCCAATAAAAAACAGCAAGGATGCTATAATGACGAATGCACGTGCATACTTCTTCTCGTTTTGGTATAATGCTGGGCTGATAAAATTCCAAAAAAAGTAAAGGATAAAGGGGAAAGAAACAATAAATCCTGCCGTGATAGATGTCCACATGTGTGCTGAAAACTGTCCGCCCATTTCTCTACTTTGAATACGCATGGGAATTTCCGTTACGCACAAGCTTTTGTCTAGACCGAATTCTTGCGATAAATCACAGAAAATGCGATAGGTAATAAAATCAGGATTTTTAGGGCCAAATAAAATTTGATCGAAAATAAAATCACTGAAAAAAAACGCTACAGTTGCCCCAATTAATATAGCAATTGTACAGCGAATAAGCAACCATCTTAGTTCTTCTAAGTGGTCTAAAAAAGACATTTCGTTTGCAGGTTTCTTAGCCATTATACAATTCCTTCTTTTAAAATGTCGTGTAAGTGTAAAATTCCTTGGTACTTTTCGTTGTCAATAACAACCAATTGTGTTATCGCATTGTTTTCCAAAATATTTAATGCATCTACAACCATGGTTTCTGAACTGATATTTTTTGGATTTTTGGTCATAATATCTGTTGCTACTAAATGAGTAAAACTGTCATTGTTGTTCAACATTCTTCGAATATCACCATCTGTAATTATTCCAATGACTTTATTGTTTTCTAAAACTGCAGTAACACCAAGGCGTTTTTCGGAAATTTCCATAATCACTTCCTTTATGCTGGCTGTAGGAAGTACCGCTGGACGATGTGTTGTATCAAGCATGTCTTTCACACGAAGTAATAATTTTTTACCTAATGCACCACCTGGATGATATAAGGCAAAATCTTCACTTTTGAAATTTCGGGCTTCCATTAAGGCAACGGCCAAAGCGTCACCTAATACCAATTGTGCTGTGGTGCTATTGGTAGGTGCTAAATTATTTGGACAAGCTTCTTTTTCCACAAATGCATGAAGAATATGGTGTGATTCTTTTCCTAAAAACGAATTTTTATCAGCTGTCATTCCAATTAAGGTGTTTCCAAAGCGTTTTAGTAATGGGACCAATACTTTAATCTCAGGACTATTCCCGCTTTTTGAAATGCAAATAATAACATCTCCTTTTTGCACCATTCCTAAGTCGCCATGAACAGCTTCTGCTGCGTGTAAAAACAAAGAAGGTGTTCCGGTAGAGTTTAGTGTGGCTACTATTTTTTGAGCAATGATAGCACTCTTTCCAATTCCTGTTACTACCAATCGGTTGTTTGTATCCATGATTAATTGTACACAAGCGGCAAAGTCGTCCGTTAAATAATGGACTAAATTTGCTATGCTTTCGCTTTCTTCCAAAATGGTTCTTTTGGCAGCTTCTAGAATGTTTTTCGTTGTGTTCAAAGTATTGAAATTAATGTTTTGTTATTTTAAAGAAAATTGTATCTTTATGTTTGCAAATTTAGGTAAAATCATATTAATAGAGAATGAATCCGAACGAAATTGATTTACACAAAGAATTAAAAAAATATTTTGGGTTTAGCCAATTCAAAGGTCTTCAAGAACAAGTAGTTGGGAGTATCATCAAGGGTAATAATACTTTTGTGATAATGCCTACTGGTGGTGGTAAATCATTGTGTTACCAGCTTCCTGCTTTGGTGCTTGAAGGAACAGCAATCGTTGTTTCGCCGCTGATTGCCTTGATGAAAAACCAAGTAGACGCCATAAGAAGTTTGAGTTCCGAGAACGGAATAGCTCATGTTTTGAATTCTTCTTTAAATAAAACGGAAGTCAATCAAGTGAAAAGCGATATTGCTTCTGGCTTGACCAAGTTGTTGTATGTGGCTCCGGAATCTTTAACCAAAGAAGAATACATTCAGTTTCTAAAGTCTGTAAAATTATCTTTTGTTGCTATAGACGAAGCGCATTGTATCTCTGAATGGGGTCATGATTTTCGTCCCGAGTATAGAAATTTAAGAAATATAATTAAGCAATTAGGTGATATTCCTATTATTGGCTTAACAGCTACGGCAACTCCAAAAGTACAAGAAGATATCTTGAAAAACTTGGATATGCCTAATGCTAATACTTTCAAAGCGTCTTTTAATCGTCCCAATTTATTTTACGAAGTACGTCCAAAAACTAAAAATGTAGATTCTGATATTATTCGTTTTATCAAACAGAATAAAGGAAAATCAGGCGTTATTTACTGTTTGAGTCGAAAAAAAGTAGAAGAAATTGCCCAGTTATTACAAGTGAATGGCATTAGTGCTGTGCCTTATCATGCTGGTTTGGATGCCAAAACTAGATCCAAACATCAAGATATGTTCCTCATGGAAGATGTAGATGTGGTTGTAGCTACTATTGCATTTGGTATGGGAATTGACAAACCCGATGTACGTTTTGTTATTCATCACGATATTCCAAAATCATTAGAGAGCTATTATCAAGAAACCGGTAGAGCAGGACGTGATGGAGGAGAAGGACATTGCTTGGCTTATTATTCGTATAAGGATATTGAAAAGCTAGAAAAATTTATGTCAGGCAAACCAGTAGCCGAACAAGAGATTGGGTTCGCCTTATTGCAAGAAGTAGTAGCCTATGCTGAAACTTCTATGTCGAGACGAAAATATTTATTGCATTATTTCGGAGAAGAATTTGACGAAGTAAATGGTGAAGGCGCTGATATGGATGATAATATTCGTCATCCTAAGAAAAAGGTAGAAGCCAAAGACGAAGTAAAAATATTGCTTGAAGTTATTCGCGATACCAAAGAACAATTTAAAGGCAAAGAAATTATTTTAGCCTTAATGGGTAAAGTAAATGCTATTATTAAAGCGCATAAAATTGACCTACAACCGTATTTCGGTAAAGGTGCCTCACATGATGAACGTTTTTGGATGGCTTTAATTCGTCAGGTATTGGTAACTGGAATGATTCAAAAAGATATTGAAACGTATGGCGTGATAAAAATTTCGGAGAAAGGGTTAAATTTTATTAAAAATCCAACTTCTTTTCTGATGTCGGAAGATCACGAATATAGTGAAGCTGAAGACGATTTAATTGTTGCAGCAGCAAAATCATCAGGGACTACTGATGAAGCGTTAATGACGATGTTGAAAGATTTGCGTAAAAAAGTCGCTAAAAAATTAGGTGTTCCGCCGTTTGTAGTATTCCAAGATCCTTCTTTGGAAGATATGTCGCTTAAATATCCTGTTACTATTGATGAATTAGGAAGTATTCACGGTGTTGGAGAAGGTAAAGCTAAAAAATACGGAAAAGAATTTGTAGACTTAATTGCTCGTTATGTAGAAGATAACGATATTATTCGTCCAGATGATTTAGTAGTAAAATCTACAGGAGCCAATTCAAGTTTGAAACTGTATATCATTCAAAATGTAGATAGAAAGTTAGGATTGGATGATATTGCCAAAGCTAAAGGATTATCGATGGATGATTTATTGAAAGAAATGGAACAAATTGTATATTCGGGAACTAAGTTGAATATCAAATATTGGGTAGATGATATTTTAGATGAAGACCAGCAAGAAGAAATTCATGATTATTTTATGGATTCTGAATCGGATAAAATTGATTTGGCACTAAAAGAATTTGAAGGCGATTACGACACTGAAGAGTTACGTTTGATGCGAATTAAATTTATCAGTGAAGTGGCGAATTAATCAAGTTCAAGGACAAGTTCAATTTCAAGAATCAAGGGTAATCGTTTTCGCTCCGCTCAAAAATCACCTATTTCGTAGGAGATTCATCGCAAGTTCGGAATGACAAGATAACGTTCAAAGTATATAGAAATCCAAATTCCAATATTTTTTGGGATTTGGATTTTTTAATTTGAAGTAAATTATTCAATTTTTTTTTTGTTAATTTGTGTTAAACTTTAAACAAAATTCTACTATGTCAGAAAATCAAAAAGTATGGAAACCCACTGAAGAAGCAAAAGGAAAAGCGACTCAGCTTAGATTATTTGCTGCTTTGTTATGGGTTGGTGCAATAGTTGCTCAAGTTGCAGCTATTATTATGTTAAGAAAACAGAGTGAAAACTTCATGGCTTGGGTCATCGGACTTATAGTTGTGGATTTAATTCTTGCTATTATAGGTTCTATGCTTTGGAAAAAATCAAATCGTTTAGATCCAGCTTCGGAAAAAAATGGTTTTCTTTTTTTTATGCAAAGTCAATTAGGAGTTGTAGTTGCTGTTATTGCTTTTTTACCTTTGGTAATAGTAATTTTAACTAATAAAAACATTAGTGGAAAACAAAAAGCGATTTTAGGGAGTATTGCAGGTATTGCCATGGTAATTGCTGGAATTAGTGGGGCGGATTTTAATCCACCATCAGTTGAAAAATACACCGAAGAAACAAACTTGGTAGAAGCTTTAACAGGAACGAATAATGTGTATTATACCAAAGGAGGAGGAAAATATCATATTTACGAGGATTGTTACACTATTCGAAATAGCGACCGTTTAAATGGAACAGTTGCCGAAGCCCATGCATACGAAACCAAAGTCGTAATTGTGTCAGCGTTGTAAAAACAAAAAATGAAAGAAGAAAACATCACTGATGAATCTTTATTAGATAAAATAAAACAATTAAACCCAACGGAAAATAAAGAAGAAACTGCTCCAGCAGAAGAAGTTGTAGAAGAAAAAGATGCAGCTTAGTTTGTTGACGGTTTTCAGTTTTTGGTTATCAGTATAAAAGGAGCAATTTGCTCCTTTTTTTATTCATAAACTTCGCCTCGATGTGGTTTTAAAGCATCTCTGAATTTTATCATATCTTGTTCTTCCACGACCAAAAATGCAATAGCGTGCATTTCGTTTCGTAATTCAAAACCGGTAATTTGGAGTGCATATTTTCCAGTTTCTAAAAACTCTTTTAAGTGAATTTCGTGGTGTTCGGCTGTTTTTGCTGCGGCTTCTCCTCTAAAATCCCAAATCAATTTTATTTTTTTGTTCATCTTTTCGAAATAAAAATCAAAGGTAAGTTTTTAGTACATTTGAAAAAACTATTCGCGTCATGAAATTTTTATATACACTACTTTTTATTGGAAGTTTTTCTTATTCGCAACAATTAACATTGGAACAAGCTAATCATTTAGCTAGTTTGCCTATCAAGTGTTTGCAACAAGAGTATCCCAATAAATTGAATCAATTGCTTTTATACGAAACGGAATTACTTTCACCTAAGACTTTGCATCCTGCTTTTTACGGTTGTTTTGATTGGCATTCTTCTGTTCATGGTCATTGGAGTTTGGTGTATTTGTTGAATCATTTTCCCAATTTGTCTAATAAAAAGGAAATCATCGAAAAACTCACTATCAATCTTTCACCAGAAAATATAGCCGAAGAAATCCGTTATTTTTCAAAACCTCATGAAAAATCATACGAACGCACTTACGGTTGGAATTGGCTACTCAAATTGCAACACGAATTGGAAATTTCCAAAGAACCTTTTACAAAACCATTAGCTCAAAATTTAAAACCTTTAACTGATTTAATCATTGCGCGTTATATCGAATTTTTACCCAAACTTTTGTATCCCGTTCGAGCTGGAACGCATAATAATACTGCTTTTGGTTTATCTTATGCTTGGGATTACGCGGTTTATTCCAAAAATAGCCATCTTCAAAATAGCATAAAAGAAAATGCTATTCGATTATTTCTAAATGATATTAATTGTCCAATGAATTGGGAACCCAGCGGTACTGATTTTTTATCGCCTTGTATGGAAGAAATCGGTTTGATGCAACGCATTTTACCTGAAAAAGAGTTCCTGATTTGGTTAAAAAAGTTTACTCCACAATTGTTTTCCAAAAAATGGCAATGGGAAGTGGCTCGAGTTTCGGATAGAACCGATGGTCATTTGGTGCATTTAGATGGTTTGAATTTTAGTAGAGCTTGGAATTTATACCAATTAACCCAAAAGTTTCCAAAGGAATTTTCTCACTTAAAATCTGTTGCTGATACGCATTTGTTGTTTTCATTACCATCAATCGTAGACGGAAATTACGAAGGCGAACATTGGTTGGCATCATTTGCCTTACGCGCTTTTGAGGAAAAATCAAAAATCAAGTAGTATATTTGCCGAAAATCTGAATATCCAAAATTCCAAAACTATGCCACGTGAATTTCAATTTCAAGTTTCACCCGAAGTAGCTGCTAATGAAAATTTGTTGGCCCAACATGTTGCAAAGTTATTTCAGGTTAGTCCAAAAGAAATTCAAAAGGTAGTAGTTGTTAAACGTTCGATTGATGCGCGTCAGAAAGCTATAAAAATAAATATTAAAGCTAATGTGTTTTTGGTTGGTGAGGCATTTGTTGAGTCGAAAATAGAATTACCAGATTATCCAAATGTTGCCAATAAACAAGAAGTAATTGTAGTAGGAGCAGGCCCAGCTGGATTATTTGCAGCTTTGCAATTGATTGAATTAGGTTTAAAACCTATAGTTTTAGAAAGAGGAAAAGATGTTCGTGGTCGTCGACGTGATTTGAAAGCCATCAATCGCGATGGTATTGTAAATGAAGATTCCAATTATTGTTTTGGCGAAGGCGGTGCAGGAACCTATTCCGATGGAAAATTATACACACGTTCCAAAAAACGTGGCGATGTAGACAGAGTTTTGGCACTTTTAGTAGGTTTTGGCGCTACTCCCGAAATTATGGTGGAAGCACATCCGCATATTGGAACTAATAAATTGCCACAAATTATTCAGGATATTCGAGAGAAAATTATCGAATGTGGTGGACAAGTGTTGTTTGAAACACGAGTGACTGATTTCGTAATCAAAAATAACGAAATGCAAGGTGTTGTCATACAAAATGGTGATGTGATTTCGTCAAATAAAGTCATTTTAGCAACGGGACATTCCGCTCGTGATATTTTTGAATTATTGCATAAAAAAGGTGTTCATATTGAAGCGAAACCTTTTGCTTTAGGTGTTCGTGCAGAACATCCACAAGAATTAATTGACCAAATTCAATATTCCTGCGATTTTAGAGGCGATTATTTACCGCCAGCTCCGTATTCTATTGTCAAACAAGTGAATGGTCGTGGCATGTATTCGTTTTGTATGTGTCCGGGTGGTGTAATTGCGCCTTGTGCTACCGCTCCAGGCGAAGTAGTTACCAATGGTTGGTCGCCTTCCAAACGAGACCAAGCTACTGCTAATTCAGGAATCGTTGTTGAACTGAAATTAGAAGATTTTAAGCCGTACGAAAAATTTGGCCCTTTAGCGGGAATGGAATTTCAAAAGGCAATTGAACAAAAAGCATGGCATTTGGCAGGTGAAACTCAAAAAGTGCCAGCGCAACGAATGATTGATTTTACTCAAAATAAAGTTTCAAAGGATATTCCCAAAACGTCTTATGTTCCTGGTACTATATCGGTTGAAATGGGACAAGTTTTTCCAGGTTTTTTAACCCAAATTATGCGCGAAGGTTTTGTGCAATTTGGAAAATCTATGAAAGGCTACATGACAAATGAAGCTATTTTACATGCGCCAGAAAGTAGAACTTCCTCACCAGTTCGTATTCCAAGAGATAATTTTTCATTAGAACACGTTCAAATAAAAGGTTTATATCCTTGTGGAGAAGGTGCTGGTTATGCAGGAGGTATTATTTCGGCTGCCATTGATGGAGAAAAATGTGCTTTAAAGATTGCAGAAAGTTTGAATTGTTGATTTACCAATTTGCAAAAGAAACTCCAATTCCAATAGTCGTTTGTCTGTGGTTGTAATCAATTAAGGTTTCTCCATATCCATTAAAAAACTGAATATGACCTCTCAAGTGACCTTTCATAGGAAAAACATAATTGAGCTGAATACTTCCGCCTCTTAATTGGTTAAAAGGGTGCGTAGCTATTGCGTAAAATTCATGTCTGTTGTAATTGTATGAAATATTAATTTCACCATTTCCTATGAATTTAGTAATATTAGGATTTTCATCTTCATTGTCACTAGTTCTAATCCAAGGATTAAAAGTAATAATCCAATTGTCTATTTCATACCCAATGTGGAATATAATTCTATTCCAACTTCTTGATAGTGGTAAATCTCTTCCATTTGATTGATGATTTAATGCAAAACCTATAGATTTAATTTCGCCTCCTACTACTTTTAGTTGAATTGGGTATCTGAAAATGATTTCGGGCTCATAATTGATTTCTCGAAAAGCTCTTGAAATATTCTTGTTGTAGACTTGCCAATGTGCTTGTTGGGTATATCCAATCCAGACATCACCTTTGTTCCAAAACAGGCCTTGAATCACTTTTGTTTTAAAACTAAGTTGGAATTTAGCTTCAATAGTGTTGAAATCTTCTGCATCATTAGCAGTGTATAAAGGATTTTCGCTTTTTGGTTTTTCATTCGGGTTGTTGGATATTCTTCCTGCCGTTACATAAATAGGTTTATAGGATACTAATCGAAAGGTGCCTTTTTGATTAATATCTCCTAATTCCCATAGTTGGTTGTAGGTTTTTTTGATAATATCCAAGGTGTCATTTCCTGTAATTTGTGCTTGACTTTTCTTTCCAATACTAAAAGTAAGTATTATTGCAACAATTATTTTTCTCATTTATTTGGATTTCAAAAGCAAGATAACAAAAAAAAACATCACAGTTTAAATTGTGATGTTTATGTTTAAAGTTGGAAAATAGAATTTATATCTTTTTCACATTGACTGCGTTCATGCCTTTGGCGCCTTTTTCTAAATCGTAGGTAACCAAGTTTCCTTCTTTTATATCTTCTAGTAAACCACTTACGTGAACAAAATATTTATCACCTGTTTCAACAGCTTTGATAAATCCAAAACCTTTAGCATCATTATAAAAGTCTACCGTTCCTCTTCTTTCTTCTGGCATTTCTTCTTCAGCAGTTCTTCTTGATGTTCCGATAGCTATGCTTTCTACATCAATTTCGATTTTTCTTGAAGGGTCTGGAGGTGTGCTAGTTAAGTGTCCGTTTTCGTCCACGTAAACATATAAATCCTCTCCAGAAAGTTTTGGATTGGCTTTTCTAGCTTCTTTTTTTTCTAGTTTCTCTTTTCTTTTTTGAGCTCTTAGTTTTTCTTGTTCTCTTTTGTTAAACGTTTCTTGTGGTCTTGCCATTAAATGTAGTACGAAATTAATTAATATTTGCTATTGCAGTAAAGGGATACAAGCTCAAAAAGCAAGTTACAGGGAAGTTAAAATTTAGCAATTTGTCCGTGTAGTTGAAAAAGGAGTATATCATTACTGATATGCAAAGATACGAAACTTTACTGAAGGATTTTCTTTTTGAAGCTAATTTTTTCATTTTCAGAAGCTTTGCAATTTTTTATTGCTTTTTTGCTCTACTTGTGATGACGCATTAACAGGCGTTAAATTTATCACAAACTCTAAATTCATGATATAGCTGTTTCTTTTTTTGTATTTTTGAACTGAAATACAACATTATGGTCGAAGAACAAGTGATTTTAGTAGATCCCAATGATAATCCCATTGGTACTATGAATAAAATGGAAGCACACGAAAAAGCAGTTTTGCATCGTGCCTTTTCTGTTTTTATTTTGAATGATAAAAATGAAGTTATGTTACAACAACGTGCGGCTCATAAATATCATTCTCCTTTGTTATGGACCAATACTTGTTGTAGTCACCAAAGAGTAGGGGAAACCAACATTGAAGCTGGAAAACGTCGCTTGTTTGAAGAAATGGGTTTTACTGCTGAGTTGAAAGAGTTGTTTCATTTTATTTACAAAGCGCCTTTCGACAACGGTTTAACCGAACACGAGTTAGATCACGTCATGATTGGGTATTCCAATGAAAATCCTGTCATTAATCCAGAAGAAGTGGAAAGTTGGAAATGGATGTCCATTGAAGCCATCAAAGAAGATATGATAGTCAATCCAAACGATTATACCGTTTGGTTCAAAATTATTTTTGATGAATTTTATCACTTTCTCGAAGAAAATAAACTCTAACCAAATTACCCATAACCTATCACCTAAAAAACTAAACCAATGAGAGTAACCGTGTCAAGAAAAGCCCACTTTAATGCTGCACATCGTTTGTATCGTAAAGATTGGACTATGGAAAAGAATCAGGAAGTTTTTGGAAAATGTAATAATCCAAATTTTCATGGACACAATTATGAATTGATTGTCTCAGTTACTGGTGAAGTGGATAAAGAAACGGGTTATGTTATAGATACCAAAATTTTATCGGATTTAATAAAAGAGCATATTGAAGAAGCTTTTGATCATAAAAATTTAAATGTTGATGTTCCGGAATTTCAAGATTTAATCCCAACAGCGGAGCATATTGCTTATGTGATTTGGCAGAAACTTCGTGTGTTAATTGCTTCTGATAAAGATTTGGAAGTCACTTTGTATGAAACTCCGCGTAATTTTGTAATTTATAAAGGCGAATAATATGAGCATTCAAGTTGGAGATAAAGTTCCTGTGTTTACTGCCAAAAAGCAAGATGGTGGCACTTTTGATTTAAAGGATTACTTAGGAAAACCTTTGGTAATTTACTTTTATCCCAAAGATTTTACTCCGGGTTGTACTACGCAAGCATGTAGTTTTCGTGATTTCTACCAAGATTTTCAAGATTTAGGTGCTGAAGTTATCGGGATTTCTGGTGACACTGCAGCTTCTCATGAGGCTTTTCAAGAAAAATACAAGTTACCTTTTATTCTGCTTTCTGATTATGATAGAAAAATTAGAAAAGCTTTCGGAGTTCCTACGAGTTTATTCGGTTTGTTGCCAGGTCGTGTAACGTATGTGGTTCATCCTGATGGAACGGTGAAAATGGTTTTTAATAGCATGAGTGCTAAAAATCATATTTCTAAAGCTTTGGAAATGGTGAAACGTTTTTCTAAATAGTTTCCTAAAATTCTACTATTCCATACGGAGTTGCTAAGAAAATTTCGCATATTTGCAGTTCAATTTCTAATATGCAATTGTATCCCTTAACATTTCATCCAATTTTAAAAGAGCGTATTTGGGGCGGAACCAAATTGCAATCGCATTTGCATAAAGCTATTTCATCGGAAACTACTGGTGAAAGTTGGGAGATTTCTACAGTTCCCAATGATATAAGTGTGGTGAATCTAGGTGCTTTGGAAGGGAAAAATCTGAACGAACTTATTGATTTGTATCCTGAAGCTATTTTGGGAGCATCGGTTGTGACCCGTTTTGGCAAGCAGTTTCCTTTGTTGCTCAAGTTTATTGATGCTAAAGAAGATTTATCTATTCAATTACATCCGAATGATGAATTGGCTCAAAAAAGACACAATTCTTTCGGGAAAACGGAAATGTGGTATGTGATGCAAGCGGATATTACCTCGCGTTTGATTGTTGGTTTTAAAAAAGCGATTACTCCTGAAGTTTATTTGCAACATTTAGAGCAGAAACAATTGTTGGATTTGTTGCAAGAATATCCAGTGAAAGCTGGTGATGTGTTTTTCTTGGAAACTGGAACTGTTCACGCGATTGGTGCTGGTGTTTTGATTGCGGAAATTCAGCAAACTAGTGATGTTACGTACCGAATTTATGATTGGGATAGAGTAGATGCTGAAGGAAATAGCAGAGAATTACACACCGATTTGGCTTTGGATGCTATTACTTTCAAACCAACAAATTCTAAAATTACATACGAATCGAGAATAAACGATATAACTCCAGTAGTTTCTTGTCCGTATTTTGTTACCCAACAATTGGTATTGGAAGGCAATTTTCATTGGAAGCAATCCAAAGATTCGTTTACTGTTTTTATGTGTGTTTCAGGAAGCTTTGAATTGCTTTATAACGGTGAAAAATATGTTTATTCTAAAGGCGATACTGTTTTGTTGCCAGCTTGTATTGCTGAAATTCAATTTCATGGAACGGCTACTTTATTAGAAATTTCTATCTAATGCCTTTTTGTAACGATATATTATGTAATTTTGCATCGAATTTTAAATTAAAATACAATGGCAAGCGTTAAAAACTTGAAAAAAGAAATCAACTACGTATTAGGCGACATCGTAAACATCGTTTATGTTTGGGAAATGACTAATGGTGGAAAACCAACAGAAACTTCAGATCAATTAGTTGATACTATCTACGAAACTTTTGATTCTTTAATGACAAGAGCAAATCAAAAAGACGTTGAGAACAAAAAAGCGCATTTCAAACAAATCCGTAAGGAATACGAAGCTGCTGCTAATCAATTTGTTGCAAAAATTAACGAATTAAACTAAAAAAAAGCGATAAAAAAGTGCCAATATTTTTTGGAAATTTAATTTTCAGAACTATATTTGCACCGCAATAAAGTTCACGGATTGACTGGAAACAATTAATTAGAACTTTAGTTTTGCCGGTGTAGCTCAGCTGGCTAGAGCAGCTGATTTGTAATCAGCAGGTCGTGGGTTCGAGTCCCTCCATCGGCTCAAAAAGGAAAGTGAAAGCTTTCCTTTTTTTGTTTTTATACTTTTCTGAATTTTTTATAAACGAATTAGTGTTTCAAAAAAAAACGACCCCATTTAGGAGTCGTTCTACTTATTGATTTGCTTTTCTTTCTTTAATGTGTTTGGTTAGCATTTTTCCGTATTTGGAACTGGCTACTTTTGGAGATAATTTTTTTGCTACTTCTTCTAAATACGAAATATTAATATCCGCAATTTCAGATAAGGCAATGTAAGGTGCTACTTCATATTCGCCGTGAGTAGCGGCAAAATTGGCTGTAAAACGGTATTTTCGTACCAATAACTTTTCGTAAGCTTCGTTAATACTATCCGCAGTTTTTTGGTTGAAATTGAATTCGTTGTTCAAACGCTTTTCAATTAAAGTTAGATTCTCCGTGGTGAATTTTTGATTCATTTCATTGAATTTTTGCAACAATTCATGGTTTTTTGAACCTGTGATTTTAGCATCCGCATAAAACTTCTTCAATGTAGTATTTAATTCTATTTTACCTGGTTCCGCGAAAAACGGTAAGTTGTTGTCAATAGAATTGGTTTGGCCTCTATCAAGAAAGATATATAACATTTCTGGTTCGTCAAGCGCAATGTTGCTTTCAAAATTGCTGTCTTTTCCTTTAAAAATAATACTGTCCAAAATCACAAGCGTTGAATCTTGAATTTTTTGAATGTAAATTTTACCTTGGCTTAATCCTTTGATATTTCCAGTTATTTGCAAACCTGCATTTTCGTTGTTCTCTTTGTTACAAGCGATGAAAACTAGTAGACTACCTACTAAAAGCGCTAATTTTTTCATTTTATGATATAGAATTGATTTGATAAATTTTTTATTTTGGTGCAGCAATTTCCATTAATAATGCAGCTAAAAGTGCGCCATAAGTTCCAACGACATACCCAAAAACAGCTAATAAAACGCCAACACTAGCTAATGATGGATGAAATGCTGATGCAACAATTGGTGCTGATGCCGCTCCACCAACATTGGCTTTACTACCAACTGCTAAAAAGAAATAAGGTGCTCGAATCAACTTGGCCATTCCAATTAATAATGCTACGTGGAATGCCATCCAAATAAGTCCAACTACTAATAATCCTGGGTTTTTCAATACAGAACCTAAATCCATTTTCATTCCGATTGAGGCTACTAAAATATAAATGAATACACTTCCAATTTTACTAGCTCCAGCGCCTTCATATTGCTTTAAGGGTGTAAATGAGAATGCGATTCCAAGAAAGGTTGCGATAGTCACCATCCAAAAGAAACGATCGCCAAATGTTGACCAAAATGAAGTTAGGTCATTAACGACTTCAAAATTTGCTGATAAATAGGATGAAATACTATTGCTTCCCCAATGTGATAGTCCAACTGTAGTAAATGCGATAGCCAAAATAATCATTAAATCGGTTAAGCTTGGATTTCTCGTTACGCCAGCACTATACGTTGACACTTTTTCTTTTAATTCTTCAATTGCGGAATTGTCTGCTTTTAACCATTTGTCAATTTTCTCTTTTCTGCCAATACCAAATAATAAAACCGCCATCCAAATGTTTGCCACCACAATATCAACCAATACCATAGCGCCATATTTTTCTTGGTTGTATTTGAAAATCTCCAACATCGCTGCTTGATTGGCTCCACCACCAATCCAACTTCCAGCTAAAGTAGTTAATCCACGCCAAACAGCATCTGGGCCAGCACCACCAACGGTTTCAGGTGAAAATATTGACACAATTAAAATAGCAATTGGTCCACCTAAAATAATTCCAACAGTTCCAGTGAAAAACATTAATAAAGCTTTTGGTCCCAATTTGAACATTGCTTTTAAGTCGATACTCAAGGTCATTAAAACCAAAGCCGCAGGTAATAAAAAGCGACTAGCTACGTAATAAATATTTGATTTTTTGGTTACCAATTCTCCGTTTTCGCCTAATTCTTTCCATTCGGGCGAAATGATATTTAAGGAACTAAAAATCGATGGTAATAAGTAACACATTAACAACGATGGAAAAATGATATAGAATTTCTTCCAAAATCCTTCTTTGATTGAAGAAGTATAGAAAACAAATCCCAATAATAACATAAGTAGTCCAAAAACTATAGTATCGTCAGTAAAAAATGGTGTAGTTTGCATGCTTTATGATTTGATGGCAAAATAAAGAAAAAATCCTCAAAATACTATAGATTTTGAGGATTTTAATGTTATTAAGTTGAAAAAGATTAGCCTTTCAACCACGCATCACGAACTGCTTTTTTGCTGTCGTCTGTTGCGGTGTAGCCTTCTTGCTCGTCTGTTGGCATTTTTACAACACCTTTTAGTTCCATATCTTTTCCATCACGGTTGATTTTAACCGTCATAGCATCGCCGTCTTTCCAGTTCATGCTACTCATGATTAAATCATAGATATTATCTAAGTTGTAATTGGTTCCATTAATTGCCAATACTTTGTCGTTGTTTTTTATGCCTAAAGTGGTCATGAATTCATTTAGTTCGATACCTGGTAAAATCATGATTTCTTTGGTTGAAGGATTTACTGTTATATAAGGAGTTTGTCCTTTTAAGAATGGATTGCCAGGAACTTTATAAGTAGTTTCAGAAACGCCCATTTTTGCAAAGAATTCTTCGTAAGGAATTGGTGTATCACCAGCAACGTATTTGTTTAAAAATTCACCTACAGCTGGGTATGTTAATTGTGTGATTTTCCCGAACAATTCTTCATCTTTAAACGCTTTTTTAGTACCATATTCTTTAGATAAATCTTGCATTAAGTTCAAGATTCCTTTTTGTCCGTTGCTGTTCTCTCTGATTAAAATATCAACGCACATGGCAATTAAAGCTCCTTTTTGGTAAACGTTATAGTATTCGTCTTTATAAGGCGCATTCAATACGTTTTTACTCATTTTGGTAAAACTCAAGTTGTCGTTCATTTGGCGCGATTGTAAAATTTTGCCCGACATTCTTTTGTAGAATTCTTCTTCTGTAATTAACTCTTGGTTTACTTGAAATAAGTTTGCAAAATATTCGGTAACGCCTTCATACATCCATAAATGTTCTGACATTTTAGGTTGGTTGTAATCGAAGTTATGAATTTCCAATGAGTGAATCGTCAAGGGCGTAACAATATGGAAGAATTCGTGAGAAACTACATCTTTTAATTGTTCTTGTAGCATTTCTAATCCCATCATTTCTGGCATCACTACCACAGTTGATGTTGGGTGTTCTAAAGCACCAAAACCTTTAGCATCGTCTGGTTTACCATCTGCTAAATACAATAAGATAGCGTATTTTTTAGTTGCATCAAATTTACCTAAGAAGTTCTTTTGTGCGCGCATCATGGTTTCCATGTTTGGCGTAATATCTTTGGCAGTATATCTTTTGTTTGGAGAATATACGCTAATGATAATCTCCATGTCATCAATCATGAATGTAGTAATATCAGGACGTGAATACATGATTGGCATATCCACTAATTCTGAATATCTTGTTGAATAGAAAACATCAGAAGTGTTGCTGTTGTCTTGGTCCACCATAGCGGAAACTCCTGATAAATGCTCTGGGTGTGTTACTGTTAATTTGTATGGTGTTTCTTTTTTATTTTGGAAATAACCTACGAAACCGTGTAAATTCAATACGAAATTTTCATTGGCTAAGATATTAGTTCCCGCTGGAGAAAAAATTTCATGTGCACCTGTTCCTTCTGTGTCGTACGTATCATTTACTAAATAGGTAATTTTTGCAATTTTTTTTGCATCATCAATTTTATATGTGTTATCATCTAGTTTTGATACACGTAAACTATTTCCAGCGGCATCATATGCTTTGAAATTTTCGATGAATCTCCCATAATCATCTTCCGAATAGGTTCCAGGAACGATTTTTGGTACGCTAAAAGTGGTGGTTTCTGTAGCGAATGTTGGAGGAACGATGGTTACTCTAACTTTGTCGTCTTTTACGTTGTTTAAGTCGATAGTAACATCAACTGTGTCATTTTTTTGGGCTTTTGGTGCTGTATTACAACTCCATAAAACACTTACTAGGGCAAGTGTGAAAATTAATTTTCTCATTTTTAATTCATCTTGTTTCACAATAAGTAGTCTATTTTACTTAAATGTTACGATTATCATTTACAATTTTGATTTGGGACAAAAAAAACGCTTGAAAAACAAGCGTTACATTTTAATCGAATTTATTTTTGAAATAGTATTTACTATCTAGTTCATCATCTTCAATAGGGTTGAATTTTACGGGTTTTGGTTTCGGTTTACTAGCGATTGCTTTTTTCTTCCACAATTCAAAATTGTCTTTTGATAATCGTTTTCGCATTAATTCGGTTACATCGTTTTCTACTAGTCCGAATTCTTCTCTAATCACTTCAAAAGGTTTTTTTTCCTCTTGCGCCATGCTGACAACTCTTTCTAATGTTTCGTTGTCTAATTCTGAAATTTTTCTCTTTTTCATTACCTGAAAAATTAATCTTGATTTTTTTAAAGGATTAATAATGTCAATATTACTAAAAAAATAGTTTCGAAAAACGGAAGTGTTTATTTTTTTTTAATTCCTAAAAATCGGCGGTTATTGTCTTTATTTTTAGTGAATATTTATAAAATCGTTCGGAATGTTAGATTTATTCTAGCATTTTTTGACGAAGTGCTTTTGGGTAATTGATGTTTATAGTGGATTTGACTGCCTTCTTTCATAAGTAATAAACTTCCATGAGTGAGTTCGAGATTGCATTTACTTTCTTTGTTTGTGTTGTGTTTGATTTGAAATTTTCTTGTTTCGCCTAGACTAATTGAAGCAATTATTGGGTCACGTCCTAATTCTTTTTCGTTATCGGCATGCCAACCGTTGCTGTCTTTTTCGTTTCGGTATAAATTGGCAAGAACGGTAGTGAAGTTTTGGTTTGAAATTTTTTCAATTTCGGTTTTCAAATACATTATGCTACTGTTCCAAGGTTTTGGATGCATGGTTAATCCAGAATAGGAATACGGTTTTCCTTCATTTCCGAAAAGACAAGTTAATCTGGGTTGGAGTATTTTCTTTCCAAAAATAGTGATTTCATCGTGTTGCCAAGGTGTTTCATCTAGCAGTTTTTGGAATAATTCATCGGCTGTTTCTTTGGAAAGGAAATTGGGATACCATTCAAAAACAGCATCGGGTAAGTTCAAATTTATTTTTTCGTTTGGGAATAAATCTAGCATAAAAAAAGCGATGATTGACATCGCTAATTTATATGTTTTTTTAAGAAATTTACTTCTTGTCTTGTAATAAATTTTTATAAATTAATCCTGCGACAATTGCGCCTGCAATAGGAGCAGCCCAGAACAACCATAGTTGAGACAACGATTCGCCACCTACAAATAATGCTTGAGAAGTTGATCGTGCGGGATTTACAGAAGTATTAGTAATTGGAATACTAATTAAGTGAATCAATGTTAAAGCTAAACCAATTGCAATTCCGGCAAATTTTCCATTTGCAAATTTATCAGTTGCACCAAGAATAATAATCAAGAAAAATAAAGTTAGTACAAACTCTGTAATAAATGCAGCTATCATGCTGAAACCTCTATCATTATAAACAGGTGATTCGTAGAAATTGGTAGCAAATGCACCCGCTCCTTCTGCTGAGAAGGCATTTCCTCCGTTTAGTATTAAATATAAAACCCCAGCAGCGGCGGTAGCCCCAATCAGTTGAGACACAATGTAAGGAGCTATTTCTTTGCTTGAAAATCGTCCACTAGTCCAAAGACCAAGTGTTACAGCTGGATTAAAATGTCCTCCAGAAATATGACCAACCGCATAGGCCATGGTTAAAACGGTTAAACCAAAGGCTAATGAAACACCAACTAATCCAATTCCGATTTCTGGAACACCAGCAGCAAAAACAGCAGCGCCACAACCACCAAAGACTAACCAAAAGGTTCCGAAAAATTCTGCAAATAATTTTCTCATAGTTAAATAGTTTTAAATACAATTTCTTGTATTGGTTATTTAACTAAAATTAATAAAAAATAAATTTTAATAAGAAACTGAAAATAAAGTTATTAACAGTTTATTTCTTGCTAATTTATCTTTTCCTTTGAATATTCATAATTACAATAGCGGCAAGAATTAACAAAATCCCAAACCATTGTAAAGCAATTACTTGTTCGTTTAAAATAAAAAATGCCATTAAAACTGAAACCGGTAATTCCAAAGACGATACAATACTGCCTAAACCTAATCCCGTACTTGGAAATCCGGCATTCATTAAAATAGGAGGGATGATTGTACCAAAAAGCGCTAAAATAATGCCCCATTTGGCAAAAATTTCAAAATTGAAAGGTTCTATTTGTGTAAAAATTGCAAAGAAAAATACAATAATGGCGCCACCAAAAAGCATAAACAGACTACGTTGAGCAGAAGAAATACCTAATGCAATTTTATTAGCCGTAAACATGGTAGTTGTGAACGAAGCTGCAGCTAACATTCCAAAAACCAATCCTCTCCAATCCAAATTGATTTCGCTATTAAGTAAGTTGGTTGCCAATAAAGTTCCGACCAAAACAATCAATACTGAAATTATTTTTTGGTTGGAAGGTCTTTTTTTATCTAAAAACCATTCCAATAAAACGCCCATCCAAACGGTTTGCATTAAAAGCACAATTGCTATAGAAACGTTGATGTATTTTACACATAAATAGTAAAAAACACTTGTCATTCCTAACGAAGTTCCTGCTACCATTAATTGAAAAATATTTTTAGGAGTCGCTTTTATTACTTGGTTTTTGTTTCTTGTTTTTTGGAATAAATTGATTAGTAACATACCAAGAATTCCGTAAACGAATTGTGCTGTAGTTACTTCCGCTGTAGTGAAATCCTCTTTATAAGCTAATTTTACAAAAGTAGCCAGCATTCCATAGCTGGTTGCGCCTAATCCTACTAAAAAAACACCTTTTACTATATTGTTATTTGACATATCTAAATTTTTAAGGGGCGCAAAGATAGGGAAAAAGTTTGAAGGTTGTTTGGATGTTAGATTTTCTGATTTTCTGATGTTGGATTTTAGAAGATAGAAAATAGAAGTTAGAGTTTAGAATTTTTTACCTCATATCAAATTTAACTTCTTTTTAAAAATAAAATTTGAAAATTGGAGTTATTGAAGTTTAACTATTTAAATGAAAGCAATTCTATTTTTTATATCTTTTGGTTTTTTATTTTGTACCAATTCCACTTCATCTTCAAGTTCTAAGAGTTTAAAAGTAGACACTGTTAGAAATTATGATGCATTTCATCAAGAAGCCTTGGCCTATTGTAAAGAAAACGATTTCAATGAAAGTTGTTATTTTTTAATTGATATGAGTGTGCATTCTGGTAAGAATCGTTTTTTTATTTATGATTTTACTACCAAAACCATTACTGATAAAAAATTAGTAACTCATGGAAGTTGCGATCAATTTGAAGAAAATCCAGATAAGTGGGAAAAAGCGGCTTTTGATGAGCGAGTGAATAGGCATTGTTCTATGAAAGGAAAGTATAAAATAGGAAAACGCGATTACAGTTCGTGGGGAATTAAAGTAAAATATTGGTTGCATGGATTAGAACCAACAAACCAAACTGCCGTTGAGCGTGTAGTAGTTTTACATTCTTGGAGTGCT
This sequence comes from Flavobacterium sp., assembly GCA_018401995.1. Lineage (GTDB taxonomy): Bacteria > Bacteroidota > Bacteroidia > Flavobacteriales > Flavobacteriaceae > Flavobacterium. Next base: position 11,285 of record JAGYJR010000001.1, on the reverse strand, counting down.
GTTAAAAATAAAGAAGTGTATCCAAAATATAGTCCGCTAAGTTGGGGTTGTCCTGCTGTTTCTGATGATTTTATGCTAGCACTAGACGAGCGTTTGCAACAAATACCAAAACCTGTTTTGTTTTGGATTATTGAATAATTGTTAAGTAAAACTAATGAAGACTTTTATTAGGTTGCTATAAATTATTGCTCAGCAATTTCTTTAATTGTAGCCAAACCTTTTCCAAATGCTTCATTGAAATAGTCCCAATATTGTTCTGCAATATCCATTTCTACTGTAATGATTGTGTTTCCGTTTTGCTCGGTTAAGGTGTAATTTTCTTTGGCGCCTGTCCATACTTTGGCTTCTTCGTCTAAAGGTTGTTCTTCGAAATTTTTTAGATTGCCAATGTGTGTGAAATGCATTTTTTCATGGAGTACAAGTGTTGTTAATTTGCTGAACATGCCGTCGCCGTTTGGGGTTAAAAAATGAACTCTTTCTCCTTGTTTTTGATTGAATTTGATATAGGAACCTTCACAGAAAGCAGCTGTCCATTTGCGATAATTTTCATCTGTCCACATGGCGTTCCAAACTTTTTCTTTTGGCGCATTTATTGTGATGGTGAAGGTTTGTTGTTTCATTGACTTCTTGGTTTAATACTCAAAGTTAATGAAAAAATCCTGACAGGTTTCAAAAACCAGTCAGGATTAATTTAAGATTCTGAAACAAGTTCAGAATGAAAAAATCATAAATTATTTCAAAGTTTCAAAACTTCTCTTAACAAAAGCAGTCAATTCTTCTCCTTTTAATAAACCTTGTGAAAGTTTGGCTAAATCTAAGGCTTGTTTTACCAAGTCTTTTTGAGTTTCTTCTGAGCTGTTTAAAATATTGCTTGCTAGTTCCGAATTGGTATTCACAACTAAATTATACATTTCTGGGAAGTTACCCATTCCAAACATTCCGCCTCCGCCAGACGCACTCATTTCTTTCATTCTACGCATGAATTCGGGTTGGGTAATGATGAATGGTGCTGCATTGCTGTCTAAATTTTCTAATTGAACGGTATAGTTTTCTTTTGGAACTACGGTTTCAATTGACGTTTTTAGTTTTTCTTTTTCGTCATCCGATAATTTAGAAATGGTTTCTTCTTCTTTCTGAATTAGTTTGTCGATATGATCAGCATCAACACGTGCAAAAGTTAAATTTTCATTGTCTGCTTCTAATTTTTGGATTAAATGCGATACAATTGGTGAATCTAATAACAATACTTGATAGCCTTTTTCTTTGGCAATATCAATATAGCTGTGCTGTGCGTCTTTGTTCGAAGCGTAAAGCACAACTAGTTTCCCATCTTTGTCGGTTTGGTTGTCTTTTAAGGCTTCTTTTAATTCGGCTAAAGTATAATAGTTTTCTTCTGTAGTTGGATATAATACGAAATCACCTGCTTTTTCATAGAATTTTGGTTCCGAAAGCATTCCGTATTCCAATACCACTTTGATATCGTTCCATTTTTGTTGGAAATCTTCTCGGTTCTCGTTGAATAACGATTTCAATTTATCCGCTACTTTTCTAGTGATGTAATTCGAAATTTTCTTTACATTTCCATCGGCTTGTAAGTACGAACGCGATACATTTAATGGAATATCTGGCGAATCCACAACTCCTCTCAACATCATTAAGAATTCAGGAACAATTCCTTCCACATTATCCGTTACATACACTTGATTTTGGTACAGCTGAATTTTATCTTTCTGAATTTGTAAATCGGCTGATAATTTTGGGAAATACAAAATCCCTGTTAAGTTGAACGGATAATCTACATTCAAATGGATGTTGAATAACGGTTCGTCAAATTGCATTGGATACAATTCACGGTAGAAACTTTTGTAATCGTCAGCTGTTAAATCGCTTGGTTGTTTGGTCCAAGCTGGATTTGGATTATTAATGATGTTATCAACGTCAACATATTCGGTTTTGTAATCTTCTTGTGCGTCTTCTGGTTTTGGTAGTGCTTCTTTTTTTGTTCCAAATTTAATCGGAATTGGCATGAATTTATTGTATTTAGTCAGCAATTCACGAATTTTGAATTCTTCCAAAAACTCTACTGAATCATCAGCAATATGAAGAATAATTTCAGTTCCTCTCTCGGTTTTATCATGAGGTACTAAAGTAAATTCCGGACTTCCGTCGCAGGTCCAATGAGCCGCTGGTTCGTCTTTATATGATTTTGTAATGATTTCTACTTTAGAAGCTACCATGAAAGCGGAATAAAATCCTAATCCAAAGTGCCCAATGACACCTGAATCTTTGGCAGAATCTTTATATTTTTCAAGAAATTCTTCAGCTCCTGAGAATGCGATTTGGTTGATGTATTTTTCCACTTCATCGACGGTCATTCCTAAACCTTGGTCAATGATGTGCAGTTTTTTACCTTCTTTGTCAATCTTGATTTCAATCATTGGATTACCGTAGGCTACTTTGGTTTCTCCAATACTGGTTAAATGTTTTAATTTTAAAGTAGCGTCGGTTGCATTCGATACTAATTCACGAAGGAAAATTTCGTGGTCGCTGTATAAGAATTTTTTGATTAGGGGAAAGATGTTTTCAACTGAAACATTAATTTTTCCTGATGCCATATTTTTAAAATTTTAGTTAAACAATTTGTTGTAAACTCTATTTCAAAAGGAATACCAAACTAAGATTGGTGACAAATTGACATAAAAAAATCCCAATTCAATTGAACTGGGATGATTTAGTTTTGGGTTGGTTATTTTTAATAATATTCATTGAACTTGTATACAATTCCTCCTGTTACATTGTAAGTAATTCCGGTAAATGAATTTACAGCATCAGTATAGGAAAAACTTCCATCAAAATTATAATGTTGTGAAATATTAAATATAACTGAGGTGTCAACGGTGAAGTATAAACCGTCAGTTATTCTGAATCTTGGAGTTAAACCAGCAATAATATTTACTAGATTGTCATTACCTGTATTGTATGATGATTTCACTAAAGAGTATCCTGCGCCAGCATGTGCAATTAAGTTAAAGAAATCTTGACTGCTTGCTCTTGTTGTTAACGAAGTAATGTTAGCTGTTCCTTGAAGTGAAAAACGAGTTATATCAACTCCAGTTTCTTCAGCAAATAGCGGATTTTGAGTTCTAAACTTATCAGAACCAAAGTCTAATTTTAAACCATAATTTTCGTCAAAATCGTAAGTTATTCCTGCTCCGAAATGAGAGAAATTGTTGATGTTTGGTTCCATCACACCATTCAAGCCGTAATTAATTTCAATGCCGTACTGTGCAAACGAGTTAGTAGTTATTAAAAGAGGTATTAATAAAAACCATTGTTTTAAGTTTCGTTTCATGTTATTTTATGTTCAAATTTGGGGACTGCAATATAGTTTTGTTTTTTTAATTTTGAAATAAAAAATAAAAAATTTTATAATAATTATTATTTCCCTTACTTTGTTTCTTTTTATATGCTTTATATTAATGACATTTCGTTTTCTTATGATACACATTCTTTTTTAAATGGTATTTGCTTTCGTTTAGAGAAAAGTGCTATTTTGGCTATAATTGGTGAAAGCGGTTGTGGAAAAAGTACGTTGTTAAAACTAATATATGGCTTGTATGATTTAGATCAAGGCGAAATATTTTGGAATGAAACCCAAGTTTTGGGACCCAAGTTTCATCTCGTTCCTGGAATGCCATTTATGAAATATTTGGCGCAAGATTTTGATTTAATGCCTTTTATTACCGTTGCAGAAAACATTGGAAAATACCTTTCCAATTTTTATCCCGAAGAGAAAAAAGCTCGAATTACTGAATTATTGGAAGTAGTTGAAATGTCAGAGTTTGCTAATACCAAAGCAAAATTTCTAAGTGGTGGACAAATGCAACGTGTAGCTTTAGCTAAAGTTTTAGCACTCGAACCTGAAGTTTTATTGTTAGACGAACCTTTCAGTCATATTGATAATTTCAGAAAAAACAGTTTACGAAGACGTATTTTTTCTTATTTGAAGTCTAAAAATATTACTTGTGTTGTGGCAACTCATGATGTTAACGACTCATTGTCGTTTGCTGATGAAATTTTGGTAATGAAAAATGGTGCTATTGAAGCTAAAGGAACTCCAGAAACGATATTCCAAAATCCTTCTTCTTTTTATGTGGCTTCCTTATTTGGTGATGTTTCAGTTGTAAAAATGAATGGTTCAACCAATTTTGTATATCCGCACCAATTTCAAGTAGTTCAAAGTTCTGATTTTAAAGTTGAGGTAGTTCAATCGTATTTCAAAGGCAGTCATTTTTTGGTAGAAGGGAAATTTGAGAATCAATTGGTGTTTTTTGAAAGTTTGAAGGAATTATCTACTGGTGAAATTGTTTTTTTGGAAGTGAAAGAAGCGTAACATCCCCCTAGCCCCCTTCAAAGGGGGAAAAGTTTGCATGATATTTAAGAAATTATGAGAAATAAGATCATCCCATATAATCCCAAGTTAAAAGAGCTAGCTAGAGAATTGAGAAAAAATAGTACGCCTGCAGAAATAGTTTTTTGGAAAATGGTAAAGGGAAAAGCTTTGGGAGTAGAGTTTCATAGACAAGTTCCAATGTTAAACTATATAGTCGATTTTTATTGTCACGAAATTGGTTTGGCAGTTGAACTTGATGGGTCGATTCATGATAATGCTTTTTTTGAAGACGCTAAAAGGCAAGGTGAGTTAGAACAAAAAGGGGTTACTTTTTTAAGATTTTCAAATGAAGAAGTAATTCATTACAGTCATCATGTATTGAATGAATTGTCTGCTAAAATTTTAGAATTGAATAGTGATTAGAATAAGTTCCCCCTTCGAAGGGGGTTAGGGGGATGTTTTTTTAAAAAAAGACCTTCAAACAAATGCTCAAAGGTCTATTTTCTAATTTTTAATTTCTTGGTTTAATTTTTCAAATGTTTTTCCAAGAATTGATCTTGTTCCCACAACAAATGTAAAATATTTTCTTTCGCTACGTAACTGTGCGATTCTTTTGGTAAAATCACCATTCTTACTGGTGCTCCTAAACCTTTTAACGCTTGGAAATAACGCTCGGTTTGTAACGTAAATGTTCCAGGATTGTTATCGGCTTCACCGTGTGTTAATAGCATTGGCGTTTTCATTTTTTCAGCATTCATAAATGGCGACATCCCGTTGTAAATTTGGGGAACATCCCAATAATTTCTTTGCTCACTTTGGAAACCAAAAGGTGTTAACGTTCTATTATACGCGCCACTTCTGGCAATTCCACAAGCAAATAAATTAGAATGCGTTAATAAGTTGGCTGTCATGAAAGCACCATACGAATGGCCACCAACCCCAACTTTACTCTTATTAATATAACCCAATTTATCCACAGCATTAATCGCAGCTTCAGCATTGTTAACTAATTGTTCAATAAAAGTATCATTTGGCTCTGATGTTCCTTCTCCAATGATTGGAAAAGCCGCATCGTCTAAAACTGCATATCCTCTAGTTACCCAATACACAAATGATCCGTAATAAGGGAACGTAAATTCATTAGGGTTTTGTGTACTTTGTCCCGCACTATTTTTGTCTTTGTATTCTCTTGGATAAGCCCAAATTAACAAGGGTAATTTTTTGTCTTTTTTAGTTCTATCGTAACCTGCTGGTAAATACAATGTTCCTGATAAGGTAACGCCGTCTTTTCTTTGGTACGTAATTACTTCTTTATGTACATTTTTCAAACTTTCAAACGGATTTTTGAAAGCAGTGATTGGTGTTAATTTCTTAGATTTTAAGTTTCTGTAATAGTAATTTGGATATTCATTTTTCGATTGAATCATAACCAAAACATCGCCTTTTTTCAAATCTTCGATAGACATTAAATCTTCTTTTCTGTCTTTCATGTTTGAAGTGTACAAGCGTTTTGTTTTTAACGTGCCAAAATCAAATTCATCAATGAAAGGAAATTGCCCTTCTTTGGTAAAACCATCACCAATCAAATAGCCTTTGTTGTTTTCAATAGCGATTACATATCTTCCAAATTCATTTTTCTTCATTTCAAAACTTCCTGGATCAGAATACACGTCTTGAGAATTTCTGTCTTCAATCACTTTTGGAGCCATTGCTGGATTGGAAGGATTGATTAAATAGGCTTTTGTATTTCTAGTGTCGTACCAACTGTCCATAATAATTGCTGTTGTTGCATTGCCCCACATAACACCACCGTAACGTTGAGGGATTTTCATCAAACTTTTTGGTGCTTGGTTAAAAGGCGCTTCCCAAAGAAATAATTCGTCTCTAAATTCAACTTTATTCGCTTGGTCTCCACCATCAAGAGCTTCTACAAAATGTAAGGTTGCCGGTTGGTCAGCTCTCCAATTCATACTTCTTTTTCCTGTTCTTGTGGATGAGAAACCTTTTGGCATGATTTCAGTTAATGGTACTTCATTTACCACTTTGATTTCTTTCCCGTTGCTGTCATAAACAGTAGTTTTTTGTGGAAAACGACTTAGAGGAACAATGTAAGAAAACGGTTTTTCAATAGAAGTAATCATCAAGTAATTGCCGTCTGGAGAAAAGGTTTCGCCTGCATACATTCCAGCGGTTTTGAAGTTTTTAATTGAACCGTTTAAATCAACTGTTTTCAATTCAGAAGTTACCAATGCTTCAAAATTGGCTTCATCTGTTTTGTTCTTCAATAAATCTTGATACGTTCTGTTTTGAGAAACTTTCCCTTCACTTTCCGAAACAATTGGTCCTTTTGGTAAATCTTTTTTCTCGTCGATTAACTTAGGTTTGTTCGCAGGAATTACACGAATCAACAATTGCTGACTGTCTTTCATCCAACTATATGGATTGCCTAAATTGGCATTCAAATTATCTGAAGTTATTTTTTTGGCTTGCGCTGTGGCTACGTCAATTGTCCAAAGTTCCACACCATTGGAAGTTGTATTGGTAAACGCAATTACTTTCTCGTTTGGTGCCCAACTAACATTGGTTATTTTCGCATTTTCAGGTAATCCTTTGACTTGAATTTCGTTTTTATCTTTAACTTTTCTGATTTTTAAGTTGTTGATATACGTTACTGTACTAGAAATATTGGTAATTGGGTTGATTCGTAAACCGCCCAAACGCATTTCTTCTTGGTTTAAATCGTCTAAACTTTTGTAAGTGTTGCGGTAGCTCAAAAGCATGTATTCCTTTTTGGTATCCATCGATACACTTGGTGCTCTTTCAAAATCGGCTAGTTCTAAAATTTCTTTTGGAGGTTTTTGGTAGGTAACATTTTCCTGAGCTATTCCAATGTAACTAAGGAATAACATAGAAACCGAAGCAAAAATTTGTTTCATATTTTGGTTAAATTAGTTTAAAGCATAAAAATAATTTTTTCTTGAAGATAAAATCTATAATTTTTGTTAAAAGTTGGCTTTGTATTTTGAAGAATTTTCATTTTTCAAAACATAAATTGTTATATCTTTAAAATTCGTAAATTTGTTGACTAATTTTTTTATTATGTATCATTCTAAAATTACTGGACTTGGATATTATGTCCCTGAAAATATAGTTTCAAATGATGATTTGTCTAAAATCATGGATACCAATGACGAATGGATTCAAGAACGAACGGGCATTAAAGAACGTCGCCATGTGAATTCTCCCGAAGACACAACGACTTCAATGGGTGTAAAAGCCGCCGAAATGGCAATCCAACGCTCAGGATTAACTAAAGACGATATTGATTTTGTGGTTTTTGCTACGTTGAGTCCGGATTATTATTTCCCTGGACCAGGCGTTTTGGTACAGCGTGATTTAGGATTGAAAACTGTTGGCGCTTTGGATATTCGTAACCAATGTTCGGGATTTGTTTATGGAATTTCGGTTGCTGACCAATTCATCAAAACTGGCATGTATAAAAACATTTTGGTTATTGGTTCCGAAGTACATTCTCGTGGTTTGGATTTTACGACTCGTGGTCGTGGAGTTTCCGTGATTTTTGGTGATGGAGCAGGAGCGGCTGTTTTATCAAGAAGCGAAGATGCTACCAAAGGGATTTTATCTACGCATTTACATTCAGAAGGACAACATGCCGAAGAATTGGCTTTAATTGCGCCAGGAATGGGAAAACGTTGGGTTACCGATATCATCAAAGATAATGACCCAAATGACGAAAGTTATTATCCGCATATGAACGGACAATTTGTATTTAAAAATGCGGTTGTTCGCTTTAGTGAAGTTATTAACGAAGGTTTGCAAGCCAATAATTTACAAGTTTCAGACATCAATATGTTGATTCCACATCAAGCGAATTTGCGAATTTCTCAGTTTATCCAACAGAAATTCCGCTTGACTGATGACCAAGTGTTCAATAACATTCAAAAATACGGAAATACAACTGCAGCTTCTATTCCAATTGCTTTAACAGAAGCTTGGGAACAAGGAAAAATCAAAGAAGGTGATGTAGTAGTTTTAGCTGCTTTTGGCTCAGGATTTACTTGGGGAAGCGCTATAATTAGATGGTAGATTTTAGAAGATAGAGATAAGAAGTTAGAAGTTAGAAAATAGATTTTAACTCTAAGCTTAAAGCATACTAAAGCGGTTCATTAGAATCGCTTTTTCTTTTTCAAAAAAATAGCAACTAATCACTAATTACTAATCACGATTTACTAAATTTGCACCTTCAAAAATTAAGGAAAAATGACATTACAAGAAACACTAACAACACACATCCAGCAAGCAGTTCAAAATGTATTTGGTTTAACTATCGAAAAAGTTGAATTTCAAGCTACTAGGAAAGACTTTGAAGGTGATATTACGATGGTTGTTTTTCCGTTAGTGAAAGCATTAAAAGGCAATCCAGTTGCTATTGGAACACAAATTGGAGAATATTTAGTTGCCAATGTAGCTGAAGTAGACAAATTCAATGTAGTGGCTGGTTTTTTGAACCTAGTAATTTCGGATGCTTTTTATGTAAATTTCTTCAATTCGATTAAAGACAATGAAACGTTTGGTTTTGTTACTCCAAAAGAAGGCGAAAAAGCCGTAATGGTAGAATATTCTTCGCCTAATACCAATAAACCTTTGCATTTAGGTCATATTCGTAATAATTTATTGGGCTATTCGGTGGCTGAAATTATTAAAGCTTCTGGGAAAAAAGTATATAAAACCCAAATCATCAACGATAGAGGCATTCACATTTGCAAATCGATGTTGGCTTGGCAAAAATTCGGAAACGGACAAACGCCAGAATCAACAGGTTTGAAAGGTGATAAATTGGTTGGAAATTTTTATGTAGAATTCGAGAGAAAATTTCAAAAGGAATATTCAGAATGGTTTGATAATCATGCTAATGATGATTTGGTTTATTCCTTGAATGATAAATATTCTAAATCGGCAGAATTTCAAAAGTTATTAAAAGAGAAATACGAGAAGGAATTTTTAGATAATGATAAAGATGAATTGTTAAATATTTGTAGAGCTGAATTTAAAAAACATTTTAAAAACGAATATTTTAATAATTATTCTATTTTAGGAAATGAAGTTCAACAAATGCTTTTAGATTGGGAAAACGGTAAACCAGAAGTTATCGAACTTTGGAAAACCATGAACCAATGGGTTTATGATGGTTTCGAGCAAACGTACAAAAACTTAGGTGTTGATTTTGACAGCTATTACTACGAATCGAATACCTATTTGCTTGGGAAAGAAGTGGTTCAATTTGGTTTGGAAAAAGGCATTTTCGAGAAAGATCCTGATGGTTCGGTTTGGATTGATTTGACCGAAGATGGTTTGGATAGAAAAATCGTTTTACGTTCAGACGGAACTGCGGTTTACATGACGCAAGATATTGGAACGGCAATCCAACGTGTGAAAGATTTTCCTGATGTTGGTGGAATGGTGTATACCGTTGGTAATGAGCAAGATTATCATTTCAAAGTGTTGTTCTTAATCTTGAAAAAATTAGGATTTGATTGGGCAGATAACTTGTATCATTTGTCTTACGGAATGGTAGAATTGCCTTCAGGAAAAATGAAATCTCGTGAAGGAACAGTAGTGGATGCGGATGATTTAATGGCGGAAATGACCACAACCGCACAAACGATTTCGGAAGAATTAGGAAAATTAGAAGGCTATTCCAACGAAGAAAAAGCAACTTTGTACAAAACCATCGGTTTAGGTGCTTTGAAATATTATATGTTGAAAGTAGATCCGAAGAAACAAATGCTATTCAATCCTGAAGAGTCCGTAGATTTTAATGGAAATACGGGACCGTTTATTCAATATACTTTTGCCAGAATTCAATCAATTTTAAGAAAAGCGGATTTTGATTATATAAATGTTGTTTCGAGCGAAATCGAGATTCATGAAAAAGAGAAAGAACTAATCAAGCAATTGCAATTGTTTCCAGATGTGATTCAAAACGCAGCAGCCCAACATAGTCCAGCTCTAATCGCGAATTATACGTATGATTTGGTAAAAGAATTCAATTCGTTCTACCAACAAGTTTCAATTCTAGGAGAAGAAAATCAGGATAAAAAAGTATTCCGAGTACAATTAGCAAAAGCCGTTGGAAATACGATTAAAAATGCTTTTTCGTTGTTAGGAATAAACGTTCCAGAAAGAATGTAAAGCGAAGTGTGGATTTGGAATTTGGGATTTGGGATTTGGAATTTGGAATTTTAATAGGTAATAGGCAATGGGTTGATTTTGTGTCATTCCGCCGAAGTAGGAATCTCCTACGAAGTAGGCTGCCATTTGAGCGAAGCGAAAACAATTGTCCTTGATTTTTGAACTTGAACTTGAATTTTTAAAACATATAAGTCATTTAAGTTTTAAAGTTTAGTTGTTTTGAGATTAAAAGTTCATAAAAGATTTTTTTGATTTTTCAAATTTCTTTAATCTGTGTTCCAAAAAAAGAGAATAGATGTAAGAAGTTAGAAAATAGATTTTGAACTTGATTTTTGAATTTGAATTTGATTTTGATTTTTTTTGCTCGCAATTCCGATAGTTATCGGAAGCAAAGACGCAAATTTTAAAACTTTGTGTTACTAATCTGTAAACTGCGACTGCGACTGAAAACTTAAAACATTGGAATTTAACTAAATGAATACATCAAAATATTTTTTTCAGGCTTTTGTTGTCACAGTTTTGGCAGCGATAAGTTTTATTGGTTTCAAAAGTGTGCTTCCAAAAAAGATTTTTTCGGAAACTACAACTTCGTCTAAAAATGTGGTGGTGGATAGTTTGCTTTTGGATGCAATTAATGATGCTGATGAATTAGTTTCCAATGACACCATTGCCAATGAAA